>CALEII010000049.1 GCA_937876205.1 uncultured Clostridia bacterium
ATTGCTAATTGCCAATTTAATTTGTCGAGGGCACCTCGACAAATTATTGTTTACACCTCAAGCTCAGCAAGTACGGGATAGTGGTCAGAAATAAATCTGTCACCGACCTTATCTGTAATTGTGTTGCAGGATTTCACCTTGAATCCGTTTTTGATAAACACAAAGTCAATCATTTCAGGCGTGTTTTCCTCAAAGCCGTTATATGTCTTCACATCATTTGCATTCTCATCAAGAGTTCTTGCGTCTGTGAAGCCCTGTGCAATGATTGTCTTGTAAGCACCCGATTCGGGATTCACATTGAAGTCACCCGTTACAATTGTGGGCACACCCTTGAAAACGTCAGCTCTTTCTGCAATAAGCTTTGCACCCTCACTTCTTGCAACATCACCGATATGGTCAAGATGTGTATTGAAATGAGCAATCTTCTCGCCTGTTGCCTTATCCTTGAGAACTGCATATGAACAGATTCTTATACATGCAGCATCCCAGCCTTTGCCCGGCTTTTCGGGAGTTTCTGAAAGCCAGAAATTGCCTGTCTCAACGACCTCATACTTGTCCTTTTTATAGAAAACGGGAGAAAACTCACCCTGTCTTTTACCGTTGTCTCTGCCGACGCCTACATAATCATAGATATCTCCAAGCTCCTTGCAAAGATAGTTCATCCATCTGTAATGAGCCTCCTGAAGTCCGAATGTATCCGGATCGTATTTTCTGATAACATCCCTGACGAAGGACTTTCTTTTTGTCCACCAATTTTGTCCTCTGCCGCCGCAAAGAACATTGAATGACATAACTTTCATATTTATCTCTCCTTTAATTTTTCCTATTTAAAATCAGCAACAACGGGATAATGGTCTGACGGACATTTACCGTCGGGCATATCCGTTGCAGTTATTACCTTGCTGACAATTTTTATATTTTTCACAAACACAAAATCAATCATTTTTGATGACTGCCCGAAATAATGAAATGAATTGATATTGTCCGCTTCTGTCGCAGCTGTACGGGCATCGTCAAAGCCGCTGAGTGTAAAAATTCTGTATATTTCAGAGTCGGGAGTAACATTGAAGTCCCCCGTCAGCACTGTTTTTATATTATCATATTTTTTTAAATTTTCAAGTATAAGGTCAGCACCTTTTTTCTGTGCAATCTTACCGATATGGTCAAGATGTGTATTAAAAACGGCAACAGACTCCCCTGTTTCAATATTTTCAAACAAAGCACCGCTGCAGATTCTGTTTTCTGCACCGTCCCAGCCGAGACTCGGTTTCAGCGGTGTTTCTGACAGCCAGAAATCGAGACTTTCATTAACCTTAAACTTATCCTTACGATAGAAAACGGGGGAAAATTCACCACAGTTTCTGCCGTCATCCTTGCCTACACCCACATAAGAATATTGTTTTTTCAGCTGAGATGAAAGATACCTCATCCAGCCGTAATGAGCCTCCTGAATGCCGAAGAAATCGGGCATATAATTCATAATAACATCTCTGACAAGGGGTTGACGGCGGCACCACTGATGCTCATTACTTCCCGCACAAAGAACATTGAATGTCATCACTCTCATAAAGAATTCTCCGTTTCACAATCAAGAAGTAATTTTTTCATTTCAACACCGTGAGCGAAGCCGCCTATTCCGTCAGCAGCAACAACTCTGTGACAGGGTACGGCAATAAGCAGATTGTTTTTATGCACGGCATTGCCCGCTGCTCTTGCAGCGCCTTTATGCCCTGACAGTTCTGCAAGCTCCCCGTAAGTAACGGTTTTTCCGTAAGGTATCATCTGTAATGCATCCCAAACATCTGCCTGAAAAGCCGTACAGGAAGAATATTTCATTTTAAAGCTGAAAGCCTTGCGCTGACCGCCGAAATATTCCTCAAGCTGATTCAAGGCATCATGCACAAGCTCATCATCACATATACAGTCATCGTCAGCAAGATGTATTGAAACGATATAACCATCCTCTGCAACAACGCAAAGCTTACCTATGGGATAAGTTCTTGTCTCAGTTGTCCGCATCGGCTTTTCTCCTTTTCATTTCTGCTTCCGAATAAATACAGCCGCAGTAATCCTGACGGTAGAGATTATATATCTGCGAGAGCTCAATCGACCTTTTATAGCCGTTTTTTTTCTTAAAATCGGAGTAGAGATATTTTACGCCGTACTCCTCTGACAGAAGACTCCCGATACTGTTAAGCTTTTCCGCATTTTTATACGGACTTATGGAAAGTGTTGTCGTGAAGTAATCAAAACCGTTTTTCACAGCCTTTTCAGCCGTCTCACGAAGACGCAGCTCATAGCATCTGAAGCATCTTTCGCCACCCTCGGGCTCATTCTCAAAGCCCTTTGCAACGGCAAAAAACTCCTGAATATCATACCTGCCCGATACGAACTCAACTTTGCCCCCGAGAGGCATTTCGGCAATCAGCCGTTTTGCTTCGTCAATACGGTAATTGTATTCATTTTCACAGGTGATATTGGGATTATAGAAAAACAAAGTGATGTCAAAATACTCTGACAGATATTCAAGCACATAACTTGAACAGGGTGCACAGCAGATATGCAGAAGCAATGACGGTTTCACGCCCTGTAAGGATATTTTTTTCAGTTCATTTTCAAGTATCAGCTGATAATTGGTTTTCTGCACAACATCACCTTCTTTCAGTATGATTATACTATACAGAAACCAAAATAACAAGACAAACATAAATTTATATTGCAATTTCTCAATTTGACAAATTCCAAATAATATGATATATAAAGATTGACCTTTTTATTGGAGTGACAGCTATGATTACATTCAGATTTGCCGAAGAAAAGGATGTACCGGTAATTCTCCGTTTTATAAAAGAACTTGCCGATTACGAAAAAATGCTTGATGAGGTTGTAGCAGACGAGTCTCTTCTCAGAGAATGGATTTTTGAAAAGAAAAAGGCAGAAGTAATTTTTGCACTCGTTGACGGCACAGAAGCAGGCTTTGCATTGTTTTTTCACAACTTTTCAACATTCCTCGGCAGAGCAGGAATATACCTTGAAGACCTTTATGTAAAGCCTGAGCACAGAGGCAAGGGGCTTGGCAAGGGACTGCTGAAACAGCTTGCAAAAATCGCTGAGGAAAGAGGCTGCGGAAGACTTGAATGGTCCTGCCTTGACTGGAACAAACCGAGTATCGATTTCTATCTCTCCGTCGGCGCAAAACCGCTTGATGACTGGACAATTTACAGAATGACGGGCGATGAATTGAAAGAATTTGCTCATTAACTCTCAAAAGCAACCTGAAGTTGACAAATAGTTGGTAGCAGCAACCAACCTTCATTTATAATATATAGACATAAAATAAATGAAAGAAGGGTATTTAAATGCAGAATATTTTTTTCTTGGCGATAATAGGGATAGCATTTTATGGAGTAGTAATTTATTTGATTGTCTTAGTAATCAAAGCTCTTCGTAAGTATTTAAAATCTACCGATGTACGAAGGGAAAAGGAAGGTATTAAGAAATCGCTTGGGGAAACCTTAAAAGACCACCGAGTAAGATGCAAAATGACACAAGAATTTGTTGCAGAAAGTTTAGGAGTAAGTAGACAAGCTGTATCAAAATGGGAAAACGGTACATCTGACCCTAGTACATCAAACTTATTTGCAATAGCCAAATTATTTGAAATTTCTGTTGAAGAATTATTAAAAGACATTAAATAAGAGGGGTTCATATGAAAAATGAAAACTTGAAGAAAATAGCAAATATTATACTTGTAATAGGAA
>CALEII010000050.1 GCA_937876205.1 uncultured Clostridia bacterium
TCAAACCTAAAACAAATACAAATAAAATTCAGGAAAGGAGCCGATAATATGGCTAACAAAAAGTTAAAAGCACCGGTAAACATCCCGGTAGAAAAAATTCATCCCTTTGAGGGACATCCGTATAAGGTGTTAGATAATGATGAAATGAATAATCTCATAGAGAGTATTCAGCAGAAAGGTGTTATATCACCCATTGTCGTAAGACCTTTAGAAAACACAACAGATGAATATGAACTTATCTCAGGGCACAGAAGACTGAGAGCATCAGTGAAAGCAGGGCTGGAAACAGTACCTGCTTTAATTTATGCCGTTACTCGTGATGAGGCGGCAATTATGCTCGTTGACAGTAATCTGCACAGAGAGCATATTCTGCCATCTGAAAAGGCATTCGCACTTAAACTTAAAATGGATGCAATGAGCAGACAAGGACAGAGAACTGATTTAACTTCCACCCAAGTTGGGCGGAAGTTAGAAACAGCTGAAATCATAGGTAAACAGATTAACGAAAGTAAAAATACGGTTAGAAGGTATATCCGTCTGACGTATCTCATTCCCGAACTGCTTGAGATGATGGATGAAGATAAAATTGCTTTATCGGTCGGTGTTGAGCTTTCGTTCCTTGATGACCAGTTGCAGTATGATTTGCTTCGAGTAATTGAGGAGTTTGATTGTACACCGTCATATTCTCAGGCTTGGCATATGCACAGAGATTTCAATTCAGGCACACTTACTGCAGAAAGCATTGAAGACAGGCTTATGGCAGAAAAGCCGAATCAGAAGGCTATGTTCAAGCTTCCGCTTGAACAGGTGCAGAAATTCTATCCGAATGCCAACAAACAACAGCTTGAAGATTATGTTATGAAAGCCTGTGAGTATTACAACAAGGCTTTACAGCGTCAGCGAAAAAGAAACAGGGATGCAAGGTGATGCGAATGAAGTTTATTGATACCATTAAATATATTATTCATTATCTTGATACCGATATCCGTGGAGAGTTCTCTTTTACTCCCGTTGATTACAGCAAAATTGAATTACCAAAAGAAGTGCTTGATTCTTTTGCCTCGGCAATGGTTCCCGAAATTAAGAAGTTTTACGAAAGTGATTTTGGAAAGGAATATTTTAATAAATGGTTAGAAAAGCATCCTGAGTATGCTTAATATACAGCTCCCCGATATTTCACAGTATCGGGGAGCTTCACACATTCGACAAAGAAAATAAATATAAATAAAATTAAAACAACAAATTCAGGAGGATTAAAATGAATGTAGTTATATATGCCCGTTTCTCTTGTAAGAGACAGACGGAGCAATCAATTGAAGGACAGTTAAAAATCTGTTATGAATATGCGGCGGCTCATAATTATACAGTAGTCGGTGAATATATAGATCGAGCGCAAAGCGGTACTTCCGATAACCGTTCAGACTTTCAGAAAATGATTGCCGACAGTGAAAAACACACCTTTGAGGGTGTGCTTGTTTATCAGCTTGACCGTTTTGCTCGTAACAGATACGACAGTGCAATTTATAAGGCTAAGCTGAAAAAGAACGGTGTAAGGGTATTCTCGGCTAAAGAAAACATCACCGAAGATGCTTCAGGCATTCTTGTAGAGGGCTTACTTGAAAGCATGGCAGAATATTATTCTGTAGAGTTGGCACAAAAGATTAACCGTGGTCTTGCAATCAATGCAGAAAAGTGCCTGTCAAACGGCAGCAATCCCGGACTCGGCTTTAAGGTTAATAAGAAAGACCGAACCTTTTATGTTGATGAAGATGAAGCGGCAATTGTCAGAGAAATCTATGAACGCTATGCCCGTGGTGAACCAAAGGTCGAAATAATCAAAGACCTTAACAGACGGCATATTAAAACCTCAATAGGTAATGAGTTCAGCTTCACAAGTCTGACAAGACTTTTAAGTAACAAACGCTATATCGGCTATTATATTTACAGCGGAAAGGAGACTCCCGGTGGTATGCCGAGAATCATTGAAGATGATTTATACTATCGGGTACAGGAGATTTTGAACAGGAATAAACGAGCACAGGCAAAAACTAAAGGTGACGATGCCTATATTTTAACCACGAAGCTTTTCTGCGGTCATTGTAAAGAAATGATGATAGGTGTTTGCGGCACAGGTAAGTCAGGAGCTGTATATCACTATTATGTCTGTAAGAGTGCAAGGAAAAAGAAATGTGAAAAGAAGTCAATCGGGAAACAACTGATTGAAGACCTTGTTATTAATGAATGCCTTAAAATGCTGACGGATGAAAAGATGCAATATATCGCTAAAAGGATATCGGAAGAATGCAACAGAAATCCTGATAACCTCTCTATCAAAAATCTTAAAAGTTCAATCAAGGAAATTGATGAAGCTATTGAAAACATGTGGTTGTCCATTGAAAAAGGCGGAGATGCGGTAGCACTTACAGAGCGAATTAACCGCCGTCAGGCAGAAAAGGAAGAGCTTGAGGAACAGCTTGCCATTGAGCAGAACAAGAGAGTGATTCTAAGCGAGGCTCAGATTTTAGCCTTTCTTAATTATGTCTGTGAGATGCCCGGTGATGATACGGTAAAACGCAGAGCAATCATCAATATCTTTGTGCATTCGGTTTATCTGTATGATGACCATCTGACACTGATTATCAATGCAAGTAATAAGCCAGTCACTATAGATGACATTCCGCTTGATGATATTGAAGCAGCCTTCAACGGCGAAAAATCAGCTATGGAGCAATGTTCGAACACCTCGGACATTGTTCCACCATAAAAATAACACCTCTTCCGAGGTGTTATTTTTTTATGACTGTCATTTTATCAAGGTATTCGAAACCGCATAGTCCATCTCGTGTCGGTTCGCTGAATGCGAAAAGCTGATGAAACAACGCATTTCTTCTTCGGCTCGTATAATGAAAATTTGGCAAATCAGTCGATAGAAATTTACAAAACGAACAGTATCCCGTCAACAAAATTTCTATTGAAAATTTGTTATTTCTGCCCGTATTACTAAGGGCAAAATGCACTCAAAAATGGCTCTTTTGAAAGAATATAAATTTTTCAGACAAACGAAAACTGCCCTCGCAGATGTGTGAACTGCTCCAATTTGTACGGACAGCACAAAAAAGACCTTTATGGTAGTAAAA
>CALEII010000051.1 GCA_937876205.1 uncultured Clostridia bacterium
GGGGAGGACTTGAACTAAATTCAATAGATATCAAGGGCAGATTTTGCGATTTTTTTCGTAAAGTCTGCCCTTTTTTTGTTTTTATAAATGTTAAATGTTTGTGTCTTGGAGGTTGCGCATCGTATATGCTCTCCAACGAGAGATACATTGGAGATTGTTATCGAGGCGAAGACAGACGACTATGCGACTGGGGAGGGCCTTTCAAATCCCACCAAACGAAAGACATAGGGGAGAGTATTTTTTACTCTATATTGTTGAAATTTTGATATATATACGTTATAATTAAGTTGTAAAGCAGGTGAAAATATGAAAAAGCTTATTACTTTATATTATTTCCATAACAATATTTAAGTAAAAGCTTAGGAGAATCTATGAAACAGGTGTTATTAATTTTTTGTATTATATGTTTTTTCGTTAGCGCTTTATCCTTGTCGTTTTGGGCGCTTAATCGCTTTGGTTATAATAACGTGATGGACGGGACAGAAGATCTATACAGTAGATTACACAAAAAAATGATTGTTTCTCTCATAATCGGGATTGTTTTTGCTTTAATTGGAGCAACATGCATGTTTGGATTATGTGGATTCAAATCAAACAAAATTGATACCACAACACCAATTTTTGAAACACAAAATATAAAAAGCATTACACTGTACCGTTTGCCTGATCAACCGGACGGCATTGAAGTACCGAGTGAACATATTGAAGAAATAACAGCATGGCTTGGGACTTTTACTGTTAGTAAAAAAGTTGAAGATGCACTGTGCGGCGTGAACATGTTCACTTTCAAGATTGAATACTCGGATGGTTCGGTTGTGACAAGCGGCACGGACACAACAACAATTAACGGTGTTATATATCACACAAATAAAGGTCGACAACCTGATTGCATCGAGGAATTGTTTAGAATCAATTACTCTGAGGAATAACAAATTCCAATATGTGAATAAATTCAACGCCGATATCTAAATCGGTACAACTTGCCAAAAAATTATTGGAACTTAACTTTAGGTTGAGTTCCAATTTTTCTTTATTATGTGAAATTGGAACTACTTGAAACAACATCAAAACTCGGCGAGAGAAAAGAGAAGCAAATTTAGAAGAACTACCCGGTGGACTGTTCGATAGTCGGATATCTGATTCCTGTCCAAACAATCGACTAGTAGCACAGATTTAAACTTCTGTGCTTTTTTTACTTTATAGAACAGTTATATTTTTAGATACCATATCCATTTTTATTATTCAGAAAGGAAATGAACTAAAAAATCAAGAGATATCGACCTTGCAAGCGCTACTTGACAAAATCAAGTGATATATTCTTTATTTTTACAAGACTTTCTGTTATAATCAAATCAAGCAAAAGGAGGCTAAATTTATGACGGTTGGTGAAAAAATCCAAAAATACAGAAAAGTCCTCGATTTATCACAAGAGGAGCTTGGGCAAAAGTTGCTTGTAAGCCGACAGACAATTAGTTTATGGGAAAAAAATCAAACTGTTCCGACAATTGACAATTTAATGAGACTGAGTGATATATTTAAAATATCAGTTGATGAAATATTAAATTCCGAAAACAAAGAACAAAATGCAGAAATTCAACCAAATGAATCATATCGGTTTACTTTTTCAAAGCAAGAATTAAATGAAATATATCGTTTACAAAGAAAAAGTGTTTACAAAAGACCTATCATTTTTACCGGGATTTGTGTTTTGATGATTGTGTTTTTTATCGGATCATCTGCACCTGATGCCATAATTGGTTTTGCTTTCGGTATGTTTCTAATCGGTGCTATTTCGCATATTAAGAGGCTTCAAGCATATAGCAAAGCATATAAAAACAGCACAGAACGAATTTGCAAATCAATTTATGAATACAAAGTTTTTGACAATTATATAAGTGTCAACATATATCGTGAAAACGAAAGAATTCAAGATTCAAAATGCTTCTTTACAGATATTGAACAAATTCAGCAGTTCGGTAAATGGCTTTTCTTACAATTCGGAGGACAGTCGTTCATTATACGAAAAAGCGATTTGAAAGAAAACTCCGCATTTTATTCATATATGTATAAAAATCCAGCTAAGGCAGTAGATACCCCAATACCAAACAAATGGAAGACTGCATCGATTTTACTATTCGTAGTTTCGTTGTTATCAATTTTAGGAGCGCTTGCTTTGGTTGGGGCGATGTCTGAAGCAAATGGACTTTTTACAGAAAATATGTGGGTATTCTTTTTGATGACGCCTATTCCTACTGCATCAATTATTTTAGGCTTTGTATTAAAATCAAAGGGATACAAATACAAGAAAAACATAATAGTTGGATTTATAATGACATTTTTTCTATGTATATATGGCTCATTTACCTTTATGTTTTAGCGATATCTTTTTCGGTTCTATGAACCATAATTTTTCCCAAGTCGATTGACTTGGGATTTTCTTTGTTATACAATAAATCTGAGGAGATGATTTTATGGATGCTGCAGGTAATTGGATATTTATTATAATATGTAGTCTGCTTTTTATTTCTGTTTTCGGATTTTTAATTTATCTTGCAATTGTTAATGATAAAGAAGCAAAGAAGAACTCTGAAACTGTTTCGGAAAAAACCGATATCATAGATGAATTTGAGAAAACCGAGCTTAGGGCCAAGATTATTGATCAATATTGCTCTGCTCATTCTGTCGGAAGAAGAGTCCCGAAAGCAGTTAACAGTTTTGTTGTTGTCTTTGAGTGTAAAAACAATGAAACTCTTACATTTAATCTGCCTGAAGAAATGTATCTTGCACTTGAAATTGGTATGCAAGGTAATCTCATACTTTCAGGTGACACATTCTTTGCTTTTGAAGCAGATGATATAAAAGGTGAATAATCAAGATTACTTCAAGCAAATTAAATGATAATTCATACTAAGGAGGTTGATTAGATAATCAACCGACTCAGAACACTGCATGAAAACAGATAAACAAAACAGCAATATATATAGTTATAGCCGTAATTTCAGTAGTCATATTCATTAGTGTTACAGTTGCTGTTTCAAAAAAACGTAAAAAAGAACTTGAAAGTGAAAATTGAATAATTATTTGTTGCAGTTTAACAAAAAAAGCCGTCGATTTTTTCTGACGGCTTTATATTTTTTGTTTGCATTCTGACTATATGTATGATAAAATAAATAAGATGATATAATTCGTCAAATTTTGTAACAAATTCAGGAGGTACTTCTGTAATGGAAAAAAATCTAATCTTTGACATTCACGACAAACCGAAATTCGGTCAGATGATTGTATTTGCATTTCAGCAGCTGCTTGCTATTCTTGCTGCAACAATAGCTGTTCCTACAATCATCGGGCTCCCTACTCAGATACCCGCTGCAATCCTCGGTGCAGGTATAGGAACTCTTGTCTATCAGTTTTTCACAAGAAAAAAGAGCCCCGTTTTCCTCGGCAGTTCATTCGCTTTCCTTAATTCACTTGCTGTCGGTCTTGCATACGGTTACTGTGGTATAATCCTCGGATCTGTTATTGCAGGTCTTGTTTATGTTGTAATTGCAATTGTTATCCACTTTGCAGGCACAAATTGGGTTAACAAGCTTATGCCTCCTGTTATTATCGGACCCACAGTTGCACTTATCGGTCTCTCACTTGCAGGCTCTGCAATGGGTGACATTGTAAAAGCAAACTCATCACAGATAAACGGCTCTTACAATCTTGTAGCATTACTTTGCGGTCTTATAGCATTTCTTACAATAGTTATCTGCTCAACTCAGAAAAAGGTTAAGATGGCTCGTCTTATTCCCTTTATTCTCGGTATCCTTGCAGGTTATATTGTAGCTGCAATATTTACACTTATCGGTAAAGCTGCCGGCATTGATTATCTTATGATAATCAACTTCCAGCCTGTTATTGATAATTTTGTTGCTGCCGACGGTACATTCAAAGGTATTTCAGCGTTCTTTAACTACCCTGACTTTGCTCTTATTGAAGCTGTCAAAGAGCTTATGAACGGAAATCTTTCTGATGCTATTCTTGCTGCTAATCCCAATGCAACTCTCCTTAATGCAGGCGGTGCTGCAGAAGTTATTATTGCTTTCCTCCCCGTTGCACTTGTTGTTTTTGCTGAACATATCGCTGACCACAAGAACCTTTCTTCAATCATCGGTAAAGACCTTATTCAAGAGCCCGGTCTCAAGAGAACACTTCTCGGTGACGGCGTTGGTTCAATCTTCGGTACAATATTCGGTATCTGCCCCAACACAACATACGGTGAATCAGTTGGCTGTGTTGCTATCACAAAAAATGCTTCAGTTGCCACAATCACAACAACTGCATTTATGTGTATCATCCTTTCATTCATCAGCCCGATTATGGCTATTCTTCAGACAATTCCCTCATGTGTAATGGGTGGTGTTTGCCTTACACTTTATGGTTTTATTGCTGTTTCAGGTCTTAAGATGTTTAAAAATCTCGATCTTGACGATAATAAGAATCTGTTCGTAGTTGCTTCAATTCTTATTTCAGGTATCGGCGGACTCACAATACAGATTCCCTATGCACTTGCAGAAAACGGCGCAGTTTCAAAGACAATTCAGATAACTTCAATTGCAACTGCTCTTATAATCGGTATTGTTACAAACGCAATCCTTACTAAGGTTGAAAAAAGCAAGTACGGCAAAGAAAGTGACAAATAATTTTTCGGAGGCACAAAAAAATGAAAAATTATGACAATGTAACTATCTTCAATCATCCCCTTATCAATCACAAAATTGCAATTCTTCGTGATGAAAAAACAAGTATGAAAGAATTCAGAGAGCTGATTGAAGAAATTACAACACTTATGACATTTGAATGTCTTAAAGAAGGTGTTCCGACAACTGAAAAGATTGTGAAAACTCCTCTTGAAGAATGCACTCAGACTGTTGTAAAAGACAACTCAGTTGCAGTTGTACCCATTCTCAGAGCAGGTCTCGGTATGGTCAACGGTGTTCATGTTCTCTTCCCTTCAGCTCGTGTCGGTCATATCGGTATGTACAGAAATGAAGAAACATTTGAGCCCTGCGAGTATTATTGCAAGCTTCCCGAAGGAATTGAAGATATGCTTGTGCTTATACTTGACCCTATGCTCGCTACAGGCGGAAGTGCGTGTGATGCAATCAATTCACTCAAGAAGAGAGGATGCAAGCACATTAAGTTTATGGCAATAATCGGTGCACCAGAAGGCGTTTCGAAGGTTGCTGAAGAACATCCTGATGTTGATATATTTGTTTCAACACTTGACAGATGTCTTAATGAAAACTGCTATATCCTGCCCGGTCTCGGTGATGCAGGTGACAGACTTTTCGGCACTAAATAATTTATTCAGAGTCATAGTTCCTTGCTATGGCTCTGATTTTATTCAAGGAGATTCTTTATGATTATTTCAAAAATTGCGATAACAGGTGGACCGTGTGCAGGAAAAACCACAGCAATGCAACATATAAAAAATCACCTTACAGAAAAAGAGATTTCGGTTATTATAGTTCCTGAAACAGCAACAGAGCTGATAAATGCCGGCTTATCACCTGCAAAAACAGGTCAGTTTGAATTTCAGAAGAATCTTCTGCATCTTCATATGCAAAAAGAGAAAATATATGAACGTGCAGCTTCATTATACAAAGAAGATACCGTCATTATCTTTGACAGAGGTGCACTTGACGGCAAAGCATATATTGAAAATGATGAATTCAATAAAATTCTTGATGAATACGGACTCAGCGAAGAATCTGTTCTGAAATCATATGATGCAGTGATTTTTCTTGAATCGTCAGCAAAAGATTTTCCTGAGTATTACACTGTATCAAATAATTCAGCAAGAAGTGAATCTGCAGCTGAAGCAAGCAAAATCTCTGATAGAACACTTGAAGCCTGGAAAAATCATAATAATCTGATCATAATCAAAAACTACTCTTCATTTGAAGAAAAATTAGATTGCCTTATTTCAGAAATTGATAAAGTAATAACAAAAAATCATTGAAAAATTGCATAATTTATGATAATATTTTGTTAATGAATATTTACACGGAAACGGAGATGTATTAAATGAGTAAAACTGTTCAGCAGATTATGGACCTCATAAAAGAAAATGACATAAAAATGGTTGACTTCAAAATGGTCGATATCAACGGTCAGTATCGCCATGTTACAATTCCTGCACAGAATTTTACACCTGAAATTATGCGTGACGGTGTCGGTTTTGACGCTTCAAACTATGGATATGCTGTTGTAGAAAAGAGTGATATGGTCTTTATTCCTGACCCTGACACAGCTATGATTGACCCGTTCTGTGAAATACCTACACTTTCAATGAGCGGTAATGCAATGATTATCGACTCCCCCGAAAACCGTCCTCTTGCTCAGTACCCCAGAAATATCGTTCTTGCGGCTGAAAAATATATGAGAGATTTAGGCATTGCAGACACAATGATGATTCTTCCCGAATTTGAGTTTTATCTTTTTGACCAGGTCGGTTGGGAAGTAAAACCCAATTCTGTGGCAATGAGTGTTGACGCAAAGCAGTCATACTGGAACAGTGCAACTCAGGGACTCGGACACATTGTTCCTCTTCAGAAAGCTTATCACATTGCAAAGCCCTTTGATACTTCTTACGAATGCAGAAGCGAAATGTGTATGCTTATTGAAGATGCAGGTATTCCTGTAAAATACCATCACCCCGAGGTTGCTGCTTCAGGTCAGTTTGAAATTGAACCTATGCTCGGTGAAATGTCAAAAATGGCTGATGCTACAATGATGATCAAGTATATTATTCACAACACAGCTGCTAAGTACGGCAAGAGTGCAACACTTATGCCCAAGCCCGTTTACGGTGAAGCAGGCAGTGGTATGCACGTGCATATGCTTCTTCTCAAAGACGGAGAACCTGTATTCTCTGATGATAACGGTTACTCACATCTGAGCAAGACCGCACATTACTTCATCGGCGGTCTTCTTAAGCACATCGGCTCCCTCTGTGCTATCACAAATCCCAGCACAAACTCATTCAAGAGACTTGTTCCCGGATTTGAAGCACCTGTTACAGTCGGCTATGCGACAAGTAACCGCAGTGCAGTTATCAGAATTCCTGCTTATGCAAAGCAGCCCTCAGAACGCCGTTTTGAAATCCGCAATCCTGATGCTACTTGTAACCCCTATTTCTGCTATGCTGCTCTTCTTATGGCAGGTCTTGACGGTATCAAGAATCAGATTGATCCTCACGAAAACGGTTGGGGTCCCTATGATATGAACCTTTACAATCTCCCCGAAGAAGAAAAAGCAAAGCTCAAAGGTCTTCCTACCTCTCTTGAGGCTGCTCTTGATTGCCTTGAGGCAGATTATGACTACCTCACAGAAGGTGGCGTATTCCCCGAAGAGCTTATCAAAAACTTCATCAAGAGAAAACGTGCAGAATGCAGTGAAATCTCAAAGATTCCTCATCCTGTTGAATTTGAGAAGTATTACAATCTGTAATTTTTTAAGGCGGCAGGATTTCTGTCGCCTTTTTATATCTAAATATAAAAAATTTCCGCCGTCCAGATGGACAGCGGAATATTATTTCTGATTACATAAGTGAAAGATAAAGTGCTTTGATTTCTTCAACTGATGTTTCTCTGGGGTTACCGGGACGGCAAGCATCGTCAAATGCTGACTGTGAAAGGAAATCAACATCTTCTGCCTTGACGATATCCTTAAGGTCAGCAGGAATGCCTACATCAGCACTGAGTTTCTTGACAGCATCAATAGCAGCTTTTCTTGCATCTTCAAGTGACATTGCATCTACACCGTCAACCCCCATAGCCTTTGCGATATCTCTGTACTTTTCGCCTGTTTCGGGAGCATTGTATTCCATAACTGTGGGAAGAATAATTGCATTTGCAACACCGTGGGGTGTGTCATAAAGAGCACCGAGAGGATGAGCCATTGAATGAACAATACCGAGACCGACATTTGAGAAGCCCATACCTGCAACATACTGACCCAGAGCCATACCTTCTCTGCCCTCGTCTGTATTATCAACTGCACCATGCAGGCTCTTTGCAATAATTTCAATAGCCTTGATGTGGAACATATCACTCATTTCCCAAGCACCCTTTGTGATATAACCTTCGATAGCATGAGTGAGCGCATCCATACCTGTAGCAGCAGTGAGACCTTTAGGCATTGAAGCCATCATATCAGGGTCAACTACTGCAACAACGGGAATATCGTGAACGTCAACACAAACCATCTTACGGTTGTTTGCAACATCAGTGATAACATAGTTGATTGTAACTTCAGCAGCTGTACCTGCTGTTGTAGGAACTGCAATAATAGGTACGCACTTGTTCTTTGTAGGTGCTACACCTTCAAGAGAAACAACATCCGCAAATTCGGGATTTGTGATAATGATACCGATTGCCTTTGCTGTGTCCATTGATGAACCGCCGCCGATTGCAACGATACAGTCAGCACCTGATGCCTTGAATGCAGCAACACCTGCCTGAACATTTTCAACTGTGGGGTTTGCTTTGATTTCTGAAAACACTTCATAAGCGATTTCTGCATTGTCGAGAATATCTGTTACTTTCTTAGTAACACCAAACTTGATAAGATCAGGGTCTGAGCATACAAATGCCTTTGAAAATGCTCTTGCCTTGATTTCATCAGCTACTGCAGCAATTGCGCCTTTGCCGTGATAACTTGTTTCATTAAGTACAAATCTGTTTGCCATAAAAATGTCTCCTTTATTTTATTCAATGATAATTTACATAATTAACCTTTAATTATCATTGATTATTTTTTATATTCAGAAATAAAACGGATAATTGATAGTCTGACAGGAACAATATTGAGCCAGATATATTTAAAAAACCACCATATGCAGCTTCTTTCATTAACTGTTTTACCTTTTCTTATTACTTCCCTGCACTCGGCAAGTATATTTTCATACGGGACAGGCCCCTCAACATAATCCTGAGCATCACCAATGAAATATATTCCGTCTTTATCAGTTTTTATTACTCTGTGAAGAACACACTTATTGTCATTGCGTTTATAAAATAATATATCGCCTTTTTTTGCATTACGTAAAAACTTTCTGAGTACAACACGGTCTCTCTTATGAACAAGAAACGGAACCATACTGTTGCCCGTAACAGTAAGAATTGTGTCAGAACCTGTACTCATTCGTTCATTAAGAATTTCAATAAATTCTGATGCAGAAAGTGAAAAATCATTTGTCATAAAACTCATTCCTATCTTTTTCATTATAATTCATTATATTGTATTTATTTTTACATATTGGAATTATAAACACAATTTATTACATTTAATTTATCTTTACGACAAAATTATTATTGACTTTATACAATATATATGATATATTTTTATTAACTGAGATAGAGGTGCGATAATTATAAGTAATTCGTTCATTTCCCGATAGTAAAACGAACAAAAGGAATTATTGCCGAGGTGAATAACTCTTATCGGAGCGTTATTTTCCGGGGTACGGTATAATATGCCGTAAACTGTCACATTTGTGGAGTGCTATCGTGATTATTCTTGACGATCATGGTGTATTTCACCGTGATCTATTTTTATGTAAAAATCTGAAAGGAAGATTTAAATGAAAACACGCAAAAAACTCCTGTGTATGATTCTTTCTCTTGTTTTCTGCAGCTTTATGATCATCTCAGCTGCCGCATCTGCTGAACCTGTTTCAGAAGATGCGTTAACAACAGGAACAACAGAATCATCAGAATCCGCTCTTAATGTTTATGAAGAAAGCTGTGAAGACTGTGACGGAACAGGTTTCACCTGCGAACATGATGCAGTCTGTGAATCTTGTGAAGGTACAGGCATCATCAATGTAAAAGAAACTGCTGACAGCAGCTACTTCGCATCATTCTGGGCACTTATTCCTCCCATTATTGCTATCGGACTTGCTCTTATCACAAAAGAAGTATACTCATCACTCTTTGTCGGTATTGCAGTCGGTGGTCTTCTCTCAGCTAACATCTTTAAAGAAGGCTTCAGCCTCACAGGCTCAATGGACTACATTATAAATGACGGTCTTATTGCTGCTGTTTCAGACAGTGCAGGTATCTTTATATTCCTTGTGCTTCTTGGTATTATGGTTGCTCTTATCAACAAATCAGGTGGTTCAAGAGCTTTCGGTAACTGGGCTGTAAAGCATATCAAGTCAAGAGCCGGTGCAATGCTTGCAACATTCGCTCTGGGTGTACTTATCTTTATTGATGACTATTTCAACTGCCTTACTGTCGGCTCTGTTATGAGACCTGTTACTGACTCTCATAATGTTTCAAGAGCAAAATTCTCATACCTTATTGATGCTACAGCAGCACCTGTATGTATGATTGCTCCCATTTCTTCATGGGCAGCTGCAGTTGCTTCTTATGCTGAAGACGGACAGGGTCTTGCACTCTTTATCAAGGCTATCCCCTACAACTACTACTCACTTCTCACATTCGTATTCATTCTCGCTATTGTATTCCTTAAGGTTGATTACGGCCCGATGAAGCTTCATGAAATGAATGCTATGCTCAATAATGACCTTTATACTACAGGAGACAGAGTTGACAATACTGTTGAAGCTGAAGAAGGCAATCCCAAAGGCAAGGTTATTGACCTTATTCTCCCTGTTGTTTTCCTCATCATTACTTGTGTATTTGCTCTTGTATATAATGGTGGTATTCTTGACGGCGCAAACTTCATTGATGCCTTCTCAAACACAGATGCTACTGTAGGTCTTCCCTGGGGTGCACTGATTGCTCTTATTCTTACTATGATTTATATGGTATGCAGAAGAGTTGTCACATTCAAGGGTGCAATGGAATGTGTTCCCGAAGGATTCAAGGCAATGGTTCCTGCTATCACAATCCTTACTTTTGCAACAGCACTTAAGAATATGACAGGTCTCCTTGGTGCTAAGTACTTTGTTGCTGACCTTATGAACGGTGCAGCTGAAGGTCTTGCAAACTTCCTTCCTGCAATCATCTTCCTTGTTGCCTGCGGTCTTGCATTTGCAACAGGTACATCATGGGGTACATTCGGTATTCTTATCCCCATTGTTACAGCAATTTTCCCTGCAGATTCAACAATTCTTGTTATCGGCATTTCAGCTTGTCTTGCAGGTGCAGTTTGCGGCGACCACTGCTCACCCATTTCCGATACAACCATTATGTCCTCTGCAGGTGCTGAGTGTAACCACCTCAATCCCGTTTCCACACAAATGCCATATGCGATCACCATGGCAGGAATCTCCTTTACCCAGGCCGGCTTGGGACTTTGCCACGCCATGGCTCACAGCTTGGGCGGAATGTATCATGTGCCCCATGGGAGGCTCAACGCCATCCTGCTGCCGGCGGTTATCGAATGCAATGCCATGACTTGCCCCGAGCCCTACGCAAGAATCGCCCGGGAGGCAGGTCTTGGGGGCAGCGCAGACAGCATTGCGGTGCGGAATTTGCGAAATGGCCTGGTAAGGCTTCGCAAGGAGCTGAAGCTGCCGGGAAGCCTGTCCCAGGCAGGAATTGCGCCGGAGCAGGTCTGGCGGGACACGCCGGTCATTGTGTCTGCTACGCTGGCAGACCCCTGCTGCGAGTCCAACCCCATGAAGGTGGAGGATTTTATGGTGCGGCGGATCCTGGAAGAGGTGACAGGCCGTGTCTGAAGGGCTGCTCAGCGTAGGTCTGGATGTGGGCACCACAGGCTGTAAGCTTACCGTATATAATTCAGATGGGAAATTCGTTAATAACGAGTATGTCGAGTACGATGTTTCCAGAAAAAACGGTGAGCATGAGGTGGATGCCAACGAAATCAGGAAGGCTGTATGCAGTGTTATTCAGAAAACTTGTGTAAAGCATAATAACCTATCAGCTATAGGCGTCACAACCTTTGGCGAGACCTTTGTTGCGCTGGAC
>CALEII010000052.1 GCA_937876205.1 uncultured Clostridia bacterium
TTAAAAAGCCTAAAATACTTATTCTTGACGACTCCACAAGTGCCGTTGATACTGCCACGGATGCAAAAATCAGAAAAGCATTCAGGGAAGAAATCCCCGAAACCACAAAAATCATCATCGCACAGAGAATATCCTCCGTGCAGGATGCAGACAAAATTATTGTTCTTGATGACGGTATGATATCAGCTGTCGGCAATCACAATGAGCTGCTTGAAACAAGCAGTATTTACAGAGAAGTATATGAATCGCAGATGAAGGGAGGAGACGATAATGGCTGAACAGAAATCTCGTCAGATGCCGCCTATGAGTGGTGCCGGAAGACGTGGCGGAATGGTTGCAAAACCTGATGTTAAAATCAACAAGGATACCGTAAAACGGCTTTTCGGTTACTTCGGCAAATACAAGTTTCACCTTATATTTGTTATGCTTTTTATCATTCTGAGTGCCATTGCAAGTGTGGCTTCTTCACTCTTTCTTGAAACTCTGATTGATGATTACATAAAACCGATGCTTCTTCCCGGCTCATCAGTCGGCTTCACAGACCTTTTTGTTGCTCTTTGCAAAATCGGCTGTCTGTATGTCTGCGGTGCTCTTGCAGGTCTGCTTTATAACAGAATTATGGCAAATGTTTCGCAGGGTATTCTCAAGAAAATCCGTGACAGAATGTTTGCCCATATGCAGACTCTTCCCGTAAAATATTTTGACTCACACAACTTCGGTGACACAATGAGCTTCTACACAAATGATACGGATGCTCTCAGACAGATGATTTCACAGTCTGTTCCGCAGGCTATGTCATCCATTGTAACTATTGTTTCAATCTTTTTTTCAATGCTGCGTCAGAGTGTTTATCTTACACTTTTTGTTATTGTATTCCTTTTTGTGATAACAAGAATTATCGGCTTTATCGGCAAGAAAAGCGGTACATATTTCGGCAGACAGCAGCATTCTGTCGCTTCTGTCAACAGTTATATTGAAGAAATGATAAACGGTCAGAAGGTTGTCAAGGTTTTCTGCCACGAGGATGAAAACAAGAAAGAATTCGACAAACGCAACGAAGAGCTGTGCTACAATATGACAACTGCGAATACCTACGGTAATATAGTCGGTCCCATAATGAACAATATGGGTTACATTCTTTATGTTGCACTTGCAATTCTCGGCGGTATACTTGCAATTAAGGGTGTCACAAATCTTACTCTGTTTGGTTTTGAGGATGAGCCGATAACACTCGGTGCAATAGCATCATTCCTTACAATGTCAAGAAATTTTGTAATGCCCATATCGCACATTTCTCAGCAGATAAATGCAATAGCAATGGCTATGGCAGGTGCAGAAAGAATTTTCAGCCTGCTTGATGAGGAATCCGAAGCAGATAACGGATATGTCACACTTGTCAATGCAAAGACTGACAACAACGGGAATATAACCGAAAGTGAAGACCGGACAGGTGAGTGGGCGTGGAAGCATCCTCACAGTGACGGCTCAGTTACCTACACACCGCTTAAGGGAGATATCGTGCTTGACGATGTTGATTTTTCCTATGTCGAGGGTAAAACAGTTCTTCACAATGTTTCACTTTATGCCCAGCCCGGTCAGAAGGTTGCATTTGTCGGTGCGACAGGTGCAGGTAAAACCACAATCACAAACCTTATTAACAGATTTTATGACATTGCTGACGGCAAAATCCGTTATGACGGCATAAATATCAATAAAATCAGAAAAGCTGACCTCCGACGCTCAATGGGTATCGTTCTTCAGGATGTAAACCTGTTTACGGGTACGGTTATGGATAATATCCGTTACGGTAAGCTTGATGCAACCGATGAAGAATGCATTGCAGCTGCAAAGCTCGCAAATGCAGACGGCTTTATAAGAATGCTTCCAGACGGATATAATACTGTACTTGAAGGTGACGGCAGCGGACTTTCTCAGGGACAGAGACAGCTTATTTCCATTGCCCGTGCCGCTGTTGCAGACCCTCCCGTAATGATTCTTGATGAAGCAACATCTTCAATTGATACAAGAACTGAAGCAATTGTTCAGCGTGGAATGGATGCTCTTATGCACGGCAGAACGGTATTTGTTATCGCTCACAGACTTTCAACCGTCAAGAACTCAGATGTTATTATGGTGCTTGAAAACGGCAGAATAATAGAGCGTGGCAGTCACGATAAGCTTATTGCAGAAAAAGGTAAGTATTATCAGCTTTACACAGGTGCATTTGAACTTGACTGATTAAACACTTGAATAAACAGGAGCAATATGTTATAATATTTACATTATGGCATATTGCTTTTAATTTTTTTGTTCGGAAGTGAAAAAATGATAAGAATTTTTAAAATGCTGAAGCCTTATCGTGGCACACTTGTTCTCTCGATATTCTTTTCGGCACTTTATGCAATACTTGAAATACTGCTCCCTGTTCTGACTAAGGAAATACTCAGTAAGGGTATTATTGCCAAGGATATGGGCAACATCATCTACTACGGTGCAATTATGCTGGTGATGACTGTTGTCTGCGGTACAATGTCCTTGCTCAATACATATTTTTCAACAAAAACCTCTGTAAATTATGCCAACGGAATCAGAAACACTGTGTTTGAAAAGGTGTCTCATCTTTCACAGAGCGATGTTGACAGAATAGGCGTTTCATCAATGATGACCAGAACAACAAATGATGTCCGTCAGGTGCACGATGTTGTCCTCAGTACACTCAAATCAATTCTGCCCATTCCCATTATGCTTGTGGGTGGCTTTTATATGGCATATAAGACAAATAAAGAGCTTCTCAGACTCATATTTGTCGTTATTCCTTTTCTGCTTATACTCGTTGCGGTTCTGCTTATCATTATTTTACCTATGTTTTCAAAAGTACAGAAGCTTCTTGATAAGCTCAATTTTATCCTCAGAGGTAAAATAGGCGGAATAAGAGTAATCAGAGCCTTCAATAAATCAGAGTATGAAGATGAAAGATTTGACGAAAGCAATGAAAAGCTCACAAAGCTGAGCCTTCGTGCCAACAGAATTCTTTCAACGCTGTTCCCGATTCTCACCGTGGCGCTGTATTCACTTATCTGCTACATTATGTATGTCAGCGTAATGAATGTTATGGATGAAAGTCTCACAAAACAGCAGATTCTTGAGACCATTCCCAATATGTATATGTTTATTACATATTTCACTCTTATTATCGGTGCTCTCACATCTGTAGTTGCTATAATAGTGTCATTCCCGAGAGCCTCAGTTTCTGCAAAGCGTATAAACGAAATTCTTGATTCGGTGCCTGAGATAAATGAGCCCGAAAATCCTGTTTCACCGTTGCCTGAGAATAAAGGCATTGTTGAATTCAGAAATGTATCATTCAGATATAAACCTGTGGAAGAGGAGAGTAAGAAAAAAGGTCTTGCAAAGCTTCTGCAGAAGAAAGCAGATGCGAAAAAGAAAGAAAATGATGACAGCTCTGATGATAAAAAGAAAACAGATACCGATGCAATCAGTGATATCAGTTTTATTTCCCGTCCCGGAGAAATGACGGCTATAATCGGTGTCACAGGCTGCGGTAAAAGCACGGTCGCAAATCTTATCCCCAGACTTTATGATGTCACTGAGGGGCAGATTCTTGTAAACGGTGTTGATGTGCGTGAGTTGTCATTTGCGGAATTACATTCATCAATTGCATATGTTCCCCAGCAGAGCTATCTGTTCAGCGGAACGGTAAGAGATAACATTCTTTTCGGCAATCCCGATGCCACTGACGATGAAATCTGGCGTGCAATTGAAATTGCTCAGGCAAAGACATTTGTCAGCAATATGACTGAAGGTATTGACAGCTTTGTTTCTCAGGCAGGCAAAAATTATTCAGGCGGTCAGAAACAGAGACTTGCCATTGCAAGAGCAATTGTAAAAAATGCAGAAATCTATATTTTTGACGACAGTTTTTCTGCTCTTGACCTTGCAACAGATGCAAGACTGCGTGCATCGCTGAAGGAAAATCTGCCTGATGCAAATATAATTGTTATTGCTCAGCGTGTGGGCACTGTAATAAATGCAGACAGAATTATTGTAATGGATGAAGGTAAGGCTGTAGGCATCGGTACCCATGAGGAGCTTATGGAAGGTTGTGAAGTTTACAGAAGTATTGTAGCCTCACAGCTTTCAGAGGATGAACAGGAGGCGACAGTATGAGCAGAAAAACAGTGAATACGGTTGTTCCTGAAGATGTAGAGAAGCTTGAAAGAAAGTATTCTTCATATAATCAGCAGAGTGACGACAAGAAGAATGTAAAAAATGCCAAGGGAACAACAATGAGGTTTTTTAGTCTGCTGAAGCCTTATTGGTTCGGCGTTACAATTGTGTGTATTGCGTCTGTTGTCAGCACCATAGCCAATGTTGTGGCACCCGACTATATGGCAGATATTATTGACAATATTCAGTTTGCCATTGAGGATTTTGCAAATAACGGTACACCTATTGCTTTTGGCGAAATAACCGATACATCATCAATCATTTATCAGATAGTGTCACTGGGATTTGTTTATTTTATAGTCGGGCTTATGACCTTTGTTCAGCAGTTTGTCGGTGCTGGAGTTACGCAGAAGCTTGTGTTCAATTTAAGACAGCAGGTGAATGTGAAGCTCTCAAACCTTCCCCTGAGTTATTTTGACAAGAATACCAAGGGTGATATAATCAGTAAGGTTGTAAATGATATTGATAATGTCTCACAGAATCTGCAGAACAGCTTTCTTACAGTTCTCACAGGTGTGATTCAGGTAATAGGTGCTCTTTATATGATGTTGAAAACGGGAAATCTGCTTATGACTTTTGCGGCAATATTCCTCGTTCCCTTCAGCGGCACCATAGCCTATAAGCTTGCAAAGATATCAAAAAAGTGGTTTTCAAGGTACTGGAGCTCAATGGGCGCTATGAACGGTCACGTTGAGGAGATGTATTCAGGTCATACGCTTGTCAGAATTTTTAACCACGAAAAACAGTCAATAGATGAATTCAGACTCATCAACGATAATCTTAAGAAAAACAGCTTTGCAGCCAATATGGTTGCAGGTATTCTCAATCCCATTCTGACCTTTGTCAAAAATGTGAACTATGTTTCTGTATGTATTATCGGTGGCTGCTATTATATGGGCAGATGGTTCAATACAGGCAGAATTATAACAAATACACTCGGTCTCGGTCAGATTGAAGCGTTTCTTTCTTATTCTTCACTGTTTTCTTCACCCATTACAAACATTTCCAAGATGATAAACGGTATCCAGTCAGCTCTTGCATCTGCAGAAAGAGTGTTTGACCTTCTTGACGAAGAGGAGCAGCCTGCAGACAATACCGAAAATGAGCCTGACGGGCTTTCAAGGGGCTGTGTTGAATTCAGGAATGTTTCTTTCAGATATAAAGAAGATACACCTCTTATAGAGGATTTCTCACTGTCTGCCACACCGGGCAATCTTGTTGCAATAGTCGGTCCGACAGGAGCAGGTAAAACAACAATTGTCAATCTTCTTATGCGTTTTTATGATATTCAGTCAGGTCAGATACTTCTTGACGGTACGGATATTATGACAATGTCAAGAAATGCTCTCAGAGAAAACTTCGGTATGGTGCTTCAGGATACATGGCTGTTCAAGGGCACGATAAAAGAGAACATTATGTACGGCGTTGACAGCGCAACAGACGAGGAAATTGAGTCTGCCGCAAAGTCAGCAAATATTCACGATTACATAATGAGTCTTCCCAAAGGCTACGACACAGAGCTTACGGAAGACGGTACAAACATTTCTCAGGGGCAGAGACAGCTCATCACAATTGCAAGAGCCTTGTTAAAAGACCCCAAGGTGCTCATTCTTGATGAAGCCACATCATCTGTTGACACACGAACAGAGTTGCTTATTCAGGACGCTATGGCAGAGCTTATGAAGGGCAGAACAAGCTTTGTAATTGCTCACAGATTGTCTACGATCAAGAATGCAGATAATATAATTGTTATGCGACACGGCAGAATTGTGGAGCAGGGAACCCACAAGCAGCTTCTTGCTGATGACGGTTTCTATGCAAATCTTTATAACAGTCAGTTTACAGGTGGTATTCCTGAGGATGTTGAGTGAGTATGAAACTGATATTTAAAGGCAGCTTTGACGGAAATGAAAGCTCACTTCCCGTAAAAGAACATGAAAAAGGTGCGGTTAGGGTGACGGAAATAATCCGAACCAGCCTAAAAACGGCTATTTTTAAGTCTTTTCGGCATTTCGGATTTGAAAGGCGATAGCCTTCCTTCATCCTCAATACCAAAAATCCAATAAAAATCTCTCGTTTTAAGGTCGAAGATTTTTTACAGTGCGGATTTTTGGCAAGACAAGGCAAAAACGCAGCAAATCCTTGACGGATTTGCGAGTATTTTAACGAAGTATTGACGGAAATCAGCCTGTAAAAAACGGATTCGTTTTATTCCCGTCACCCTAAATTCAAAGAATTTGATTCAATGAAAAAGCTTGCAGTATTTGCAAATATTCTTGCTCTTGTGATTTCGGTTATCTGTTTTGCGGTGCTGATTATAAGAGGCAGTATTTTTGCGCTGAACTTTTTCGGCTTTATTGCGGCAATGGTGACATTATTCCCGCACGAATTACTTCATGCAGTCTGCTTCAGAGAGACTGTTTATATGTACACGAATCTTAAACAGGGAATGATGTTTGTCACAGGTCTCGAAAATATGAGTAAAGCAAGATTTGTTTTTATGTCACTGCTTCCGAATCTTGTTTTTGGCTTTATTCCGTTTGCTATTTTTCTCATTTTTCCGTCAATGACATTTCTGGGCACACTCGGTGCTTTTTCAATTGGTGCGGGAGCAGGGGATTATTACAATGTTTTCAATTGTCTGACACAGGTTCCCAAAGGCGGAAAGGTATATATGCACGGGATGAATACATATTGGTTTATGCCCGAAGAATAGGAGAATATGAATGTCTATTGAAAGAGTAAGAGACTATTTCAGAGGTCTCGGAATTGACGACAAAATACTTGAGTTTGATGTATCAAGTGCAACAGTTGAGCTTGCTGCTCAGGCTCTCGGCTGTGAGGGTAAGAGAATTGCAAAAACTCTGTCTTTTCACGTTGACGGAAAGGTCGTTCTTGTCGTTGCTGCAGGTGATGCTAAAATCGACAATCCGAAGTATAAGGGTGAATTTCACGCAAAGGCAAAAATGCTGTCATACGATGAGGCAGAGACTCTTATAGGGCACGCTGTCGGTGGTGTATGTCCCTTTGCTGTCAACGAAAATGTTGAAGTTTATCTTGATGATTCACTCAGAAGATTTGAGACGGTTTTTCCGGCTTGCGGCAGCTCAAACAGTGCAATTGAACTGACAATCCCCGAGCTTGAAAAGTATTCAACCAACTTTGTTAAATGGGTTGATGTTTGTAAACTTCCTGAATAACAGAACAAGCAGCCATCATCTGATGACTGCTTGATTTTTATTTATAGAGCCGTATACTTTTTATTATCGGGTTTGAACGGGATTGAGTGATTACAATATCGACTTCATCAGCATCTATACCTTTGTGAAAATTGAGAATTCTGCAAGCGCCGATACAGGTGCCGTCCTTGATATGCTTCCCGTCTGCAAAAACGGAAAATGACTCAACTCTCTGAGAATATTTTATATCTTCTTCAATCACAAGAGTTCTGAATTTTCCGTTCGGTCTGAGCCTGATTCCGGCTTCATTTGCCTGCATCATAAAGCTGTCTGTACCGGGCACACATTCCTCGCCGTCTGTATAAACAAGTGACAAATCATAGGGCATATTCTCTTTAAATACTTCATCAATGATTTTTGTGAATTCCTTGAGCGTTTTTATCTCACGTGGATTTATAAGCCCGTTTTTATCGGGTGGAACATTAAGAAGAAGAGAGGCGTTACCGCCGACTGTTTTTAGATATATGTCAGCAAGCTCTTTTGCAGTTCTGCTTACGGACTGTTTTCTTTCTGCATAGAATTCTTCACTTTGCCAGAACCAGCCGTAATTGATTGAAACATCTGCCTCAGCAGGACACCACACAAGGTCTGCCATATTGCTGAGCTTTTCACGGCTGCCCAGGTCCTCATCCATTCTGTCAAAATTCGTTATTGCCGCACCGTCTGTCTGCTGTGAGTTCTTTGCAACATCGTCAAGTGTTTCCTGAGTCCAGGGGATGACACTCCATTCAGCCTTGCGTGTTTTTCCGGCTTCATTGCCTATCCATCTCACATCAGGCCCACAGTTGGCGATAATCGCCTGAGGCTGAAGATCTCTGATTGCTTTGTAATATCTGTTCCAGTCGTAGCATTGCTTTTTGCCGTTAGGGCCTTCACCGCAGGCACCGTCAAACCAGAAACAGAATATTTCCCCGTAATTTGTGCAAAGCTCTGTGAGCTGATTGACAAAATAGTCATTATATTCATCTGAACCGTAGGTTTTTTCGTGTCTGTCCCAGGGCGAAAGATAAAGTCCGAGCTTCATACCGTGTTTTTTGCAGCTTTTGGCAAGCTCTTTCACGATATCCTTGCCGTAAGGACTGTTCATTACACTGTGGTCTGTATGTGCCGTGTCAAAAAGGCAGAAACCGTCGTGATGCTTTGCAGTGAATATGATACCTTTAGAGCCGGTATTTTTTAGAATTCTGCACCATTGGTCGGTGTCTAGCTGACGGGGATTGAAGACTTTCGGGTTTTCTGTTCCGTCTCCCCATTCTCTGCCTGTGAATGTGTTAATACCGAAATGAATGAAATTGTAGTATTTCATTTCGTTGAATGCAAGCTGTCTTTCTGAGGGACGCACAGCAATATATCTTTTTATTTCATCGTTTATGAGCGGTACACCGCCGTTGTCGGTACACCATGCGTGACGGATTTTCATATTTCAACCTCTTGTGTTTTTCTTACATTATACAATCCAGAAAATAATATTTCAATAGTAAAAATAAATCGGAGCTGCCTCAGAGAAAGAGACAACTCCTTGTTTTATTTTGCAAATTTTTCAGCTTTGCTCAGAATTGTAATGAACGGACAAATCAGAAGCCCGCATATGAAATTGCTGATTCCGTGCGTGATGTCAAAGGGGATTCCTGCAATAATCCACGAGATCATTCCTTTGAAATCAAGTCCGAAAAGCAGAGCCTGAGCAGGAGCATAAAGAGTGCCGTATAAAAATCCGTGCAGTGCACAAACCGTCATATATATAACGGGTTTTGTTTTGTCGGGAAGTTTTTTCGGTATGAGCATTGTCATTCCCCACAGAACAGCCCATATGTATAGATAGGGAATCCACCATGTTGCGAATCCGTTCATAAGTCCCGTGAGAAAAACAAAAATATATAACGGATAAAGAGCTTTTTTTCTGTATACGACAGTCATTGAAACAATAAATGTATCGATAAGATGAATATTTGGCAGTACATCCATCAGAACCTTTGACGCATACATCAGCGCTCCGAGCATACCGAAAACGGCAATGTCTTTTACCTTAAGCTTCATTATTCAGCTCTGAATTCGTATGAGCTGCCTGCTGCGATTTCAGTCTGATCAACACCTGTTGAGCCGTAAGCACCGTCAACATAGAATGCCCAGTACTTGCCGTCTGTGGCATAGTCAAGTGTTTCACCGTCAACAGTCTTTACATAAAGACCGTAAGGCCCCTCATCACCTGTAATGATGTTGTTGTCAAGCAGAGCTTCGCCGACAGTTGTTTTGTCTGTGCTGACATTGTAGACCTTCTGTGTGCCGTCAAGATGTGTTACGGTAAATGTGAAGCTTGTTTTTCCTTCACCCACATTCAGGGCGTCTGCTTGTGAATCTGCTTCATCCTTTACAGCTGCATCCTGTGTCTGTGATGAAATCTCAGAGGGATTTTCATCGGGTGTTTCCTTGTTGTCGCTGCAACCTGTTGTAAACAGTGCCATAACCGCAATAAGCACAATACAAAGGAAGAACGACAAACTTTTTTTAATGTTTGTCATTTTCATTGTCTTTTTCTCCTTTGAAAAAATATAATGTGTCTTCTTTTTTACTGGCACTCGCAGTACTGTAAGAAGCAATTGCCTGAAAAATATTTCGACTCGGTACTCTTTTTCCGCCTTCTCAGATTTCTCCAATGGCTTGTCTCTCTTTTGCGGTAAAGAGATAGAAAAAAGAACAAAATGTACCTCACGGCGACGGGCTCGTACAGGATTTTCACCTGTTTCCTTTTCAAGCAAGGTTATTTTATCACAGAAGCAGATTTATTGCAACAAAAATGTAAATATTTGGCTCTAAAAAAATAATATTATTGTTGCAAAATCTTATATTTTAGTTTATAATTAAAAAGATAAAAATAAAATGAGTTACTATGTTTTATTATAGATATATAGAGGAGGAAATCTGTAATGAAATTACCCCCCATTGAAATGATAAAGGTCTGCCATCCTTATCCCGAAACAACAATGTTCGGTGCAGTCAGGGATGCGGCAGAGCGTTTTCCAAAAGCACCTGCTCTTGAGTTTATGGGCAGTTATACATCATACAGTCAGCTGATACGAAAAATTGAGCAGGCTGCAATGGCATTTTATGCTGCGGGTCTGCGTAAAGATGATGTTGTCACAATCTGTACTCCAAACATTCCTCAGGCAATCGTTGCAATTTATGCGCTTAACAGAATCGGTGCTATAGCAAGTGTTGTTCATCCTCTGTCATCGCAGAAGAATATCACATATTATCTCGACTATACAGACAGCAAGATGATTATCACTCTTGACAATTTCTATGAAAAAGTTTACTCTGCTGTCAGAGAGGCAAAGAGAGAAGTCAGAATTATCGTTGCAAGAATTCAGGAAGAGCTCAATCCCATTCTTGCGGCAGGCTACACTCTCAAAGCCGGTAAAAAGTATCTTAAATTCCCCGAAAAAGGAAAGGGGGTTGTATGGGGCGATTTTGTCAAGTATTCACGAAGGGTTCAATTACCTCCTGTTGAGTACGACAAGAACAAGACCTCCATTATTCTTTACAGCGGCGGCACAAGCGGAACGCCAAAAGGCATCCGTCTTTCTGACTTCGGCTTCAATGCTCTTGGTATGCAGCTTGTTGAGGCCTGCGGAATAAATATAACCTATGGCTGTAAGTTCCTTTCGGTTATGCCTATATTCCACGGCTTCGGTCTCGGAATCGGTATTCATACAATGCTCGAAAACGGTGCAATGTGTATTCTTATTCCTCAGTTTACAAAGGAAACATATGCACAGACAGTCCTCAAGAAAAAGCCGAATTTCATCGCAGGCGTTCCCACACTTTATGAAGCTCTTCTTAATGTTGATGCTTTCAAGGGGGCTGATCTTTCGTTCCTGAAGGGTGTTTTCAGCGGCGGTGATGCAATGTCTGTTGATCTTAAAAAGAGATGTGATAAATTTTTCAGAAAGCATAATGCAGATATACAGATAAGAGAGGGCTACGGTCTTACAGAGAGTGTAAACGCAACCTGTCTTACACCTTTAGACAGATATAAAGAGGGAAGCATAGGACTGCCTTTGCGTGATATGCAGTTCAGAATTGTTGAGCCCGGCACATTCAATGAGGTGCCCGTTGGTGACCTTGGTGAAATCATCATTTCAGGACCTACCATTATGCTCGGTTATCTGAAAAATGAAGAAGAAAACGAGAAGACTCTTCGTTATGATGAAAACGGCACAAAATGGCTCTTTACGGGAGACCTCGGCTGTGTTGATGACGAAGGCTTCATATACTTCAAGCAGAGAATCAAGAGAATGATTGTCTCAAGCGGCTATAATGTATATCCGTCACAGATTGAAAAGGTTCTTGATAAACATCCTGATATTGATTATTCCTGTGCAATCGGCGTGAAGGACGCCTACAAGATGCACAAGGTTAGAGCATATATTGTACTTAAAGACGGTGTACCCGATACACCTGAAGAAAAAATAAAAATTCTTGAATATTGTAAACAGTATCTTGATGTTATCGAGCGTCCAAGAGAAATTGTTTTCAGAAAAGAGCTTCCCAGAACACTTGTCGGCAAGGTCGCATACCGTGTTCTTGAGGAAGAAGCAGCAGCAGAGGAGGCTAATAAATAATGAGTCGAAGCAGAAAAGAAATGAGAAAAGGTTACAACCGTAACCGTTTTATGGTAATGACAGTTTTTAAGATACTCAGACCTTTTGCTTTTCCCGTACTTCACGCAGAAATGAAAGCGTACAGACCAAAAAACAAGACATTCCTTGTGATTTCAAACCATACAGATGCTCTTGATCCCGGTTTCATTATGCTTGAATTCAACAAGTATATCCGTTTTGTTGCAAGTGACCATGTAACAAGAGGCGGTCTTCTTGGTTTTGTAATCAAGTACCTCGGCGGTGTTATTGTTAAAAGAAGAAGCAATCCCCCCGAAGTGCTCTGGAATGACATTCTTGACACACTCAAGGCAGACATTCCTGTTGGTCTTTTTGCTGAGGGCAGCACAAGTCTTAACGGTGAAACAGGCTTCATTTCAGCCAATACAGGTAAGCTTGTCAAGGATTCAGGCAAAGCTCTCATAACTCACAGATTCATCGGCGGCTATCTCAGAAGCCCCAGATGGGCAAATACAAACAAGGTCGGTCCCGTTATCGGTCAGGTTGTCGGTGAGTATTCACCTGAGGAGCTTGCAACAATGACTGTTGATGAAATCAATGAAATAATCAGACGTGACACATATGTAAATGCCTTTGAAGAGCAGAGAAAGAATCCCCGTGTTTATACAGGTGATAATATGGCTGAGTACCTTGAGAGAATTCTCTATGTCTGCCCGAAATGTATGCAGATAGGCACACTTCACAGTAAAGGTGATTTCCTCAGTTGTGATGAATGCGGATACAAGGTTGAATACGGCACAGATGCTTTCTTCCACAGCGAAACAAATGAAGTTGTTTTTGACAATGTTCTTGCGTGGGATAAGTGGCAGAGACAAATCTGGAAGGAAAAGGTTCTTTCAGCAGCAGATGGCGAACTGATTTTTGAAGACAAGGACCAGCAAATCCGTACAATAAAGGAAGATGCTAAAATCCCCGTTGCAGACCACGCAACTCTCCGGCTTTACAAAGATAAATTTGTTGTTATCAAAGACGACGGTGAAGAAATTGAGATGCCTGTTCTGTCAATGAACAGAGTCTGGATTGCCGCAAAGGATTCACTCATTCTCGTTAATGACGAGCATTACTTTGATGTGAGCTGTCATGATGTAAAGAGATCTGCAATCAAATATGTAGCAGCCTGGATGTATCTCAGAGGTAAAGATTTTGTCTGATTCCTTCTATATGAAAGGAGAATAGATTTTGACCGGACTAATTGATGTCGGCGGCGGTATGAAATGTGCATACTCTGCAGGGCTTTATGATTATTTTATGGATAACGGCATAGAGTTTGATTACTACCTGGGTGTTTCGGCAGGCAGTATGAATCTTCTCTCATACATAGCCGGCGAACGTGGCAGAAATATCCGTATGTACCGTCTTGCAGCAGAGGGTAATGAATATCTCAGCCTTTCAAGCCTTGTTCATAACGGAACATATATGAATTATGAAAAGGTTGCAGAGGATTTTTACTCTGAAACGGGTTTTGATCCGTTTGATTTCAAAACCTTCTTTTCATCTGAAAAGCCATTTTATGTGGCAGCAACAAGAGCTCACGACGGTACAACTATTTATTTTGACAGAAACGATATGTATGACAGAGACAGCCTTATTGATATAATAAGCGCATCGTGCTGTATCCCCGTTGCAAGTAAACCCATAATTATAGATGATGTTGAATACTTCGACGGCGGACTCGCTGAGCCCATACCCTTCAGAAAAGCGTTTGATGACGGCTGTGACAATATCGTTGTTGTTCTCTCTGCCCCTGCAGATGAAAGAAGAGAGAAAATTCCCGGTGCAAATCTTCTGGGACCTGCAATTCTTAAAGAGCATCCCGCAATCAATGAAATAGTTGAAGACAGACCTTCTGTTTATAACTATATGATAAGATGTATCAGAGAATATGAGCTCAGAGGAAAGGCGCTTCTGCTTTCACCCGAAGATATACCCGGTGCATTCACGCTTGTCAAAGATGCCGATGTTACAAATAAGCTTTATGACAACGGCTATCGTGACGGAATGGAGTGCAGAAGGGAAATTCTCAGGTTGCTTAATAAACAATAATCTGTCGGGCAGATTTGCTGATATCGTGTAGGGACCGATGTGGGTATCGGTTCCTAAGATTGATTTATTCAACCAGCCCGACAAATCATTTTTTAATATGGTGTTAATATGACTGATAAAGAAAAAATGCACTCAGGTGATATATATTATCCCTCGGGTGATGAGATAATGAAAGAACAGCTGATGTGTCTTGACAAGCTTTATGATTTTAATGCAACAAGACCGACACAGCTTGATATAAGAGAAAAGCTACTGAAGGAAATGTTTGCTGAAATCGGCGAAAACTGCTATATTGAACCGCCTCTTCATTCAAACTGGGGCGGTAAACATTGCCATTTCGGTGACAATGTTTATGCTAACTTTAATCTGACACTTGTTGACGATACACATATCTATGTCGGCGATTGTACGATGATAGCCCCCAATGTTGTTATAGCAACTGCAGGTCATCCGATACTGCCTGAACTGCGTGAAAAGGCGTATCAGTATAATATGCCCGTACATATCGGCAGAAATTGCTGGATAGGTGCAGGAGCTCTCATTATGCCGGGTGTGACAATCGGTGATAATACTGTTATCGGCGCAGGAAGCGTTGTTACAAAGGATATTCCCGCAAATGTTGTGGCTGTCGGTAATCCCTGCAGAGTTATGAGGGAAATCAGTGACCATGATAAGGAATATTATTTCAGAGACAGAAAAATAAATTATAGTACATTATAAAAAAATGAGCAGATTGATTCTGCTCATTTTTTTTGAAAGAAGAATATTCACGGTAAACAGTATTGCTCAGCATGAAACAAGCTATATATAACACACATTACACTAAATGTCACGCATTTATCATAGAAATAAATGTCAACAATTTGTTGCATCACGCAGCAGAGCCGATTTACGGCATCTTGACATTTTATCAATTATGTTTTATTATCTCTCTATATTGATTTTCAGGGTGATAAAATGGCAGAAAAAATAGTAGAATGTGTACCTAATATAAGTGAGGGCAGACGCCCTGAGGTTGTAGCAGAGTGTGTGAATGCCGTAGCATCGGTTGACGGTGTTAAGATTCTTCACTTTACATCAGACTATGACCATAACAGAAGTGTTATAACCTTTGCAGGCAGTCCCGAGGGTGTGTCTGAGGCGGCAGTAAGGCTCAGTAAAAAGGCAGGGGAACTTATTGACCTTACAAAGCATACGGGAGAGCATCCGAGAATGGGTGCTGTGGATGTCTGTCCCTTTATTCCCGTGAAAAATGTTACAGTCGAAGAGGTTGTTGAAATTGCAAAATCCACGGCAAAGCGTATTTATGAAGAAAACGGCATTCCCGTTTATCTTTATGAAAAGGCAGCTTCTGCGTCTCACAGAGTAAATCTTGCAGATGTAAGAAAAGGGCAGTTTGAGGGGCTTTCAGAGAAAACAAAGCTTCCCGAATGGCAGCCTGATTTCGGTACGGGATATCATCCCACTGCAGGTGTCACAATCGTCGGTGCAAGAGAGTTTCTTATTGCGTTTAATGTTGAGCTTGACACTGATGATATTGAAATTGCAAAACAAATTGCAAAGACAATCCGTTTTTCAAGTGGCGGATATCCTTGCGTAAAAGCTCTCGGTCTTATGCTTCACGAAACGAACACGGCACAGGTCTCAATAAATTTCACCGATTATAAAACAACATCGCTTTATACTGTTGTCGATAAGGTGCGGGAGGAAGCAAAAAAATACGGCACAGAAGTAAAATGCACTGAACTCATAGGTTTGTCACCTATGAAAGCACTTATCGACTGCGCCGAACATTATTTAAAAATTAAAGATTTTGATTATAATAATCAGGTCTTTGAAAACCACTTTTTATAATCTTATGGGCGGCTATTAGTCGCCTTATTCTTTTGATTTTATTATTTCAAGCAACTGTTCCGTATCAGGAATCAGGCTTTTGTCTGCAACGATAGTGATTCTGTAAACGGTGCTGTCAATTACTGTAATTATGTCTTCATCGGAAATATATACTTTACCGAATCCCTCTGACGGATGTTCCTTATAATTATTATACTTGTCAGAAGATAAAAGTTCAGCTGCTTTCAGGGCTGTTTTCTCATTTCTGTATTCGAGTATATCCTGAAAAATGATAACGCACTTATCACCGATATCATAGTGCTCATGTGTAAGAGTAAGCTGTGCAGAAACAGTTTTCTTCACGGTAATTTTATTCGGAATTTCTTTATCTGAGTGATTAAATCCCTTTGCTGTTATTCTATTTGCAATTCCGAAATCGTGAACATCAAGATATTTCCCGTCCGACACCTCAGGAATGACACCGGTTTTTGTTGTTATCAGAGTAATGGATGAAAGAATAACACAGATAACCGACAGGCTGATTACAATAATATTCGATATAAATATTACCTTTTTTGCAGTTGTATTATCACATTTCTCTTTCTTTTTTGATGCAATGTCATCATAAAGATACATGATGATTGTATATGCAAGCAGAATTATCATTGCAATAAATAATTCGGGCATTGTTATAATCTTATACTGAGCGTTTGCAAAAAAGGGAAGTGACTCAAAGGCATTATAAGTAATATCGTCCGTAATAATACTGTTGATAAAACCTAAAATGATTGTTGCAGACGGTAATATTCTGATAATTTTATTATTTTTAATCATTATAAATCCCTCCTTTTTTATTATAATACAAAAGCGGCTTGTTTTCAAGCCGCTTTAAATTTTATCAATTATATTAAACCTTCAGAAGAATGTCTTTTTCGCCGTCTTCTGTGTACATCTGAAGTTCGTTTATGCCGAATCTGTTCATAACCCTTGTCCAACGGATAACCATATCTGTGTCGTGATTTACGGGCACCCAGCCTGCCTTGAGATAGCTCTTGCAAGCAGGGATTCTGTGGTCGTCTGTTGTAAGAGTTGCCATTTCAACACCGTTATCATAGAAGTGCTTTTCAGCAATTGCACACAGTATGTTGCCGAGACCTTTTCCTCTTTCACTGTCTGCAACAGAGACCATATGAACAAGACCTAAGCCTGTGTCAGGATATTTGCGTACTGCAGTTATTGTTGCAACAGGAAGATTTTCTTCGTTTACAATAAAGAAGCAGTCTTTGTAAACGTCGATTTTTTCCATACAGTTTGTGAATGCTGAATTGTCAGCACCGTAGTTCACAAGACCGTTGTTGCATATTCTTATCCAGTGGGGAATATCTTCTTCACCCTGATAATTTCTGATTGTGTAGCCCTCGGGAAGTGCAGGGATTTCCTTGTCCTTGGGGAAAACAAGAAGCTTCAGCTGCTTGTTCTGAGCAGATGCTCTGGGCTTCCATGTCTTCTGATGGCCTTCATAAACCTCCTGAGGGATTTCGGGGTTGCCCTTTGAGTATGAGGGGATAAGCATATCGCCTGCGACCTTGGGGTCTGTACATGCAGTATCGTTTCTGAACTGCTCTCTTTCTTCCTTGTTTCTGAAATCGGGGATTGCAACGGGAACACCGCCCTGAAGAATTGAACGGTAACCGAGAAGACCGGGAAGGAACATATCAAGTGCTTCATAAACATCAATATAATCAGCGTCTTTGTTGCCCTTGATAGCTTCAACTGCGTGATACATTGTGTAGAAGTCTGAGTTGCCGTGACCGAATTCCTGAGCAATGTCATCGTATTCGCCCTGAGGCTCATATGATTTAACTGCAAAATTGTCGGGATTGTTGAGATAAACTCTGCCGAAATCGCCGTTTTTTGCATCTTCTCTTGCGCTTTCCATTCTGCCGTCTGCGCCGTAAACTGAGTACCAGATTGAGTTCTTTGAACAGCCTACACCGTGAAGGCTCTTGATGATTGCACCATTTTCAAGAGTAATCATCTCAACAGCAGCATTACCTGCCTTTGCACCCATTCTTGCCATTCTTGCATTGAAGGGCATTTCAAAACCTGTAACAGAAACAGGACGAAGACCTGTGATGTGGATAAGGGGACCAATGGAATGTGTGCAGTAGAAAGTTGCATACATATTGTTTCTCCAGTGATCAGGATCGCCGAAGGTGATTGTGTCCCAGATGCTCTCGCAGTTGTGCATATATTCGCCTTCACCGTATTCGAATTCGCCTACGGCACCTGCCTGATAAAGCTTTTTCATTTCATATGTAGCGGGCATATAGCAGTAGTTTTCAGCATATGCGTAAATCTTGCCTGACTTCTCAACTGCTTCACACAGCTCAACAGCCTCTTTGAGAGTCTGACAGGGAAGCACTTCACTGATGACGTTAAGACCTTTGTTAAGGCACTTTATTGCAAAGGGAGCGTGCTCATTTGCAAAGTTTGCAAGCACAACAGCATCCATATCGTGATTAAGAAATTCATCAAATGATGTGTAGTATGTGATAGAGTCATCATTAAGCTTGTTTTTTATTCTTTCAATATGGAACTCGGAGTAGTCACAGATTGCAACAAGCTTTGCATTAGCAGCCTTGTTTGCATACTGAATCATTGACTGACCTCTGCCGGCACCGAGTACACCGATTTTAATAATATCGCTCATAATAAAAAGTTCCTTTCTTTTTGCTGATAACATTATAACACTCATAAAAAAAAGTTCAATATCATTTTGGAAGAAAAGTAGTTTTTAGTTGAAAAATTTTGAAAAAGATTCAAATAACAGATTATTGTTTTTTGTATACAGTCTTAAGTATAATGTTATCAGAAAGGGTGAAAAAAATGGATATAGCAAAAGTCGGCAATCAGATTGCAATGCTGAGAAAATGCAAAGGCATCACTCAGAATGACTTGGGTGAAAGACTTGGAGTATCGTTTCAGGCTGTCAGCAAGTGGGAGAGAGGTGATACGCTTCCTGATACTGCACTTCTGCCTGACCTTGCACAGGTGCTTGAGACAACGGTTGATTATATCCTTACAGGCGGTGAAAAGGCTGTTTTTAAGGGTAAATCATCTGTCTCTGATATGATAAACGGCTTAAAACACATACCGCAAGCAGGTGAGTGCCTCGGTAAGGATAATCTGATTTACAGATGTGCAATTGACGGCATTAACAATGCAATGAATACTGATATTGAGGAAAGCTTCAGTAATGATTACACTTTTGAAGCCTTTGTCGCAGAAACAGTGATTCAGAATCTGAAAAATGGTGCTTATGTGGATGTTACAGATGTTAAAATCAGCTTTAAATATGAGCATTTCAGAAATATCGTGCTTGATTTCTGTGAGAAATACGGAATAAAATAAGGAGCCATCGTGGCTCCTTGTAATTTTTTTGCTTTATTTTACAAATTCGTTATAAATAGCTTCAATTGTCTTGTGATAGTCTTTTTCTTCAACAGCAACAATGATGTTGATTTCACTTGAGCCCTGATCAATCATTCTTACATTGACCTTTGCGTTTGCAAGGGCTGTGAAAACTCTTGCTGCAGTACCTTCTGTGTTGACCATACCTCTGCCGACGATTGCGATAAGGCAAAGACCTTCAACAAGTGTGATTGAATCGGGATTTACCTTCTTAACGATATCAGCAGTTATTGAACCCTTGTGTGAGCCGAGAGCATCAGCAGAAACAAGAACGCTCATTGTGTCAATACCTGAGGGGAGATGCTCGAATGAAACCTTGTGATTTTCAAGAACTTCAAGAACTTTTCTGCCGAAACCGAGCTCAGCATTCATCATATCTTTTTCAACGTGAATTGCTGTGATACCCTTTTTGCCTGCAATACCTGTGATGACTGTGGGAACATTGTTGCTTGAAGCCTTGTGAACAATCATTGTTCCGGGTGCTTCGGGCTCGTTTGTGTTTCTGATATTGATGGGTATTCTGGCTTTTCTTACGGGGAAAATTGCTTCGTCGTGAAGAACTGTAGCACCCATATATGAAAGCTCACGAAGCTCTCTGTAAGTGATTTCGGGAATAGGCTGAGGATTGTCAATGCAACGGGGGTCAGCCATAAGCATACCTGAAACATCAGTCCAGTTTTCATAGATATCTGCGCTTGCTGCACGGGCAACAATAGAGCCTGTAACGTCTGAGCCGCCTCTTGAGAATGTCTTTATCATACCGTTGGGAGATGCACCGTAGAAGCCGGGAATAACTGCATATTCGTGGTAGGAGAGAAGACGGCTGAGCTCTTTATCTGTCTTTTCAACATCAAGAAGACCGTTTTCATCAAAGAAAATACCTTCTTCTGCATCAATGAACTGGAAGCCGAGGAAATTTGCAAGAATTTTTGAGTTGAGGAACTCGCCACGGCTTGCAATGTAGTCCTGACTTGCGTGATGAAGAATAGCAACCTTGATACCCTGAAGGTCTTCTTCAAGAGAGAAGTCAATACCAAGGTCACGGATAATTCCGTTATATCTTTCTGTGATTTTATCAAATGTTTCGTCAATGCTCTTCTTGTCTCTTACAAGACGGAAGCACTGAAGAAGCATATCAGTAACCTTAACATCGTGTGTGTCTCTTTTTCCGGGTGCAGAAGCGATAACATATCTTCTGCTGGGGTCACTTTTGATAATGTCGGCAACCTTGCGGAACTGGTTTGCGTCAGCAAGTGAAGAACCGCCGAATTTTACTACTTTAAGCATATTCGCACCTCAAATTATATTGATATCCGCATAATATTATATTAAAATCATTATACTTTTGCAATAGTAAAAATACAGAATATAAGGGGCTGAACATAAAGCATTTTGTGAAATTGGACATTAAAAGAATAAAGGGAACGGTTTTGAGCCGTTACCTGAAATAATGTTAACTTAATAACTCTTTTTTCTTTGTATCAAATTCTTCTTGAGTAATAGCGCCTAGATCAAGAAGCTCTTTGAATTTTTTAAGTTCATCTGCATTACTATTTAATGCGGATGATGATTTTCCTTGTCTGTTGACGATTATTTCGCTTAATATCTTATGTATTTCTTCTGCATTTTTTATATAGAGGAATTTAATTGCTCCTGATGATGTAGCAACAGAAATTCCATTCCATAATGTAAGAATACCTACAGCAGAAATAGAATCAATGGGTAAATCGACTCTGGAACCAAAACTTGCTTTTCCGTAAACTCTTTTATTTGTTACACAGATTGTGCAATTATTGCAATACACAAATAATGTAATTGCAGATACTAACAAAAGACCTCCAAGAATACATAAAGGAATAAGCATATAGTCCTCAGCCATTTCAACTGCTACAAAACCTGCGATGAATGATATTATTGAAAGAAATACAACAATGATAGGTATTATTTTGGCACCTTTTGCATTTCCCTTAATTAAGATTTTTTCTTCCACTAAAAACACGCCCTTTCATATTGAAGATATGTTTAATTAAAGATATTAGCTGATGCACTTACTTTATAATTATCAGTGTCTTCATCATATATGACGGATGCATTTAATTCAAAATCGTGAACTTCAATGTTTCCGTATTTAGTTGATATGCTTACTTTTCCATACTTTGTGTATGTATAATTATCAGTTTTTTCTTCAGAACTAAATTTAAAGTCTTCAGCTTGTAACCAATCTGCACCATATGCTGTTCCGTATTTTTTTGCAGTTATATCCAAATTAAGTTTTGAAATAGTCGTCAATCCGTATGAATCAGTATCAAAGTAAGATTTTATTTTTGCAATCATTTCATCGTTAAGAGTATAACCACCTGATTCTAAACTTATGTATTTTGCAAGTTCATCACTGTTTTCAACTTTTTCTTTTTCATCATATTCTAATGCATTATAAAGTGCATACGCATCGTTGATTTCTTTATATGATGAAGAAGCAGACAGCGTTGAAATTTGAGCTTCTGCTTTTTTTACTGATTCGCTTTTTCCACAAGAGCAGAAAGACAGAATAGTTGTGAAAATAGCAATTAAGGCAAAAACTTTTTTTACAACATTTTTTCTGATACGGGCATTGAGATAATTTGATTGTTTGGTTTTCATTGTTATACCTCCAAATATAAAATGTTTAAAATGAAATATCCCATATCGGGATATTTTTATTATACCAATATGGGATAATAAAGTCAAGAGGTGATTTTGTGAGATTGAAAGAAATCAGAAAAGCCAAGGGAATATCACAATTAAAGCTTGCTCTTGAAATGAATACTAACCAGAATACAATCAGCAGATATGAAACAGGCGAGAGAGAACCAGGTCTCGCAGAATTGATTAAAATAGCAGATTACTTTGATGTTTCGGTTGATTATCTTCTAGAAAGAACCGATAATCCAAAAATGCAGAAATAGAAAATAAGATACAACGAATAAGAAAAGGGACTGTAAAAAAAGATTTTTTTACAGTCCCTTATACTGTTTATTTGTTACTTAAGAAATCTGTCAATGTAGCCGAAAAGAAGCTCATCTGCTTTTTTCTTTGCTTCATCATCCTTACCAAGGTCGTGGTCTGCGCCGTCGTAAACATTAAGCACATGCTCAACGCCGTACTGTGTAAGAAGTGCATCAAGTGTGACAGCATTTGAGAAAGGTACAATTGTATCTGCATTGCCGTGATTGATTACAGTGGGTACACAGTCTGCGCTTACATAAGCAATGGGAGAAACGCTGTAAAGTGCTGTCATTGCGCTTTCCTTGGTGTCATAGGTGAAACGCTGACCGCAAGCCTTTGAAAGAAGATCGCAGATTACGGTTTCATCACCAAGGGCGTTGTTGTGATAAAAGTTGTCGTCATAGAGGTCTGTGGGACCTGAGTTGCTTATAACTGCAACAGGTGTAACGGGAGCTGTGCTCTTTCTTGCGTATGCATAAAGCAGTGAAAGATGTCCGCCTGCACTGTCACCTGTAAGAAGAACCTTGTTGATGTTTACACCAACCTCATTACCCTTAGTCTTTATAACTGCAAGAGCATCATCAATATCATCAAGCACATCAAGAAGGTCAACATCATCTGAAATATAACGGTAATTCACAGATGCTGTTGCAATACCGAGCTCTGTTGCGCCGTATTCCATACCGCTGACATAGCTTTCCTTATCACCGGCAATCCAGGCACCACCGTGAATGAAGAGAACAAGACCTAAATCACCCGACGCATCTTCGGGAATGAAGAGGTCAACAACCTGTCTCTCGTGTGTGCCGTAGGACATATCAAAATACTTCTGACAGTCAGGCTCTGTTCCGCCTAAGCCGAAAAGTCCGAGAAAGAAATTGATGATTGACATAAAGAATGCAATAATTTTTTCAAACATATTTTTTCCTCCTTAAAGTAAATGGTATTTAATGGCACTTGCCACTGATTTAATGTTAACACAGAATTATAATAATTTCAAGAAGAAAGTAGGTTGTTATACTATAAAAAAGTCGGCAAAATAAATGCAAGATTTTCATTTTATCAAGCCGACAGAAATACACAAGTTAATATGAAGTAAAGCGTGCCTTTAGCAAAATATGCACCGAAGGTGCGCTTCATAGGGCAAAGCCCTGCTTTATTTTTTATGTGCGAAGCACGTTTCATTTACAAAAAGAATAAGCACTTCCGAAGAAGTGCTTTTCTTTTGGAGCTGCTAACCGGATTTGAACCGGTGACCTCATCCTTACCAAGGATGCACTCTACCGACTGAGCTATAGCAGCAGATATTCTGTTTGCAACGCTAATATTATACACACAGGTGATAATTTTGTCAAGTGAATTTTTTTATTTGCTTGAAAAGCTTATTATACTATGTATTTTGTGTTAATTAAAAAAATGTCTGTACATAATATTACGGGTGATTAAATGGAACGTGAAAAATTCGGTTCTAGAATAGGTTTTATTCTTATTTCTGCAGGCTGTGCAATCGGACTTGGCAATGTCTGGCGTTTTCCGTCAATGGTCGGGCAGTACGGCGGTGCGGCTTTTATTCTTATTTATTTAATATTTCTTGTCATTTTCGGTCTTCCCATAATGACAATGGAATTTGCCGTCGGCAGAGCAAGTCAGAAGACAATTGCATCTGCTTTCAGAGCTCTTGAAAAGCCACACACAAAATGGCATTTGTTCAGCGGAATCGGCGTAGCAGGTAATTATCTTCTGATGATGTTTTACACTACCGTCACGGGCTGGATGGTTGCTTATTTTGTGAAGATGATAAAAGGTGATTTTGTCGGTCAGACGGCTGCGCAGGTTTCAGACCAATTCGGGCGACTGACTGACGAGCCGATTCTCCTTGTGGGATATATGTGTCTTTCTGTTGTTCTCGGCTTTCTTATCTGTTCACTGGGGCTTGAAAAGGGTGTTGAAAAAATCACAAAAGTGATGATGGTTGCTCTTCTTGCAATTATTTCAATTCTTGCTGTCAGGGTTGTTATTCTTCCCGGTGCCTCAGAGGGGCTCAGATATTATCTTGTTCCCGATTTTTCAAGAATGGCAGAGCAGGGAATAGGTAATGTTGTTTTTGCCGCAATGGGGCAGGCATTTTTTACTCTTTCGATAGGTATGGGATCAATGACCGTTTTCGGCAGTTATATCAGCCGTGATAGACGGCTTTTCGGTGAATCTGTCATTATCTCCGTGCTTGATACATTTGTGGCTTTTGTTGCGGGGCTTGTTGTTATTCCGTCCTGCTTTGCTTTTGAAGTTGACCCGGGAGCCGGTCCCGGACTTGTGTTTCAGACGCTCCCCAATATCTTCAATCAGATGGCAGGCGGCAGAATCTGGGGTGCACTTTTCTTTTTGTTTATGACTTTTGCCGCAATGTCAACGGTTATAGGTGTTTTTGAAAATATCGTTGCCTTCGGTATGGAAAAGGGATGGAGCAGAAAGAAGTCAAGCATTATAAATCTTTTTCTCATTCTTATTCTTTCACTGCCGTGTGCACTCGGTTTTAATGTGCTTTCAGATTTTCAGCCCTTCGGTGCAGGCAGTAATATAATGGACCTTGAAGATTTTATTATTTCAAACAATATTCTTCCTTTTGGCTCTCTTGTGTTTGTTCTTTTCTGCACCGAAAAAAAGTACGGCTGGGGCTGGAAAAGCTTTTTTGCAGAAGCTAATGCAGGTGAGGGGCTCAGATTGTCTGAAAAAATGCGTATATATTGCTCTTATATCCTTCCTGTTGTCCTCGTGATTTTCTGGATTCAGGGATACATTTCAAAATTCTTTGCATAATATTTTTCGGATATTGTATCATTGCAGTATCTGTTTTATTTTAATTTTGCAGTATCTGTTTTATTTTAATTTTCTATTGCAAAAGACAAATAAAAGTGCTAAACTCTAGGTACTATAATTCATTTTCGGAGATTGTTATGAAAATTGTTGTTGCAGGTTGCGGAAAAATAGGTCAGACTGTCATCGGCAGTCTTGTTGCTGAGGGGCATGACCTTGTTGCAATTGATTCTGATAATGGAATTCTCAATGAACTGACCAATATTTATGATATTATGGTCATCTGCGGAAATTGTGCAGACAGTGACGTGCTTGAAGAGTGTTCGGTTAAGGATGCTGAGCTTTTTGTCGCTCTGACAGGCTCAGATGAACTTAATATGCTCAGCTGCTTCATTGCAAAGAGAATGGGCGCATCAAATACAATTGCCCGTATCAGAAATCCTGAGTATAATGATGACAGTCTTGTTTTCCTGCGTAAGGAACTTGGTTTATCAATGTCAATAAATCCTGACAGACTGACTGCTGCGGAGCTTTTTAATATTCTGAAATTACCATCTGCTGTTAAAACAGAGCATTTTTCACGTCGTAATTTTGAATTGATAGAGATTATAATAAAGAGCGGCTCTGAACTTGACGGTGTTAAACTCAGTGACCTGAAGGGCAGATTCGGCTCAAAAGTTCTGATTTGTGCTGTTGAAAGAGGCGATGAGGTTTATATTCCTGACGGTAGCTTTGTGCTGCAGGCAGGCGATAAAATCGGCGTTTCTGCTGACCATTCAGATATAAGCAAGCTGCTGAAATCTCTTTCCATTCATAAAAAGAAATCAAAGAATGTTATGATTCTCGGCGGAAGCAAATCTGCATTTTATCTTGCTAATATGCTCATCAATTCAGGCGCATCAGTTAAAATTATTGAGCAGAACGCAGAACGCTGCAGCGAGCTGTGTGAGGAATTGCCTCACGCAATGATAATTCACGGTGACGGTGCACAGCAGGAGCTTCTTCTTGAGGAAGGACTTCGTTCTATGGATGCTTTTGTATCTCTCACAGGTATGGATGAACAGAATATTCTTATTTCAATCTATGCTGCTGCCAATAATGTGCCTACGGTCATTTCGAAGGTAAACAGGGGAGAGCTTGCAACAATGGGTGCAAGACTCGGTCTTGACTGTATAGTATCACCTAAAAATGTTACTGCTGATATTTTTGTCCGTTATGCCCGTGCACTTGAAAATTCAATGGGCAGTAATGTTGAAACTCTTTATAAGATTATGGACGGAAAGGCTGAGGCTCTTGAATTCAGAGTTCAGCCTGATTCGGGAATCACCGGAATTCAGCTCAAGGACCTTACAATCAAGAAGAATATTCTTATTGCAGGTATTATAAGAGGAAAAAAGATTATTATCCCCGGCGGTGATGATATGATTCTCGGCGATGATAAGGTTATTGTTGTCTCCCGTGACCACAAGCTTAATGATATTGAGGATATATTATTATGAATCGAAGATTTGTCTTTCGGCTTTTAGGTAAGCTGCTTATGGTGACATCGGCGCTTATGGTGTTGCCGCTTATAGTGTCAATTATCTATAAAGAGGATTGTTACACTGCTTTTCTTATAAGTATGGCAATAAGTCTTGCAATCGGTTTCCCTCTTACTGTTTTCTGCAAAACAGAGGACAAGGTTATCTATGCAAAAGAAGGCTTTGTTATTGTTGCTCTTTCGTGGATATGTATGTCTGCAGTTGGGGCTCTACCGTTTGTTTTAAGCAGTGAAATCCCGTCTTATGTTGATGCTTTCTTTGAAACTGTCAGTGGTTTTACCACAACAGGTGCCTCAATTCTTACAAATGTCGAATCGCTCAGCCACGGTATGCTTTTCTGGCGAAGCTTTACTCATTGGGTCGGCGGTATGGGCGTTCTTGTTTTTATAATGGCTATAATCCCCGCTTCAACAGACCGTTCAATTCATATCCTGAGGGCAGAAGTGCCCGGTCCCATTGTCGGCAAGCTTGTGCCGAAAATGCGTGAAACTGCAAAAATTCTGTATCTGATTTATATTGTTCTTACTTTTGTTGAAATTGTTCTGCTTTTTCTTGGCGGTATGCCATTGTTTGACAGCCTTATTCACGCCTTCGGTACTGCAGGTACCGGTGGTTTCGGCATTAAAGCCGACAGTATATCTTCATACAGTCCGTTTCTGCAGTGGGTTATAACTGTATTTATGATGATATTCGGCGTTAATTTTAACCTTTATTATTTATTACTTAACAGAAAACCGAAAAGTGTATTTAAAAGCGAAGAGCTTTGGACCTATGTCGTTATCGGCGTTGCTTCAACAGCAATAATTGCAATGAACATAAGAAGTATGTATCCCACGCTTTCTGACACAATAAGAGCTGCATCATTTCAGGTTTCGTCAGTTGTTACAACAACCGGATATGCAACAGCAGACTTTAATCTGTGGCCTGAACTTTCAAAAACCATACTTCTTGTGCTTATGTTTATAGGCTCGTGTGCAGGTTCAACTGCAGGCGGTTTTAAGATTTCACGTGTAATTCTGCTTCTTAAAATGATAAAAAGAGAGATTAAAAATCTTATTCATCCCAGAGCTGTAGGTGTTGTTCGTTTTGAAGGCAAAAAAGTAGATGAAACGGTTCTTAAGAGTCTCTCAGCATATATCGCAATATATGTTGTTTGTTTTATGTCTGTTTTTATTCTGCTTTCATTTGACGGCTTCGATATTGTCACCAATTTCAGTGCGGCGGCAGCTTGCTTCAATAATATCGGTCCGGGATTAGGTGCAGTCGGCCCTGCGGCAAATTATGCAGACTATTCAGTATTTTCAAAGCTTGTGCTGTCTGTTGCAATGCTTCTGGGCAGACTTGAGATTTATCCCATTCTGTTTGTGCTGTCCCGCTCAGCCTGGTCAAAAAAATAATGCCGACAGAATCGGCATCTGATATTGCTCATAACGATAAAAATATAATCTCTCAGAAGGTTTACTATGTGCCCTCTGAGAGATTTTTTCTATAATTCATATATACCTGAGTCAAGAACAACGATTTCTTTATCCTTGAATCTGAAGTATTTGTTTACCGGCTCATTGAACTCTATATAATCTGACACGTCAAGAGTATCAATGTTTATGCGTCTGATTTCATAGGAAGCCTTGTTGCAGACATACAGCTCATTATCGTAGCAGGAGACTGAAATAGGCATATTGAACGCCGTATTATCATCACCGCCTATACGCATAACGATTTTCTGTGCTGTGATTGAATATCTGATAACTGCATTTCTCTGAGGAATTACACACCAGATGCTGTTGCCGTCAAAGGCTGCATCTCTTGCCGGTGCGTTGTTGTAGAAAAGGTCACCTGTTTTCAGTACCTTGCCTTTTTCATCAAAATGACCTACTTCACCTGTGGGGTAGATGATCACTGTATGATGATTGGGCAGCTTCACTGTTTCACATGATATAAAATCACCGAGCCGTGAAGAAATTTTTTCATATGCCATACCGAATTTATTCAGCAGATATACACTTTTTGTAACTGTTGTTATTTCACCGGAAAAGGCATCGTAGCTGAAAAATGAAACTTTATTTACACCGTCATCTTTTTTTTCACTTTTTACAAATATGAGACCTGCTGAAAAGGGGACAATATCAATAACATTTACGTTAAGTATCCTTTTCATTGAAGTTCCTCCGAATTTGTAATGTTGTAGCAAAGTGTCATCAGACTGTCGTTGAGGTGGACATTTTCAACCAGCACATCGGGGTGGTCATCGTGAATGTTATAATGGCTGAAATTCCAGAAAGCTTTTATTCCGCTGTCAACAAGCTTTTGAGTTACTTCCTTGCCTGCATTTGAGGGGATACAGAGAATAGCAGCTGTGGGGCTGTATTTTTTGCAGAAATCTTCAACAGTGTCAAAGCTTCTTACTTTTATGTTGTTGATTTCAAGTCCTTCAAGATTTTTATCTGAATCAAAAATTGCAGACAGCTCAAAGCCTTTTGTCTGAAAATTAAGATGCTGTGCAATTGCTCTGCCGAGATTGCCTGCACCCACCAGAATAACACTGTAGCTGTTTTCTATGCCGATTATATTACCTATGCTTTTTCTGAGCTCTTCAATTTTATAACCGTAGCCCTGCTGACCGAAGCCGCCGAAGTGATTAAGGTCCTGTCTTATCTGTGAAGCTGTAAGCCCCATTCTCTCAGCCAGGTTTTTTGAAGATATTTTTTCAATTCCTTCTTTCTGAAGAATACCCAGAAAACGGTGATATCTCGGCAATCTTGATATGACTGACTTTGGAATTGTGTTATTATTTTTCATAAATCTGACCTTTTCCGAATCAGAGCTTTTCAACAGTATCCATTACATACTGACCGAATTCACGGCAGGTGCATCCGTTGTCTCTGCCTGTTATTGTCATTTTCTTCTCTGTAAGCATACAGATGTCAAGAGCCTTTTCAAGCTTGTCAGCCTCTGCCTGCTTGCCGATGTGTGAAAGAAGCATTACAGCAGCTCTGAGCATTGAGCAGGGGTCAGCATACTGAGCTCTGCCTTCTTTTACCATTCTGGGAGCTGAGCCGTGAATTGCTTCAAACATAGCATACTTCTTACCCAGGTTAGCAGAACCTGCAGTGCCTACGCCGCCCTGGAATTCAGCAGCTTCGTCTGTGATGATGTCACCGTAGAGGTTGGGGAGGATGAATACCTTGAAATCTGTTCTTCTCTTGGGGTCGATAAGTTTAGCTGTTGTGATATCAATATACCATTCATCTGTTGTGATTTCGGGGTAGTCTTTACCGACTTCTTTACAGAGATTGAGGAACTTACCGTCTGTTGTTTTGATAACATTGGCCTTCTGGATGATAGAAACTCTGTCCTTCTTGTTGTTTCTTGCGTAGTCGTAAGCAAGCTTTGCAATTCTCTGACAGCCTTCTGTTGTTGTTACAACGAAGTCAAATGCGAGCTCATCGTCAACATTTACACCCTTTGAACCGACTGCATAAGCACCTTCTGTGTTCTCACGGAAGAATGTCCAGTCAATGCCCTGTTCGGGAACCTTTACGGGACGCACATTTGCGAACAGGTCAAGAGCCTTACGCATAGCAACGTTTGCGCTTTCGATGTTGGGAAGACCGTCACCTGCCTGAGGTGTTGTTGTAGGGCCCTTGAGGATAACATCACAAGCCTTGAGCTCTTCAAGAACGTCATCAGGAATAGCTTTCATATGGGCAACACGGTTTTCAATGGTGAGGCCGTCAATGTCTTTGAAAACGATTTTGCCAGAATCAACATCATCTTTAAGAAGATATTTGAGCACAGTTGCAGCCTCGTGTGTGATTGTGGGGCCGATGCCGTCACCGCCGCATACGCCGATGATGATCTGTTCTTTATTTGCGAAATCTGTAAATTCTTTTACTGACTTGATTTTTTCATTTCTTTCTGCCTGTTCTCTTACGAGAGCTTCAAATTTTTCAACGGCAGCCTTGATATTTGCTTCTGTCATTTTTTTCACCCTTACAATTTTTTAATTGCGAATTTTGTCGGTTTTACCCCGACAAATTACTTGTTTGCGCCTGTGTAATTGAGAAGTCCGCCGAAAGTGAGCATATTCTTCTGTCTTGCGGTGAAACCACCGGCAAGAACATATTCTTCACCCTTTGTTTCGTTAACAAGAACAACATCTGTGTCATTAAGAATTGCAGACTTGATGTCCTTGAGTGTAACTACATCGAACTTGTCAATTTTATCGTAATCCTCAGCATTTTTGAATGTGAGAGGAATGATACCTGAGTTGATAAGGTTATTTACGTGAATTCTTGCAAATGATTTTGCAACAACAGCTCTGATGCCAAGGTAAAGAGGAACAAGAGCTGCGTGTTCTCTTGATGAGCCCTGACCGTAGTTTGCACCGCCTACAATGATACCGCCGCCCATCTTTTTGCAGTTTTCTGCAAAGTCTTCGTCACACTGTCTGAAACAGAACTGTGAAAGGTGAGGTACGTTTGAACGGTAGGGGAGAATCTTTGCACCTGCAGGCATAATATGGTCTGTTGTGATATTGTCTCCTACCTTGAGCATAACCTTTGTTGAAACGGAGTCTGTAAGAGCTGTGCCAAGGGGAACGCTCTTGATGTTGGGACCGTAGATAACATCTACACCGGGAGCTTCTTCACTTGTTGCGGGAAGTTCAACCATATTGTCATTGATAAGGAACTTCTCGGGCATAGGGAATACGGGCATTTCGCCGAGAGCCTTTGCGGGGTTTGTGAGAACGCCTGTTACAGCTGATGCAGCTGCAACCTCGGGGCTTACAAGGTAGATGCCGGCATCTGCTGTACCGCTTCTGCCTTCAAAGTTTCTGTTGAATGTACGAAGTGAAACGCCCTTTGAGTTGGGTGACTGACCCATACCGATACAGGGACCGCAGGCACTTTCAAGAATTCTCGCACCTGCAGCAATCATATCTGCAAGAGCACCGTTTTCTGCGAGCATTGTGAGAACCTGTTTTGAGCCGGGAGCGATTGAAAGGCTTACATTCGGATGTACCTTTTTGCCCTTGAGGATGTGAGCAACCTTCATCATATCCATAAGAGATGAGTTTGTACAGGAACCGATACAAACCTGATCAATTGTGATTTCACCGATTTCATCAACTGATTTTACATTGTCGGGCATATGGGGCATTGCAGCCATGGGAACAAGCTCTGAAAGATTGATTTCAACAACCTTGTCATAAACTGCATCTTCGTCAGCAATAAGCTCAACCCAGTCTTCTTCTCTGTCCTGAGCCTTGAGGAATGCCTTTGTGACATCGTCTGAGGGGAACACCGATGTTGTTGCACCAAGCTCAGCACCCATATTTGTGATAGTTGCTCTTTCGGGAACTGAAAGTGTAGCAACGCCTTCACCTGTGTATTCAATGATTCTGCCTACACCGCCCTTGACGGAGAGGATTTCAAGAACCTTGAGAATAACGTCTTTTGCAGCAACCCAGGAGGGGAGCTTGCCTGTAAGATTTACCTTTACGATTTCGGGCATTGTGATGTAATATGTGCCGCCGCCCATAGCAACTGCAACATCAAGACCGCCTGCACCCATAGCGAGCATACCGATACCGCCGCCTGTGGGAGTATGGCTGTCTGAGCCTAAGAGTGTCTTGCCGGGCTTGCCGAATCTTTCAAGATGAACCTGATGACAGATGCCGTTGCCTGGTCTTGAGAAACGGATGCCTCTCTTTTTTGCAACAGTCTGTATAAATCTGTGGTCATCAGCGTTTTCAAAGCCGTTCTGAAGTGTGTTATGGTCAATATAAGCAACTGAGAGTTCTGTCTTTACTCTTTCGATGCCCATAGCTTCAAACTGAAGATATGCCATTGTGCCTGTAGCATCCTGAGTGAGAGTCTGATCGATACGAAGGCCGATTTCTTTGCCCTTTATCATTTCACCCTCAACAAGATGGCTTTTTATAAGTTTTTCTGCAATAGTGTAACCCATATTGTCCTCCGTTTTTACATTAAAATACATTATATATAATATAACTTTGTTGATTTGATGTCAAGTGTAAAGCATAATTTCTAAGAGGTTGACAATTATTTTAAAAATATACAACATAATTTATTGATTTTTTTGTTCTGTAGTGGTATCATTATAGTATTAAATTTCAGACAATGTAAGGAGTTCTGATGATATGGACAAAAAGTTAAAGGCAGGTATTGCTGTGGCAGCTGTAGGCTCTGCAGTCGCCGCAAATCTTATAAAGGCAAAAAGATTTGTTCCCGAAGCAAAGGTCAGTGAGCCTCTGCCCGAGGAGCGAGTTGATGTTGAAAGATACACTCAGAATCTTTCAGATGCAATTAAAATAAAGACAATTTCAAATGTAGATGAAGACAAGGTTGACTGGAGTCAGTTTGATGCTCTTCATAAGCTTTTTGAGGAGAGATATCCTCTCATTCACAAAACTCTTAAAAAAGAAATTGTCGGCAAAGCAAGTCTTCTCTACACCTGGGAGGGCAAGAATCCCGACCTGGAGCCCATTGCACTTTTAGGTCATCAAGATGTAGTACCTGTTTCTGCGGGCACTGAGCAGGACTGGGAACACGATCCCTTCGGCGGTGAAATTGCAGACGGTTATGTATGGGGCAGAGGCGCAGTTGATATGAAAAATCACGTTGTAGCCGTGCTTGAATCAGTTGAGACTCTTCTTGAAGACGGCTTTGTTCCTGAAAGAACAGTTTATCTGTGCTTCGGTCATAATGAAGAAGTTGTTGCTTCACCAAACAACGGTGCAAAGAAGATTTCAGCTCTTCTTGAAAGCCGTGGCGTGAGACTTGACAGCGTTCTTGACGAAGGCGGCGCAATTCTTCCCATCAAGGTTCCCGGAATTATCAACAAGAACCTCGCAGGTATCGGAATTGCCGAAAAAGGCTACTGTGACTATAAAATCAGCCTTACAGCAAAGGGCGGTCATTCATCAACACCTCCCAATCATACAGCACTCGGTAAAATGGCAGATGTAATCAAGGATATTGAAAATAATCAGTTCAAGTCAGAGATTACTCCCGTTGTTGACGGTATTCTTGACAAGGTCGGCAGAAACACATCCTTCCTTGCAAGAAATATTCTTTGCAATGCAAAGTACCTCAAGCCTGCACTCAAGGTTGTTATGTCAAACATCCCTGCTGCAGCTTCATTTGTCAGAACGACAACAGCCGTCACAATGGCAGAGGGAAGCCCTCAGGCAAATGTTCTGCCTCAGAAGGCATCTGTCAGCGTCAATTTCAGAATTATGCCCGGTATGACTATTGCCGATGTCAAGACACATCTTCAGAAGGTCATTAAGAATAAGAATGTTGAAATTGAACTTCTCGGCGGTCAGGAGCCTTCAAATGTTTCTCCCACAGATTCAAGAGCATTCAAGGCTATTGAAGACATCTGCTACAGAATGAACAATAATAACGTTGCCGCACCTTATCTTGTTATGGGCGGTACAGATGCAAGAAACTATCAGAACATCTGTGATAATGTTTACAGATATTCTCCGTTCCTTCTTCCCACAAGCCTTCTTACAACAACTCACGGCACAAATGAAAGAATTGAAGTTGCTTCATTCCCCGATGCACTTGCATTCTTCAAGAGATATATAAAGACTCTCGCATCCTGCTGATAAAATTTTAATTATTTACTTGCAAATTATGTTATTGTGTGATATTATTTTATTGAACACAAGTATTTTTGAAAGAGAGGTGTAATTATGGATATCAGCTCAATCATCGTTACTCTTGACTATCTTCTCAGAATGGCTATGAATATGCTTGATAAGATTATGAAAACTCTTGGTATTAAGACTACAGTAGCAGAAACTACTACAGAAGGTGCAACAGAGGCTGAGACAACCACAGTTGCAGAAGAAATCATCTGATTATTATTCTGAAATAAAGAACAAGCAGTGCCAACAGGCACTGCTTGTTTTTGCTTTTATTTCATTTTCTATCAGATTATTGCAAGTGTAAAAAGTGATGCTGCAAGTGTGGGGAGCGCAACGGCTGTACCGTATTTTGTGAATCTTGCAAAATTCATTCTGACATTACTGCCTTTGAGCATATTTGTCCACATTATTCCTGCAAGGGCACCCAGAGGGGTGAAGAAGGCACCCAGATTTGAACCGATGACAGAGGCATAAAGTGCCTGACTATAGCTTGCAGTGTCAGCAAAATTCGTGATTGATGAATACAGAACGCTCATAGGAATGTTGTTGATAAGATTTGCTGCCAGAAATGAGGTTGCCCCGAAGGTCAGAACTGTGTTACCCTTTGAAAGGGTTGCTGCAATCATTTCTGTTATACCTGAATTCTGAAGTGCAAGAACAATGACAAACATTGAAAGCACAAAGGGAATTGTTTCAACAGGTGTTCTTTTTATTGTTTCACCAAGAGCTGAAAAGCCCTTCTTTCTGGTTGTGTAGTAAACGGTTGCTGTTATGAAAAGACTTATACAGAATCCAAGTGAAATTATCCACATAGGAAGATTGATGTATGATGAAATAACCATAAAAATCAATGAGCCTGCAAGGTGAATGAGACCGATTGCAACGGCAGGCTTGTCTTTGATTTTTTCTTTTATGCCTGATGCTTTTATCGGTTTTGAAAGTCTTGTTCTGAATATGAGATAAAGGACAATAAGCGATACAACACCGGCTGCCGCTGTGGGTAAAGCCATTTTAAGAGTATATGATGCAAACGAAGCGCCTGCATTTGTTGCAAGATAAATATTCGTGGGGTTTCCGATAATAAGAATCATACTCCACGTGTTAGCAGCGATAAATTCCGTTATAAGATAGGGAATAGGGTCAATTTCCGCATTCTTTGCAAAGTAGCAGATAAACGGAGTGAATGTGAGCACGATTATATCGTTTGATGTGAAAATTGTGAGTACTGAAACTGTTACATACAGATAAAAGAAAAGCGTTAACTGACTTTTACCTGCTTTTTCAAGAACAGCCGACGCAAGAAATCTGAAAAAACCCACACAGTCAAGATAAACTGAAATAAGTGTCATTGAAATAAAGAGGATAAGTATTTTCAGGGGATTGACAGCACTGTCAGACGTGAATGATGCTATGATGTCATTTACAGAAACATTGCCTGTCAGAAGCATTGCAACAGCACCTGTAAAAGGAACAACCCAGAAAATCGGAACAGTTGCATTTTTAATTGTGACAGAGGGTTTGAGAAATGCCACAACCATAAGCAGAACACATGTCAATGCGGCAATAATAAGTACAGTAGTCATATTTTTTCTCCGTTAAAAGTTTTTCACAAACGCAGAAATTATATCACTGCGGCAATTACAATTCAATATAAAAATCCAACAAAAAAACAGCGGTTTTTACCGCTGTAATTTATTGTATATTTACTTATTCATAAAGTGTTTTAAAGCTAAAGCTGAGGCTGTTGCAATTCCTGCTGTCAGGAGAATTTTTTTACCGAGCTTTATTCCTTCGGAAACGGATGAAGGGGAGTGTGTGTATACAAATTCTTTCGCAGGCCATTCAAGACGGAAATTATCAATATCCTTTGCAGTAACGGTGAATGTTTCGTATCTGTCAGGACTGTTTTCATAAATATCAAACACTCTGCCGCCTCTGTTTTTGCCGGGGCCGTAGATGTTGAAGCCCATTCCTTGAGTATAGCCCAGGTCAAGACTGCCGTGCTTCACAATAAAGCTGTTGTTGTGGTCGTGACCAAAGAAAAGACCGAGAACATCACCTTTTTCTTTGAGTGCTTCAACCTGTCTGCCTTTTTCGTCGGGTGATGCTGCATTTTCACCCATAAAAGAGCGCTCAGAAACTGCGTATGGGGGAAGTCTGTAATAGCTGTCTGCAAATTTTCCCGCACCCTGCAGTGCTTTGTATGTTCCTTTCTTGACTTTCACAAAACAATCATAAATATCAGCGGGCGGAATATGCTGAAAAGCAAGAGCAGGTATAAAACTGCCGTTTTTTTCGGCAAGCTCATCTCTTTTTACGATATATTTATCAATAAGCTCATTTTTTACGGGTAAATATTTCCCATTGACTTTTAAGCCGGAATCAAAACAATAAACACAGAATTTCGCAGTGGCATTATTGTCATAAACTGGGATGCAGTCAAAGTCATAGTTTTCGCCGATAAAATTATCATATAACTTATATATATTCCATTGAAATTCAGCATCAGCTTCTCCGAAAACATCGTGGTTGCCGAAAACAGCTGTGAAAGGAATTCCTGATTCCTTTATCGGTGCGAGAATATTATTAAGTGTAATTGCCGCATTTGTCTTGCTGTCACCATGAGCCATTGTGATTCCGTAACCTTTTATCTGGTCACCTGTAAGAACAATAAGGTCAGGCTGTGTTTTTGCAATAATTTCTCTTGTAAGATTGACTGTGTCAGGGTTTGTTCTTGTAATTTCCTGAATATCTGATAACTGAAGTATTCTGAATCTGCCGTTATTGAATCTGAGTTTTGTCATATAATCACCCCGTAAAATAAAAAAGCACTTCAGAACCGAAGTGCTTTTTTGTGGTGACCCGGACGAGAATCGAACTCGTGTTACCGCCGTGAAAGGGCGGTGTCTTGACCGCTTGACCACCGGGCCATATTACCGACAGCTTAAGCTATCGGTTGGTAGCGGCAATCGGATTTGAACCAATGACCTGTCGGGTATGAACCGAATGCTCTAGCCAGCTGAGCTATGCCGCCGTCTTGGTTGCTTTTGTTCAGCAACGTGTGTTATTATAAAGCATCAGGTCCGATTTGTCAATACCTTTTTTTAAATTTTTTTCAATTTTTTTTAAAGCTTTTCTATAATCTGTTTTATGACCTCTGTGAGCTCCACAGGTTGACTGGCATTAAGCACTCTGTAGCTGTCTGCAGCAGTGTCATCTGCCGTGTCGCTTATCTGCCTGATTGCAAGGAAGGGAACGCCTGCATCATAGCAGACTGAAGCCTCTGCACCCGTTTCCATATCAAACTCAGTTATATTAAAAGTCTTTTTATAAAGCTCTTTTCTTTCTTTGTCTGCAAGGAAAAGGTCACCGCAGCCACAGACTGCAGTTTTCATTCCTTCAATTTTCATTGCTGCTTCAAGAAGAGCTTTATCTGCTTCGTATACATATTTTTTCTGGGGCTTTACACCAAGCTCATAGCCGATAGCAGTCAGGTCAAAGTCACATTCAGTGTATGATGTGCCTGCAACTATATCGTTCTTGGCGAGACCTGAGATTGCGCCTGAAAGACCGAAGCTTATTATCGCATCAACCTTGTCATCTGCTATAAGGAATGCTGTAACTGTTGCGGCGTTGACTTTGCCTATGCCTGCTTTGACAGCAACAATTTCTTTGCCTGCGTAGCTGAATTCTATGCTTTCTTTACCTCTTCTTACAGATTCCTTTGCTCCCTGTTCCTTGGCGAATGCAAGAAACGGAATGTATTCGTTGTCATCTGCTATAACAAAACCGATTTTCATTATTTAACCTTCTTTCATTGCCTGCTCAAGTGCAGCTGCAAGCTGATCGGGGCAGGATGTGTTTTTGAATCCGCATTTTGTGCCCTTTATTTTTGCAATTACATCCTCAGCCTTCATTCCGTCAACGAGGGATGCAATACCCTTGAGGTTGCCGTTACAGCCACCCATAAATCTTACATCGGAGACAATACCGTCAGTAAGGTCAAAAGTGATTTTTGCACTGCATACGCCTCTTGTTCTGTATTCGTATGTCATTTTCATCAGATCCTTATCTTGATTATCAGAAATATAATAGCAAAAAACAAAGATTAAAACAAGTATTATCAAAAATTTTAAAATAAATATAAAAAAAGTAAAAAACTATTTGACAATAGAGGAAAATTATTATACAATCTAACTGTATAATTTTATATACTTGGAGGTATAAACAATGGATACAAGATTCGCTATTGAGAATTACCATGACGTGGCTGCTGTCACAAAGCAGCTTGACGACCTTATTTCTCAACCCATTTACACAATCAAGCCCGAAGTACTTAAAGCTTACGAAGAGGAGTATTACGGCAAAAAGTGTGTTAAGTCTAAAGAAATGATTGAAGAAGCAAAGCAGGTTATCCCCGGCGGCGTTCAGCACAACCTTGCTTTCAACTATCCGTTCCCCCTTGTTTTCACAAAGGCAGACGGTATGATGCTTTATGATATCGACGGCAACGAATATTTCGACTTCCTTCAGGCAGGCGGCCCCACAGTTCTCGGCTCAAATCCTCCCGAAGTCCGTGAACAGGTTATCGACCTTCTTAACACATGCGGTCCTTCAACAGGCCTTTTCCACGAGTTTGAATATAAACTTGCAAAGAAGATCGCAGACAGCGTTCCTTCAGTAGATATGTTCCGTATGCTCGGTTCAGGTACAGAAGCTTGTATGGCTGCTATCCGTGTTGCAAGACTTGCTACAAAGAATAAGAATGTTGTCAAGATGGGCGGCGCATACCACGGTTGGTCAGATCAGCTCGGTTACGGTATCCGTGTTCCCGGCTCAAAGTTCACACAGTCACACGGTGTACCTCTTTACCTTTATAAGCATACACAGGAATTCTTCCCCGGTGACCTTGATTCACTTGAAAGAGTTCTCAGAAGAAATCAGTTCACAGGCGGTACAGCTGCTGTATTTATCGAGCCTATCGGTCCCGAAAGCGGAACAAGACCCATCGATTACGATTTCAACAAGGGCGTTGAAAGACTTTGCCGTAAGTACGGTGCTCTTCTTGTATTTGATGAGGTTGTTACAGGCTTCCGTATCGGTATGGCTGGTGCTCAGGGCTACTTCGGTGTTTCTCCTGACCTTACAATCTTCGGTAAGGTTATCGCAGGCGGATATCCCGGTGCAGGCGGTATCGGCGGTAAGAGAGAATATATGAAGTATCTCGGCTCAGGTCTTGATTCATCAGGTGAAAAGGTCAAGAAGGCATTTATGGGCGGTACAATGGCTGCTACTCCCATTTCTTGTGTTGCAGGTTACTATACTCTTGAAGCTATTGACAGAACAAATGCTTGTCAGGTTGCAGGTCAGATGGGTGACAGACTCACAAAGGGTCTTCAGGAGCTCATCAAGAAGTACAATCTTCCCTTCGTAGCATTCAATCAGGGTTCAGTTTGTCATCTTGAAACTGTCGGTACAATGCACTTCTGTGTTGACTGGTCAAAGCCCTGGACAATCCCCAATGTTCTTTCACAGACAAGCGAAAGAAAGAAGGAAATGCAGTATATGGGTGCAGCATATATGGCAGAAGGTCTCGTTACTCTTGCAGGTTCAAGACTTTACACATCAGCTGCATACACACCCGAACTCATTGACGAAGCTCTCAGAAGATTCGACAAGGTTTTCGCAAATGTTGCTCTCAAGCAGTACGATAAATAATAAGAGGTGCCCAGATGGACATTTTAGAAGCTAAATCAGAAGTTGTCAAAGCGGGTCTTAAGGTCGTTGAAGCAGGTCTGATTGCCCGTACATGGGGTAATATCAGCTGCAGAGTGGATGATGAATATTTCGTCATCACTCCCAGCGGCAGAAGCTATGAATCACTTACTCCCGATGACATCGTTCTTGTTAAGATTGAGGACTGTTCTTACGAATCAGAAATCAAGCCCTCATCAGAAAAGGGAATTCACGCTGCAGCTTACAGAATGCGTCCCGATGTTAATTTTGTTATTCATACACATCAGAAGAACGCATCAGCAGTCAGCTTCCTCGGTTACGATATAAATATGGTACCTGAGGATTGCAGAGCAGTTATCGGTGCAGATATTCCCGTTGCAGCTTACGGTCTTCCCGGCACAGGTAAGCTCCGTAAGGGGGTAATTGCAGCACTTGAACGTTCAGCATCAAAGGCTGTCATTATGTCTCACCACGGTGCACTCTGTATGGGTGCTGACTATGATGATGCTTTTGCTGTCGCTGACACACTTGAAAAGGTTTGTGAAAAGTTCCTTCTTGACAGGCTTGAGGCTGTTTCAGGCAAGGTAAGCACAAATATCGCTGCTGTGGCAGAGCATATTGCTGAAATCAGTGACGGTGCAAAGAAGCAGGCTCAGATTTTTGATGCCTATACTTCTGAAAGAGAAGGCTCAACACTTGTTATGACACCCGTTGACGGCGGTGACAGTGTTAGAATTGACCTTGCTACAGGTGATGAGGTTGCTGCTTGTGAAAATTATCCCGCAAGTGCAGAGCTTCACAGGGCTGTTTATAATGCAAGAGAAGATGTCAATTGCATTATTCACTCAAAGAAGCCTGAGATTCTTGCAGCTTCAGTCAGAGGCGGCAAGTTCAAGCCTCTTCTTGATGACTTTGCTCAGCTTGTAGGCGTTACACTCAAGACAGGTGAATACAACCCCTCAAACACAGTTAAAACAGCTAAAAAGGTTGTCAGAAAGCTCAAGGGCAGAAATGCTGTTCTTGTTAAGGACAACGGCGGCATCTGTGTTGCAGGTAATATGTATGATGCTGAAGCTGTTGAAATGGTTCTTGAAAAGGAAATGAGAACAGATGCAGCTGCAAAGCTTATCGGCGATGCAAAATACATCAATCCCGTTGAAGCCTTACTTATGAGAGTTATCTATAAGACAAAGTATTCAAAGAAAACTGAGACAAATAAATAATTTTCAGAATTTCAGCTCCTCTTTTCAGAGGGGCTGTTGTTTTTCTGTTTTTAATATGCTATAATCATACCTGAGGTGGTTTATAATGTTTAAATATTTTATTTATATATTTATAATACTTATAATAGTGATGTGTATTGCATTTGTTGCGTGGGCGCTGATAAAGAAAAAACAGGGTATATGCCCGATATGTGTTCTCAGACAATTTGCTTTAAGATCTGATATTACAATAAAGGTTCCCGAAAATGAGTTCTATTCAGCTGGGAATGCAAAAACACCTCCTATGGGTTGGTCAAGCTGGAACACATTCCGTAATAATATAGATGAAAAACTAATTCTTGATACTGCAGATGCACTTGTGAAAACAGGTCTTGCCGATGCAGGGTATAAATATGTCAATCTTGACGATTGCTGGCATTCGTCTTTAAGGGATGCAAACGGAAGACTGCAGGGCGACCTTGTCCGTTTTGGCTCAGGCATTGATGTTCTCAGTCAGAAACTACGTGAAAAAGGGCTTAAAATCGGCCTTTACTCTTCAAACGGTGATTACACCTGTGAGGATCTGCCTGCAAGTCTCGGTCATGAAAAAACAGATGCTGAAACCTTTGCACAGTGGGGTGTGGAGTATTTTAAATATGATTTCTGTCATAATATAAAAATTCCGTCTGTTGCGCCCCTGATAGAGGCAATTGAGCTTTGTCAGCACGGCAATGTTGTCCGTTACAACGCATCAGAAGCCACTCTTGAGGGCTTGGCAAGGGTTGAGTGTGACAAGAAGCTTCCGACAGGGAAATATATAAGTTTTCTCGGTCACGGCAAGGGAAAGGCTTCATTCAATGTCAGGTGTGAAGAAGACGGCAGTTGTGTGCTCACACTTTGTATCAAGAAAACCGGCAGATATGAAAAGTATATCGTTGTTCAGGTCAATGACTGTTATTATGAGCTGTTTATACCTTATACAAAAATCTGGACCACTACGGGCAGATATCAGCTGAAAATTGATGTTGTGAAAGGTGACAACACCATTAAGCTTTTTAATCCTGTTTGCACAAGGGCTGACAGCTCATATATCCAGTATAAACGGATGGGTGATGAACTCAGAAAAGCATCAGACGGCAGAATAACATATTCTATCTGTGAATGGGGAAGAAACAGGCCTGAAAAATGGGCATGGAATACCGGCAATCTGTGGCGTATGTCAAATGATATTATCCCGAACTGGCGTTGGATCAATCATATATACAATAAGAATTTAAAATTAAGTGCGTTTGCCGGTCCGGGACATTGGAATGACCCTGATATGCTTGAGGTGGGCAACGGTAAGCTTACATATGAAGAGAATAAGACACACTTTTCTCTGTGGTGTATGATGGCATCTCCTCTCATTCTCGGCAATGATATCAGAAAACTTCCTGATGAAAAAAGAACGCTTGAAATTTTATCAAACAGCAGAATGATTGCCATAAATCAGGATAAGCTCGGTCATCAGTGTGAAAGATACAGAAATACCGTATTTTTTGATTATCTTTATAAGAGGCTTGATAACGGTAAGTTTGCTGTTTGTATATATAACAAGAGTGGCAGACAGCGTAGTGTCAGATTTGATTTGTCAGGGCTTCCCGATGAACTGTCTCAGGGCAGATGCACATTCAGTGAGGTGTGGAGTAATACTTCAGTCGAGGTCGGCGACAGCCTGACTCTGAAGCCTCACGGCTGTGCTGTAATTATAACAGAGTAACATATAAAACCTCAGAAGATGCCTGTTTTCTGAGGTTTTTAATTGTTTATGAGCTGTCTTTTATGTCCTTTTTCAGTGAAAAAGGCATATTTTTTTGCAAATAACAGGAAAATGTATTTAGTGCTTATATTTTTTATAAATCAGGATTTATACAACATATAGGTGTGCATTTCTATATATCGTAAAATAATGAAAAATGTGTGCTATTAAGTAAATTTTGATTCATTTTTGTGAGTCTCTACAAAAATGAATATTAAAAATGGCATAAATTGACAATGAAAGTTTAAAAAATACCAATTATATGGTAGAAAAAGAAATTATATGGAAAACCGTTTCAGCAATTTAAACAAAAAATCATCATCGAATTTTCTTGACATTATCATAGAAGTTGCCTATAATGACGGAGTCTTGTTACAGCAATGTATATTACCCGTGAGTATACACTGATTTTATTCATTACTCAACGGCAAAAACATCAAAGGAGACACTATATGAAGAAAGTAGAAAACATCCTTTCTTCTGCACGCAAACAGTTAATGGGTAAAAGATGCGCAGCAGTTTTTTCAGCGGCTGCAGTTCTTTTCACTTCATTAACATTTACCGTTCATTATTCAGCTGAGGCTAAGGCAGCAAATGAAACATTAAAGGATGGTATCAGCAGTCAGAAGATACTCGAACTTTCGGAATCATTTTTATCACTCAAAGCAGAAAACAATATTTCTGTTCTTGAGGTATCGGGATTCAGAACTCCCGAGAGCGAATCAGTAGTATTTATCGAAGAGTTATCAACAGGTTCCGAAGGCGACAGGGAAGTAACAACAGAAAAATCTACGGAAAAGGTTACTGAAGCAGTAACTGAAAAAACAACAGAAAAAGAAACAACGACAAAAGCTCCCGTCACAACACAGAAAGCTGAAGTGACACAAGCTCCCGCAACAACTCAGAAGCCCGTTCAGGCTACGCCGGTTGTAAAGGAGTCGGGACAATATACTTTTGAAGAACTCGGATTAAGTCAGATTTCTGATATTGAGGTTCCCGATGACATTCTTTTTGATGAGAACGGCGTTCCTCTTAATTATTCAAGAAAACTCAGTGGTGTAGCATCTGCTTACCATATGGGCCACACAACATCAACAGGCACAAGCGTTCACCCCGGTGTTGTTGCTGTCAATCCGAATATCATCCCTTACGGTTCAAAGATGTACATCGTAACAGATGACGGCTGGGTTTACGGTTACAGCTCAGCAGAAGACACAGGCGGATTTATTTATTGGGATAATGCTCCCATTGCCGACCTTTATGTAAGCTCAGTTGATTTTGCTTACCAGTGGGGCAGACGCTCAGTTACAATCTATATTTTTTAACAAGACAGCAGAGTCAGTTCAGTTCTGACTCTGCATTTTTTTTTGCATTAAAGGAATACTTGCATTATTTTTCCATTTGTGCTATAATGTATACGTTTTGAAAGGGGAGACCTTTATGAAGAGATTTTTAAGTGTTATTTTGTCAATTCTTCTTGTTTGCGGTACTTCTGTGGTTGCTTTTGCAACTGAGAATGATGCTGACGTTGTTGACGCTGAATACCCGTTTGTTGTCTGCCGCGGAATGGATTTTGACGGTCTTACAACGGATCTGGGACTTGAAACAGAGAGAAACGCGCTGAATCCCATTGAAGTCAGTGGTGTTGTTTCAACACTCGCAAAGTGTGTCGGCAACGCTGTCAAAGAGGGGAATATAGACGGTATTATGCCTTCTCTTATGGAATACCTCGATTATGTTATGGGTGGTCTTGCCTGCGATAATAACGGTAATTCCGTTCATAACACAACAATGAAGAGCTATCCTCTTGCAATCGGCAATTATCCGGATTATCTTGAAGAGCATAAGGATATTGCCCCTATGGAGCACGGTATTGTTATGGGCGGCGTTGACAGATATGGCTCTGACAAGGTTTATTATTACGCTTATGACTGGCGTTTTTCACCCCGTAACACCTGTGACGGTCTCAATGATATGATTGAGCTTGCTAAGGCTGAGCATAACACAGATAAGGTAAATCTCGTCTGTGCAAGTATGGGTGGCGCAGTTGTTGATGCTTATATTTATGAATACGGAACAGACAGCCTTAATAAGTGCATTTTTGACGGTACAGTTTTCTGCGGTACTTATGTTGTAACAGACCTTTTCCAGAAAAAGGTGCTTATCACAGGCACAGGTCTTGAATACTTCCTTTACGACAAGATGGGTGACAACAATTTCTTTGTAAAGACACTTGCGACAACAGGTATGCTTGATACTGTTGCAGACCTTGCAATGAAATTTGTTGACAGATACATTGATTACGTTTATGAAAACTTCCTTATTGATACATTTGTTACAATGCCTGCGCTCTGGGCGATTGTTCTTCCCGATGAATTTGATGCTTGTGTTGAAACAATGTTCCCCACAGATGAAGACAAGGCTCACTATTCGGCAATTATCGAAGAAGCATATGCTCTTCACGAAATGATGACAGGTATGGATGACCTTCTTCTTTCACTTCCCGAAAAAGGAGTTGAAGTGGCTGTATTTGCAGGTTATCATATGTCTCCCGTGCCTGTATATGAACGCTCTGCATCACACGGTGACAATGTTCTTGAGTCTGCACTTATGCTCGGCAGAGCAAGAGTTGCCAACTTTGGTGAAGAACTCGAAGGTGACAGCGTAATGATGTCACCCGATAAGCAGGTTGACCTTTCAACTTGTCTTTTCCCTGAATATACATGGGCAATCAAGGATATGCCTCATGTTTCCTGCGGATACGGCAGTGAAGTTGCTGACTTCCTCTTCTGGCTCGTTGAATTTGACGGTCAGCCTACCGTTACATCAAATTCGCAGTATCCTCAGTTTATGATTTCATCAGCTGATGAAAGACTGATTCCCTTTGAATAAATTTTAAGACAGGTAGCATTGCTATCTGTCTTTTTTAATGAGAAATATATGATTAACAGTCATTGAGTTTACAGAACGGTTACAAAAATTCTATTTACTGAGAATGAATGCAGAAAATATATATACAACTCCGGCGGTTATTCCGTCGGAGTTGCTTTTTGTTTTTCCTTTTTCAGAATTTTAAAGAACCATATTGCAAACGGCACACTTACTGCAAATGTTAATGCATCTGAAATTGCCTGAGAATATTCTATTCCGGCGAGTCCGAGTAATTTGGTGAGAATCAATATCAGAGGAATAAAAAACAGTCCCTGACGGCAGCAGGAGAGTATAGTTGCCATAATCGATTTGCCCACGGATTGCAGAAGTGAGTTTGTGACGATGGTTGTTGCCATTAAGGGCAATGCTATACACTGTGCTCTCATTGCAACAGTACCGATTTCTATGACTTTTGCATCCTCTGCTCTGAAAACTTTCATTATAATCGGTGCAAATGCAAAAATAATTATTGCAAGAGCAGTCATAATTATTGTATCAGTTGTTATTGTGAATTTGAATGCTTTTTTTACTCTGTCAAACCGTTTGGCACCGTAGTTATAGCCTGCAACGGGCATAAAGCCTTGTCCGATACCGATGCAGACGCACATAACAAGCATTGCCACTTTTGTGGCGATTGACATTGCCGCAATTGCCGCATCACCGTAAGGATTTGCAGCAGTGTTCAGAAGTACTGTTGCTACACTTGCAAGTCCCTGACGGCTCATTGACGGCATTCCTGTGAGAATTATTTCACCATAGGTTTTCAGCTTGAATGATACATTTCTGATGCTCAGGTTGATATTGCTTTTCTTAAAAATAAACATCACAAGCAAAAGAACAAAACTGACACATTGGCTGATAAGTGTTGCGAGTGCCGCACCTGCTGTTTCCATTTTTAGGGTGAATATAAATATCGGGTCAAGTATAATATTGAGTACACCGCCAATGCAAAGACCTATCATAGAAAGTGCTGCTTTGCCCTCTGAACGTAAGATATTGTTCAGCACAAATGATGCACACATTACAGGAACGCCCCATAGGATATATTTACCGTAGGCAACAGTATAACTCAGGTTTGTTTCCGTTGCGCCCAGAAGCGTCATAATCTGTGAGGTGAAAAGGAGACCTACAATCATAATTATCAGACCAATTGTAAGGGCTGTGAAGAAGGCTGTTGATGCATATGTGTCAGCAGCTTTTTTGTTTTTTTCACCGAGACGGCGTGCAAGAAGACTTCCTGAGCCCATACCGAGTGTAAAGCCCACAGCCTGAACAATTGTCTGCAGAGAAAACACTATTCCTACAGCACTGCTTGCACTTGTTGAGAGCTGAGACACAAAAAATGTGTCAGCAAGGTTATAAATTGATGTGACAAGCATACTTATCGTAGTAGGAACTGCAAGCTTAGACACAAGACGGGGAATTGGCGTCTGCGTCATTTTTATATATTGTTTTTCATTGCGGTTGTTGTCCATAGTCTGCCTCACAGAATAATCATTTCGTCATCGCCGTCTTTGTTATAAAGACCGAATGCCTCATTATCATCACTTAAAAACACTTTAAGATATGTATTGAAATTAGGAGAGAGCTGATAATTGCTGAAATCCTCTTTGTTAATCCAGAAAACTTCACCCTCATCAGTTTTGTCAACAAGCTCACCGCTGAATTCTGTTACTTTATAAAGCAGAACGATGTACCTTTCGTCAGTATCCTTGTGACACCAGTGAACCGTGCCGCATAGTTTCGGATTTTTTATATCAAGTCCTGTTTCTTCTTTTACTTCTCTTACAGCACTGTCTGTAAAGCTTTCACCTTTTTCTATGTGACCGCCCGGAAAAGTTACTCCTGTCCAGTATTTTACCCGTTTTTGAACCAAAACCATACCGTTTTCGGGATTTTCTATCATTACCATATTGGTAAGTTCGCAATTCATAAAAATTACCTTCTAAAAATCAAAGCTGTACGGTATGTACAGCCTTGAAAATATATTTTAGTATTCTATAACGCCCGTGAAGATAAGGTCTGTTGTGCCTTCAAGAGTAATCTGATCATCCGTATAGTTGACAATCAGGTCGCCGCCCTTGAGCTTAACAACGATATCTTTGCCTTTTTCAATGTAGCCGAGTTCACAAGCTGCTGCAACTGCTGCACAAGCGCCTGTACCGCAGGCGTATGTTTCACCGTTGCCTCTTTCCCATACTCTCATTCGAAGAGTTCTTGAATCAACAACTCTTACGAATTCTGTGTTGATTTTTTCGGGGAAGTATTTTGCATTTTCAAATCCGGGTCCGATTTCCTTAAGGTTGTAAGCATCGATATGAGTACCGAATACTACACAGTGAGGATTACCTACATTTACACAAGTAACGTTGTATTCCTTGCCGTCAACAACTATGGGCTGATTAACAACTTTACCCTTTGAAATGATGTTTGTGGGAATCTTTTCAGCTTCGAATTCTGCCTTACCCATATAAACCTTAACAGATTTTACTCGGCCGTTTTCTGTGTAAAGGTGAATTCTCTTTAAGCCTACAGGTGTTTCGATTGTCAGATGTGTCTTGTCAACGATGCCGTTGTCATAGAGGTATTTACCTGCGCATCTCAGACCGTTACCTGCAATGTAGCCCTTTGAGCCGTCCTTATTGTACATAAGCATCTTTGCATCAGCGATATCTGACTTTTCTATAAGAACAATACCGTCTGAACCGATACCGTAATGTCTGTTGCAGAAGTTTATAGCAAGAACCTCGGGAGAAGTGATTTCACCGTTAAGATTATCAAAGAAGATGAAGTCATTGCCTGAGCCCTGCATCTTAGCGAATTTAAGCTTTGTGGGCTCTGTACGCATTTCATTGATGTTTACAAGCTCTGTATTAGCCTGAGTAAAGCCGCTTGCAAGAATGTCAGCAAGAACGTTTGCTGTGTCAATTGATGTAAGTGTTGCAACTGAGAGCTGAAGAGCACGTCTGTGAAGCTTGATGAAGTCATCAACAACATCAAGGGGAGTGCCTGTGTAAACGATATACTTGATCTTGCCGCTTTCAAGAAGGTCCATACTTGTGTTTGATTCATCATAAAGCTTGTTGACAACAGTAACATCAATGTCAACTGAGCCGATAACCTTTGCTGTGCCTTCTGTAGCGTAAATCTTGAGACCAAGGTCGTGGAACTTTCTTGCAAGGTCAACAACTTCGGGCTTGTCAGCATCCTTGACAGTGATGTAAACACCCATTTCCTTGCCGAGTTCCTTGGGAGCAATTTCAAAGCCTGCTGAAACGAGACCCTTGAAGAGTGCTTCGTCGATTGTTTTGCCCACACCGAGAACTTCACCTGTTGATTTCATTTCGGGACCAAGGCTTGAGTTTGCATCGAGAAGCTTCTCAAATGAGAATACGGGAACCTTGACTGCAAAGTAAGGGGGAGTCTTGTAAAGACCTGTGCCGAAGCCGAGGTCAACGAGGGGAGTACCGGTCATAACCTTTGTTGCGATATCAACCATAGGTACGCCTGTAACCTTACTGATATAAGGAATGGTTCTTGAAGCTCTGGGGTTAACCTCGATAACATAAAGCTCATTCTCATAAATGAGGTACTGAATGTTAACAAGACCCTTTGTACCGAGAGCAAGAGCAAGATTTGTTGAGCAGTCAATGATTGTCTGCTTCATTGTGTCACGCAGATTATAAGGGGGATAAACTGCAATTGAGTCACCTGAGTGAACACCTGCACGTTCAACGTGCTGCATAATACCGGGGATAAGAACATCCTTGCCGTCTGAAATAACGTCAACTTCAAGCTCAGAGCCCATCATATATTTGTCAACAAGAACGGGATTCTCAATTTTACCTGAAAGAATGATGTTCATATACTTTCTTACGTCTTCGTCATTATAGGCAATAGTCATATTCTGACCGCCGATAACGTACGAGGGACGAAGAAGTACGGGATATGTGAGGGTGTGGGCTGCATCAAGAGCTTCTTCAAGTGTGAGAACACCCATACCCTTAGGTCTTCTGATGCCGAATTTTTCAAGAAGAGCATCAAACTTTTCTCTGTCTTCGGCAATGTCAATACCTTCTGCAGATGTACCGAAAATTCTGAAACCGTTGTCATCGAGGAATTTTGTCAGCTTGATAGCTGTCTGGCCGCCGAAAGCAACAACGACACCTTCTGGCTGTTCTGTCTTGATGACATTAAGAACATCTTCGGGAGTGAGAGGCTCAAAGTAGAGTCTGTCTGCTGTGTCAAAGTCAGTTGAAACAGTTTCGGGGTTGTTGTTGATGATAACAACCTCATAACCGAGGTTCTTGAGAGTCCATACACAGTGAACGGACGAGTAGTCGAATTCAATACCCTGACCGATTCTGATAGGACCTGAACCGAGAACGATAATCTTTTTCTTCGTGTTGCCCTTGAGATATTCTCTTGCTTCACAGTCTTTGTCATATGTGGAGTAGAAATAAGGTGTCTGAGCCTTATATTCAGCTGCACAGGTGTCAACCATCTTGTAAACAGCATCACGGGGATTTTCTATCTTTGAACCGCTGATTCTTTCAATGGCGGCATCAGTATAGCCGTATTTCTTACCTTTGAGGTAAAGCTCATCTGTAAGACCGTTTGCAATTTCAGCTTCATAGTTTGCAAGATTTCTGAGCTTTTCAATGAACCATTCATCAATCTTTGTGATGTCGTGAATAGTTTCTGTTGAAACGCCTCTCTTGATAGCTTCAAAAACTGTGAAAAGACGGATATCATCAACATCGTGAAGCTTTGCTACGATGTCAATTTCGGGATCCTGAACCTTCTTGAAATTGAGTGTATCAAGTGAAATTTCAGCACCTCTTACAGCCTTCATAATAGCAGCTTCAAAGCAGGGAGCGATTGACATAACCTCGCCTGTTGCCTTCATCTGAGTGCCGAGCTTTCTCTTTTCGTTGATGAACTTGTCAAAGGGCCATTTAGGAAGCTTAATTACGCAATAGTCAACTGTGGGCTCGAAGCAAGCAAATGTCTCACCTGTGACGTCGTTTCTGATTTCATCGAGAGTGTAGCCGAGAGCAACTTTTGTTGCAACCTTAGCAATGGGATAGCCTGTTGCCTTTGATGCGAGTGCAGATGACCGTGAAACACGGGGGTTAACCTCAATAACAGCATATTCAAATGATTCGGGATTAAGCGCAAACTGACAGTTACAGCCACCCTCGATGCCGAGAGCTTCAATAATCTTGAGTGAAGCGTTACGAAGCATCATAAACTCTTTATTTGAAAGAGTAACAGCGGGAGCGATAACAATACTGTCACCTGTATGAACACCGACGGGATCGAAGTTTTCCATTGAGCAGACAGCAATTGCATTACCTGCGCTGTCACGCATTGCTTCAAATTCAATTTCTTTCCAGCCGTAGATATATTTTTCAACAAGAATCTGATTGATAGGTGAGAGAAGAAGACCGTTGTTTACAATAGGCATAAGCTCTTCTTCATTGTAAGCAACACCGCCACCTGCACCGCCAAGGGTGAAAGCGGGACGGATGATAACGGGGAAGCCGATTCTCTTTGCAATCTCACGTGCCTGTTCAGCTTCTGTTGCGATATCAGAAGGAATGCAGGGCTGACCGATTGATTCCATTGTTTCTTTGAAAAGCTCTCTGTCTTCAGAACGGTCAATAGCTTCGGCATTGGTACCGATGAGCTTTACGCCGTGCTTTGCAAGGAAGCCGCTCTTTGCAAGCTGCATACCGATGGTAAGACCTGTCTGACCGCCGAGGCCGGCAAGAACTGAGTCGGGTTTTTCTTTTTCGATGATTCTCATAACAGTTTCTTCTGTCAGAGGTTCAAGATAGATTTCATCCGCATTTGCATTATCTGTCATAATGGTAGCAGGGTTTGAGTTGACAAGTATTACGTCAAGACCTTCATCTTTAAGGATTTTACAAGCCTGAGTACCTGCGTAGTCAAATTCGGCAGCCTGTCCGATAACGATAGGACCTGAACCGATAACGAGAACCTTCTTTATATCTTTATTAAGCGGCATTACTTGTCACCTCCCATAAGTGAAATAAATTTATCGTAAATTTTGTCTGTGTCAACTGTAGCTGAGAAACAATCGGGTGTGAACTGAATTGAAAATGCCTTTGCATATTCAAGCCCTTCAATTGTGTTATCACTGACATTTGTGAAAAGAACTTTTGCATTTGCAGCAGCTTCGCTTACAACATATCCGTGGTTCTGATGTGTTGCGAAAACCTTGCCGTCGTCCATATTTCTAACGGGAACACTGCCGCCTCTGTGACCGAACTTCATTTTTGAAGTTTTACCACCCTGAGCCAGAGCCATAACCTGATGACCGAGACCGAAGCCGAACATAGGCTTATCAGCCATAATAGATTTAACTTCTGCAATAAGTTCAGTGTTTTCTTCAGGGTTTCCCGGGCCGTTTGTAACAACAACACCGTCGAATGTGCCCTCAAGAATTTCAGAAGCCTTTGTGTTATAAGGGAATACAGTCACATTGCAGCCCTTTTCTGTAAGCTTTTCGATTGCATTTGCCGCAGCACCGCAGTCAAGCATTGCAACTGAATATTTTCCGTCTTCTGCTTCAAAATAAGCTTTTTTGTTTGATGCAACTGATGAGAGTGCATCTTTGATTTCATATGCTTTGAGTGCATCAAGGTCAACATTTGCAGGATTTTCTGTGATACAGGCATTCATAGCACCGTTTTCACGGACAAGCTTTGTAAGCTCTCTTGTGTCAACGTCGCATATTGCAATAATGCCGTTTTCCTTGAGATAATCCTCAAGCCCGCCTTCGCATCTGAAGTTTGAAGGCATATCACAGATTTCTCTTGCAACATAGCCCTTAATGACAGGCTTGGCACCGTTTGTGTCTTCATTGATGATGCCGTAATTGCCGATAAGAGGGAATGTCTGAAGAACAATCTGACCGTAATAAGCGGCATCTGTAAGAGTTTCGATGTAACCGACAACACCTGTTGTGAAAACAAGCTCGCCGACTGTTTCACCTGTTGCACCGTAACCCTTGCCCTCAAAAACGTGACCGTCTTCAAGTACAATGTACATCTTTTTCATAAAATCACCCTTTATATTAGATTGAAAACTCAGGGGCTTTCATTATTTACTGTTTTTCCTGATACTGTTCCTTCATAAGCTTAACAAGAACAGCTTTCTGTGCATGAAGTCTGTTTTCAGCCTCTTCAAAGATTTCCTTTGCGTGTGCTTCAAATACTTCAGCAGTAATTTCTTCTTCTCTGTGAGCAGGTAAGCAGTGAAGAACCATTGCGTCAGGCTTTGCAACTGCCATAAGTGAGGAATTTATCTGATAGCCTGCGAATACTTTCTTTCTTTCTTCAGCTTCAGCTTCTTCACCCATTGAAGCCCATACGTCTGTGTAAAGCACGTCAGCATCCTTTGCAGCTTCATAAATGTCTGTTGTGAGTGTGAATTTACCTGTTTCGTTTGCCCATTTTACAATATCTGCATCAGGCTCATAGCCCTTGGGGCAAGCGACAGCAACATCCATACCTACCTTTATACAACCGACGATTAGTGAATTGCACATATTGTTGCCGTCACCGATGAATGTAAGCTTCATTCCCTTGAAGGTGTTCTTGAATTCACGGATTGTCATAAGGTCTGCAAGAACCTGACAGGGATGAGCGTAGTCTGTAAGACCGTTGATGATGGGGATTGAACCGTAGTTTGCGAGCGTTTCAACCTCTTCCTGGTCGAATGTTCTTATCATAATACCGTCAAGGTAACGTGAGAGAACTCTTGCTGTGTCTTCAACAGGTTCGCCTCTGCCGAGCTGTGTGTTGGCGTTTGAAAGGAAAAGAGCTGAACCGCCGAGATCATACATACCCACTTCAAAGGAAACTCTTGTTCTTGTTGATGACTTTGCAAAAATCATACCGAGAGTTTTGCCTTTGAGATAGTGATGCTCAATATTGTGCTTTTTTTCATATTTGAGCTGGTCTGCAAGGTTGAGTATTGAGAGAATTTCTTTCTCTGAATAGTCACCTAATTTAAGTAAATGTTTCATTCTTCAATTACCTCCGTGATTATATTCATAGCCTTCTCAAGCTCTTCGTCAGAGATGTTGAGAGGGGGAAGAAGTCTGATTTTTGTTTTTGCGGTAAGGGGAAGGACGCCTTTTTCGATGCATTTCATAACAACTTCTTTTGCGTCTTTTGTAGTTTCTATGCCGAGCATAAGTCCCATACCCGTTACACTTTTAACATTTTTGCATTCTTCAAGGCGTTTTCTGATGTATTCACCTTTTGCTCTGACACAAGCAAGGAATTTATCGTCAAGTCTTTTGACTATGTTTAAAGCACCTGCGGCAACAACGGGATTCATTCCGAACGTTGAGCCGTGTGAAGAGGGAGTCATTGTGTCTTTAGTCTTTTCGCCGAAGAGACATACACCCATCGGAAGACCGCCTGCAACACCTTTTGCTGTTGATACAAGGTCAGGCTCAATATCAAACTGCTGATATGCGTACATACTGCCTGTTCTGCCGTTGCCTGTCTGAACTTCGTCTATTATTACAAGTATATCATATTTCTGACAGAATTCATATACTTTTTTTATAAAAATTTTATTTAAAGGAATAACTCCGCCTTCACCCTGTACCATTTCCATAATGACGGCACAGACATTCTCATTGTATACGCTCATAAATGAGTCGAAATTGTTAGCCTCTGCATATACAAAACCCTCCGGAAAGGGTCCGAAGGTTGTGTGGAAGACATCCTGACCTGTAGCCTTGAGAGTGGCAAGAGTTCTGCCGTGGAAGCTCTGGGTGAGTGAGATTATTACATTTCTGTCGGGATTCTCATATTTGTCAAGAGAATATTTTCTTGCAGCTTTTATAGCACATTCGTTGGCTTCTGCACCTGAGTTGCCGAAGAAACACTTCTTCATTCCTGATTTTTTACAAAGAAGCTCAGCAAGCTCCACACCGGGCTGTGTATAAAAGAGATTTGATGTGTGCTGAAGAGTGTTCAGCTGCTTTGTAACAGCTTCAACCCATTCCTTGTCACAGTAACCGAAAGCATTTACTCCGATGCCTGTGCCCATATCAATGTATTCCTTGCCGTTTTCATCAACGGCAACAGCCCCGTGACCGCTGACAAGGGTTACGGGGAATCTGCCGTATGTATTGGCAATATACTGTTTATCTTTTTCGATTGTTGTCATAATTACACCTTACTCTACAAACATCGTGCCGATACCTTCATCGGTAAGAGTTTCAATGAGGATTGCGTGGGGGATTCTGCCGTCAATGATGAAGACCTTCTTCACACCCATTCTGATAGCCTCTGTACAGCACTGTACCTTGGGAATCATACCGCCTGATATAACACCGTCGTGCATAAGCTCTCTCGCATCGCTGACATAGAGCTTCTTGATAAGTGTTGAAACATCATCCTTGTCACGCAGAAGTCCCGGAATGTCAGTCATATTGATAAGACTTTCTGCCTTTAATGCACCTGCAATGTATGCTGCAGCAGTGTCTGCATTTATGTTATATGAATTGTTCTCTTCATCAAAAGCAACAGTTGAAATAACGGGGATATAATTCTTGTCAAGAATATCTGTGATGATTTCTGTGTTGACTTCTGTTATATCACCGACAAAACCGTGAACATCGTCAAGCTGTTTAGCCTTTATCATCTGACCGTCAATACCGCAGATGCCGACAGCCTTGCCGCCCATATTGCCTATTTTATTAACAAGATTCTTGTTGATTTTGCCTGCAAGAACCATCTGAACAGCCTCAATTGTTTCTTCGTCTGTTACACGAAGACCGTCAATGAATTCACTCTTTTTGCCTGTTTTTGTGAGAAGCTCATTGATTTCGGGGCCGCCGCCGTGCACAAGCACAACCTTTATACCGATAAGCGAAAGCAGTACAAGGTCACCGATAACTGCTTCCTTGAGCTCTTCGCTTATCATTGCATTTCCGCCGTATTTTACGACGATTATTTTATTTCTGTATTCCTGTATATAAGGGAGAGCCTGAGTGAGTATTTCGGCTCTCTGTGCATTTGTAATATCCATTATGTTCTGTAATCTCCGTTTATTTTAACATAGTCGTAAGTCAGGTCGCAGCCTCTGGCAACAGCTGTTGAGTCACCGTCATTGAGGTCAACATTTACCTTGATTTCATCACAGAGAAGAATTTCTTTTGCCTTATCTTCACTGAAAGGAACGCCAGCACCGTTCTTGCATACTTCAATTGTGCCTTTTTCACTTGTGAATGAAACATCAATCTTTGTAACATCAACATCTGCACCACTGTAGCCTATAGCACACAGTACACGTCCCCAGTTTGCATCGGCACCGAACATTGCAGCCTTGAAAAGTGATGAGCAGATAACTGATTTTGCAACTGTTTTTGCAGTGTGCCAGTCTTTACCGCCTGATACAAAGCATTCAACAAGCTTTGTTGCGCCTTCACCGTCTTTTGCAATAGCTCTGCAGAGCTTTTCTGTAATCATTGCAAGAGCCTTTGTGAAAACTTCAAAGTCTTCGTTTTCTTCGGTGATAAGTTCGTTTCCTGCCATACCGTTTGCCATAACGGAAACCATATCGTTTGTTGATGTATCACCGTCAATGCTTATCATATTGAAGCTCTTCTGAGCATCTGAATAAAGAGCCTTGTGAAGCATCTCGGGAGAAATAGCTGCATCTGTTGTTATGAAAACGAGCATTGTTGCCATATTCGGGTGAATCATACCTGAGCCCTTTGCAATACCGCCCATTTTACATTCTTTTCCTCCGAGAGTGAAGCTTACGGCAAATTCCTTTTTGACTGTATCCGTTGTCATAATTGCTTCTGCAGCGTTTGTGCTGTTGTCATAGCCGAGCTCAGAAACAAGCTGAGACATACCGTCTTCAATTGGAGTGATTTCAAGAGGCTGACCGATAACACCTGTTGATGCAACAATGACATCCTTTGCATCAACTCCTGTGGCTTCTGCTGTGATTTCACACATCCTTGTTGCAATTTCAACACCGTCAGCGTTGCAGGTGTTTGCATTTCCGCTGTTGCATATCATAGCCTGAGCTGTGCCGTCTGAGATGTTGTCTTTTGTAACGTAAATCGGAGCACCCTTTACGAGATTGAGAGTATATATGGCTGCAGCAGATGCCTTGCAGTCACTTACGATAAGCGCAAGGTCACGCTTTGTCTTGTTTTTTCTGATTCCGCAGTGAATACCACTTGCCTTGAACCCTTTTGGAGCACAGACTCCGCCGTTTATGTATTCCATAGTCAAAATTCCTTTCAGATGTCAAGTGATGTTGTTTCGTCAATTCCCATTGAAATGTTCATACACTGAACTGCGGCACCCGAAGCACCTTTTCCGAGATTGTCAAAAACACTTGTTATAAATATTCTTTCTTCATTGCCTGAAATGAGTATCTTCATTGAATCTTTACCGCTTTTTTCGTTGGCAGAAACCATTGATACGGGAGTTTCACCGCCATATAACGGAAGAACTTCAATAAACTTTGAGTCTTTGTAGTGATTTGCAAATACAGAATGAATTTCAGCAATGCTTGTCTTATTCAGAAGCTTTGTGAAAAGGGGAATAGTCGTAGCCATTCCGCTGTAATAGTCATCAACAATGGGAGTGAAAATGGGGAAGTCGTCGAGCCCTGTGATAACTTTCATTTCCTTGAGATGCTTGTGATTCTGTGTCAGACCGTACTGTCTGGGAGCAAACAGATCGGAAGTTTTTTCATTCTCATAGTCATTTATCATTTTTTTGCCGCCGCCGCTGTAGCCGGTGAGTGAATGACACACAACGGGGTAGTCGGAAGGCATAATTCCCTTTGCAATAAGGGGATAAACTATTGAAATGAATCCGCTTGCGTGACAGCCGGGGACTGCAATGCGCTTTGATGATGAAATCTTGGCTCTGTGTTCATCTGAAAGCTCTGCAAAACCGTATGCCCAGTCGGGATTTGTTCTGTGTGCTGTTGATGTGTCAATGATAACAGTACTGTCATTTGCACACAGAGAAACAGATTCTCTTGAGGCTTCATCGGGCAGACAAAGAAATGTGATGTCACTCATATTTATCAGGCGTCTTCGTTCTTCTCTGTCTTTTCTCAGATTTTCGTTTATTGAGAGCAGCTCAATGTCTTCTCTTTTGCTCAGATGGTCAAAAAGCCTGAGTCCTGTTGTGCCCTGATTGCCGTCAATGAATACCTTATACATAAAAAATACTCCTATTAAAAATCTATTATAATATTTTACTCTTTTTCGTGTGAATGTCAATAAAATTCTGAATATTTATGCAACTTTGTTATCTTGTATCATATTGGGGATATTTTTTTAAGAATATTGTTGAAATGGTCAATAGTCAGGTGATTAAAATATTATATATAAATATATCCCTGCCGCATAGTCTGCAACAGGGACGGATGTATAAGTTTTGTATTGTACGGACGAATATTGTTTTAATAAATATGCAAATTGAATGTATATTTATGAATTTAATTCATCCCATTCGGTGTATAGCTCCTCCTGTCTTACTGACATTTCATCAAGCTTTTTTGTCAGTTCCATAAGCAGTTCATAATCAGCTGCTGTTTCAGGCAGTCCGAGCTGTTGTTCAATTCCAAGCTTCTCGTTTTCGAGCTCTTCGATTTCAGCTTCAATACGCTTGATTCGGGTTTGTTTCTTTCTTTCCTGAGAATCTCTTTCTTTGCGCAGCCGGTATTCATTAGGCTTCTTTTCTTTTTTCTCTTTCGGCTGCTGACCGGTCACAAGAGAAGCTGCGTAGTCATCGTAATTACCGTCGAAAGAAATAAGGCTGCCGTTATCAAGAATAAGTATTCTTGTTGCAAGTTTATTCACAAGAAATCTGTCGTGAGAAACACAGAACAAAGTTCCGTCATAACCCGAAAGTGCATCTTCAAGTACTTCTCTTGAAGCTATGTCAAGATGGTTTGTCGGCTCGTCGAGAATAAGAAGGTTCGGCTTTCTGAGCATCAACTCAAGAAGGGCTGTTCTTGCTCTTTCACCGCCTGAGAGATCGCACATTTTCTTTTCAATTTCATCACCACGGAATCTGAATGCACCTAGGAATCCTCTCAGCTGTGAAATTGTGAAAGCAGGGAATTTATCATATACTTCCTGCAGAACAGTCTTGTCTGAATCAAGACCTGACTGAATCTGGTCAAAATATCCCGGCTGAACATTTGCGCCGAATCTTGCAAAACCCGTGTCAGGCAGAAGCTTGCCTAGAACAGCCTTTAAAAATGTTGATTTGCCGCAACCGTTGGCGCCGAGTATGAATACCTTTTCACCTTTCATTACTTTAAGATTAACATTTCTGAAAAGTGTTTTTTCACCGTAGGATTTAGATAAATCTGTTACTATGATAACCTCATTGCCGCTGACGGAGCCCGATTCAAACTGCAGCTTCATTGATTTTTCGTCAGCTTCTGGGGCTACCATATCTTCTTTAATACGGTCAATCTGCTTTTGCTTGCTGGCAATTGTTATATAGTTGCGTTCACGGTTGAACTGCTTCTGCTGCTTTATAATACCCTCAATACGTTCAACTTCTTTAGCCTGCTGCTCGTATTTTCGTCTGTCAGCTTCTTTCTGTTCTTCCTTGAGTTTTGCATAAACGGAGTAATTACCTTTTCTGACTGTAATCTTTTTGTGCTCGATTTCCATTGTCTTGTTTGTTACCTTGTCAAGAAAATATCTGTCGTGGGAAACAATCAGAGCAGTGCCGTTATATTTTGAAAGAAAATCTTCAAGCCATTCAACACTTTTGATGTCGAGATGATTTGTCGGCTCGTCAAGAAGTATTAGATCGGAATCGGACAGCAACAGCTTGCCGAGTGCAATTTTTGTGCGCTGACCGCCGCTGAGGTCACCGACGGGAAGATTTTGTTCCTCCTGAGTAAAGCCGAGACCTGAAAGCATTGAGTTTGCTCTTGAACGGAATGTAAGACCGCCGAGAGACTGAAATTTTTCTGTCAGTACGGATTGCTTTTCAATAAGCTCAGCCATTTCAGAGGGCTGTGTATCTATAACGTTGTGCAGATTTTCAAGCTCCCTTTCCATATCCTCCAGATATGAAAAAACAGACAGCATTTCTTCCTTTGCCGTCTTGCTGAAATCGGAGCAGGCGTGCTGCTCAACATATCCTGTTTTTGCGTTTGATGATATAAAAAGACCGCCGCTTGCGGGCTCATAGATGCCTGCAATCAGCTTGAATAGAGTTGTTTTTCCTGTTCCGTTGCTGCCGATGAGACCGACCTTATCGTGCTCTTCAATATCAAAGCTTGCTTTATCGAAGAGCACGTTGTCAAGAAATTCCATCGTCAGCTCGTGTGCGCTTATAACTGACATTTTATACCTTTGTATGAAGTAATTTTGCTTTTCCGCTGACATAGAAAGAGCCGCTGTCGGCAGGGATGAATATGCTGTCACCCTTGACGAATTCTCTTTCTTCAGCACCGCATTTTATAGTTCCTTCGCCGTCAAGAACAACGAGTGAAACGAAGGATGTTTCATCTGCATCGTCTGCATAGAGTGTGTCAACTTCAATTGATGTCATTGTGAAATAAGGACATTCAGAAAGAAGCACACTTGTGTATCCGTCGTGCTTTACGGGCATTCCTTCAGGGGCAAGATTGCCTTCGGGAATAGTGCATTTTGTCACATCAACAGCCTTGTCTACGTGCAGTTCTCTGGGCTTACCGTCAAGACCTGTTCTGTTATAGTCAAAAACCCTGTATGTTGTGTTGCAGCTCTGCTGAACTTCAGCAAGGAGAATTCCTTTGCCGATAGCGTGGAGTGTGCCTGCAGAAATGAACGCAACGTCATCGGGCTTTACTTTCACTTTGTTGACTTTTTCAAGCAGTGTTCCGTTTTCTATAGCAGAACGGAATTCATCCTTTGATAAATCATCCCTGAAGCCGTAGATAAGCTCAGCGTCATCATCGCAGTCAATTATGTACCAAGCTTCTGTTTTGCCTCTTATATCCTTTTCGTTTGCTGCAGCATATTCATCATCGGGATGTACCTGCACGGAAAGCTTGTCATCTGCATCAATAAGCTTTATAAGAATAGGGAAGTCCTCAATCTTGTCATAGCCCTCACAGTCTGTACCCAGAGCAGACATACCAAGCTCCTTTTCAAGCACGTGGCTGAGTGTTTTTCCGTCAAATTCACCGCCGACAACAACACTTTCACCGTCTTCGTGGCAGGAGAGCACCCAGGCCTCCGCGATATTTTTAAGGTTTGTTTCCATTTTGAAGTCATTTCTTAATCTGTTGCCGCCCCAGATTGTCTCCTTTAATGCGGGCTTTAAGAAAAATAAACTCAAAGTCATTCACTCCGTTATATTTTAATTCATTAAATATTATACATCATTTTTTATTTATGTCAATTGTGAATTATTTTTCTATTCTTTTTTTTATGATTGAGTTTCTGCAGTATTTGCACTGCGGGAACATAACACATTCACATTTTTTGCTACCGTCATAATATGCCGTTTCTTCAATGATAATATTTTTTTGCAACACACTGCAGAACTGTTCAATTGCTTTGCAATGACTCATCATAAAACTCACCTCATAAATTTATATTCTTTCTGCGCTTGTCTTCATACTTGGTTATTTATATAAATATACATTATATATAAATGTGCGAAAGGATGTTTTTATGTATATTTTTATTATGTCAGTCTGTTGCGCCGTTATTCTTTTTGCTATGTATAAAACACACAGATTTTTCCGTTCTCTGTTTTTGTCTGCTTTGCAGGGGACGGTATCGCTGTTCGCCGTAAATTTTATCGGTGAGTTTATTGGTGTACATATTGCATTCAATTGGTTTTCACTGCTTGCCGGTGCTGTCGGCGGTCTTCCGGGGATAATATTTCTTCTTATCAGCGATATTATGTGTGCAATATGACTATTGACAACATATTATGTGTAATGTACAATATATGAGATAATATATGGAAAGAAACGGTTTAATCCCGTATTTTGTATGTATGAATGAACTTGCATTGCTGAAAAACAGATTTTCAGAGCTGTCAGAAAGGTCATTTGACAGAGGTATTTACACATATTCAGAGTTTCTTACACAGGCAGAGCAGAGAGTATTATTAAAAATGAAATTACCTGCAGAGTTATCACTTTACGGTGGCTATGACAATGCTGAGAGGTGTATTGCCGTGTTCGGTGATGAGAACGAGCTCGGCTATGAATGTGTATATCCCGTCAGATTTATAAAAATTGAGCCTTTGCAGATGAAATTTGCAGACAAACTCTCTCACCGTGATTTTCTGGGCTCCCTTATGGGCCTCGGTCTTCGCCGTGAGATGCTCGGTGATATTATTATAAATGAAAATGTCGCATATCTTGTCTGTGTTGAGTCTGTTGCGGATTTTATTATAAATCAGCTTGATAAGGTGAAGCATACATCTGTGAAATGCTCTGAATCTGATTATATCCCCACAGATGTTCTTCCCGAACTGAAATACGAAGAATATATTGTTTCGTCAGAAAGACTTGATGTTCTTGTTTCTGCTGTATATAACCTTTCAAGAAATGAGAGTCAGAGAAGAATTGACGGTGAAACAGTTTTTTGCGACAGTGTTCTTACCGCTAATGCTTCATTTGTGCCGGCAACAGGCTCAATTATAAGTGTAAGAGGACTCGGCAGATTTATTTATGACGGAGTGTTAAGACAGACAAAAAAAGGCAGAAGTGTAATTGCTGTCAGAATTTATTGATAGGAGTATTAAAATGATTTTTCACGGTTTTCAGAAAATGACTATGCTTGATTTTCCGGGGTATGTTGCCTGTACGGTATTCACTCCCGGTTGTAATTTCCGTTGTCCGTTCTGTCATAATTCGTTGCTTGTCACAAGAATGAATGACAGTGAAATATATTCAGAAGATGATATTCTGTCATATCTTAAGAAGAGACAGGGTGTTATTGACGGGATCTGTATAAGCGGCGGTGAGCCTCTTATGCACGATGGCATCTTTGATTTTGTAAAAAAGGTCAAAGAGTTCGGTTTCCTTGTCAAAATTGATACAAACGGCAGCTTTCCCGAAAAACTGGAAAAGCTGATTGATTCGGGTAATATTGATTATGTTGCGATGGATATCAAAAACTGCCCCGAAAAGTACGGTGAAACGGTTGCGATACCTGATTTTGATTTTTCATCTGTCAGAAAAAGTGTTGAATTGCTTCTTCAGGGTAAGGTCGGTTACGAATTCAGGACAACCGTTGTCAAGGAATTTCACACACCACAAGATATGGTGGGAATCGGTGAGCTGATAAACGGTGCAGAGAAGTATTTTATTCAACATTTTATAGAGTCAGAGGGTAATATTCAACAAGGTCTCACCCCCCTGAGTAAAGAAGAAATGGAAAATCTGCGTATTTCAGTGTCCCGTTTTGTGAAAAATGCCGAATTAAGGGGTATTTAAAAAAATACACAATATATTGTGATTTTGCTATTGACAAAACGCAAGATATCCTATATAATAAATCCTGCACGACACTTATGTCAAAAAATAAAGTTATCCAAGGGAGGCTAAAAATATGTATAAAGTTATTAAACGAGACGGAAAAACCGTAGAATTTGACCTTAGCAAAATAGGTCACGCTGTTGCTCTTGCATTTGATGCCTGCAACAAACAGTACAACTCAGACATTATTGATTTTATCGCACTTAAAGTTACTGCAGATTTCGAGCCCAAGATTGAAAACGGTGAGATTGCCGTTGAAAAGATTCAGGACAGTGTTGAATCAGTTCTTATCAAAGCAGGCTATGATGAAGTAGCAAAGGCTTACATTCTCTACAGAAAGCAGAGAGAAAAAGTCAGAAACATCAACGCTGCAATGGTTAACTACAAAGATATCGTTAATGATTATCTTCAGATAAATGACTGGCGAGTCAAAGAGAACTCAACCGTTACATACTCAGTCGGCGGTCTTATTCTCAGCAACTCAGGTGCTATTACAGCTAACTACTGGCTCTCAGAAATCTATGATCAGGAAATTGCAGATGCACACAGAAATGCAGATATCCACATCCACGACCTTTCAATGCTTACAGGCTACTGTGCAGGTTGGTCACTCAAGCAGCTTATTCAGGAAGGCCTCGGCGGTGTAACCGGCAAGATTACATCTGCTCCCGCAAAGCATCTTGCAACACTGTGTAACCAGATGGTTAACTTCCTCGGTATTATGCAGAATGAATGGGCAGGCGCACAGGCTTTCTCATCATTCGACACATATCTTGCTCCTTTTG
>CALEII010000053.1 GCA_937876205.1 uncultured Clostridia bacterium
GTTACATCAAAAATACTTGCTATTGTCTGATAGATTTTAATAATGAAATCAATAAGCTTCTGCCAGTATTCAAGAAGTCTGCCTAACATGCTGTTGTCCTGAGGAGCTGAATTGAAGTTGTCATCGGGACTCCAGGGGCCTATGGGATAAAGATGAAGCTCTGTTATGCCTGATTCCTCTGAAGGTACAACATATGACAATCTTGTGGTTTTTGCACCGATTACGGGATTTCCTAATGAATCATAAAGCTGAACCTTATTTCCGTTCTGGTCATATGCTTCCCAGCGTTCAATATCAGACTCAATATATCCCTGACCTGGATCAAGAACAACAACGCTCAAACTTTCAGCACCACATGTGCTTTTTTCCTGTTTATATAATGCAAGTTCATTATCATAAACAAAAACATCTATCTGTTTTTTAATGTCAAGGTCAACTTCATTTGATGTCAGAACAGGATTTTCAATTGTTACCTTATCCATAATACCGGGAGTATATGTTGCTGTAAATGCATATTTACCGTCTTCTTCGGGAGTGAAATAAACGGTTTCTTTAATTTCACCGTTTTCATCGGGAGTGAATGTACCGAGAACCGTTTCACCCTGTCTGAGAGTTACCGTACCTGTGATGCCGGGGATTGAACAAGAATATTTGACTGCACACTTCTGTGTAATCCTATCAGCAACAGTTATCATAAACGAGCCGAAGTCACCTTCGTAAACACCGGGCTGAATCTGAATGTATACTTCTTCAGGGACAGTACTATACATCAGGCTGACAGTACTGTCAATCCGATTATACCAGACAGAACCATTTACAAGTATCATCTCGCCTACTTCCATTGAGGCAATATCATAATTGTCCTTTGACCAACTGAAGCTGTAAACGCCCTGTTCCATAAAATGATCAGGCCAGTTGAGTGCACCGTAAAGGTTACCGGTATTTGAATAATATGATACACTGTTGTCAGACCAACCGTAAGGAACAACAATTTTCAGTGTCTCCTCAGAGGGTGTGTACCATATATCATTTTTTTGCACCTTAAAGCTGTATGTCCATGATGTTACATCAAGAGTTTTGTCATCAGGTGTGAATGTTAAAGTAACGCTCTGTGTAGCGTTCTTATTTGATGATACCTTTGTACCGTCTTGGTTTGTCGTATAGGTGCCGGGAACTGATGCTTCACCGTAAACGAACGGTAATTTATCAAATGTAAGGCCTACTACATAAGTAACGGGTGATGCAAGTGTGGGCTTATCAACAGTGTAACCCTTATCTGCCGCAACAAGAACGGGAACATCAACTGTAATAATTTCATAGCCGACAGCTATCCACTGTGCTTTATACGTAAAAGTACCGAGTGTTTCAAGTTTTATTGAAGTATCCTGTGTAGCATCATTTACCCATTTCCATGAGCCTGTTGTGATTTCAGCGCCGTTTTCATCAACTACCTTACCGCCTGAAAGAGTCGCTGTACTAAGTCTGCCGCCCGCTATCACTCTTTTTGTAGCAGGTGATTCTTCAAGAGAAACCTTTGCCCCGGGGGTAACATTAACATCAACGGTTGTATACAACAAATTATAGTCTGTTGCTTTAAACTTTACTTCATATTTACCGCTTTCTCTCGGATATGTTGACGGATAAACATAACTCCATGTACCCGAAACGGGATTACCCTCTGTATCATTAACAACGCCGCCTGAAAGTGTAGCAACAGTGAGCTGCTGACCTTCCTGGATTGCAGCTGCAGCAGGAGCCTCAACAAGAGTACCGTCAAGACCGTTGACCTTGATTGTGGGCCATGTTCCTGATTTTAATGTTACTGTTGTTCCGAGTAGTGTAGCTATATTTGAATACTGTGTTGTGTCATCTGACACGAACTTGAGCGGAATGCTATAAGCCTCATTTATAGCAGGCTTTGTTGTAGTTGAACGGAGTTCAAAATGACCGGGGACAAGAGTTTCTGCACCCGTGTCAGGGTCAACATACCAGCATTCGCCGCCTGTGACTGTAAGACCTGAAAGATTTTCACCATACTGAATTACCGAAGGAGTAACAGTGGGCGGAACGATTTTTACATTATTTCTGTTGATTGTAATTGCTTCTGCCGATGCAAACAGAGGCATAAAGGATGCCAGCATAAGTGCTGCCAAAAGAACAGCCAAAGATTTTTTGAGTTTACGCATAGTTTTTCTCCTTTACTGCGTTTTTTGCCGACGATCTGTCGACTATTTTTTGTTGATTTTTCATTTTCACAATCGGTTTTACTTCAGTTTATGATGTTCAAACCATCGGACTCACCTCTTTTTTGCATTATGCATATTTATTATCCCTTTTCAGCATATTTATTTTTGCAATTCATTTCAACGGTTTTTGACAAGTGCATAAAAATCGGGAATATTTGCAAAAAAATGTACCCGTGCGGAGAAAAAATCTCTGCACGGGTGTGTGATTTATCTGATGTTTTCAAAACCATTTGAGGGATTCTGACAAGTGCATTTGCGGTGTGTATCAATCGGTTTTTCTCGGAATTGCAATATCTGTTTCAAAAATATGCTTTTCTTCATCATATTTCCAACCGTAAACCGCACCGTATTTTTTCAATATCTTTTTAACTATGTTAAGCCCCAAGCCGTGATAAGCCTTTTCTTTTTTCGAGCTTATCAGCCTGTTATCAACGGCTTCGGGAGAGGTGTAACAGGTGTTTCTTATTATAATTCCGTCATATCTGCTGTTTTTGGAAAATACACACAATTCGATTTCAGCATTTTTAGCCTTTTCGGCGGCATCAACGGCATTGTCAAGCAGATTATTAAGCAATGTGGATAAATCAACATCATCAATATAGCAAAGTGTTGCAAGCTTTACGGATGGCGTAAATTTTATCCCTTTTTTATCGCAGATAGAGATATATTTACTGATAATGAGATTCAGCATTTTATTTTTGCTTATCCCAACATAGGATATTTTTTCAATATCACAGACCAGTCTGTCAATATAGGCGTGGCTTTCTTCAATATCGTCAATATAGCGTATCTGCAACAGATGATTTCTGATGTCGTGAGAAAAATGCTTGATTTCTTCTTGTGACTGCTCAATTGCATCAAAATACTTTTTGTCAATTTCCTGCTGAAAATGTATTGATTTTAGTTCGTACAGCTCAACTCGGTTTTTATAGGCTTTGTCATACAGCATAAAAACAAATAAATTGATGAACAACAGCAATATAAATGTTGCTGATATCAATAAGCTCATTGATGAGGATATGTCAAAGCTTCCGGCGGCATAGAAGAACAAAGTGACAATAATAATGCTTATAAGCGGTAACAAAAACAAAACCCAATAAAAGCTGTCTTTTTCTGCTTCATAAAGCTTTGTAAGGCAAAGCCTTTTAATGAAAAACATAATGGCGGCATATGCAATTTTGCTTATTGTGATTACAAAAATGTATGCCTTGATATCCGTATCCATTGCATCGAAATCATTGAATAATAAGGTGCAAAGACTGATAACAATTATTTCCGAAAGAGACATTATTCCAATAAAAACAAAAGAATGAAACAGCGCATTGCTTAACCGTACATTGAACACATACCAAAGTGCAAGGAAATACAATATAATAAGTAAAACTGCATTAACGATGGCATTTCCCAGCTGATATACAAAAAACAAAACAATATGAATAAGAGCAACCGATAAAATTCTGAAGCCCCTGCTTTTTTTACCCGAAAACAAGCCGTTTGCATAATTATAAAAAAGCAGAGCCTCAAAAATATACATTATGATATCAAGTGCAATTTTCGGCATTGTTATTCATCCTCTCCGATAAATTCCAGAAATCTGTGTTTGAATTCAGCCTGCTTTCTGCCCGAAATCTGAAGCTTTGTTTTGCCCTCGGGGAGCTGAACGGTGATTTCTTCACGCCTGAAATCGGAAACATAATTCATATTCACAATAAAGCTGTTATGCGGTACGGCGAAATAGGAGGCTGTGAGCATTGCTTTGATTTTTTTAAGGCTTTCTCTGACGATGTATGTTTTTTCAACTGTATGGAGAATAACTGCTTTCAGATTTGCTTCAACATAAATTATGTCACGGCTTCTGACTCTTACTATCTGATTCTCTTTTGTGTAAAGCATAATGAGATTTTCGTCAATTTCCTGCATTGCCTTTTCAAGAGAGGAGTAAATCCGTTTCTGCTTAACGGGCTTTTTCAGAAAGCGGACCACATGAAGGTCCATTGCCGCATCAAGATAATCCGTATAAGAGGTAACGACAATGATAACGCAGTTGGGATTTTTCTTTTTCAGCGTTTTTGCGACATCAATGCCGTTGATGTCGCCCAATTCAATATCAAGAAATACAATATCAAATTTTTCCGCACCTTGCAGTATTTCCTCACCGCAGGAATACTCTTTCAGCTCAAGGGGAATCAACTTTTTCTTGAAAAACGCCTCAATATGCGGAACTATGGCATTTCTGTGAGATAAAATATCATCACAAACGGCAATTTTCATACCCACACCTCCCGAAATGTTTTGTATTAAAATATTATATAATATTTTTGCGTAATTGTACAACTGTAAGATTCTGCATTTATTCCCGATTTTTCTGCTTTTGTCAGAAGTAGGTTTAGCAAAATCACAGCAACAAAGACGGAGTGATACACTCCGTCTTTAGCTATATCTTCATATTAAAATACAACAAATACAACTTTTCAGAAAGCTGATTCAAACGCTCAACAGCACAGAACACAGCTTTCATTTCAGTTTCGTATAATGAAAACGGTTTTGAAAAATCCATAACAGGAACGGATATTCTAACAACAGCGGAGTTTCCTGCTTTACAAACTCTCATGTCTGCTTCTAAATATGGCTTCAGAATCTCCCTGAATTCATAAAAATGTTCTGCCATGCCGTTAAATTGCAAATCAACATTACCCTGCTCTGATTTATGAAGAATTTTTACATCTTTTAAATTAGTTTTAAAATGTGGCCATGTTGCATTAGGGCCTTTTTTACCTCGGCTTACATGCAACTGCAAATGTGGTGCATTACATGCATGGTAATCGTAATATTTCTCCCAAAAAGCAGTAACGGATTCATCAACAACTATGGGCAAAGATCCTTCCGACTTTTTAAGTGCAGTTTCAATAATTGCAAGTGAAACAGGATCGTTTAGTCTCTCAAGCTCATTATAAATTACTTCATATGAAACCTTATTGGGATATTTTTCAGCTTCATGATCACTCTCAAGATATTTCTGCGGTGCCGCTATGTAAACTGTATAGTCATCCCAATGATTTTCAGACTTCCCTCTTTCACCACGCTCACAATATCTCTTATACTGATCCGGCTGTGCTTGTGCATCAACCTTATCTTCAATAAGAACAGCGTGTCTTTTTCCGTTTCGATCAACAATAATTTGCAAATCAGATTCACCGTGAAGCTCCATTGCAGAGTGATGTACTTCTAAAATTTTATCAGAGTCATTAAGAAACAACCTTGCAACACTATTATCTTCAGTAAATGCACGCACCAAGACCAAATCAACATCACGCTCAAATGCTGCTTTTAATACAATTTTCATATCCATACCTCATTAATCGTTATAATCAACCGATGAACCTTTTTTATCATACAACAAAACAGAATAAATGTAAACTGAGCTTTAATTTTTCATGTTAAAACATTACATAACCGATACTATTACTTCAAAGAAAGCATAAACTGTCCTTTTTTATTATTTATGATACAAAATAATTCTTAATAATATCGAACCTATGAAAAAATTTGTCGTTTTTTTAATTTTTGTGTTACGTTTTGGGGTATTCAGACTTTTATATATCGTAGGGAGATAATTATTCCATACTATATTTCAATAAAGAGGAAATAAAATAAAACAAAACAAAGATTATGTGCATTATATATATTTTCAAAAACAAACAATCTTACATAGTCAATACGATTACGAGATACAAAGTGCATTTAATCAACTATCCCCTATAAAAATTATGTGAGGTGATAAAAACAAGACTGTGCGTGAAATTATAGCATTTTTGATTTATTATAATAAAATTCTGTGTTATATTTGTTGATATCAATTATAACTTGTTTTTTTATTATTGGTTCATTAAAATTGAAAGCTATTAAAAATCATGACAGTGAAAATACAAAACATCGAAATAGAAAACTTATACAACAACAAAACACTACAGGAGGTAAAAAATGAGAAAAGCATTATGTGTGGGGATCGATAGTTATGCTGTAGCAAGTGATTTACATGGTTGTGTGAATGATGCAAATAGTGTGAAAATAGCTTTAGAGCGCAATGGTGATGGAACATTAAACTTTTCTACAAAACTAATGTGTGCAACAAGCGAAGCCTCATATATTTCAAGAAGTCAATTAAAGGACGCTGTTGAAGAATTATTTAAAAGTGAAACAGAAATATCAGTCTTTTACTATTCTGGCCATGGATCATTTGATTCATCTGGGGGATATCTTTGTACAAGCGAAGTTAATCGCCCCGATGAGGGATTATCACTAAATGATATTATGGGAATTATTGCACAATCAAAGGCGAAAAATAAGATCGTTATTCTCGACAGTTGTTTTTGTGGTGCAATCGCAAATCCTACAGATATGCCGCATTATTCATTGTTAAAGGAAGGGACAACAATTCTTGCAGCATGCGGAGAATCTGAATATGCAATGGAGAAAAATGGACAGGGAGTGTTTACGGAATTACTTATTGAAGCATTATATGGTGGTGCAATGAATCTGCTTGGTGAAGTGTCACCTGGTAGCATATATTCCTACATTGATCGCTCTCTTGGTGCTTGGGAACAAAGACCCGTTTTTAAAGCTAACATTAAAAATTTTGTCTCTCTTAGGAAAAATACGCCACCAATTCAAATAACAGAGTTAAGAAGAATAACTGAAATATTTCCAAATCCATACGATGAACTTACTTTAGATCCAACTTTTGAACACGATAAACATGAAGCGGATACTCAAGAAGTAAATAAGCGTAATGAAGAAATCTTTTCCGTTTTACAACACTATGTAAAACTAAATTTGGTTGTCCCTGTTGGAGAGGAACACATGTATTATGCAGCGATTAATCGAAAATCATGTAAATTAACTGCACAAGGACAACATTACTGGAATTTAGTCAATAAAAATACTATTTAAAAAAGAGGTGTATTTATGAAGATTAATGTTTTTATTCCACACAGATGGAACAACAACGATTATTCTGAAATAAGTGCGTTGTTTGATAGAACAAAATATACAGTTAGAGATTATTCTGTACCTGCAAGTTCTCCATTTGATCGTATAGATAAACGTTTTAATGTAGATCCCCAAATTCAAAAGCAAATCAAATATGCAAGTGTTGTTGTGTGTTCAAATCGTCCGGCAAATAACACTGGAATGTCAATAGAAGAGATTAAACTTGCAATCAATATTGGTAAGCCTGTTGTTGCTGTTAAGATAACGGATAGTACAAGTTGTTATATTTCTGAATTGGGTATTCCTGTGATTGCCAAGCGTAAAGATTCTCTTGAATTGTGGATTAGTCAAAACGTTTAATCTTATTTTACTTGTTATAAATCTTCGTTGTTTAAACTTGTTATGGAGGTTAATGGTTATGAAAGTATTTATATCACATAAAAAAGAAGATTCAGCGTTGGCAATAGCGATACAAAATGCTTTTTCAAAGAATAAAGTTGCAACATATCTTGATGTACTTGATAGCAGTATAATTGGTGGCGGAAAAGAATTAACTGACCATATAAAAAATAGCCTTAATTCATGCACTGACATAATTGTTGTAATGTCTGATGCCACAAAGTACTCGTGGTGGGTTCCTTTTGAGATTGGTATGTCAGCACAAGTTGATATGCCAACTGCTAATTTTCTTAAATCAGAAATCGTGTTGCCGAGTTATCTCAGCTATTGGCCCCGATTAAGAAATACGAGCGATATTGATAAATATGTTGCTGTTAGAAAGCAAACAGAACAAGCAATTATAGTCCAATACGGTCAATATTCATTTGCAGGAAGACAAGCCATTGAAACAAGAACTTTTTACGATGCTCTCAAACGTGAATTGAGGTAAAAAATAATACCATATGATTTATTTATTAGTCACTCACGGTCTTGCATTGATGCCTATAAAAAATTATTAACTATTTTAGATGGTGTTTCTGTTTTTGCATACTGAAATTATTTTGTACAAAAAATGATCCGATCCATAATGTAGCATCAGCTCAATAATAAATGCCACTATTAGAAATCAAATGCAATTGCAGATTACGCTTTAGTTTTGGCGTGGGTATATTCTACAGATTGCAAATGGATTAAAATTGAGTTGGAATTGCAGAGAAAATGGGAAATAATAGCAATACAACCTCATAGAGGGGGGGGGCTAAGTAAACTTATTAAATAGTAAAAATTTTGCAGATAAGATTGTAAAATGGCAATCATCTTCGGTTGTCAAAGCTATTAGGTAATATTAAATAACAATACCTTTTAGTGACACAAACAAAAAAACAATATTCGCATCTCACTCATCAAAAGCAGGGGATCTCTCCCCTGTTTGTTGTTTATCATTCGATATTGATACCCTTGCTTGCAAGAAAAACTGTTACAGCAAGGATTGCTCCTTCTGCAAAGTTTGCAAGAGGTCCGCTGACTAAAGCTAGTAATGCGCTCATGTTACCACCTCCTTGTTATTCTGTACAGGGTTTTAATGATTTTTCGGCAATGAATAACACCGAAAATGTTGTTACAAATCCCAAAAATGCCCACTGCATTCATATCATCTCCTTTACCTTTCTGTAAAATGTGCTTGGTTTCATATCAAGACATTTCATCGCTTCTTTTGCCGTTATCTCACCCTATTGGCACATCAGAAAACACCGCAATACAGCATTTCTTCGATATCATCAGTTGAATATCCCTCGTCTATGAGCATATCAACCATGTCCTCTGTGTAGCCGTAATATGCTGCATAGTTTTTCAGCAGTTGGATATATTCATTGTTTCTTGAAGTGGTGGGTTTTGCATCAAAGGTGAATGTATATCTCCTGTATGAGGGATATGCGTAGTAGTTATAAGTGTCAAGAAGTTCTGTATCAAACTTTGACTTTGTGATTCTGCCGTAGCGGTTGATTTTCAGAATATCACCACACGAAATCTCAACCTTGGTTCCCTTTCCAAATCGATACGGAATTTTCTTGAGAGCTTTTTGAGAATTTCTTCCGTTGAAGCATAGATATATACTCCGATTTCGGGAAAATGGTAAATACACATCGGATTATCACCTTTGATAAAGTAAAGACTATCCTCATTGTCACATAACGATTGTAGCAGTTGAAACAGTACGATTCATCCTCGTCACCGTCATAATATGTCTCATCACGGTGAATGACCTGACCGCAATGAGTACAGGTTGTGTAGTACTCGGTATAACAGTGATCACACAACGGAAGATTATCGCTTCCACAGTTATCCTAATTCCACATTCTTCTGCCGCAACAGGAACACTAAACCGTTTCTGTGTTAAGACAACTTCTGCACAGCATCGCATCACCGAACTGAATTAACTGCTCTGCAGGATACTCAGCACCACAGTTGGTGCATGCTTTTTCTTCTTTCATCATTTATTATCTCCGTAAAAACAAATATCCCGAAGCTTTTCAGCTTCGGGTGTTCATAGGGATAATATATGGTTCTACTTTCATACTTTTTCGATTAATTTCTTCAAATAATTGACATTAATAACAAAAAAGCTTATAATAAAAATGCTATACAATCACAAAATTAATGTCCATGGGGGAATAATACTTTAGTAAAAGGTGTTTCCTCTTTTTTCTCATACCCTTGGGCAGAGATTGTATAGCAACAGAGCATTATGCTCAAAGAAGGAATACACTTTTTCGTGCGTTCCTTCGGGGACGCATTTTTTGTATCACTCTCCCACGAACAACTTAATTATACTCACAAATTAAGACAAGGATTGTCATTGAGAAAAACTTATTCACAATGACAGCATGTGTCATTGTAATATCCTATAATAAAGTAAAAAGGGGGTATTTCATTGAAAAAATCAAAATACGACCGAATACTCTCTCTCTACACAATGCTCAATTCCGGTGAAATTGTAAATAAATCATCGGTAGCAATTGAATTCGGTGTAAATGAGCGAACAATTCAGAGAGATATTGACGATATAAGAGCATTTTTCTTTAATAATACCTTAGGCATCGGACACGGTAAGACAATTATTTTTGACAGAGCTCAAAAAGGCTACCGTATTATTGACACAAATGAATCCTTACTTACAAACAGTGAGATTTTAGCAGTATGCAAGATTCTTCTGGAGAGCAGAAGTCTTGTAAAAGAAGAAATGCTCCCGATTATAGATAAACTGCTTGACAGGTGTGTTCCGAGAGAAAACAAAAAAATTGTTCAGAAGCTTATTGAAAACGAAAAGTTTCACTATATTGAACCAAAACACGGCAAAAAGTTTGTAAATCTGCTGTGGTACATTGGTGAAGCTATAAGAGAAAACCGATACATAGTAATAAGTTACGAACGGCTGAAAAACAAAGCCATCGTAAAGCGCAAACTGAAACCTGTGGGTATTATGGTATCTGAATTTTATTTTTATCTTACAGCATTCATAGACGATATTGATAAAGCTGAGCATTTTGATAATCCTGATGACCTGTTCCCCACAATTTACAGAATTGACCGTATCAAGGATATAACAATAACCGATGAAAGATTCTATATACCTTATGCAGATAAATTTTCAGAGGGTGAATTTCGTAAACGTATTCAGTTTATGTTCGGCGGAAAATTGCAGAAAACAAGATTCATGTACAGTGGTTGGTCAGTAGAATCCGTACTTGACAGGTTGCCCACTGCAAAAGTTATAAAAGAAGAAAACGGTATTTATACAATAGAAGCTGAAACCTTCGGCAACGGTATTGAAATGTGGCTGAGAAGTCAGGGAGACAGTGTAAAATAGGTGAGAAAATATGAATAAAGAATTAAAAAAAATAAAAGAGTCAAATCATACCTTAACTGCAGAAATATCAAATGATTTAAATATAATTAACAACCACGTTGATCTAATATCAGGTGAATATAATAGAGTTGACAAAATAACATCAGCACCATCAATTATTCTTTCAGATATTGATAAGCAATTTAAAGATTTAACGAAACTAGAGAGCATAGATATTAAATTTTTATTTCTTGCAACAGCACTTCAAATTGCACGACAAATACTTCAACCAAAATTAACATCTGCTGGAAGTCGATTATCTCATGATGAAGCAGCCAAGGATGCAAAACAATTAGAAAATGACTTTATAGAAAAAATAAAAAACAAAGAAAATTTAAATCCTAAAGAACTCAACAAATATAACAATTATAGAAAACATAAATATTACAATCCGTCTTTAGAAGAGATTTTAATAAATCCAGTCCCATTTGACGCAAATATTGATCCAAAAAAACGTGGATTATTAAGTGGTTTTGGTTTTTTGGGACACAGAGGTGCAACACCTGGACACGATCCAGTACTTGGTTTGTTATTTGGCACAGCAAATATTGCAACAAGCACCCTAACAAATTGGGACATGTTATCTGTCCACATATATTCTTCTTTTCCAAAAAAAGGAGATATCTTCGGCAACGATGCAAGTACCATAAGAGTATTCGATTATACATCAGACAAGCTATTACATCAGGGACATGATGGAAAAATAATAATTGGTACATCTGTAGCAAAAGAAATTATACATTTAAAATCAGATGTAAATTCAAAGAAAAGTTTACCACTTCCATTTATATCTGCAATTTCTCCTCAATTTGCCGGCGATTTAGCAAAATACGGCTTTGATATGGCAAACATTTTTGCTATTGTCAAACAGGCATCATATGCAACAATAATAAATACTATAATCGCTATTGTACACAGTTTTTTCTATGATGAAGCAACAGGCATATCCAGAAATGAGTTTGGTGTAAAAACAAGAAAAATCTTACTCTATTCAAATCTCATTGCCACAACAAGCAATATTATTGCAACCGCAATCAGTGAAAATATTGAAGTTTTAGATTTAGGAGGGCTTGCTGTCACATTATATAGGTTAATCAGTGATATTTGTTTTATTGAAAAAGTAAAAGAAGAATTTATAAAAAATGAATTGTATAATCATATTGCCAGAAATGAGTACGATTTTATAAAAGGAGATTTTTAACAATGGCAACAAAAAGTTATAAACGTGGTGCAAGTGATACAATGCTTGCTTTTAATGACTTACTTCACAAACAAGAAGTAGCTTTAAATTTTGTAGGAGAAGAAATACAAACATTAAACGACAAAATCAAGAGTCATGGGAATAATATAGACTCTTTGTGTGATTATATTTCAGAAAAAGAAAAGTTGGCTTTTTATAATCTTACCCCAATATTTGACATTAAAAATTTAGAAAAAGAAGAAAAGATTGTTTTAGTAGGTATTTTATATCTACTAGCAAATGACACATCTCCAACACATTACCAGCAAGAATATATACAGTCAATACAGAAGTATTTAAATATAAAAGATTGCCCTTCAGCTATATATTTGGACATAATTGAAAACATAGAAAATCTAACTACACAAAAAGCCATGTATCAAACAATTCTTGAATATTTATCTTTACAAGATGGTGACTATTACGACGAAACTATTTTTCAATCAAATTTACTTGATTTATTTAACCTTAATAAAAAAACGTGTGAAAAAATTAAAAGCCATGTAGAGTTGACAATTAAAATTGTCGGATTAAAAGGTTTATCTGAAAAATATTTGATAGTTGATCCTGAAGCCAACTTAAACAATCGAATAAAAAATAAATATAAACAATTAATAAGCACTATTGAAAAATTAGATGAAATTCGAGTCCACTTAGTTATTGAATGTTTATATAGTTTATATAAAGCTGATTTTGGCATTATTACCAGTTATTATAATACAAAGGGATATTGCGAGATGGTTGTTGAAGATGAACTACGTAAAGAGTATGACTCAATAGAATGCATTTTTAATAAATATTCTCCAAACGCAATAGACAAAAAAGCTTACATAGAAATAAAACGAGAAACAGATCCTGTTTTTGAAGAGATAAGACATCATTCTCAACTATTATTTGATCTTGCTGATGACAAAAGTATTTATAACGAATTCCTTAACTTAACAAATATAGAAACTTTCCAAAAGGAATTACAGGATGTCTTAAACAATGAATTGTCTCGATATAATTTTTCTGCTCATAAATTTGAATATTATAAAGATATGCTAGAGTTCGACTCCAATTATATTGGATTTCACGAAAAAGGTTTTTTAAAATTAATTGAAAAATTTACAGCAGAATGGTATTGTGATACATATCCTTTTGGTGAGATATATAATGATGTACAATCAAATGTTGATCTTTACGAGATATTTGTAAACAACATAATAAAAGAAAAGCTATTTACAAAATTAAACAATAAAACAAAAGAATTTGTAACAAAAGCTTTTCCGTCAATAGATATAAGCAATCTATAAAAACATCCTACATACTTCTAATAAAACATTGTAAATGTAAAATATTGCACGAACCACATATTATTGCAATATTAGCAACAGTTTTTGAAAAAATTCATTTCTATCAACGATTTGCTATACTGTTATGTATTCAATAATCAAAAAAATAAATAAAAGGGCAGATAATCAAACATAGTATTAAACAACAATCTGCAAAGGAGCGATGTTATATATTTAACGATTACCCTGACATCTTAACGGTTGATGAGGCATGCGAGATACTTCGCATTGGGTATAACGCAATATACGCAAATTTAAATTCAGGTAATCTCAGAGCTTACAGAAACGGGCGTGTGTGACGCATCCCTAAACAATCCGTCATCAACTTTGTAACCGAAAATACAAGCATCTGACAAAGCATAGAAGCAATACCGAAAAGGTATTGCTTCTGTTGTTTCAAAAGAATAAATCATAATGATATTAAGTCTGATGACACGCTGAAAACAAACAGGAGTTGTAATTTGTTTTAATCACTTACAATGGTATAAGCGATTTTCATACTATAATATTTCTTTCATATAAATTACTGAGGTGATTATATGAAGATTTTATCTGTTAAACTAAAGTCAGTTATAATAACGATGGCTGTTATACTTTTGGTTGTTTTTGGAATATTTATGACTGCGCACACGCTCTCTGATGCAGTTTCGGGAGAAGCGAGGATGATCCCTATATACAATGTTGAGACTGATGAAAAGAAAGTGGCAATTACATTCAACTGCGCTGTGGGCAACAGTGACATTGATTCAATTCTTTCAACGCTTGATAAGTACAATGTCAAGGCGACATTTTTCCTGCTTGGCTCCTGGGCTGATGATTATATAAATGAAGTACAAAAAATCTATGATGCAGGGCATGAAATCAGCAATCACGGTTATTCACACAAAGATTTACCAACTATGAATTATGAAGATATTCTGCTTGATATTCAGAAATGCAATGAAACTGTCAGAAACATTACGGGGCACTCTCCCACCCTGTTCAGAGCACCGTCAGGAGCATACGATAACAAAACCATCTCTGCCGCCGAAAACCTCGGTATGATTACAATACAATGGGATGTGGATCCACCGGCAACGGTTGGAAATGGCTGTATATAGAGCTTAGTTACAAATTTGTATAAAAAACAAATTTCATACAATATATTTAACGACAGAAAAAATTCTGTCGTTTTTTATTTTCTATGTTACTTCTCTACCTTTTTTTACTTTATATTTTTATAGGAGTTTATAATATAATGCTGTAAAAAAAGTGGTGATTCCAATGTGCTGATAATCATATAGAGATTTTATTTCGTTCAATTCAAAGGAGGATAAAATAATGCTAAAAAAAATCATATCATCAATTCTTGTAGCATTACTTATAATGCAAATTCTACCGATGAGTGTATTTGCAGAAGAAATTAACGCTGAAGAATTGACAGAACCAAATTTTGATACTGAAATCGGTGATTCATATATTATAGGTGAAGATCTTTCTCTGAGAGATGAAACCACAAAGCATTTCCGTTGTAGTGACGGCAGATATATTGCTGCAACATATGGTTATCCGGTTCATTATGAGAAAGACGGACAGTGGGAAGAACTTGACTTCTCTCTTGTTGAATCGGTTGATGAAAACGGCAATACTGTTTACACAACAAAAGAAGATCAAAATTATGTTGTTTCAGTTCCTGAAGATATTTTCAGTGATGCGCTTTCATATTCATATAACGGATATAAAATAGCCCTTACATATCAGGGCAGAGCGAATCAGGGACAGGAAAATAAAACAAAAAAAGCTAAAGTTAAAAAGAATAATAACAAGAAAAACCTTTCAACACATAGCACTGATGTGAAAACATATAACAATAATTATATGATTCTTGAGAACGCAGGCTCAACCATCACATATGAAGAGGTCGAAACAGATACTGATTTTAGTTATGAAATCGGTTCATTAGGAATAAAAGAAGATATAATTGTTTCTGTGCCTCAGAATAACTACAAATATTTGTATTTATTAGAAACAAATGGGCTTCAACCGATTGTTGAAAGTGACAACAGTATAGTGCTCACAGATAATGAGACACAAGAAGAAATATACCGTATTGAAGCACCTGTTATGTACGATAGTGCAGGTGCTGAAAGTACTGACATAAAAATCAAGCTTAAAGAGAAGCAAGGTTGTTATGAATTAGTAATAGAAGCCGATAAAAAATGGATAAATGCCGATGACAGAGTCTTCCCTGTTACGATTGATCCAACCGTAAGACCAAATATTGACAAAAGTCACATTCAAGACACATATGTTGATGCAAAAAGCCCAACTACAGCATTTCCGAATAGCGAATATTTATACGTTGGCAGAAATTCTCTCGGTTTAACACGAACATATGTAAAATTTACTTTACCTACTCTGCCTGAACACAGTATGATAGTAAGTGCGGCTTTCTCAATGTTTTTGTATGAATCTGATATTACAACATCAGGTGCTGTTATGAATGTATATGACCTTGCAGGGCAGTCAACCTGGTCTCCGTCAACCATAACCTGGAATAATCAGCCGGTTTCAAATGCTGAAAACGGAGCAAGCAGTCTAACTGTTATTGATTACTGCGATTACGGTTCACAGGTAGGTCATGCATACAACTGGGATATTACAAAAATTGCCAAAAGATGGTTTGAAGGCGGAACAAATAACGGTATTCTTGTTGCGCCTTCTGATGAAACCATAGGCGCATTGCGTGTACGTTTTCTTTCTTCAAACAGCACTCTGGTTTCTTCTGTCGGTATACCTCAGTTGACAGTTGCTTACAGAAATACTCTTGGTCTTGAAGATTACTGGTCATACTCCTCATACAGTGCAGGTGATGCAGGTACTGCCTATGTAAATGACTATAACGGCAATATTGTTTTTGTAAGAAATGATGTCAGCACTTACGGACAAAGAATGCCTGTTACAATATCACATATCTACAATCTTGCAAATGCAAATACAACAACAGGATATTCGCCGTTATCAGGTAAAGGCTGGCAGCTTTCAGTTCAACAGTCGATAATATCAACTTCATCTGAAAGCGGTTTCAGCGATGAATTAAAAACTCAATACCCTTATATATATCGTGACGGTGACGGAACATATCATTATCTTGCAAAGATTGAAAATCAAGATAAATATGAGGATGAAGACGGTCTTGGCCTTACAATGACCAAAAACAGTTCAAATCAATTTATCATAACAGACAACAACGATAATGTTATGACATTTGGCAGTAACGGAAATATTCTTTCAATTGCTGATGCTAACGGAAACACTGTACAAATGACATACGGCAGCTCAACAATAACAGCTGTTGAGGACGGAGCAGGTCATTCTCTAAGCATTTCAAGCAGCGGCGGAACTCTTACAAAAATAACAGGAACTGACAACAGAACTTGTACATATAATATCAGTTCGGGAATGCTTAATTCTGTTACTTTGCTTAATGGTAAAACCGTAAGCTATACATATGATTCAACCGGCAGATTGCTTACTGCAACAGGCAGTGACGGCAACGGAATTGAATTTGTATATGCCACAACGGGAAGCAAAACATACCTGAAATATGTCTACATCAAATCCCAGAATACGATTGTTCAGCGTTATCAGTATTATTTTGATAAGCACAATATTACAGAAATCGGTTGCAGTGGCAATCAGGCGACATTTGCTGTAGCTACAACGATATATACAGTCAAGGAATTTGATGATTTCGGCAGACTTATCTGCACTTTTGACCGTGTCGGCAGAGAAATTGTAACTGCGTCAAACTGTGCCTATGTTGCACATAATAAAGAAACGGATGATACAAAACATCATGTTACAACAATTGGTGAAACAGGTGCTTCACCTATAAACTATGTGCTTGATCCGAGTTTTGAGAGAAGTGCCTCAAATTGGGAAAACAGCTATTATTCATCAGGCAGTGCAGTTCTGTCATTTGACAATACTCAATCTCTTTACGGACAAAAGTCACTGAAAATCAATGTTTCATCGTATACATCAGGTCAGACATACAGAAAGTTTCAGGATCTTGATGTAAGCACTCTGACTGCAGGGCAAACATACACTGCCTCTGTTTATGCAAAGGTTACCGAAATATCGTCAAGCCACAACGGCGGCGTATTTCTTCAGGCAAAAACAGAAGTTGGCACTACTGAGACTAAATATGCCTCAGAGTATATAAAATCAGCCACAGACAGCTCCGTAAACAACGGTTGGCAGAAGCTTTCTGTCACATTTACAGTGCCATCAGGCGTTACCCGTTGCTATGTTGCTTTTGGTTTTGATAATGCAAAGGGTATTGCATATTTTGACGGTGTTCAGCTTGAAAAAGGCAAGGTTGCAAATGACTTTAATCTTATAGAAAATGCAGGTTTTGAGTTGGGTAACAAAGTCTGGTCATTACCGTCGTCTTCATCTGACGGCAGATTCAGCACTACAGCGCATATCGGGTCTTATTCTTATAAGGTATTCGGCGGTCCGTATAAAACCGTTAAAATAAGTCAGACCGTAAATCTGAAATCCAACGCAACAGAGACTGATACATATATTATCAGCGCCTGGGCACAGACAGAAGCCTTGAGCAACCAGTTCCATACAACAAACAGAGACAAGCTGTTCGGAATAGGTGCAACGGTAAAGTATTCCGATAACACAACGCAAGACAAGTATATTCCGGGCAATTTTGCCGTAAATGAGTGGCAATTCCTTTGCGGTGCGTTCACTTTAAGTGACGGAAATAACGACACTGCAAAAACTCCCGTGAGCATAACTGTATACGGAATTTTCGATAAACAATCAAATTTTGCATATTTTGACGATTTTTATCTTGCAAAAGAAGACGTTCCGAGTTATACTTATAACAGTAAGGGTAATCTTGTCAGTGCCACAGATAAAGCAAAAGGCAATCAGCAGATGTCTTATTCCGCAGACGGGGTTGATATGACTCAGTATCAGAACGCTGTCAGCGATGTTTACAATTATACTTATGATGATAAGCATAACCTTACAACAGCCACAAGCACAAACGGTGTTAAGTATAATTATACCTATGACGGCAACGGCAATGTGACAAAACTCAAGGTCAACAGCGATGACACAACCAAGAGCATATCAAGTGCAATAGCTTACACCTCTGACGGCAGTCTTGTTCAGACTACCACAGACTCTACAGGTGCTGTTGTTGAATATACCTACGACACTGCAGGCAACGTCACAGCTGTAGAAGATGCTTTAGGCAATACCACTTCATATGTATATGATTCGCAGACAAAGAATCTTACTACCACCACCGGCACTTATACTCAGACAACAAAAACAGGCACCTCTGCGGCTAAGACGGCTAAAGCCACATACACATATAATTCGAATAATTATCTCTCAAACATCAAGGCAAAGTCAAATTATTCCTTCACCTATGATGCAAAAGGAAATCTTGCAACGGCTACAGCCGGCGACAGACTGCTTGTTACCAACACATATAATCAGAGCACAAATGCTCTGCTCTCAACTACATATAGCAACGGTTTTGTAAATAATTATTCATATGATACAGTCGGCAGACTCACCTCTATGAGCAGCGGCACACCGTCAGCTCAGACTCAGGTGGGCACCTGGGAGTATGACGGCAAGAGCAGAGCCTCGGTCTATACCGATTTGCTCAATTCTCAGAAGCATCTTTTCACATACGATGCACTGGGCAGATTTGTGCGTGAATCGGTAACGGACACAAGCACAAACACCCATATATATTCCTCGGGCTACAGGTATGACGATAACAACAACGTTGATTTTATCGGCGTAAATGCAGGCAATTCATATTCTGCTATGATCTATACCTACGGCACGGACAATCTGCCGTTGGGCTATACGGGCGCTTTGGGCACAGGTATGTATACATACGACGCTCTCAACAGACTCAGCAGCGTTTCGCATACCATTGCGCCGAAAAAAACATATACTTATTACGACACAACGCAAATGGCAACCACCCGTGTCAAGGATGAAGCCTTTGCCGACACTGCTCAGGGTACTGTATCTTACGCATACGACGCCAACGGTAATATAACAAGAAAAACTACTACCGTTTCAGGCGTATCAACAGACATTTTATATACTTATGATGCCTTTAACCGCCTTGTCATTGAGCAGAATGAGGCAACAAATCAGACTGTAAGATACAAGTATGATGCCTGGGGCAACATAGCCCTGAAGTGGGTATTTGCCGGTGCGTCAACAGCAACTCCCGCAGAGGCTGATTTAATAAAAGCGTACGACTATGTCTATTCTTCATCTTCCCTGTCAGATGTCACCGATTGGAAGGACCTTCTGACCGAGTATGACGGCGAAGATATCACTTACGATGTCATAGGTAATCCCTTGGCATACCGTGGCGCGGCAATGACCTGGAAGGGCAGGTCTCTCGCATCTTATTCAAAGAATGGAACGACAGTCAGCTATTCATATGATGCCTCAGATATACGCACAAGCAAAACCGTAAACGGTGTTAAGCATAATTACTATTATGTTGAAGGCAAGCTGATGTATGAGGATTGCCCTTCGTACAAGCTGTACTATACATATGATGCAAACGGCTTATTGAGCGGTATTAAAAAGGTACTCTCAAGCGGCACTATAGAAAACTACGCCGTGCTTTGCAATATGTTCGGCGACGTAATCGGTATTTACAATTCATCAAAAGCACTTGTTGCAAAGTATACATATGACACCTGGGGCAATCTGCTTTCAATAACCAATTCAAGCGGTGCTGATATTTCTTCAACCGACGGTATATGGACACAGAACTCAATCCGTTACAGAGGATATGTATACGATAACGAAACAAAGCTCTACTATCTCCAGTCACGCTACTACGACCCCGAAACCTGTAGATTTATCAATGCGGATAGTGAAATTTCAGGCATCGGTGGTTCGTTGCAGGGTTATAACCTTTTTGCTTATTGTATGAATAACCCTGTTAATATGGATGATTCAAAAGGCAATTGGCCTAAGTGGAATGGCAAAGTATTTGCCGTCGCTGCTACGGCGGCAGTTATAATTGCAGCAGTAGTTGTAACTGTCTGCACTTTTGGTGCTGGCTCTGTAGCAGGTGTAGCAGCAATTACGGCGGCATTAACAATAGCTGCAAGAGCTACAGAGGTGGCTGTTTTGCAGGTAAAAAAAAGCAAAAACTCCTCAAAAAATACTGGGGGAAAAACGAGTGGTAGCAATAATCCCAACAGCGGAAGTATTTCCAGTGGTGGTGAAGGAAGCAATACAAATAAAGTTAACGGGCAAATAGCTGTTGATATTGCAGAAACTCTTTTTGAGAACGGTTTGCAGATTATAGGAATTACACCTTATACAAAAGTAGGAAGCATTAGTGGAAAACATTTTTTAAACCAACAGGCTCCAATGATATTTAGAAATACGTCAACTTTAAGATCCACATTATCGGCAACTGGAGGAAAAGTTATTCCATATGTGTTTGCTGCTTGTGCTTGGTGCAGTACAACAATATCTATTTTTAGTAATGATCCTGTACAGAGAGCAGAGCAAAGGGGGTTCATATTAAAATGAGAGAAGTTTTAAGGATTATTTTATTAATAACAAATATAATTTCTTTTGCTTTTGTTTTCTTGTTTGGTGCAACTGGCGTAATATACGAATTATTAGGACCAGCAAACTATGAAAAAATACTTGAAAAACTCAAAATTCCGTGGAGTTTTGAACGTATTTGGTTATTTATGTTTGTGTGTTTAATTATTTTTGTTATAACCTACCTTTTTCGTAAAAAGTTTTTTACCAATTAGGGAATGGTTCTATGTCTTCTTGTGAGTAATCCCCTGATTGGCAATTTGCAACTGAATCCGGCGGCAGTTTCGCTGTAAACTGCCGCTGTGAGAAGAAGTTCATCTGTTCACATACGATGCATTGGGCAGATTTGTGCGTGAATCGGTAACAGACACAAGCACAAACACGCACATATATTCCTCAGGCTACAGGTATGACGATAACAACAATGTTGATTTTATCGGCGTAAATGCAGGTAATTCATATTCTGCTATGATTTATACCTACGGCACAGACAATCTGCCGTTGGGTTATACGGGCGCTTTGGGCTCAGGTATGTATACATACGATGCTCTTAACAGACTCAGCAGCGTTTCGCATACCATTGCGCCGAAAAAAACATATACTTATTACGACACAACGCAAATGGCAACCACCCGTGTCAAGGATGAAGCCTTTGCCGACACTGCTCAGGGTACTGTATCTTACGCATACGACGCCAACGGTAATATAACAAGAAAAACTACTACCGTTTCAGGCGTATCAACAGACATTTTATATACTTATGATGCCTTTAACCGCCTTGTCATTGAGCAGAATGAGGCAACAAATCAGACTGTAAGATACAAGTATGATGCCTGGGGCAACATAGCCCTGAAGTGGGTATTTGCCGGTGCGTCAACAGCAACTCCCGCAGAGGCTGATTTAATAAAAGCGTACGACTATGTCTATTCTTCATCTTCCCTGTCAGATGTCACCGATTGGAAGGACCTTCTCACCGAGTATGACGGCGAGGATATCACTTACGATGTCATAGGTAATCCCTTGGCATACCGTGGTGCGGCAATAACCTGGAAGGGCAGATCACTCGCCTCTTATTCAAAAAACGGAACGACCATAACATACAGTTATGATGCCTCAGATATCCGCACAAGCAAGACCGTAAACGGAGTAAAGCATAACTATTACTACATTGAAGGCAAGCTGATTAAACCAATCAAAACAATCAAGTGATGGTTCAAAACCACTGAAAAGTGAGATTTTGAACAATTTAAACAGCAAAAAACTAAAATTCGGCGGCATTTTCAGCAACGAAAGTGCTGCTTTTTCTTTTGATTATTAATCAATATGAACGCAGGCGAAAATATTCTTACTATAGACGGTTATAACGACAATAACGGTTTAGTGAAAATAAAAATATTCAGAAAGTAGAAATATACAATGGAAGTTAAAATAAAAAAAATCAGAATCAATAAAAAATCTTATAATTTTATATTTATCATTGCAATAGCAGTTGCATTCGTTTTTTTCTCATCCCCTATATTATTACACATTGATTCAATCAACAAAACTGTTGATTATCTTTTAAGTTCATTAAAATACACTGAATATAAAGAAGCTTATATTGGTGCAACAGGTGGCTTAATTGGTGCATGCATTGCTATTCCCGGTGCACTCTGGGTTGAGCGAAAAATATTTAAATATAACGAAAAAAAAGAAATAGAAAAAGTAGCATTCATACTGTATTATGACATAAAATTATTTTATGAAGAAGTAGCATTACTTGCAGGAATTCTTTCATCTATTACCTCAATTACATCAAAACAAGAACAGCTCAATAATTTTATCAAATACAAAAATAGAGTAGGTATTCATATACATCCGGATTGGATAAATTTAACAGCAACATTGAAAGATAATTTAAATGCAAATGAACTTGAAAGTATTTATCTTTTCTATGGGAAAGTCTCTGATATAAATAAAATTCTTGAAAATCATAATGTTACTACAGATGATATCAAACGTATCAATGAAGTTCTTGACAATATAGGTAAAATTAGCAATAACGAATACTTACCTGATGAAAAACACAAAGCTATAATGCTTAAATTAAAAGACATTGCAAACTATCATCCCGAGCAGAATCATTAAATTCGGATAATCAGGAAACAGTTCAGTGATTAATGACAAAAAAAACTAACCACATCGGCATTTTCAGCAACGAAAGTGCCGCTTTTTATTCGATTTATTACCAAAATCCGTGTGCGACTAGCATATTACTATGCTTGAAGGCACTCTTTACCTTATATTATATAAACTGGTGGATATAGGTTATCTTTCTACATATTCAAAGCTCGTAGGCAAACGAAGAACAAGAAAATATTATCATCTTGAAGACTCGGGCAAAGAGTATCTTGAGCAAATGAAAAAGGAATATGACGAAATATCAACGGGAATTGCACTGATACTTGACAGGGAGGAAAAACAGGAATGACCGAAATCAAAAAAGATATCGACAAATATTTATCGCAGGTAAAAGCTTATCTGCCCTGCAGAAAGGCTGACAAAACTGCTATTCTTGAAGATATCAGACAGGCAATTTTTGAATTCAAAGAAAATTCCGGAACTGAAAACATTGACGATATTTATAACCGCTTCGGCACACCAGAAGAAATCGCAAAAGCGTATCTGTCCGATGCCGAACCGCAGAACATTAAAAAAGCAATCAATATCCGCAAGGTGATAATTGCGGCAGTTGTTGCTATCATAATGATTTATCTTGGAGTAATGTTTTTAATTGTATATGATGCTCATAACGAAACTCACGGATATTTCACAGAAATCGTCAAAGATGTAACTACTCTGTCAGCAAATATCGCATTAAGGGGATAAAGAAAAAAACATGAGTGCAATTGAGAAAGATATCAGAAAATACATTTCCGATGTGGAAAAAATCTTGTCTGCTCCGGAAAACTGAAAAAACAGATAATGAATGATATTGAAAACTCAATATATGACTATGCCGAGAATAACGGAATAACCGATATTTCTCAGATAATCTCCCGTTTCGGTTCCCCTGAGGAGGTTGCTCAGGCACATCTGTCCGATACCGACCCGAAAAAAATCAAAAACGCAACGAATATCCGCAAAATCATCATTTCGGCGGTACTCATTATTGCGGCAATGTTCAGTCTTTGCTACCTTATATCATATTTTATCGCTGTTGAATCACAGAAAAACATCCTTGTTTATGAATACGAGAGCGGATAATTGGTGTCACATTATGAAAACTGGAGAGAAAAGAATAATGAAAGCAATTAAAAATGAAATAAATTCATATATTTCAGATGTCAAAAAAAATCTTGTCTGCAACAGAAAAATAAAAAAACAGACAATAACGGACATCAGAAATTCTGTTTTCGATTATGCCGAAAACAATAATATCACGGACATAAGCATGATTCATAAGCACTTCGGCAGTCCCGAGGAGCTGGCAAAATCATTTATGATCGAAAACGATATAAAGTATATAAAAAGAAAAATAGTTTTAAGAAGAATCATACTTGCCGTTATATTTATTATACTTGCGGTAATTTCATTTTTATTAATAAAAGAAGTCATACCCCAGGCTACATCAGATATTAATCGTTATACTGAAACAATATTTGAAGGCACTACAAGGATATTAACCGAAGAATCGACTGATACATACTGACAAGGATGATAAGCCTTCCGATTGATTTATATAATGAGGTCAAAAAACTCCCCCATACGGTTTGCATTAAGCTTACCGTATGAGGGAGATTTTATATGGGGTGAAATCTCAGCGAAGTCTTTGCCGTGCCACAACTCCCGTCCCTGTAATTGCTGAGTTATTGAATAACACACTACACGTCGGTAAAGCCGACAGGTGCAGTGTGTTTGTTGTTTTTCATAAATTTATGATCGGTAGTTTGTAAGTTTCGACAAAGTTTTATTTTTTTCGAAAAAAGGTGTTACTTTTTGAAGAAAAAACGCTTTATATTATAAAGATAGTTATATATGCAAAAAAATTAACTGTCCATCAAATTTTTTGTGGAGGTATAAGCAAGATGAAGATTGCATTAATCCATTTAAGTGATTTTCATATTCGAGAAAATGAAAGCTTTTTAAAGCAAAAAATAACAGGGGTATTGTCAAGTTTGAACATTCTTGGAAAAATAGATGATTTTGCAATAGTTTTCAGTGGTGACTTGGCAAACTCTGGAAAAATTAATGAGTATAAAAATGCAAGGAATTTATTGTCCCAATTAATCAACGGTATCAAAGCCAAAAATGAAAATAAATTCGTCAATTTATTTATGGTTCCTGGAAATCATGATTTGTGCTTACCTGAGCAGTCAAGAGATCGAAAATACATTCAAGAGCACTATAACAAGGGTACAATTGATACAACAATTGAACAAGAACTTAAATATCTTGATAATTTTTATTTTTATTCAAATTTAAATGGCAGAGAACCTTCTGATAAAATATTAAACAAAAGATTTTGCACATATGGTAATTATAAGATACAGCTGAATCTTATAAATAGTGCTCCGTTTTCAACACTTGAACCTAATGATAAAGAGCTACATTATTTTCCAGAAGAAAAAATGTATTTATTAAGAAAATCAGATGATGCAAACCTTTGTATTACCGTTATGCATCATAGCTGGGATTGGTTTAATTGGAATTATAAGTCTGATTTATCTAAAACAATTGTTGATAATTCTGAAATGCTATTTATAGGACATGATCATCGAGAATCAACATCAGTAGTATCAATTGATAATAGCTTAGATACATGGATATCTGCTGCAGGAGAAATGGACTTTTCATCTTTAAATAAAGAAGATTCGTTTAATGTTTTTGTAATTGATACAGAATCAAATTCATTTGATGGATATGTTTTCAATTGGGATATAAACGAAAAAATATATATTCATAAAATGGTAGCACATCAAAAATCTCTTCAAAATCACTCTTCACGTTTGTCACCATTACCTAGTTTTATAAAAAATATAAAGGAGGATCCATATAACTCCTCAGATGATTTCACTAAATATTTTGTTTTTCCAAAACTTGTTTCAAAATACAAAAATGAATTTGGAAGACAGGAAGAATTAAAGAACGCAGATGAATTGATCACATTTATTGAAAATAATAAAAAGGTATTTATAACTGGCACTACAAATTCTGGAAAAACAACGTTGATGAAATATCTTTTTATCTTATTATCAAACAATAAAGTACCATTATTGATGACAATTGATAATAAAACAAGAATAAGAAAACAAAACTTTATTAAACATCTTTTTGAAGAGCAATATGGAGAGTCTACAGCACTCTTTGAAAGATTTAAACAATTAGATAAAACAAAAAAAGTGATTTTAATTGATGGATGGGATTTGTTACAAGAGAAAAACAGAGATAGCATTATTCCAATATTGGAAAATGAGTTTGAGTTTATTGTATTCGGTTCTAGTTCAAAAAGATCAAGCATAATTGACTCTATCAAAGAAGAATTATCAGACAACAAACCAATATGTGAACTTCAAATAAAACCATTTTTTACCGAAAAAAGAAATCAATTAGTAAGAAATATATGTATACAGAAAAATGCCTATAATGATGAAGATATCAATAATGTTAATCGCCTTATTGATGCATTAGTACATAATAATAGCAGTTTGTTCTCTTTAAATCCAGCATTTATTATTAGATACACAAATTACTTCATACAAGATCCATATCATGATTATACAAAAGGAGAAGCTGTATTCAGCAAGATATTTGAATTTGAACTACAACAATCCATAATAAATTTATCTAAAAAATCTTATGTTGATGAAATTTTTGTTACTTTCGAAGAAATAGCTGGCTACATGTATACATCACGACACGATATACTTCAGATCGAAGATATCAGGAATATTGTTATGCAATATAATTTAAATTATGGAGTTCAAGTAAACGCAAAAGAAATAATAGATATAGGTTTGAACGCAAAAGTCTTCAAACAATCGGAAGATCTATCAATATATTTTTACAACAAAAATCATTTGGCATATTTTATTGCAAAATATTTAATAAGAAGTGCACAGAGCGAACCCGCTGATATTTCAGGCATTCAATATGCGCTTGAAAATATATGTTTCGGCATTAACTCTGATATTATTCTTTTTATATCCTACTTACTTAATAACACCCAAAACATTATGTCAATTGTATCTCAAGCAGGGAAGCTTTTAGAACCTTGGACCGAAATCAGTCTAGATAAAAAAAATATTCCTTTATTACATAGGATCTATGATACTCAAATTTCAGCACCATCTGAAGATGAGCAGAAAAAGTTTAATGAATTAAAAGAATATACAGAAGAATCCCACTACTCAGAAGATATAATCGAAGCAAAAGGGTTATTTGAGTACAATGATAATGAAATAGATGAGTATCCATATAGATTAATACGAGCAATAAAATATACTGAAATGATATGTAAAGTTTTAGCTTCGTTTAATAGCAGTTTAAAGTTAAACCAAAAACAAGACCTAATAGACTCAATTTATTCATATGCACGAAAGATTATTTATGCTATTCTAAATCCTATAGATACTTATTCTGAAGAACTCTGCAACAGTTTGTTGTTATATATTCAAAAAATTGGAGTAACAAAAAAGAATGGAGAATCATATTGCCAGGAAGATATTTTTGAAATGTTTAATAATTATGCTCGTGCAGAACTATTAAGTATATTTGATCATTTTGCTGAAATTTGTACAAATTCAAAAACAATATCTTTATTAACAAGCAAACAAACATCTGATAGCAGTGAAAAAATTCAACGTTTACTGATAATTGAAAATAGTGGTAATACTGATATATTTTTAAAAGAAGCAGAGAGTATGATTAAAGAAAACAAAAGTGTAGATATTGAAATAATGATTAAACTTGTTGTTCGCAAACATTTGTTATGTAATCGTGATTTGACATTTAGAAAAAAGCAACAAATTATTGATAGAATTTTTGGAAAACAAGCTAGAAAGCTGTTTATGCTATCCGCAATGTAAAAAAATGTTATAGCATTACCGTGTTGGTCCTGCCCCAACTAAGTCGTTTTTGTTTCAGAGATAACGACCCAACTGCTGAAACAATGAATAGGCATGTCATCTAGCCACGCTGACGGTAATGCTATAATTATTATAGTTTTTTTTATCTAAAAATATTCATGTTCATAATTTATGTGTATTGTATACTTTTTATAAAGCTAATGCTGACATTGTACTCAAGTTCAGTAACAATGTTCCACAATTTAATTTACAATTCAATCATGTTATTAAATAGTTTTCAATAATAATATAAAAAAAAGGATGACAGATTTATGATTAAATGGATGCATATATCAGATTTGCATTTAACGTACAACAGTTATATTACAGGAGAGTCAAGAAATAGCTTTAATCAATTGATGAAAAGTTTTAAAGATGAAGTTCAATTTCTTATAATAACAGGAGATTTAACTTTTGCACCAAAAAAAGCGATAAAATACAAAACCATAATAAACAATGTAAATGACTTGATGAATTTATTAGGAATCGACAAAAAGCATCTTATTATTGTTCCCGGGAATCACGATAAAAATAATACTTTAGCCAGAAAAATCATAACAGAACAAGTATTGAATTCAAAAAACAATTTTTATAAATCGACAAAAGGAGAAATTGACGATTCAATTATCGAATCATTAACACTATCACAAAGTAAGTTCAATAAACTGTACAATGAATTAACAGGAGAAAAATATTCGCAAAAACCACTCACAAAAACAATAGATAACCATAATTTTTTACTGTTAAATACAGCATTGTTTTCATACAGCAGCCTATCAGATATGGGAAAACTTATAATTGGAACAGTGGATTTGCAAAATGCAATATCAAAAATAGATAATGACTATCCTACCTTAGTTGTTGGACACCATGATCTTGATTGGTTAAACGGTGATGAAAAAAAATGTGTTATAGAGCAATTTAATAAAATCAATTGTATTGCTTACCTTTGTGGTCATAATCACCAATTTGAAATAAAAGATATAAAAAATGCGGAGTGGAAATCATTCATATGCGGTGCAGCGATTGACGACGAGGATGCTAATGGATTTAAAGGAGATATAGGTTTTTACATTGGTAGTTACGATGATAAAAAATCAATTTTAAGAACAGAGGCATACTATTTTGATCAAAAAGATAGATTATGGAAGACCTATCCCATTTTTTCTAATCTACAAGAAGATGGAATCAGAAAAACAGTGGATTATTATGAACAGTATAACATATGTGAAATTAAAAAGAAAATGAAAGAATATCTTCGTGTCATTTTAAATGGGGAATGCAATTTCTCATGCCCTTACTGTCATAAGGAAGGGCTAAAATATATAAGTGGACATGATTATTTATTAAAGTCTAACAGTGACTTTGATATAACACAACTTTTTGAAAATGCAAAAAGAAAAAATATAAAGAAAATCAAGTTCACCGGCGGCGAACCTCTGCTATATGATAGCCTCATAAAAAAATGTATTGAGCACTTACCTGACTTTGATTTTATTGGAATATTGACAAATGGATATAATCTAACAGAAAACGAAGATGTACTAAAAGATATGAACGATTCATTAAAAAAGAAGTTTAGATTTACCATTTCATTAAACACTTTAGATAAAGAAAAATATAAAAAAATTACCGGAAACGACAATTCCGATATAGACAAACTTTTTAATGGTATAGACATGCTGGAAGCAAATAACATTGATTTTAAATTCAATACATTAGTTACAAAATATAATATAGATGAAATACAAAATATCATAAAATATGCAGTAAAAAAGAATGCAGATGTTAATTTTTTAACACTTTTGAATAATACAGAAATATCAACTCCAAAGATCGAACCGATTGATCTGTTAACACATGTTTCAAAGGATGAAATAAAAAAATCAATAGAAAACGTTATAGGAGCGATATTTAAAGAACAATACGATGGTTTTTATGCAAAATATAAAGATATAACAATCTTGATCCCCAAGCCTATCTATCATCAAAAATGTGACAGTGCACCATGTGAACAACGACGCTGTTTAGCAGCACTAAACAGCATACGAGTTTTCAATGATTATTCGATGAACATATGCTATGCTGATGTTTTAAGCAAACCGGGATTGGATAGATTCACGGACAACATCAACACAATGCGTGAAAGGATCGAAAATACACAATTAAATATTCAACATAAGTTTTTCTGAAAAACAACTTCGTAAGCTAATTTACTCTCATCTGCAAATATAAACTCAACTTCTTTCAGACTTATTAGTTTAAATTCCCCTCTAACCATATCAATATCGTTTTCATCATAATAAAACTTATTTTTGCCATTTATTGATTCATAGTAGTGATGACCTAACTCCCTTACCGTATCATCAGTCTTGTTTCTGTAATATTGATTCAAATTATTAACTCTGAAAATTAAATAACCACCGGGCTTAAGACAATTATAAATTTTTTTAAAAATTTTAATTGAATCATTTAAAGAAAAATATTGAATACTGAGACTTGCAACAACAATTCCTACACTACTGTTAGCAAATGGAATCTCTTTTGACATATCAAAGCAGCAAGTCGCAACTTTGTTGCCTGTAAGATGTTTAACTTCTTCTAATGCTGAACTCGCAATATCACAAGCAATGATATTGCGAACTCCAGCATTATATAAATACATCGTATTATATCCATCACCGCACCCTAAATCAACTACTGTTTCGTTATTCATCTCCTGAAACAGGTCTATATATTCTATAAGCCAGGAACATCGATTACTATACTCAGCATAATTATATTTTTTTTCAGAAAAATTTTTATTCCAAATATCAATTTGTTTCATAAAAATCAAATCCTTACTATTTTATTTCGGAGGTAATTTTATGGCTATTCTTGCTTACACATTACTTATAATAAATATTTTAATAATCATATACAATTTTAGTCGATACATTAGTTTTTGCAAAAAGCAACATTCCGACAAAAAATTAAATGAAAATTTTGCTTGCAATACTGAGCTTTCCGTTATTATACCATGTTTACGGGAACATGACATGATTGAAAATACAATAAAATATTTTATTGATATTTTTCCAAAACAAGAAGAATTAAAAACTAACTTTGTTATTGTAACAAATAAAAAAGAACGAATTGAAAAACAATATGCAATGGAAAAAGTTTGTAATTTACTCAATGATATAAAAAATAATATTGATTTAGATTTACTTGTTGAACGTTATGGTGTTCTGTTGCCGAGAAGTGAATTACAGCAAATCATGAATCATGTTCTTTCAAGCAATTACAAAGACAGCGATATTTATAATTATATTAAAGAATACCCCGTAACGCATGACTTTATAAAAGCCCTTATTGCAAAAAACAACTATAAGATTACCTTGATTGAGTATCCATATGAAGAAGGTTTTATGGCTCATCAGCTTAATTACGCTGTTGACTTTATACAAAAAAAAGAAAATATACATGATCAAGCAAAGAGATATATAGCAATATACAATGCGGATAGTAGACCTGCAAAAAACACTTTTTATGAATTTATCGAAAAAGTACAAAATGAAAATGCGCCTAAAGTAATGCAGCAATATTCAGCGATGACAGGCAATATTGAAGAACTAAATCCTATCATGAAGGGTTTTGCTATTTATCAAACAGAATTCGAAATCAGAAACGGTTATTTAAACTCATATTTACCATCAAAACTTCTTCGTAATCATGTTGTTGGACACGGATTATTTATTGAGACTAACTTCCTCAAGGAAATCGGAGGATTTAACACAGATTTTTGGTGTGAAGACATATATTTAAGCTTCTACTTGAGGAATTTGAATATTTTTCCATCTCCGTTCCAACTATTGGAAAAAGCAATGGTTCCATCATATCTAAAAAGTCAGATACATCAACACTCAACATGGTTTAAAACCGCATTTCAACCTATAAAAATCGCGAAATACATAAAAAGCCGTAGCAAATTGAATTTTTCAGGATACATGTTTTGTTTCCAACAGTTGAGAAGCTCTCTTGCATGGTTACTTAATCCGTTATTTATGTTCGTATATATATTTTTGTCATTAATTGTTCTAGGCAAAATTTATTGTTGCTTTGCGACCTTGATCCTATTTATACGATATGTATTAGAATATTTTTTCACAATAAAAATCACAGAAAAATTATCAAACGAAAAAATTAAAAATAAATTTTACTTAATTTTATGTGCGATCTTTGCAACCTTAATTTCAAATTGGGGCCCAATACATTGTCTAATGCACCCAAAAAGAAAAAAAGAAAAAACAAATTTATGAAAAATCATTCATATATTGAAGAACACGATCCAATACTTGTTCGGCAGTAAGTTCAGATGTTTTTATAAGTTTTACTGGAATATCGGTAAAACAACTATAAAGCCATAAAAAGTGACGTTGTTTATTTGTTATTTCAGGATCAATCCATTCCGACTCAAGTACATGCCCTCGCAACACATTCCTTTTCCTACATATTTCTACTTCGGAATCCAAAAGTATTATAGCAGAAGGCAGCATTATATTGCTACTTTTTGCTTTTTTCATATATTCTTTATATATTTTAACAGAATATTGAAAAGATCCTTCATATTTTTTTTCCTGTTCAAATGCATAAGCAGTTGCAATTATTCCTAGCATTGACTTATCAATTGCAACATTAAAACCATTTTTGCACAGCTCTGATGCATAACACAGCTTTTCATACTCTTTTTTAAAAAGAATATCCTGATTATCTTTTTCTTCGTCAATTGTGTTTGGAATTTTTAAAATATCGGAACCAGGCTTTTGGTAGTCTTGTTCAAGATATCTAATTGCTTCCTGAACAACGACAAAACCATATTGTTCCTCAAGTTTTCTACATAATGTAGTTTTTCCTACATTTGAAACACCTTCAATTATATAGATTTTTTTATTATTTTCATTAATATAATTCATCATAATTAAACCTCAAAACATGCCATATTATTCTTTTTTATTATATTATAAGTAAAAAAAAAAATCAAGAAGATCAATGTTGATAAATAAAAACTTCAAAATATTTTCAAACTAATCTAAACCTATTGGATAACAATATAACTGAACTATTAAACCTAGTATACGTATAATGATAGAAAAACATATCATCCAAAGCAGGGGATCACTCCCCTGCTTTGTTGTTTATCATTCGATATTAATACCCTTGCTTGCAAGGAAAAGCGTTACAGCAAGGATTGCGCCTTCTGCAAAATTTGCAAGAGGTCCGCTGACTAAAGCCAGTAATGCAGTCATATTACCACCTCCTTATTCTGTACAGGGTTTTAATGATTTTTCGGCAATGAATAACACCGAAAATGTTGTTACAAATCCTAAAAATGCCCACTGCATTCATATCACTTCCTTTACCTTTCTATAAAATGTGCTTGGTTTCATGTCAAGCCGTTTCATCGCTTCTGTTGCCGTTATTTCACCTTCTTTCCATACTGCAACAACTTCTCTGAACTTCGGATGCTCAATCGGTTTTCTGCCTTTGTAAACACCGTTCTGTTTTGCTATTGCTATGCCTTCTTTCTGTCGCTGTAATATGTATTCACGTTCAAGCTCTGCAACAGCACCGAAAACTGTCAGCATAAATTTACCCGTCGGAGTTGTGGTGTCGATAGCTTCTTTCTTTGATATAAACTCTACCTGTTTTTCGGTAAGCTGATCCACAAGCTCCAACAGATCTTTGGTGTTACGGGCAAATCGGCTGATTGATTCAACGATAACCACATCACCATCACGGACAAAATTCATCATACGCTTGAGTTCAGGACGGTCTGTGTTCTTGCCACTCATACGGTCAATGAATACCTGTTCTGCACCGAGTTCTTTCATCAACACTTCCTGACGTGCTGTATTCTGATCGGTTGTGCTGATTCTGATATATCCGATTTTCAAGTTATCACCTCTTTTTCTCAATAGGGTTCATTTTTGTATTGGCATATCCCAAAATAGTTAAAACAACCCTATTGAGACAGATTGTCAGTATGTCATATGGGTACACTCTATTGACACATTAGAAAACACCGCAATACAGCATATCTTCAATTTCATCGGTCGTGTAACCGTCTTCAATGAGCAGATCAACGATGTCCTCAGTGTAGCCGTAATACGATGCATGTTTTTTCAGCAGTTGTATGTATTCATTGTTTCGTGATGCGGTCGCTTTTGCATCAAAGGTGAATGTATATCTCCTGTATGAGGGATATGCGTAGTAGTTGTAAGTATCAAGAAGCTCTGTATCAAACTTTGACTTTGTGATTCTGCCGTATCGGTTGATTTTCAGAATGTCACCACATGAAATTTCAATCTTGCTTCCCTTTCCGAATCTGTACGGCATTTTCTTCAGAGCCTTTTTGAGTATGTCTTCCGTTGATGCATAAATATATACTCCGATTTCGGGAAAGTGATAAATACACATCGGGTTGTCACCTTTGACAAAGTAAAGATTATCCTCGTTGTCCATAACCGTTATGGTGAATGAGCCTAACAGCTTCTCTGCCATAAATTTAAGACTTTCAAAGCTCAGCTCTTTCTTTTTCTCAATAAGCTGAACTGCAACATAACTGTCCGTTTCAATTTTCGTCACGGGCAGTTTTTCTGATCTCTGAAGTGCATCATCATTGTGAAGCACTCCGTTATGGGCAAGGGTGAATTCTGTATTATCGACTTTGCCGTAGAACGGATGATTATTGTAATTCCTCTTTTCATCACCCTGAGTTGTCATACGGGTGTGGCCCATAATCAGATGCACATTCGGTATGGAAAATTTCATCTTATGTGCGGCAAGAGGACGCTTAAAAACGGACAGATGCTCATCGTGATTGTATGAAATGCCGGTTGCATCAGTTCCACGCTCTTCACAAGCAACTGAGAGTATCGAAATAATCTTGTTCTTCTGCTTTCCTGTGAAATGTCCTGTGTAGTCAAGTAATCCGAATAAACAACACATGATATATGTCCTCCTCTGCATCTACAGGTTCGTTGATGTAGATATTCCGTTCTTTCAGATACTGAATCAGCTCAGGCTCTGTGCATTCCGACACAAAGGTTGTCCAAGACATTTCCCTGATTTCGTCATCGGACAAATCAACAGCCACATCACACACTCTGTTCACGAGCTGTAATGTGGCAATGATTGTGTTGTATTTTAACGTGCCTCTGAAGATTCTGAACTCAATGGTATCTGAGTTCTGCAGATTGATACATGAGTATCTGCCGTTCCCTGCACCTGCCTTTACATGGTCGAGAATATCTTTGGGTCTGTCCTTATAGCCATAACGTGCCGCCCAACGGTCAAGCTGACGATTAGTACGACGGGAAAACTTCAAAAGCTCTTCCCAATGCTTTTCAAAGAAGTACAAAATTCTTGCGATTGTTGCTTCCTGTTCTGAAAAGATATTGCCCAGTGAACTGCGGTTGACATGAACATGAAGACCGCAGGTGTTTGCCTGATGTGACAGATATCCCATTTCTCTGAGCTTTGTCACGACCGAAAGCCACGGCATTTCATTGAGATGATAATTCAGGGTCATGGGATGAGTGACAATCTCAAATCCGTTATCAAGTGAGCCGTCGTGTTTGCAGTAGATGTGCTCATCTGATGCATTTGCGATGTTGATAACTGAATCGGCACATTCATCATCTTCACCTGCATCGTCAACTTCAAGTTCCACACCGAAGAATCTACCGCCATCGCCGTAGAACTTCGGACAGGGCTTATAGTAGTAATCGTGAATTGCTCTGGTTGTCACATAACGATTGTAGCAGTTGAAACAGTACGGATCATCATCGTCACCGTCATAATATGTCTCATCACGGTAAATGACCTGACCACAATGAGTACAGGTTGTGTAGTATTCGTTGTAGCAGTGCTCACACAACGGCAAATTATCACTTCCGCAGTTATCCTGATTCCACATTCTTCTGCCGCAACAGGAACACTGAACCGTCTCCATATTCAGACAATCCCTGCACAGCAACGCATCATCAAAATGAACCAACTGCGACTCATCATACACAGCCCCGCAACCACTGCATGTTTTTTCTTCTTTCATTTTTTATTACCTCCGTAAAAACAAATATCCCGAAGCTAATCAAAGCTTCGGGTGTTCATAGGGATAATATATGGTTGAAGAAATGGAGTTTTGCTTGAAATTAGTACGAGTAAAAAACAAAATGCAAAAAATTTTAAAGGGATAATTTTTTGCTAAAAAAGATTTTAAAGCCACTTTATCTTACTGGATTATTCAAGAGATTGACCATATAATTGAATTGTTTGTTCTGATGATTTATCGGATATTAGTTTTCCCATAGCCTTTTCTATTACAGTAAGAATAGACTTTGCACGATCAACAAAATACGAGTTAAAATCATCATTAATAAAGTAATCATAATTAATCAAATGTGATTCTACACGATCTCTATACACTTGTTCATTAATAGCAGCTGTCTTTAACACGTTCTTGCTATAAACACTGGGAGCATGACCTCCAATAGAACGATTTGATTCAGGTAATAACGGTGTTTTGTTAACAATTGAATTCCATTGTTCTCGCTTATATCCCTGTTTTGTACAATGTGCTTCCGGGAAAATATGATGTATATCAGGAGATTCATCCATACTTTTCACTATATCCATAGTTGTGCCCTTCACAAAGTCTCGACACTGCTCACGATAGACCAACGCCATAATTCCTTTATATGCAGCACTATTTCTTGTTTGCAACGAAATAAGTCGTGTAGCTGAAAACAACGCAGAATTAATTGTTCTGTTTTGGCTACTTTGCTGGCTTATTGCCGCCACAATATCCTCTATGTCATTTGCATATCTCGTCTCGTTTGCGCCACCGTACATTTCACCGAGAATTCCACACCAAAACCATTGGGATAATATCTCTCTGGTTTTCGGATGGTCAAACTTGATTTTTCCTATTACAGCACAAATTGCCGCTAACGGTATTAATTGAGTGGTGTAAGGCAAATCCCTTTGACGAAAAACATACTGGCTAAAAAGGAATTTTCTTGCCATTTTATATCCTTCAAGTAATGCAGATTTATTGTTCTGATAATCTTCAAATTTAAGTGCAAGAACATCTTTTTTCTTACAGGTGGTCATTGTAGGACCACGATATGTAGTGTACAAAGTTATGGCAGTCAAGAATGCTGTTTCATCTATCCCATACATAACATCTGTATTCAATGGTTCATCTTTTCCCCAAATAATTTTTTTGCAATCTTCCCAATCTTTACGTAAATCAAATTCATAAGTTGCAAACATGGCTGTTACGAGTTCAAACACCGTAAGCGGAACACCACCGGTATTCACATTTTCAAAAACCTTGCAAACTGCTTCTCTTGGAGTTGATTTATCAAGAGAAATTACCGGCAATTTATATCCTGTTATTGTATCAAGAATTTCTTTTCTGAACTCTTTATATTTTTTCAGATATTCAGGTGCGTACTGATAATATTCTTTATAACCATCAGCCCAATCTTCTCGCTCATTACTATCGAAAATAATGTTCAATGGAAACATTTCATTCTTATACTCTAACTCACGAGTTGATATGTCAAGTATAATATCTCTATCAAAATTTGTCTTTACTTTACGGTCAGCAGGAATAGAAAAAACTGCATCGAATCTATCAGCATCTTCATTTAAACACATATTGATATCCAAATAATAGTATCTTTGAATTTCTTTTCCTTTATCCGTTTTGGTATCAACTGGTTCTTTTGAAACCGTTGAGCGATAGATTGAAGTCAATCTTTGTTGACCGTCAAGAGCCAAGTATTCAGGAGTGACACCAGAAATTTTTACACCTTCAATAGGTCGATATTTAAACTTAATATCTTCATTTCCATATTGAAGACGCATAATTGCTCCCATAGGATATCCTTGAGATAAACTTGCGAGAATACCTCTAAGACGATTATCATCCCATGTCCAACTACGCTGAAATTCAGGAAGTTGCAATTTACCGGTTTTAACATCACTCATTAATTCACTTAATTCTGTATCATTTGAAGTAGGAGCTTTAATGGCCATTTCTATCCTTCTTTCTTTTATTTTAATTTTTCAGAGTTCAATCCAATGAATTATTACATATCATTGCATCATCTTTTTAATTATTTTCCAATCAAAATATAAAAGACTTTCAAAACCGTTCAGCATAAAGCATAAACAATTATATTTAGTATTATAACAAGCAATATCTTTTTTTGCAACAAAACATGTGCTAAAAACCTGATATGTTTTAATAAAATCAAAATTTCCACAAAAAATCCTGATACCGCAACAAACGCAGTATCAGGATAAAATTATAAAAAAAATTAAAATCAGTCATCCTCAAACATAAGGAATTTATATACGGGAACATCAAGTGCGTGTGCTATATCGAAAAGAGTATCAAGCGATACTGCTTTGCTGATATTAGGTGCTTCAACATGACCGATAAATGCTGGTGTACGGTCAATCTGTTCCGCAAGCTGTTCCTGTGTCAAGCCACGGAGTTTACGGTAATATGCTATCTTCAGTCCTAATTGTAAATATTCAGATTCATATATCGGTTTCATGATTTTATCACCTTGCTAATATATTGTAACAAAAACACAAGCAAGTTGACAGGAACGACAAAATACGATATACTATCTTTTAGATATGATTTTATCTTTTATAGTTAGTTAGCAGGTGTAATTATGAATTTATGTTTAGAAAATAAATCTTTTGAAATAGATGACAATTTAATATTGTACAATAGTTATAGAACACATTTTATTACCGCTGGTATTGAATATGCCAAAAAATTCAAAAACATATATAAGTCTTGCGGTGACATACAAACAGCCCTCGAAGAGATGGCAAAATTTGATGTTGATTGTATTTTAAAATTGAGTGAATTCTCATGTAAAACCTTATTCAAACATAATATTTATGACATATCATCAGAACTGTTTACAAATAAATATGAAGACTTATATTTTAGTCTTGTAAATAATAAAAACTTGGAACACGTTTGGAATAAAATTGAAAAAATCGCAGAGTTAGATGAGGAGTTTAATAATAAATTAAATATTAGAAAAACAAACAGAGGTCATTGGCAAGGAGGCGGTTTTGGACTAAGCGGAGCAATAAAAGGAGCAGTCACAGCATCAGCATTGAATGCAGTTGGCGGCATTGCTCATGGAATCAGTGATTCTGTCCGAAGTGCATGGAATAATTCAAAAATTAAAAAAATGGAAGATGAACTTTATAAAGATCCCGATACTATTAACTGTATATGTCTTGCTATTTTTGAAAACTGTTCAAACGTTTTTTTCGGATTAAGAGATGAGCTTATAATTCATGAGATTATTTCACCAATCAATTTTAAAGTTAATGAAGCTTTTGCATTAAGTGAAAATGCACTTAAGTATTCTGATTCAAAACAGGAATTACAAACATTGCTCATTAATTCCATCTTTATGTCGCCATACTCGATAGACTTGTACACACCTTTATATAAAAATTTTAAAAATACAAACGGATTGAAAGAATTTACGGCATATTTTTCGGTAGATAAAGTTAGATTGTTTAAACAGAATTTATTAATTGACAAAAAATGTGCAGAAATATCTCAGCTATCTGAGATAGATTTAGAAGATAAATGCAAAAAGCTTATTGCCTTTGTCAATTTATCTACAGAATCTAAATACGCGAACTATATAGTACAAAATGAAATTGAAAAACTGTCAAAACAAATCATTCAAAAATACGGTTCTTCCGTAAAAACAATTGATGAAACACTAAATTATATAAACAATAATATCTCTGCCGATTCATCAAATGAATCAACCGACGTATTCAACTGTATTACAAAAAAATTGGTATCAAAAAAAAATCAGTTGATAAATATTGCAAATCAAGAACATCTTTCTGCATTACCTGAAAACACAACAGATGATATCATAAATAAAATTCAACAAATTGTAAATTACTATGACAATTTTGAAACTTCTGTACATGACCAACTGCGACAATTATTAAAAAAATTAGCACAGAAATGTCTGAATGCAACACAAACATATAAAGTTTCAGAAAAACTAAAAAAAATATCTTCACCAACGTATTCTGTTATTTCTATGCATCAATCCAGCTTTATTATAAAAGCTAGAATATATTCTTATGAAGAAAAAGTTAAATTTTCTACATTTTTTTTATTCTCTCCATTAATAACAGATGTCATTAATGAGGCTCGCAGTGGAAATCCTGTATGCCAACAATGGCTTGTAAAATTGATTTGTAATAATGAACTGATAAAAAACTTAGGTGAAAATCAATTATTAAACAATGCAAATCAAAGCAAAAAAAAGAAACTAGAAGAAATATGTGATTATGTATCCAAAATAGTTTTATATTTATTTGATAATCCATCAAAATACTCATTTGACTTATTTATGAGATTAAAATTCAACAGCATATATATGGATAATATAAATGACTGCATTGAAACCATGCAAGTTTTTTCAAATGATACACTATGTCCTGCCGGAATGTATGAATACGGACTTATAGTATATAAGCATAAAGATAATAATGAAGGTATAAAAATCATCGAACAAGCAGCAAATTTAGGATATAACAATGCAATCAAGTATATGTACGACTATTATTCAAGCAAAAACTTGGATACAGACAAAAAACTGTTATTTGAAATTCTAATGTCAGGAAAATCAGAATATGATGATATGTATAATGCAAATGAAAATATATTTGATCCCATCTTTCTTATAACATTGAGTAGGATTGGAGATTTGGTTAACTTCAAATACACATTAAAAATATATGGTGAAAAAGTTTTTTCAAATTTCTTAGCTTATGCATGGAACGATTTTAAAGATAATTCAAAACCTTTTTCTCGCTATGAATATATGGGGTTCTTAAACGGTGATATTGCAGATAAAATTACACTCAAATCAGTAAAAGTTTTTTTAGGTGCAAATATAAATGAAAAATGTTTTTTTGCATTGCAAACTAAAGATTCTGAACATGTAATTCTGATAACCGACAAAAATCTTCGCTGGAAAGACGGAAAAGAGTTGCATCGCAAATCCTATAAAACAGCGATTAATCAAGATTTATTAGGAGCGTTCAACAAATATAGATTTGAAGATGCAGTAGCATATCAATTATATGCAACAACTTATTTTTCCTGCAAAGAATATTCACCAGAGTTACCTATTTTCGACCTTGAAAAAATGGCATATTGCGGACACCCTTTAGCAATTTGTCATTTATTACATAACAGAAATTATGCACTAAGTGATGACAAAAAAGAGGCTTGGATGAATTTAAAAAAAGAATGGCAATCACAAGGATTTTATTTTGAAGTCTGCCCAAAATGTTACAAAGAAAGGACAATAGACGACTTGTTTTGTCCTGACTGCGGAACAAAAATACATTGAAACGAGGAATTTTTATGAAGTGTAAAAAATGTGGCGCTGAAATTAATAGCAAACTAAAATTCTGTAACAAATGCGGTGCAAAAGTTACAACAGAAGAATTAACAACTAAAAAAGAGAAAACAACGATAGTAACATCAGAAACTGTTAGTCCTGCACCTAAAGCTCAAACAGCAAACACTACACAAATACAAACTTTTGAAAATGTTTCAACATCTAATGAAACAATACAAACAACTAATATTGAAGAAATAAAAAATTGTTGTCAGCCTACCAACAATTCGACAGAACAAACTAAAATTGTAGAAAATTCACCACCCATAAATAATAGCAATAATAAAAATCAAGGACAAACACAAGAAGAAAAGCAACAAAAACCAATAAAACCAAAAAGTAAAAAAGTAGCAGGTTGGTTAGCAATATTTTTAGGCTTTTTCGGCGTTCAATGGTTCTATCTTGGCAAACCTGTACGTGCAGTTGTATATATTGTTGTTTATCTCATATTTCCATACATATGGTTCCTTTATATTGTTGAAGGTATATTTTTTCTGTGCGCAAAGCAAGAAACCTTTGATAAATATAGAAGTAAATTCAAGTATTGGTAACTATTCAATGCAATAATTATTAAATCAAAAATTTTCCCGATAAGTCCGAAAAACAATTCTAAAGGACTTATCGGGATTTTTAAGATTCCCATTTTAATACTGCAAACATTCAAACACTATTGTTTTTGGTTTTCCCATTCAGGAATCATTGAGTTAACTACTTTTTTAGTAATCTCATGATAATTTTTTGAATCCTGCATATACCATATGTTAAATGCTATTGTTATTTCTTTCAAATGATGAGGTAAAGAAGAAAATTCAGCAGAATTTTTTAATTTCAATATTTCTTTATGAAGATCATCTATATTAATATATTTATCAAATGATTCGTTTTTAAAATTCCAACCACAGGTATCTCCACTATCCCAGGTTTTCGCATTAAAGTATAAGTATTTTGGAATATTATTTGAATCACTTAAGATTTTCATAATATATAAATCTAAAGAGCTTTCATCAATATGGTGCCAAATTCTATAAACAAATCCAGCACCAATCAAATCAAAGAAACAGTTATTGCTGAAAAGCACTTTAATTTTTTCGAGCACCAAAACTTCTATCATTATTAAATCATCTTCACTTATAAGACGATTTTGATTAGAAGGTGAATCTCCCATTCTGCCATACGAACATTCAATACTCTCTATTATTTTGCAGAAAAATGGAACTGTTTTTAAACTTGCTTGTCCAATAATTGTTGTAAGTAATTCCGTATTTTCGCTTTCACTGTTATTCTTTAATATTGCATTAATGCATGCGCTACACAAATCAGATGGCACTAGTGCTAATAGCCCACGACTTTGATAGTTTTCATCAAATGTCAATAAATCAACCAACTCGTTAATAAAAAGCAAATATCTATTCTTGGGAATATCAGGTATATATGCAATTAGTTCGTTCAAAAACTCATATAATCTACCAGAATTCATAAGTAATTTGAAATATTGCTGAAGCTGCTCTGCATCATAATATTTTATGACATCTAAGATTTGTTTTTTGTTTATTAAGATATCTTCTAATGAAAGATTAAAATATCTATTTATCCTATCTGATGAAGCAAGTTTTTGTTTACGTCTTAGTTCGGAATTAGAATCAGGATTATAATAATATCCACCTGTAATATGACAAAATTTAGGAAATAGGGTTTGTAAAATTTGCAACATCATTTCAGGATTTTTATTATATATAATTCTAAACTCCTGTAAATATTTTTCACGATGTTTTTTCTGATCCACTCCAGATATACCATCAAGATATAATATACTATCAGTTAAGCTACTACCGGTTAAGTTTGTCGAGTTATTAAATATCCAATCAGATATTTCAGGAGCACAAGCTTGCAACGTTGTTAAGACCAATAAATCAATACAATTAACCTCATTGTACATTAATCTATATTTAAACTCAAAGGTATTTATAATGCGGTTGACATCTCTCATGCTATTCAAAAATGGGGAAATACAAAAGGGAAATACTGTTTCCCAATAATCTCTCTCAAAATTATCAGTTGGCATATTATTGTCAAAAATAATATCATTGACCATTTTGCAAAAGGCATCATTTATTAGCGATTTATTAGCCATTGGCACCTGAAAAGGAACCTGAATGATTTTTTCAAGATATTCATCGCCATTAAAATTTTGTTCATTTTCTAAAGCTCTAGCAACAACATTGCGATCAAAAGAAAGAACATAAATCATATTGGGAAAACCGGCAAGTGAATTTACTAATTGAAAAATTAATCGTATTTGCTCATTATTCAACCTATCAATATCATCTATAATTACAATAAATTTTTGTTTCTGAGCTTTTAATGCTTTGATAACTTTTTCTTTATGAGTTATTAAATTATCTTGATCGTCTGCTTTTTCGGTCAGATGTTCACCAAAATTTGAAGCCAATTCTTTTATTGGTCCTAAATATTGTCCAATAACTGGAATATATGTGGAATACTCTAAAACTGTAGAATATTTTTGAAAAGCATTACCAACCGTCTTCAATGCACCATTTTTGTCATTAACTTTAATTTTTGATTGAATGGCTTGAAAAAATTGATTAAGCAACTGCGTACAATCAGAATAATTCCACGGATTAAAAGTTATTACAATTGGTTTTTCATTCAACTTGCTATCATTAGTTAACTCTTTTATTTCTTCAATAACCATATTCAAAATTGAAGTTTTTCCTGATCCCCATTTTCCGCACAAACTGATTGTAAAATTATCCGTTCTTGTATACGACAAAATAGCTTTTGCTAGTTGTTTTGAAAATTCAGTACGATTTAAACGATCTTCTTTTTTTTCAGTGATAGGATTATCGGAATAAAACATTATCTTCACCCTTTATAATTAACTTAATAAAAATTAGTAATTAAATTATATAGGTTTATATAAAAAACATCAAGTTATATTATCATATAAAAAATTTTAAAGCTTTTTACTTGTTGGAAAAATTAGTATATAACAGAACATAATATTAAATAAATGTTTAGAAGGAATGATAAGAAATGTTTAACGATTACCCTGACATATTAACGGTTGATGAGGCATGCGAGATACTCCGCATTGGGTATAACGCGATATACGCAAATTTAAATTCAGGTAAGCTCAGAGCCTACAGAAACGGGCGTGTGTGGCGCATCCCTAAACAATCCGTCATCAACTTTGTAACAGAAAATACAAGCATCTGACAAAGCATAGAAGCAATACCGCAAAGGTATTGCTTCTATTATTTCAATTATCAACTTTAAAAACAAAATTAATGCAATTATTCAGAACGTCATCATCTGTCGGCAATTCAGTTTTATATTTTGCTATAAATTCTCGGGCTATATCGGTTTTTCCGCACAGAACTGCAATCCGAATAATATCATACACTGTAGGAATATCCTGAGGTTCCATTATGTTTACCAGAATAAAATCATCAAGTGCAGCAGAAAGAAACCACACATCATGCTTTGCAATTGCTCGATTTACAAGATTATCAAATGTCGGCTCTATTTCATAAATGGCATTCTGAAGAAGAACTTTTCTTAATCCTTCAAATTCAATCGTTTTCAACTCTTCTGCAGTTACATTATCAAATTCGGGAATACTGTTAATCACTTTCACATCAAAGAAAGGCTTCATATACCCTTCCCTGTAACTGTTGATATATTCAATATCAGGTTGAATACATTCATCAGAAATATCATAACAACAGCATTTTGACTTTATAAATTCTTTTGGAAAATCAGTTTTATCTATCCGCCAGTCACAACAGGTATCAGGAACTATATAAATACTATCAAAATCAGTTACCATCTGATATGAATAATCGCAATCTCCCAAAATGCTGTGTTGAACAAAACACATTCTTTTAAGGAGTTTACCTTTGGTGCACCAGCCGACAATGTGATATTGATTGTCATTCTCAACTAAAAAGACAAACAAATCATTGTTTTCATCATCAATTTCAAAATTTACTGTTGCATCAAAATCAACAAGGATTTTTCCGTCTCTGTGAAAGAATGCATTCATATAGTCCTCACCATATGGAAGCATAATGTAAACTATTCTTTTCTTGTTTTTTGTAAAATTGTTATAGTTCAGCTTAACTTCAAGTTCATTGTGAACTGTGTCAACAAACGCAGAAAGCTTATCAAACAATTTGTCATAATTCGGAAACAGACTTGCCTTTTCCATGAAGTATTCATCATGCTCTGCAAATTGTTGATGAAGAGATTCATGATAAATAACAGAAGCCAACATATTCTCTGAAACACGACTGTCATCAAGCACACGGCTGACTATTATGTGATTGTTATGAAAATTATATTCTCCGAAATAATCTGTTATGTAATCTTCAGACCACGATATGGTTGGTCGCTTCATTTTGTTATAGTGATAGTATTTACAGCGGACATCATCAAGTATTTTATCAAGATTATGCATCTAAAAGCACCTCTCATTAAAAGTCTGATTACAATGCCAAGTATACCATAGACATTCGTAATTATCAATTAATTTTCTAATCAGAGAATACAAATTATTTATATTCTCTGTTTGATGATATCATTATAACAAAAAATATGTCCAATAATAATCACATTAATATTGTAAATCCCCGGGATATTACTCCCGAGGGCATACTTAAATCAATCTGCATCATATGTATTCTTCACATAATAGGCAATAAATCCGTAGCTTCTGCAAATGTATTTCATTACGTTCATAAGCCCAATATGCTCAGCTTTATTTCCCTTGAACCTGGAGCCGTCACGGTAGCTCGCGGTATTAAATGCAATATGAAAATGAAGCTCCCCTGTATTTTCATGAACCCCGTAAACACATTGAAACTTACCTCCTATTTCTGTCATAATTTCATTAGCAATTAAGTTTGCAATTCCGGGATCCGTAAGCTCCGTATTCTTAAAACTTACCACATAGTGTCTGATGCGGACACCACATTCCTGACCGAAGCTCATTGAAGTATCGTACATACTCAAATCAGGATTTGCAGGATTAACATGAAACATTCCGTAGTAACCGTGTATCATTTTATCCGGATTAAGTATGTAATTGATCACATCGAATTTTGCTGAATCATCATGATATTTACCTTTACCGTTGGCACAAATAATTGTAGCCATAGAGTCATCTCCTTTAAATATATTTATTTTAATAAACTTATATGTAGATATAATTAATACGATTAATTATACTAATTACTTCCTCTATTTTATTAAACTACATACAGTATTACCCTATCTTATTAATCACAAGGGGAAGAATAAATCCTCCCCAGGGGCCCTTACAAAAGTGTTCATTCATTTAATATAAATTTTGATAAATTATCTGACATCAATAACCGTTACTTCAGATGCTATTGAATTATCCGACTTTTCAGCCTTACAAAGATAATAAAAATCCTGAACACCATGATGTTTCTGAACTCTACGGATTGTTTCAAGCATAGCTTTATATGATGCACTCAGATACCCATTTCGTTCACCGTTAAAACAATTATAGTTATTTATCAGGAAGTGAATATGTACTCTACCTTTCCTAGAATGTACATAAAATAGCGTCTGATAATCTCTGCTGATACCTGCACAGATATCTTTTGCAATATTCACTGCTGTTTGGAAATCAGAGATTTCTGTAGGATCAAAAAATAGTACATAATGTGACAGACGTGTACCACGTTTTATTCCAAAATAGCGATACATCTCAATTACACCAAGTCCGGGTACATACGGACAGCAATTCTTACTGAAACCCTCTGAATACTCTTCTGCAACCTCATTTGCAAGTTGTCTGATAAGTCTTAATGTACCTTTGTTTGTTGCACAAATATCTTTAGTTTTTACTTTTACAAATTTACTCATTTCAATTTCCTCCTTAAAAAATATAATAAAATAACCCAACGTTTACAAATCGTCAACGCAGGGCTATATCCGCCAATTAATATTTACATTTTTGCCTGAAATAAAAATCTTCTCAATAAACTCAGAAACAATAAGCTTCTTTTCTTCAAAACTCAACTTATTAAAGTCAAGTTTTTGAATTGAAGGAGCTTCCGACTTAGGTTTCTGCAGCAGCTCCTCACGCTGTTTATGAAGAGCAGTGATCTGTTTGTTTATGTACTTCACAGAAACATCATCACACTCAGCAATGGCATTAACAAGACGCTCAATCTTTTGTTCAAGAGCAAGTACCTCTGCGGATAATTCCTTTGAATCAGGGATAATCTCCGTCGGAGGCGATGACTTCAGCATCTCGGTTATTTGTGATGAAACATAATCCTCAAGCTCTTTCACATCGACCTCAACCGTACAATCACAACTTGAAAAATTCGATCTGCCTGAGCAAAGCAAATGCAATTTATTATCGGCCTTACTGTGATTGATTTTCAGGGCATAACCGCACTTGTCACATTTCAGAAGACCTGTCAGCCAGGAGTACTTTCCTGCATTGGCACGGCTGATCTGAGTGTTGCCGGAAAGCTTATCCTGAACACGCAACCATAAATCAGCATCAATGAATCCCAAGTGATTTGAAACTGTCAACATCTGATCCTCTAATGCATTATATTTATTCTTGGTTCTATTGCGTTTTTCGATCACATTACAAGCGTGAATGCCGTCATATGCATCCACAGGAAGCTCCGATTTAAGTCCTTTGGCGAGGTAATACCAGAATACCTCCGGAGTGGCTTTAACATAAACAGGGCTATGCAGAATGCGTGACAGAGTGACACTATCCCACATTTCCCTTTTGGGGCCGTGTATACCCTGTTCATTGAGCCTTTTAGCAACGCTTCTTAATGATGCATCAGATTTGGCATACTCCTCAAATATCATCTGGACAATCTGTGCATTCTCCGGATGAATCATAAGAGATGAAGCCTGATGCCCATCACTTTCGATTTTTGTTAGTGAAAAACCGAACGGTGCGGGGCCGCCTGTCCAAACACCGAGTTTAAAACGGTGATGGTAGTTGTCCCGAACACGTTCGGCTGTCGTTTCCCGCTCCAACTGAGCGAAGACCAGAACTATGTTGAGCATGGCCCTGCCAATAGGAGACGAAGTATCAAAATTTTCTGTCACTGAAACAAATTCCACTGAGTGTTTTTCCAAAAGCTCCCACAGCCGAGAAAAATCAGCTATAGATCGGCTGAATCTGTCCAGACGATAAACAAAGACTTTTTTAATTGTACCTGACTCTACTGCCTGTATTAACTCAGTAAAAGCAGGACGCTTTGTATTTTTACCGGAGAAGCCCCGATCCTGAAAAATCAGGGCATCATCACTGGCATATTTACGGCAGAGGTCAATCTGCCCTTCGATTGATAGACTGCCCTCTTTGTCAATTGACTGGCGCACGTATATTGCATTCATATTATCCCCTCCTGCGTGATGCAGTGAGAATCAAAATGCAACGTCTGTGCAGTTCTGACTGTCTGACCTGACGGTCTGTATTATTAGTAGTTTTGTAAATGTTAGTGATACTCATATATGTACCCTCCCTTTACATTAATAATATGCATCTGACCGAATTTAATATTACGGCATGCATTATGGGAGTGTTCTGTTAATAAAAAAAGATTACAATAAATTATATAATGATACTTGCAATAGATGATACATATGATATAATATAAATAGTATAAAATATATATGGTAAACAAATGGCTATATATTGTGGTTTTACAGGATTTTTAAAAAAGTTTCTTTTGTATATTTCTGGTACACAGAATTTTTGGTACACAAATCGGAGGAGTTTATATGGACAAAAAATCAAAATCATTATCTGAAAGATACAAAGATTATTTCAGAATTGACAACCCACAATCATCTTCCCCCATGATAAAACAATCAACGCCCATCGCTGAAAGATATACTGATTATTTCAAAACCCACCAGGATGATTTCAGACAACACAGAATTGATGAAGAAAAACGTGACGCTCTAAAAAAAAATAAAAATAAATATGAACAACGACTTCAGAAATGTCAACAACTAAAAGAAGATTTAACCCCATATTACGAATATGCTCGCACAACAATAAAACCGGAATACCGTGAATGCGAACTGGTTGATATGAACTTATGCTTCAGATCATCAACGGACAATACTTTGAATTTTTTATCTCCTGTGCATTTTGATAATGATGTATTGAACGACAGGCAGACATCAACAGATGCAGAACTTGAGACTTATCCTCACAAACCAACTCTTTATTTTAATTCATTGGAAGCATTTGAAGAATATGAAGAAAACTGCACACCAACATACTCACTTGAACCGCCCGACAGTGAATTATATGACGATATTCAAATATCTGAGAAGAAAGAAAATCTGTGTATAAAAAAATCATACAAACAATACAGGGTTATCAAAGAATATCTTACATTAGAAAATAAGATTAAAAAATATGAAAATCTTATTGAGCGTTGTGATAAGCTCCCCGTTCATTATGACAAAGCAATATTCAATATACAAACTGATCCTATAATAATGACATTTCTTTACAATCTGACAAAAGGAGATTTAAAAAAGTTTTATGAATTAGCACGATTCTGTGCAAAAATTGCTGATACAAACGCAAAGAATAAAGCATTTGTAATATACGCAGATCCGACTGTTTATGATGCATTGATACTTTTCATCGGAGCTGCAACTAATAAACTACTGAAGCCGTGTTCATTTAAATCAATGAGAAAGAAACAAGTGCTTCTTGAGTTACAGTATGCTAGTATGAATAACACAAGATTAGGTCTTGTTTGTATTGATGAACCCATACCTGATACAACCACAACTGCATCTGTGCTAAAAAAACTAATGAAAGGTAACATTATAACCGTCAAAGATACCTATTATCCTGTTGATTTACGAATAGTCAACAGAATACCTATGATTTATTTGACTCAGAACCGAAATAATTTTCAAAGAATGAAAAATATCTTTTCTGCTACTGCATTAGAATTTCAATCCGAAAATATCGAAATGCCTCATATTTCACAACAAGCTCTTTTGTGGCTTCAGAATGATTTTATATCATTGGGAACGTGCAATATACAAGAAGCAGAAAAACATACCCAAAAACCTGCTAAGGTTAATAAGGATGATGTAATAGAAGACTTTATTAAGACTGTCTGTATCCGAGGCAAAGATTATAATTGTCCTATTCAGGAGCTTTATTCTGCATATTGCGATTTTTATAAGAAATTTTACGGTAATGATTATCTTACACAAATAAAATTTACAAAGACATTTGCAGCTGTTACCAATCTTCAGAAATACAGACCTCACTACAAAGGTCAGAGCAATGTTTACTACTTCAAAGGTATCAAGATTGATGAAACAAAAATCAATACACATCCCGTCGAGAAAGAAGAAGTTTCGGAAGATGTTGACAAAAAGCTGAAAAACGAATCTGCTTCAGCAGAAAAGTACCCGACAACACTCGTAAATTTTTATAATAGCATAACATCAAAACAATACAGTATATATCTTAAACAACAACACAACAGATATATTCTCAACGCACAAAAAAACACGGAAGAATAGCCACTTCCAATAGTTGCCAACGGGGATTCCCTTGACTGGAAAAACATATCTGCTGCTGAGATTACTGACAGGGTTTTGAAGAAAGTGCAAAGCGGGTCGATAATACAGTTTCACACAGGTACTGAAAACACGGCTGAGGCATTGCCTGTGATTCTTGAGACTCTTTTGACAGAGTCTTACACCTTTTCAACTGTAAGCGGGCTTATCTATATGAATAATTACATCATAGACCACAAAGGCACGCAATTTGCAGCAGAAGGATTATCAAAGTGAAGTAAAATTTGAACAAAAATTTATTTTGTTTACATATTGTTCATATTTTTATATATTTGTTCAAAAAAAGATAACCATTTGATTGTTTTTTTGTTATATAATGATTAAGGATTGTTAAAATCTCATTAAGTTTGGAGGAAAATTCAAATGGCACAAAAGAAAACCGTGTTTATGACCGGTGGTACCGGCACAATGGGTTGGGCAGCTTTCCAGGAGCTTCTCAAAAAACCCAATGAAGTTCACATCAAGCTCCTTGCAAGAAAAGGCAAGAAGAACTTTGAGCTTCTCAAGGATTATCTCTCATACCCCAACGTAACTGTTGTATGGGGAGACCTTCTTGATTACGATTCAATTCTTGAAGGCGTTACGGGTGCTGACTATGTTCTTCACATCGGCGGTATGGTTTCTCCCGCTGCTGACTATAAGCCCTACACTACTCTTAAAACAAACACTACTGCTGCTGAATACATCTGTAAGGCAGTTCTTGCTCAGCCCAATGCTGACGATATCAAGGTTTGCTACATCGGTACTGTTGCTGAAACAGGTAACCGTGGCTACCCCATCCACTGGGGCCGTACAGGTGACCCCATAAAAATCTCAATTTACGACCACTATGCTGTCTCAAAGACAATTGCTGAAAAGACATTTGTTGAAAGCGGCATCAAGAACTGGGTTGTAATGAGACAGTCAGGTATCCTCTACCCTGCTCTTCTTCACAATATGGAACCCATTATGTACCACGTTCCCCTTAACGGCGTTCTTGAATGGGCAACAGTTGAGGACTCAGGCCGCCTTATGGCTAACTTTGTATTTGCTGATGACCTTCCAGAAGAATTCTGGTGCAGCTTCTACAACATCGGTTCAGGTAAGGATTACAGACTTACAAATTACGAATTTGAAAAGCTTCTTCTCGGTTGTATCGGTCTTGGTGATCCCAAAACTCTGTTTGATCCCAACTGGTTCACACTCAAGAACTTCCACGGTCAGTTCTATGCTGACTCAGATAAGCTTGAGAATTATCTCCACTTCCGTGAGAATCTTCCTGTTGAAATGTATTTTGACAGAATGGCTACAATGGTTGAGCCTTACTTCAGAATTCCCAAGTACATCCCCACAAAGGGTCTCATCTCAGCTTGTGCAAAGCCCTTTATGAAGAAGATTGCTACAACTCCCAGATGGGGTACTCTTGACTGGATCAAGAACAAGGATCAGAACAGACTTACATCATACTATGGTTCATACGAAGACTGGCAGAAGATCGGCGGTTACTGGTCAATGTTCGAGCTTGAGACATATGACAAGAAGATTTCGGCTGCTGAGCAGTATAAGCTTGACCACGGTTATGATGAAAGCAAGCCTACATCTGAGCTTGACCTCAAGGATATGAAGAAGGCTGCTGAGTTCAGAGGCGGTCAGTGCTTAAGCAAGAAGATGACAAAGGGCGATATGAAGACAAAGCTCACATGGAAGTGCGGCACCTGCGGTGAAGAATTCGAAGCAAGCCCCACACTTATCCTCAAGGGCGGTCACTGGTGTCCCAAATGCTTCATCCCCACAGAGAAGTGGAACTACGACGAAGTTGCAAAGACAAATCCCTTCTTTGCACAGGTATGGTATCCCGAGCACGATAAGGATGAACATAATGTTTACTACTTCGATGAAATCTTCGAGGGCTGGGAAAAGAAAAGATAATTGAATCTTATACAAAAAATACGGATGCTGTGAGGCATCCGTATTTTTCATTATTTATTGATTTTTGCTTTTAATATTGTCATTTATCAGCTCTTTCACCATAAACACAGCAATTACAGCTGAAGCAGATATTGGAATAAAACTGAGAAACCTCAGATTTTCTGATAACTCAAGATTTATAAGTATATTGATATACCACGCTGCAATACTCCATACAGACAAGGCAGTCAGTAAAATGCGAAACAATAATGATGTTTCTTTTCTGAAAAACACCCATACTATGACATTCGTAATAATGAAGACGGAAACAAAAACAACCATAGGTAGAATCAGACTGTCATCATAAAAGTAACTGTCAATATTGTTGTTATATAAAAAATCCTGAACAGCATCAAAATATGAAAAGGCAGCTATAAAGTAATATACAAATCCTGCTGCAGAGCATATCATCAACATAATAAAGATTGTTTTCTTTACCGTAATAAGTGATTTATTCATTATTTTCACCTCATCTTTGTGTAATCATAATATCAACAAATCAAAACATCTGTATCACCCCTATAGTATGTTTTCATCTATATTATATAAGTTCGTCCGGTTATTGTCAAGATTTTTGCCATTTTATTACTTTATTGACTTTTTTTGCAGTCAATAAAGGTGATTGCTTTCCAGATAAAATCACTGCAGAAAAAAACAGGACCGACATCAATCGGTCCTGATAAAATTTAAACTATAACAGCAGAAATGAGAATTCCGAAAAGCTTTACTTCGCTGTATTCGGGGAAAACCTCTCCGTTTTCATCAGCATTATTTCTGATAAGCACTGTATACCCTATTCCCTGATATAGTATTGAGCCGTCGTCGGGCTGTACATACTTCATCTGTGCAAACACGGGCTCTTCAAAGCTGTTGCTTTTTGTGACATCAGTTATCAGCATTGATGCCCACAGCACAAGCACAAGGCACACGGCTGCTATTACAATTTTAACTGTTTTTTTCATATTCAATCCACCCCAATTCACTCAGGCTTGTGAGCACAGTTTCAGGAATATCGGTTATATCGCCGTCAGAAAGCTTAAGACACATATAAACGAGTGTTCCACCCGGATAGCTTTCCTGTATACCGTCGTGAACAAACAAAATTCTGTCGCCGTCGGTCAGATTTGCAAACATATCGTTTTCTGCCCTGTCAGACATCACTATGGGCGAATTATCCATTATCACAAGATGACTGCCGTTGTCTGCCCTGAGATAAAGTCCTGTGTGTGACGATAAACCTATACCTGAGAATATGAACACAGCTATAATTATAATACACACAAGCACAGCAAGTGCAATTAAAACTCTCTTTTTCATTTTTCTTCCCTAAAACTTAATTCTGCCGATTTCTTCTTCCGTTGTCAGGCTGTAAGCAATAATTCCTGTAGGGTTAACAGTAAACAAGGAATCGTTTATAAACGCACATCTTGCTGCCTGATAGGTACTGTTGCCGTAATAATAGATGTAGTTACCGTCTATGATTATGCTGTTATTTTCAACAGAGAATACAATAAGATTATCCTTGGTATAACCTGACGAAACGGGCATTGCATAGGTGTTATTATCTATCTGTACAAATGCTCTGTGAGACGATATAAATTCAGCGCTGTAATTTGTGGTGTAGTTATCAAGCTCTTTCGGATTGCACGGGTCGGATACATCAAACAATGAGATTTTTGCAGTGCCGTCTGTTCCGTTCATTGTACCGCCTGCACCCATTCCTAACACAAGACCGTTACCTATGAGATGAAGATAAGTTGAGAAGCCCGGTATTTTGAGCTCACCCTTGATTTCAGGCTTTTCGGGGTCTGAGAGGTCGATTACAAACAACGGGTCTGTCTGCATAAAGGTAACGAGATAAAGCACATCTCCCATAAATCTTGCCGACTTCATATCTTCACCCTCTGCTATACCACCGAGGAAGCCGACAATATTCATATCCTTATCAATAACATAGACCATAGTGCCTGAAAATCCGCCACGGTACTCAGAGCCGTTTGTTGCAATTCTGAAGTAATCACCGTACTTATCCATAGAGAACTGATTGATGCTGAGCCCTCCGACAGTCACATCAGCTATATATTCGACTCCTTCATCTGTAATATTCATCTTGTGAATGCGTGTTGCAGTTGTGTATTTTTTACCCAGCGCATCTTCAACTGTTTTTTCCTCATTCTGCGACCAGTATGAAAACAGGTTTTCTGCTATAAAAATCTCTTCCGCCGTACAATAGATTTCACTGCCTGCCCCAAGAAACGCATTCATTGCAGGCTCTGCGTTGACATCATCAAGTGAAATAATTGATGTAACCGTGTATGTGGCAGGCTTTTCAATATCAACAAGTTTTATTCTTTCTGAAGGAATACGCTTCATTTCGCCGCCGTTAACCGAATATTCAGGCACGCAGATGTCCTTGACAACCTTGCAGGCTGAATCAAAATCCTCAGCCCTGATTGATGAATAAGGGATGTCAAATCTTGAAACTGTAATCAGTCTGCCGTCAGCAATTCTTGATGAAATATACTCACCTGTTATTTTGTGAGACAGGATTTCTTCAGGGGCTTCTCTGTCAGCAATATTGTATATCTTTATAACTGTATCAAATTTAAGAGCAATACAACAACAATCGCAAGCTGCACCTGATATGTCAACAATGGTATTTTCTGTTTCATAATCGGCTGTTTCTCTGAGGATTACGACGAGATTATCACCACTGAGGAACATTTCTACCGGCTCGATATCAAGCTTTTCACTTGCAAAGCTGATTCTTGACACAATCATTATGCTGTCAGGCTCTTCGCAATCTGTAATTACTATTTCGTCACGGCCTGAACGGATATAATATATATATCTGCCGTCAGTTTTTATGAGGTCTGCTTCATCCACACCCTCAACCTGAGTGTTTGTGGTGCTGTAAACGGAATCTGAAGTATACTCTAAATCGACATTACCGGCATTATCCGCTGAAACAGAATTGTTCGGTGCACTGCCGGGATTTGATATACCCGAGTTCGATGAATTTACGGATGCCTGATCTTTTGTACCAAAGTTCTCAAGAATACTCTCTAAACCGAAATTCATTCCGTCGTCATCAGCGCCGTAAATAACATTACTGCTGTAAATATCCTTGAAATATGTCAGAACACTTTTTTCAAGCTCTGAATAATCTGAGCTGCTGAGATTATCCTCAATTATCTGTTCGTGGTTTTCTTTCTGCTGTTCAATTTTCACATCATTACCGGTGTGTTCAATAACTGCACCGACACCGATTGCAAGCACAATCACTGCAGCAACAGAAGCACACCACCTGATATAGGTTACAGCACTGCGTTCTTTTCTTCTTGCAGGGGCAAGTATACCGCCCTTTTCGTTGATAAGCTTTTCAATACTTTCCGCAGACAGTGATTCCGGAAGAGAAATCTCTTCACTCATAATTTTGGTTTTAAGTTCTTTTCTGAATTTTTTCATCACTGTTCACCTCACTTCAATATATCCCGCATTTTGTCAAGAGAACGTGAAAGCTTTGAACGCACCGAGCCTGACGTCATATCGAGCATTCCGGCAATTTCAGAGCTTTTATAGCGTCCTATAACACTGAGAAGAACGATCTGCTTCTCTTCGGGAGCAAGAGAGTCAAGAGCTGATTTCAGCTCAGCAGACACACTCATATCTGACACAGCAGATTCCTCTGATTCTGTCTCCTGAATATCATAAAAAGATACAGTACAAAGCTTGTCTGCGGGATTTGTAAGCTTTGACTTGCATTCATTTGCCAGAATCTTGAATATCCATGACTTGAATGATGAGGCTTTTTTTAGCTTTGCAATGTTTTTAAAGGCAATTAAAACAGCCTCTTGCACCGCATCCTCCGCATCTGCACTCTTACCGGTATACCAGAGCGCAAAGCGATACAGATCGTTTGCATAGAAGCTGTAAACTTGTGCAAACGCTTTACTGTTCCCCGTCTGGGCCTCTCTGATGAGTTTTGTGAGATCGTTTTTCATTGGTGTCACGCTCCCTTCATCTATTAGAGTGTAAAAAACAGTAAAGTGTTGCAGGAAAATGAAATTTTTTTGTAAATCAGCATTTATCGAACCAAAGTTCGACAAGAATTCGCAATTGGAAATTCGCAATTCGCAATTGTG
>CALEII010000054.1 GCA_937876205.1 uncultured Clostridia bacterium
GGTTTAGGAGATGATATGCAATATATATATAATGAAATAGATATGGTGTATAATTTAATTCTAATGGTGTTAAACGTCCAAAAATTGAAACTGAAACCTTCAAACGTTCTTTTTCAGCATCAACTTCTTCAATCAATTGATCACTAAAATCTTGATGATAATCATTATATAATCTACTTCCTAATACTAATGGTGAAATAATACTAAGTCTATTATCTCCATAATAATATAGCGTTCCTTCAGGATAATTTAATAAATGCCCTTTTTGCTCATCACTAAACATGTCATAAACACTACCTTCATCCGACATATCTAATAAAATAGCAGTTAAGCAACCATCACTTACAAACGAATTTCTTAAATATTCGACAATAGCAACATCTTTTAACTCATCATTACTTCTAAGATTAGAAAGTTGTTCCAAAACTCTCTTACCACCATGTTTAGCCAAATTTAACAAATAATTATAACTATCTAAAATATTATAAGCAACTTCTTCACAACTCATTCCTTTTATCTTTGCAATTTCTTCTTCCTCTGTGTCGTATTCATCGTGAATATTACCCACAATGGATTCAACTATATCTTCAAGAGTCAGAAGACCTGCAGTGCCGCCGTATTCATCAACGACAATTGCCATCTGAACACGCTTTTCACTCATTTCGGAGAACAGCTCTCCGCATTTCTTTGTTTCAGGTATGAAATATGCCTCACGCATTATTTCACGGATTGTCTTTTCAACGGGAATTTCCTTGCCGATATATGGCAGAAGGTCCTTGACATAAACAACGCCTATTATATTATCGGGGTCGTCATCATAAACGGGAATTCTTGAATAACCGTCTTCTATGGCAACCTTGATGACCTCTGCCACAGATTCATCTGCTTCAACTGCAGTCATATCAACACGGTGAGTCATAATGTCACCTGCATCAATGTCATCAAATTCAAATATGTTGTTTATCATTTCAGCCTGAGCGTTTTCTATAACGCCCTTTTCTTCGCCCACGTCAACCATCATAAGAATTTCTTCTTCTGTGACATTCTCTTCATCGGCGTTGGGGTCAATGCCGAAAAGTCTGACAATACCGTTGGTTGAAAGTGAAAGCACCTTAACAAAGGGCTTTGTTGCCTTCATAATAAACAAAAGAATTCCGACAACCTTATAAGCGACCTTTTCAGACTTCTGCATACCTATCTTCTTGGGCGCAAGCTCACCGAAAACAAGGGAGAAATAAGAAATGACTATGGTGATGAGAACAAGCGCAACGGTATCTATGACCGATACGGGTATGCCGGGAACATAAGGTGCAACTGCATTTGTAATGATGGGGGCAAATGAATCAGCAGCCGAAGCACTGGTCAGGAAGCCCGCAAGAGTAACACCTATCTGAATGGTCGAAAGGAAGTTCGACGAATTCTGAGTTAATTTCTGTATCTGTTTTGCTTTTTTGTGGCCTTCCTCAGCGAGCTTATCAATTTTCGTGTCATTGAGAGAGATGATAGCAATCTCACTCATTGCGAAAAATGCGTTCACAAGAATAAGCACGAACAGAAGAAGTATTTTTAGAATAATCGAAACAGCCGATACGTCACCGTCTGTTGCTGCAGCTGCTGCTGCGAGGTTTAAAAAGTTAGCAGGGTAAGGGTCATCCATTTCAGGATATAGCTCCTTTCAGAATTTTTATGGATTATATTATAATATATACAACAGCTTTTGTCAATTCCGTTTGTTATTTTCTTAAAATATACAAAACGAAACATTCCGATTTGTAACATTTTACAAATTTATTTTTTTAATTATGTACAACTTGTAATTATGTTAACATTATGTTAATATATACTTATCAGTCGAGGAGGAAAAATTATGAAAAAAATTTCAATTGTTGCCGACCTGCATCATTTTTCAGAAACACTTGCAGATGACGGCATTGCGTACCGTCTCAGACAGTCCTCAGACCAGAAATGCCTCAAGGAATCAGGCGCTATAATTGATGCAGCGTTTGAAAAAATTGCAAATTCCGACTCCGACTATGTTTTTATTGCAGGCGATATGTCAAACGACGGCGAAAAGGTCTCACATTTTGAGATAAAAGAAAAAATCCGCAAGCTCAGTGAAAAGAAGCCTGTTTTTGTTATTTATTCAACCCACGACTGGTGCTGTGACGGCAGGTCAAGGCGTTATCAGGGTGATGAAATCCTCTATGATGTAGAAACAATGAGCGTCACCGACCTTCGTGAGTTCTATAAAGAATACGGTGAAGCTCAGGCTTACGATACATACATAAATGAAATCGGTGCTGCATCTTACGCCGTTAAGCTTGACGGCATACGTTTAATCGGTCTGAATGATGACAGAAACGGAAAAGGCAAGGCAGGCTACTGCGACGAACATCTTGAATGGATAGTTAAAAATACCCGTGATGCAAAAGCAAACGGTGAAGCAGTTATTGTTATGGAGCATCATCTGTTACTGCCGAACATATCAATGCTTATAAACGGCGGGCAGATAATCGGTGATTGGGAAGAGAGAGCAGAAGCACTTGCAGATGCAGGCGTTGACTTTGTTATTGTGGGGCATTCCCATATGCAGAGAAACACTCAATACACCTCAAAGAACGGCAATTCACTCATTCAGATAAATGTCGGTGCACTCTGCGGTCATCCGTCACCCATTGTCAACCTCACAGTTGACGAAGACAGATTCACAATGAGCATTGACACAATTGACAGTTTTTCATACAACGGTAATACATATGATGCCTCATACATCACACAGCATACAGAAAATCTGCTTATGGGTATTATAAACTCTGCAATTGATGACAAGGAGGAATTCCTGCTCAGAGTCAATTCAATTGATGAAAAATTCAACCTTGACGGCAAATACTACAAGCCCATAAGAGCCGCTGTGAAGTTCCTGAAAAATCTGACTGTCGGTAAAGCAGGCAGAATCATCAACTTCTTCACCTTCGGCAAGGGTGTCAGCAGAAAAGCAATAAAACAGATAAAAAAAGACAATCTGCTGGAGCATATCATTGATATTTTCCTTGGTGTTTTTGACGGCTCAAAGAAAAATTACGGCACAACCGACCCTGTTTACATAATCGTAAAGGATGTGGCATCACTGCCTGCAAGAATAAGCAAGGTGCTTCCCGTAAAAGCTCTGAGAAAAGAGAAAATACAGAAGCTTTTCCGTCAGATTGAAGAGATTGCCGAAGAGCTGACACATCCGTCACTTCCCGACAATCAGCACTTCGAAATTATGAGAAAATGAAAAACATTCTTCTTGACATCATAAACAGTGCCATAAAAAATGCTTCACCTGAAGTCAGGGTCAGAGAATATCTGAAAAACCGCGATTATGACAACAACATCACGGTGATTTCGGTAGGCAAAGCCGCCTGCACAATGGCTAAGGCAGTTTATGACACAATTGGTGATAAAATCAGGCAGGGCTTTGTCCTCACAAAATACGGTCATAGCATTGATTTGCCGGATGTCTTTTCTGTTTATGAAGCAGGTCATCCGATACCTGACGAAAATTCCGTCAGATACACATCTCTGATTCTTGACGAAGCACAGAAGCTCGGTAAAAATGACAGAATACTGTTTCTGCTCTCAGGCGGAGCATCAGCAATTTTTGAAAAGCCGAAAATTCCCCTTCAGGAGCTGAGAAGCCTCACAGACAGTCTGCTCAGGTGCGGTGCAGACATAAAAGAAATAAACGCCGTGAGAAAGGCTATGTCACTCGTAAAGGGCGGAGCATTCGCAAACAGTGTGAGCTGCCCCGTTGAATGTATCATATTATCTGATGTAATCGGCAATGAGATTTCAGCAATCGGCTCAGGCCCCTGCTGCACATGCGACACAACGCCGGAAAATGCACTTGCAGTAATGGACAGGTATTTTCCCGAAGACAGCTTTGAAAAAATAAAAGACATAATAAAAAACACTGTTTTCAGAGAGGTCACAAACGCCACAAACACAGTAATCGGCTCTGTAATTGAGCTTCGTGACGGCGCAGTGAAAGCCTGTGAAGAACACGGCTACAGCATTCATTCTGTTTCTCTGATTGAGGGGGAAGCCCGTGACAATGCAGAAATAATTGTCCGTCAGGCACTTGACCTCGCTCACACGACGGCAGAAAAGAAAGCAATCATCTGTTACGGTGAAACAACTGTAACTGTAAAGGGAGTCGGCAAGGGCGGCAGAAATCAGGAAATGGCTCTGACGGCGGCAATTGAGCTGAAAAACACTGACAAGCAGATAATATTTGCAAGTGTCGGTTCAGACGGAACTGACGGTCCCACAGATGCGGCCGGCGGTTTTGCAGATAAAAACACATATATGAAAATGAAAAACGCAGGTATAAATCCTGAAAATGAACTTAGCAATAACAACTCATTCTCAGCTCTGAAAGCTGTAAATTCAATCATTATCACAGGTGCCACGGGTACCAATGTGAATGATATAATAATTGCGTTAGTCAATTAAACAATAAAAGGTGTGCAAAAGAAAATGGAAAAAACTTCAAAAATCGTTATGACCGGTGCCACCGGTCATGTGGGTTATGCCCTCCTGCTTGAGCTCATCAACAACGGAGCAACTCCCACAATCCTCATCCGTAAAGAAAGTAAGATTTTTGACGGACTTAATTGCGTAAAAGTATTCGGTGATGTCACAGACCTTGCTTCTCTCGAAAAAGCCTTTGAGGGCGCTGACACTGTTTATCACAGCGCAGGCATCATTGAGCTTAAACCGGGTAATGAAGAACTGGTATATAATGTAAATGTCACAGGCACAAAAAATGTTGTTGCAGCCTGCAAAAAATGCGGTGTAAAGAAGCTTGTATATATGTCTTCAGTTGATACATATCCTCCTCTGCCTGACAATCAGGTTATGCACGAACTGTCACACTATGACCCCGATATCCTTGAGGGAGCATATGCCAAAACAAAGGCTGAAGCAACACAGTTTGTTATAGATTCAAACGGAACAGACGGCCTTGAAACAGTTATCATCCAGCCCAGCGCCTGCATAGGCCCTTACGATTTCAAGGTATCCAGCATCGGTGAAATGGTAAGAATGTTTGTAAGAGGAAACTTCCCTGTTACAATCACATTCGGTATGTATAACTTTGTCGACGTGCGTGACGTTGCAAAAGCAAGTGTTGCCGCTGCAGAAAAGGGCAGACCGGGTGAATGCTACCTCATCTGCGGTGAAGCAATGACTGTCGGCGAATTCATCAGAATCACAGCTGCCGCACTGGGCAAAAAAGAACCTAAACTGAAACTGTCAAAGAAGGTTGCCGACCTTGCCGCACCGATTATGGAGGTTTATTACAAAGTCACTGATACAACACCTCTTTTTACAAGATATTCCATCAGAAAGCTTGTTTCAAACTGCAATTTCTCAAATGAAAAGGCAAAAGCAGAGCTTGGCTATGAGCCTATGTCAGTTGAACAGTCAATCAAAGATATGGCTGACTGGATTAAAGATTACGAAGCAAACAAATAAAGCAAAAATCAAACGCTTGTGCAGGAAATTGCACAAGCGTTTTTTTAAACAAATCAGAATTTATCGGGATGTTTTTTTCGTAGGGGCGCCCATTGGGCGTCCGTATTGAAACATATGTAACTAATGTAGGGACCGATGCCCACATCGGTCCGCATTTGTCGAAGACAAATTTAAAAACGCAGATTTTCACTATCCGACATGCCAGCACATTTAAGCTAATGCAATAGAACGGTGTACCACCGTTATTGATCCATTACATTTTGCAATCGGACCGATGTGGGCATCGGTCCCTACGATAGATTGTTTTTCCTCAAACGGACGCCCAATGGGCGCCCCTACGATTGGTTTGTTCAATCAGCCCGATAAATTATTGTTTATATTTCTTCAATATCACCGAGCCACAGTGCTGCTGAAGCGTCTGTGGGCATATTCCACTCGCCTCTTGGTGAAAGTCCGATATCCTGCACCTTGACGCCGTCGGGCATACAGCTTCTTTTGAACTGCTGTGCAAAGAATCTCTTATAAAATACTTTAAGCCATTTCAGCACAGTCTCAGCCGTATAATCACTCGCAAAGGCAGTGAGAGCCATTGCGTATATCTTCTTGGGCGAATAGCCGTAACGCAGTACGTAATAAATAAAGAAATCGTGAAGCTCATAGGGCCCTATGATATCTTCTGTTTCCTGCTGAATATTACCGTTTTCATCAGGCGGAAGAAGCTCAGGGCTTATGGGCGTACCCACAACATCAAGCAGAACATCCTTACACTCGGCAAAATCCTCAGTTTCGGCAATTACCTTTATAATTTCCTTCATAAGTGTTTTGGGAATGTCTGCATTCACACTATACATACTCATATGGTCGGCGTTATATGTGCACCAGCCGAGTGCCAGCTCACTCAGGTCACCTGTACCCACAACAAATCCACCCTCACGGCAGGCAATATCCATAAGAATCTGAGTGCGTTCACGAGCCTGGATATTCTCAAATGTAACATCCAGCTGATTGACATCGTGGCCGATATCACGGCAATGAAGTGTGCAGGCTTCTTTTATATCAACCTCTTTTGCGCTGACACCGAGCTTCTCCATAAGAGTCCACGCATTACCCTTGGTTCTTTTGGTTGTGCCGAAGCAAGGCAGAGTCAGAGCAATGACATCACTTGCATCTCTGCCGAGTTTTTTCACTGCATTGACACAAACAAGCAGTGCCAATGTGGAATCAAGACCGCCCGAAACACCGATAACAGGCTTGCCGTTTGTGATTTTCATTCTCTTCATAAGACCGGCAGTCTGTGTTTCAAATATATCAAAACATCGCTGTTTTTTTTCGTTTTCATCCTCGGGAATCATAGGTGTTCTGCTGATATATGCAAACTCACCGTTACCCGAGGGCTCACCGTCGTCAACAAAAACAGTGTCAATGTCAGTTATGGCACCGTAAGAGTTCACAGCAAAGCCGAACTGCCTGCTGACACGTCTTTCAGCCTTTATTCTGTCTGTATCAACATCTGATATAATCATATATCCGCTGTCTGCGGCGTGTTCATTCTCGTTCAGAACACTTCCGCATTCAGAAATCACGCTGTGACCCGAGTACACAAAATCCTGAGTTGATTCCTCAGCACCTGCAGATGCAAAGCAGTATGCACAGATGCACTTTTCACTCTGAATACGGACATTTTCTCTTCTGAGCTGTCTCTTACCTGCCGATTCATATGCTGCCGCAGGGTTTACTATAACCTCAGCACCGCCGAGTGCAAGCAGAGTACTCTCAGGCAACGGAGAAAGCAGGTCATCACCGATTTCGACGCCGATTTTCACACCCTTGTAATCAAAAACAAGGTTACTGCCCACGGGGACCTGTTCACCGAAGAAGTCAATCTCATTTGTTCTTATATCATCAGCAGAAGAAAAGCATCGGAGGGCATATGTGCAAACGAAATTCTTCGGCACAAAAGCCTTGACCTCACCGCCATAAATAAGCGCAGCACAGTCGTAAAGCCTGTTTCCTATTTCAAGAGGCAATCCCACCACAATCAGTGCATTATCATCTGCAGTGGCTACAACAAGCTCATTTAAGGCATTTTTTGCCCCCTCAAGCAATGATTCCTGATAAAACAAATCACCGCAACTGAAGCCCGTAATGCTCAGCTCGGGAAAAACAATCACATCGGCATTTTCCTGTTCTGCTTCTTCAACAAGACGCAGAATTTCATTTGTATTGAACTTTGTGTCCCCTACCCTCACATCGGGCACTGCACAGGCAACACGAAGATATTCAGCCATTTCACATTCCTCCCTCGGAATTTTCAATCTTTTTATATAATAATACGAAATGCATTTTTTGTCAATTGTATGAATTGATTGCAATTTTATTTTGCGTGTGATATACTTGAATAAACAATAATTTATCGCTGTGCGATAAATTATTGTTGAAGTAAGAAGTAATAGGTAATAGTGAATAAGTGTGGAAGGGGCGTTGCCCCTTACCCTATTTATAATCGGGTGCGGGTGTCCCGCCCGAACTTCTTCACTCTTACTTCTTACCTATTACTTTACAATAATTTAGCTCCGCTAAATTATTGTTTAAAGGAGATGCAGAAATGAAAAACCTTATAGAGCTTGTCAACGAAAAAAATTATGCCGAGGAAATGATAAACATTGTTGAGCCTTATCTTGCAGAAATCCGTGAAGACGGCTATTTCACAACAACAGACGGCAAATCTCTGCACTTTGAAGCCCACACGGTAAAAAATGCAAAAGCAAACATTGTCATAGCTCACGGCTTTACCGAGTCGGCAGAAAAATTCCGTGAAATGGCATACTACTTCACAAATAACGGCTTCAATACATTTGCGCTTGACCACAGAGGCCACGGCTATTCATACAGAATGCCCGGTGACACTGAAACTGTCAGGCTCTCAAGATTTTCTGACTACATAGAGGACCTTAACATCTTTATAAATGACATTGTTCTGCCCCGTGGCAACAGTCTGCCTATGTACCTGTTCGGTCACTCAATGGGCGGCGGCATTGCGGCAAGATATATTCAGGTTTATCCCGAGGTTTTTGAGAAAGCAATTCTCTCCTCCCCTATGATATGCGCTCAGACAGGTGCTCCCGTGCCTCTCGCAAAGGCTATTATGGGCTTCACTTCGGCAATAGGACTTAAAAATGTGTCTGTACCCACAATGTGCAAATTCAATCCCAACGCCACATACGAAAACAGCTCAGACACAAGTAAGGCAAGATTTGATTATTACCTTGAGAAGAAGAAAAAAGACCCTCACTACCGTACAGCAGGCCCTGCATTCGGTTGGGTAAACGAGGCTCTGAAGCTCACTGACCACCTGCTTGATGACAATAACTGCAAGCGTATTTCTGCCGATGTCATTATCTTCCAGCCCGAACAGGATGCAAAGGTCATTTCATCTTATCAGGATGTTTTTGCAAGAAAGCTGGCAAAGGCAAAACTTGTACATATTATGAACTCAAAGCATGAAATTTTTGCAACCACAAACGATGTTCTCAAGGGCTACCTTGACACGATTTTTGAATTTTTAGGCTGATGATTACAACTGTTTTTATTGATGTAGACAACACTCTGCTGAATTTTCATCTTTGCGCTGAGGACTCAATAAAAAGAGGCTTCAGTGAGTGGAACATTCCCTACACAGATGAAGTATTTACAGTTTTCAACGAGATAAACGACGGGCTGTGGCACAAAATAGAAAAACAGGAAATAACCCGTGATGAATTGTTCCGTATACGCTGGCAACTGATTTTTGACAGACTCGGAATTGACAGAACAGGCTATGAATTTGAAAAAATGTTCGTCGCAAACCTTGCCGAGAGCGCAATTCCCGTTGAGGGAGCAAATGACCTTGTGGAGTATCTCGCATCCAAATACAGCGTATATGTTGTCAGTAATGCCATTCACAGACAGCAGATTGTCAGAATGACAAAAGCGGGTATGATAGATTATATAAAAGATTTCTTCACTTCTGAGGCAATCGGTTTTTCAAAGCCGTCAAAGGAATTTTTTGATGAATGCTTCAGACGTCTGCCCGAAATAAAAAAAGAGGAAGTCATTGTGATTGGTGACTCCCTGACTGCCGATATAAAAGGCGGCACAGACTACGGTCTTAAAACCTGTTGGTTTAACTTTAAGGGTGAGCAATACTCCGGCAAGCCTGCCGATTATATTGCAGACACTCTCAGAGAAATTAAAAATATACTGTAAAAATCAAATCCACCTGTGCTCAGGTGGATTTTTCTTGTTCTGCCTCGGCAATAAGCGCCTGCAGTGCGCCATTATTGAATGCGTCATTTTCTATTAGTGAAAAATAGCGGTCAACAAGATTTCCCATTTCAGTGAATTCTTTCTTCTGAGTATCATTTAAGGTGCTAGCGAAATGTGCTTTTTTCTCCTTTAGCTGAGCAGCAATTGCCTCAGTGTCATAATCCTGCAGTTTGGCTTCTATTATTTTAAAAATGGCATCAAAATCATTTACATCTGCTTTACACATCTAAATTTTCTCCTAAAAACAAAAAAGTGCGCAACCGAAGCCACGCACAAAAAACGCAAACTCCGATTGTCGCCAAACAAATCTCAAGAAATGATAGGTTTCCCACACAATAACCTGATGGAATTTGCATTTTTACAAAATTCACATAGTTATTGTGTGCAAAAAGAGTATAAATACCCCTTGGTGAGAAAATAACTATCATTCTTGATTAAAAAATTTGTTTGGCATTGATATTATACCACAAAAGACACCAAAAATAAAGTGCTTTCACTAAAGTTCTTTTTAATAAGTGAGCTCTGGTATAAAATAAAAAAAGTGCGCAACCGAAGCCACGCACTAAAAAATGCAAGACCTCAGTTTGCACCACACAAACAATCGGATTTCTCACGAAGCCACGATAACAGAAGCCTGCATTTTTTACAAAAGTAAAAAAACATGGCTTTGTGAAATCCATATTATGTTTGTGTGGTGTTTTTATTCTATCACTATTTTTAATTAAAATCAAGGATTTGAACATAAAAAAAACTTCCTGCAAAATATGTACAGACATATTATTTGCAGAAAGATTCTGATTATTAAGTTTTTTTATTTGTCTTTTACTTTTGCACCAAACGGTGCGAAGGCAAGCTTTGCAAACTTGAAATACTGAATGCCGAAAGGTATGCCCACAAGCGTTACGCAGAATGCGATTCCCTCAAGCACAAACAACAGCGCAAGCCAGATACCGATAAAAATAATCCATAATGCGTTGCCGAGCTTACTTACAGACCTGTGTTTGTCGTAGACAATCTCTTTACCGAACGGGAAAAGACAGAGCTTTGCAAAGTTGAAGCACATCTTTCCGAACGGAATACCCACAACGGTGATACAACACAGAATGCCTGCAAGCGCAAAGCCCAGTGCCGAGGTCCACCCGAAGCAAATAAGCCATAAGATGTTGAATAAAACTGTCATTTATAAAAACTCCTTCAAAATATTGTAATCTTATTATATAATAAACTATATTTAATATCAATATGCAATTTGTACGATATTTCATCACATCTTTTATTCAAATATTATATATAAAACAAAAAACGGGTGTCGGAGAATCCGACACCCTTAATTTGTACTTCAATAAACGATATTATTCGTTGATTTCTGTAACAACGCCTGAACCAACTGTTCTGCCGCCTTCACGGATAGCGAAACGGAGACCCTGTTCGATAGCGATGGGAGTGATGAGTTCAACGTCCATAACAACGTTGTCACCGGGCATACACATTTCTGTGCCTTCGGGAAGGTTGATAACACCTGTAACGTCAGTTGTTCTGAAGTAGAACTGAGGTCTGTAGTTGTTGAAGAAAGGTGTATGACGGCCACCTTCATCCTTTGTAAGAACGTAAACCTGACCCTTGAACTTTGTGTGGGGCTTGATTGAACCGGGCTTACAGATAACCTGACCACGTTCGATTTCTGTTCTCTGAACACCACGAAGAAGAGCGCCTACGTTGTCGCCTGCTTCTGCGAAGTCGAGCATCTTTCTGAACATTTCAAGACCTGTACAAACTGTCTTTCTGCTTTCTTCCTTGATACCAACGATTTCAACTTCTTCGTTAACGTTGACACGGCCTCTTTCAACTCTACCTGTAGCAACTGTACCACGACCTGTGATTGTGAAAACGTCTTCAACAGGCATAAGGAAGGGCTGGTCAGCCTTTCTGTCGGGTGTGGGGATGTAGCTGTCAACAGCAGCCATGAGTTCCCAGATGGGAGCACAAGCAGGATCATCAGCTGAAGCTGCTTCAAGAGCTTTAAGAGCTGAACCCTTGATGATGGGTGTTTCGTCGCCGGGGAATTCGTACTCATCAAGTGTTTCACGGATTTCCATTTCAACGAGTTCAAGAAGTTCTTCGTCGTCAACCTGGTCAACCTTGTTCATGAAAACGATGATGTAGGGAACGCCAACCTGACGAGCAAGAAGGAGATGTTCCTTTGTCTGAGCCATGGGGCCGTCTGTTGAAGCGATAACAAGGATAGCACCGTCCATCTGTGCAGCACCTGTGATCATGTTCTTGATATAGTCAGCATGGCCGGGGCAGTCAACGTGAGCATAGTGACGTGTCTCTGTCTCATACTCAACGTGAGCTGTGTTGATTGTGATACCACGCTCTCTCTCTTCGGGAGCCTTATCAATGTTTGCGTAATCAACGAAGTCAGCCTGACCCTTTGATGCGAGAGTCTTTGTGATAGCTGCTGTAAGAGTTGTCTTACCGTGGTCAACGTGACCGATAGTACCAATGTTAACATGGGGTTTGGTTCTTTCGAACTTAGCTTTTGCCATTTTAAATTTCCTCCTTAGTAATTGGGAATAAATTTACTATACTATTGTAACAGTAAATGAAAATAATTTCAAGTAGTTTTACGAAATTATATTATTTTGCTCTGCTGCCGATAACAGCGTCTGCAATTGACTTGGGAACCTGATCGTATGTGCCGGGTTCCATTACATACTGACCACGGCCCTGAGTCTTTGAACGAAGGTCTGTTGCATAACCGAACATTGATGCAAGGGGTACAGTTGCGTCAATCTGCTGAACGCCGCCGTTACGCTGCTCCATCTTCTTCATCATACCACGACGAGCTGTGATATCACCGAGAACATCACCGATATAATCGTCGGGAGTGATAACTGAAATGTTCATGATGGGCTCCATAAGAACGGGAGCTGCCTTCTGCATAGCCTCTTTGAATGCCATTGAACCAACCATCTTGAAAGCCATTTCTGAAGAGTCAACTTCGTGGTATGAACCGTCGAATACTACGCACTTAACGTCAACAACGTTGTAGCCTGCGAGTACACCGTTCTGCATAGCGCCTCTGACGCCCTGTTCGATTGCGGGGATGTATTCCTTGGGAATAGCACCGCCGACAACTTCGCTGACAAATTCGAAGCCCTTGCCGGGGTTGGGCTCAATACGCATCTTACAATGACCGTACTGACCGTGACCACCTGACTGCTTGGAGTACTTGGTGTCAACAGATGCTTCTCTTGTGATTGTCTCACGGTAAGCAACCTGAGGATTACCAACATTAGCTTCAACTTTGAATTCACGGAGAAGTCTGTCTACGATGATTTCAAGGTGAAGCTCACCCATACCGGCAATGATGGTCTGACCTGTTTCCTGATCTGTGTAGAACTTGAATGTGGGATCTTCTTCTGCAAGCTTTGCAAGAGCGATACCCATCTTCTCCTGACCTGCACGTGTCTTAGGCTCGATAGCAACACGGATAACGGGCTCGGGGAAGTTCATTGATTCAAGTATAATAGGATGATTTTCGTCACAGAGTGTGTCACCTGTTGTAGTGTTCTTTACACCGACAACAGCAGCAATATCACCTGCATAGCAGGTATCAATTTCCTGTCTGTGGTTTGCATGCATCTGAAGGATACGACCGAGTCTCTCGTTCTTACCCTTTGTTGAGTTGTATGCGGTTGTACCTGCAACAGCCATACCTGAGTATACACGGAAATAGCAGAGCTTTCCTACGAAGGGGTCTGTTGCAATTTTGAATGCGAGAGCTGAGAAGGGTTCATCGTCTGATGAGAGACGAGTTTCTTCCTGCTCTGTTTCGGGATTTATACCCTTAACGTCCTCAATGTCTGTGGGAGCGGGCATATAGTCAATAACAGCGTCAAGAAGCTTCTGAACGCCCTTGTTACGGTATGAAGTACCACATACAACGGGAACCATTTCATTAGCGATTGTTGCTTTTCTGATGCAAGTCTTGATTTCTTCGATTGAAAGCTCGCCTTCTTCGAAGTACTTCTCCATAAGAGCTTCGTCTGTAGAAGCAACAGCTTCAACGAGCTCATCATGGTACTTCTGAGCGATTTCCTGCATATCTGCGGGAATCTCTTCAACACGCATATCAAGTCCCATATCGTCATAATATACATCAGCAGTCATTTCAACAAGGTCAATGATGCCTCTGAAATCTGACTCAGCACCGATGGGGAGCTGAATGGGAACAGCATTACACTTAAGTCTGTCCTTCATCATATCAAGAACATTATAGAAGTTTGCACCCATAATGTCCATTTTATTGACATATACCATTCTCGGAACTCTATATTCATCAGCCTGACGCCATACTGTTTCAGACTGAGGCTCAACGCCACCCTTAGCACAGAGAACTGTAACCGAACCGTCAAGAACACGCAGTGAACGCTGAACTTCAACTGTGAAGTCAACGTGACCGGGAGTGTCGATGATGTTGATTCTGTATTTTTTCTGATCGGGATCGTCCTTCTTGGTCCAGAAGCATGTAGTAGCAGCAGAAGTAATCGTGATACCTCTTTCCTGCTCCTGTGCCATCCAGTCCATTGTTGCAGAACCATCGTGTGTTTCACCGATTTTACGATTAACACCTGTATAATACAGAATACGCTCAGTTGTGGTTGTCTTACCGGCATCGATGTGAGCCATGATACCGATGTTTCTTGTTAATTCAAGTGAAACCTGCCTTGGCATATTAACCTCCAAAAATGTGAATGGAAAAATACGATGGAATTACCAACGGAAATGTGAGAAAGCCTTGTTAGCTTCTGCCATCTTGTGTGTATCTTCACGCTTCTTGAATGCTGAGCCCTGTTCGTTCTTAGCATCCATAATTTCGCCTGCAAGTCTTTCCTTCATTGTTCTTTCGGAACGACCACGTGCGTAAAGTGTGATCCATCTGAGACCTAATGTCTGTCTTCTTTCGGGACGAACGTCCATGGGTACCTGGTAAGTTGAGCCACCTACACGGCGAGCCTTAACTTCGAGCAAGGGCATAACATTCTCCATTGCTGCTGCAAATACCTCAAGGGGTTCTTCACCTGTTTTTTCTCTGATGATGTCAAAAGCATCGTAAACGATCTTCTGAGCAACACCCTTTTTACCATCGTACATAACACTGTTGATAAGACGTGTTACGAGTTTTG
>CALEII010000055.1 GCA_937876205.1 uncultured Clostridia bacterium
CCACAGCACAGTTGAATGTAATTGCCACTTTCTTTTCAGCAGTCTCAACATTGTATATAGGGATCATCCTTGCCTCACCCGATACCGCATCAGACAGAGTGTGTGCTGTCATAAATATCCCGAAAACAACCAGAAGTATAACAGCCATCGTAATTATAACCGACTTTAATTTAACAGATAAAAGCTTCATATAAACACCTCAGTAATTTATATGAGATATTTATGATTGTATGAAAAAGCAGGGTTGTGATACTGTGATGATTTGTATTTACATAAAAATCATCGGTTGAATAATAAATATTTTTATGTTAAAATGGATTTATCTTACATCAGGAGTGGATGATATGAAAGATTTCAGTAAAATCAGATTTAAGTGGACTTTTCGTGATTATCAAAAGGCTGTGCTTGACAATTCACAGAAGCATCTGAAAGACAAAAGAATTCATATTGTGGCTGCTCCCGGCAGCGGCAAGACTATTCTCGGTCTTGAGCTTGTGCGCCGACAGAATGCTCCTGCTCTTGTTTTGTCACCCTCTGTCACAATCCGTCAGCAGTGGGGTGAGAGATTTATTGAAGCTTATCTTCCCGAAAGTGAAAATCCCGATGAATACATATCCTATTCTCTGAATAAACCGTCTCTGATAACTTCAATCACATATCAGGCACTTCATGCTGCATTTACAAAATCAGTAGTTGAAGCCGAAGACGGTGACGATGCTTTTGAAACTGAGGAAGTTCAGGACTACAGCAATTTTGATATCTTTGCCGAAATAAAAAAGGCAGGGATAAAAACAATCTGCCTTGATGAAGCGCATCATCTTAAAAGTGAATGGCAGAAGGTGCTTGAAAAATTTGTTTCTGCACTCGGAAATGAAGTCACAATCATTGCCCTGACGGCAACTCCACCCTATGACAGCACGCCTGCCGAATGGAACAGGTATCATACACTTTGCGGTGATATTGACGAGGAAATCTTTGTTCCTCAGCTTGTTGTTCAGAAAACGCTCTGTCCCCATCAGGATTACATATATTTCAGCTATCCCACAGCCGATGAAGCAAAACTGCTTACAGATTACAAAGCAAAGGCAAAAGCAGTAAGTGAAAAAATCATTGCAGAGGGACTTCCCGCAAGGGCTTTGCAGATGTCGGGAGTTTCGGGTAATGAAGAATTGCTTTATGACAATATCGATGGGTTCAGGTCTCTTGTATGTGTTGCAAAAAAATGCAATGCAACCATTTCGCAGAGCCTTGAAGAAAAAGTTAATGAGGGCAGAAATGCACCCGTTTATTCAATAAAAGAAGCAGAAAAAGCATTTCAGTTCATCATTGACAAGCCCGATATTTTTACTGAAGAAATCAGTGAAAAGCTGAAAAGTATACTTTCATCAGATGCTCTTCTTGAAAAAAGAAAAGTCTGTCTTGTGTCAAATGAAAAAATCAATAAAATGCTTGTATCTTCTGTTGGTAAACTCGGAAGCATTAACAGAATTGTCAAGAGTGAGTATGAAAATCTCGGTGACGGACTCCGTATGCTGATTCTCACGGACTACATCAGAAAAGATATGATGAAAATTGTGGGCACCGAAGAAGAAATTCATCAGCTGGGCACCGTTCCTGTTTTTGAATCACTCCGAAGAAGCAATCCTGACGGAAAAATTGCCGTTCTTTCGGGTACCCTTGTGATTCTGCCCGATTCTGCAGTTGAACCTGTTCAGGAAATTGCATATAACGAGGGTGTGCCCTGCAGAATAAAGAAAATTGAAAACACAAATCATACTGAGATAATTTTCTCAGGTTCAAACAAGAATAAAGTCAGCATTATTACAAAGGCTTTTCAGACAGGTGTCATAAATGTGCTTATCGGTACGAAATCTCTCTTGGGTGAGGGCTGGGATTCACCAAACATCAATTCGCTCATTCTTGCAAGCTTTGTGGGAAGCTTTATGCTTTCAAATCAGATGCGTGGCAGAGCGATAAGAATTGATAAGAAAAATCCTGAAAAGGTATCGAATATCTGGCATCTTGTGACCGTTGAGCCTGAGTCAGACGATGAAATTATAAGTGATGATTTTGAAACAATGAAGCGCCGTTTTGCCTGTTTTCAGGCACCTGCTTATAACAGCGATGTCATTGAAAGCGGAACAGACAGAATTGATATTCTTGAGCCACCCTTTGACAGTCAGGGGCTTGAAAACATAAACAGCCGTATGCTTTCACTTGCAAAAGAAAGAAATGTTATGGCAGGCAGATGGACAGGTGCAGTCAAAGGTAAAGCAAGACCTGAAATTGTTGAAGTGAGTGAAGTTCCTGCAGAGGTTCAGCCTGCAAAGGCAGTTCATAAGAATAAGATTTATGCAATTATTCTTGCCGTGCTGATTGTTCTTGCAATAGTTATCATCGCAACATCGGGATTTTTCGGCGGTCTTATCGGATTTATCATTGCAGTGGTCTGTTCCGTATTGCTTATAAAAACATCATCGGTTGTGATGAAAAATTCATCACCCGAAAAAACTGTAAGCAATATTTCTTCCGCAATTCTCAGAACGCTCAAAGAAATCGGTGAAATAGACAGCCGAGGAGCAAGAATTGTTGTTGAAAAATCAGCAAAGAAAAATATAATAAACTGTTCTCTTGAAAGGGCAACAGTCAGGGAAAAGAATGTTTTTGCCAAGGCGGTTTCAGAGCTTCTTTCACCCATTGATGACCCCAGATATATTCTTATCGGCACAAAAGGTTTTTCAAAGCTTGCAACAAAGAACTATGTGCAGAGCTATGCCTGTCCTTCGGTTCTCGGTGCAAACAAAGAAACAGCAGCAGTTCTTGCAAAGAATCTTAAATCTGCAGGCGGTAAATTCGAGCTTATTTTTACAAGAAATGAAATGGGCAGAAAAGAGCTTTTTAAGTGCCGAAAATATTCTTATATCAACGCAAACGGAAAAATGATAAAGAATAAAAAGATAATCAAATAAAAATTGCACTAAAGAACAATATGAATTATTCTTCTGACAGGTTAAAATATGATAGTATTTATATTTTAATAAAGCAGAGGATAAATATATGTTGAAGTCTGTAACAAAAAAGTTTCTTGATAAGTCAACAAAAACACATTTTGAATTTGAATTCTTTTGTGATTGTTGCGGAAAAACAATACCAACACCTGTGTTAGAATTTATCAACGGTTTTGCAGACGAAAAATATATCACGGATGAGCAAAGACAAGCAAGAGATATTCTGTATTCATTTGAGCACAATAATGCATACGAAAGAGCAAATATTGAGGCAAGATTTGAACTTGACAGATGTGCAAAATGCGGTGATATGGTTTGCTTCGATTGTTCTTTTTTTGCTGATGATAACGGACTGGTTCTTTGCAGAAAATGTATAAATGACAAAAACTGATACATAAAAAACATCCCGAAAAATCGGGATGTTTTTTTTTACATTATGCTTTAAAATTCAGAGAGGATTACAGAACCGTCTTCACCGCTGATTGTAACTGTGTAGTTTTTTGTAACACCTTGTGCATCCTTGTATGATATTCCGTAAGCGGGTGAATCACCGTAAAATGTGAGTGTAACTTCAAGAGGTTTTTCTTCTGTTAAAGTATCGAGATTATAAAGCGATTCCGTATCAAAAGTTGCTTTACCGTTTTCATCAACATCCTTGATTGAAAGAGAAAGAAAACTGAAATCCGTGACTGTACCTTCTGCTATAAACAGAATTGTGGTTGAATATTCGGACTCGTCAACCTTGAAAACCGCATATTCGTCAAAAGCTTCTGCATCCTCCGCAAACATTGCAACAACCCTTGAAGCCTTTGTTTCTGTTGTCTGCTCTTCCTGTCTTTCAACAATGGTTGAGAAAGGTGTAAGGGCAGTCTGTGTCTTTTTTTCAATCAACGCAGACTGCTTGTTGAAAAACTCATCTTCCGTGATATTCAGTTCTTCTGAAACAGCCTTGTCAAATTCACCTGTTGTGTTGTGATAATATCCGATTTCATAAGAAGTTTTATCTTTTTCATATGTAAACCAATAATCATTGCAGACAAGCTCAGCACCGTTTTCAGTAAGAGCGTATGAACCGAAAATACTGTATGCTGCACCTGCAGAGCCCTGATAGAACAGGTTTCCGTCATTCATAAGAAAATATGCACTTCTTGTCATACTTTCAAAAACAAAAGCAGGTTTTTCATTTTTTACGGTATAAAGGGCAAGAATTTCGCTGCCTTTGTTATCTTCATCAATAACGCCCACAATAAATTCAGGAATATTATCACCGCTGAGGTCTTTTACGGCATAGCCGATTACATCAAGAGCTTCGCTTTTGCCACGCTGATTTATTATTTCTGAAACACCGAGAGCACCGTCAAACTCTTTGTCGGTATTGTCAAAAAGTGAAATGAAATCTGCTTTGATATCTTCGTAAATGTCAATGTAATCAATATTTGTATCGTTAATGACATTATTTGTGGTGGTTTCCTTTTCAGTGTGGTCATCAGTATTCGGTTTTTCGGTATTGCAACCGCTGAAAACAGTGATAACAACTGCAATAATAAGAACTATTGAAAAAAATCTTGATTTCATTCTGATTCTCTCCTTATTATATAAATATTCAATTATAGTATAACAGTAAATGTAAAATTTTTCATTGTACAAAAGTGCAGTTTTTTGTTGTAGATTTTTGTAACGTTTTATGTTATATTAAAAACAGGGGGTGACTGAATGAGAAAAAATGAGAACAAGACACTTATAATAACATCCGTTATACTTCTTCTTTTTCTTGCATTGTTTTATGAAAGACTGTATGAACAGTTTACAAATGCATTCTTAAGGTCTGCATTCAGCACCGTTACAAATATTTTTGAAATTGTTGCTGTTCTGCTGTGGTGTGTTTCAGTAAAAAACAGAATAATAAACAAGCAGATTTGTCGTTATCTTATTTATGTGGGCAGTCTTATGTGTTTCTGGCTTGTCATCCGTATGATAAAATGGTTCTTTGTCAGCCATTTTGACACCGTTGGACGATATCTGTGGTATTTTTATTACGTGCCGATGATACTCATACCTCTTTTCGGTGTTTTTATTGCATCATTTATCGGTAAAACCGAGAATTACAGATTACCGTGGCAATGGAAATTACTGTATATACCTGCAGTTATTCTTATCGGTCTTGTTATGACAAATGATATGCACCGTCTGGTGTTTGATTTCCCTAACGGAATCTATTATTTCAATAATGACTATACATATAGTTTTGTTTTCTATATTGTTATCAGTTGGTTTATGATTCTGGGTGCATATTTTGTCATAACCATGATTATAAAATGCCGTGTGCCCGGCAGCCGTGCTTTTCAGAAAATGCCTGCGTTGGTTCTTGTATGTGCAACGGTTTTCTGGGTAGCGTATTATCTGGGCTTCAGGGGCTGTGACCTTGTTGCAATGGACTGCCTGATGATTATCTTACTTCTTGAAAGTTCTATTCAGAGCGGTCTTATACGCTCAAATCAGGGTTATAATGAACTGTTCAAAAAAACAACAATTGCCGTTCAGATTGCAGACAACGATTATAATCAGTGCTATATGTCTGAAAATGCGAAAACCTTTTCCAAAAGTGTTATGATAAAGGCTGCCCGTAATCCTGTTGATATCGGTAATGTAAGACTTTGCTGCAAAACAATTTCGGGGGGATATGTTCTCTGGCAGGAGGATATCGGTAAGATTAAAAAGCTGATGTCTGAACTGCGTGAAACTCAGGAACAGCTCAATGAAAATAATGAACTGCTTCGTGCTGAGAATGAGCTGAAAGAAAAGAAAGCCCGTATTGATGAAAAAAACAGACTTTATGACAGAATAACTCACGATGTTTCAGTTCAGTTGGAAAAAGCAGAAAATCTTCTTGCCGAAGCCGAGGATAATTCTGAAAAGTCAAAAGAAATACTCTCCGAACTCTGTGTTCTGAGTGCTTATATCAAACGAAGAGGCAATCTTCTGCTTCTGAGTGAAGACTATTATTTTGTACGCTCGAAGGAGCTTGAATATTGTCTTCGTGAATCCCTTGATAATATCAGTATTAACAATGTTTATGTTGCACTGGCAGGTAATTGTGACTGTAAAATGTCTATTGAAAACGCAGTTCTTTTGTATGATCTTTTTGAAAAGACAACAGAGCTTCTTCTGCATGAAATGACGGCATATTTTGTGTATCTTAACTGTGACGAAAAGAAAATTGTTCTTCGTCTGCAGATTGGGTGCAAAACAGAAATCAATATCAATACACTTGCTGAAATATCTGCATATCAATTTGTACGTAATATTTCGATTGATGAAGAAGATGTCACGGTTGATATTGAAGTGGACAGGAAGGTGATGACGGATGCTTGACTTTTTTGAGATTTCATCGGGATTTCGTGTTGCTTTCCTTGCAGTGATATTTGCTGTTGTGTTTTTTTCCGTTTTTTTTCTGATAGAATTGTTAAGGACGGAAAAACAAACTTTTGCAAAAATATCCGTTGCCTTTTTCAGTATTCTTGACACTGTTATTCTCATTATTTATTCATCAGGAATGTCTTATTTCTTTTATTCCAATCCTTTGAATGAAAAAACAAGAGAATTTATGAATATTCCGGTTGTTTTTATCAGCATACCCGTTATCCTGCTTTTTGCTGAAATTGTTTATCTGGGAACCAGAGAACTTCATAACAGAAAACAGTCAATTACAAGCAATTCAATCAAAGAAAGCTTTGACAATCTTCCCACGGGGCTTTGTTTTTCCCTTCCTGACGGCAGAATTCAGCTTTTCAATCACACTATGAGTGAATTGTGTTATACAATTACGGACGCTGAACTTCAGAATGCAGATTCATTCTGGAAAACACTCGCCAACGGATATGTCAGCAGAAATGTGAAAAGACTCTCATCGGGCGAAAATCCTGAATTCAGACTGCCTGACGGAAGTATATGGTTGTTCAGAAAAAATAAGCTCGACGATGAAAAAATTCAGATTACAGCCACCGATATTACACAGTTTCACAATCTTACCCAAAGGCTCAGGGAAAAGAATATCGTTCTGACAGATATGAACGAACGGCTTCGTAAATACGGTGAAAATGCAGATGAACTGACCCGTTCAAGAGAACGCCTTGAAACAAAAGAGAGGATACATAACAGTCTGGGGCAGGCTTTGCTTGCAACAAGACACAGTCTTAAAAATGAAAACGGTGACCTGTCTTCTGTTATGGAGCTGTGGAAAAGAAATATTTCCGTTCTTAAAACAGGTGCAACAAATAATGATGAGGAATATACGCTCAATACTTTGTTTGATGCAGCCTTTTCGGCAGGAATAACCATTGACCTGAGCGGAGAATTGCCCGATAATAATGAAATAAGAAAACTGTTTGTTATTGCCGCTACAGAAGCTCTTACAAATGCTGTCCGTCATGCAAAAGCAAAAACTCTTTATATCGGTTTCAGCCATTGTGCAGATAATTATTCCGTAAGATTTACCAATGACGGCACACCTCCTGAGAAAGAAATATCAGAAGGCGGCGGAATGGGAAATCTCCGTAAACGTGTTGAAAGAATGAACGGACAAATGCGGGTCATATCAAAACCGAGGTATGCACTCGAAATTACTATTGATGCAAAGGCAGATGATTCAGATGTTGAATGTACTTATAGTTGAAGACGATTCAATGGCTCGCAAATTGCTTGAAATTTATATAAACGAAAGTGCAGACTATGAAATGGTTCATTCCATAGAAAGTGCGGCAATGGCTGAGTTTTATTGCCTTACAAACAAAATTGATATCATTCTTATGGATGTCTGCACGGCAATGGATGCAAACGGTCTTGAAGCCGCAGAAAAAATCAAGAAGAGCTTCCCCGATATTAAAATAATCATTATTACAAGTCAGCCCGAATGCAGTTTTATTGACAGGGCAAGAGCGATTGGCGTTGACAGCTTCTGGTATAAAAATGCAAATGCCGAGGAAATTATTTCCGTGCTTGACAGAACGGTTGCAGGGGAGAATATTTATCCCGACACCACACCCGATTTAAAATTCGGTGATGCGAAAAGCAGTGAACTTACTGACAGGGAGCTTGAGGTGTTGCGTGAGCTTACGGGAGGGGAGCCTGATGCTGTCATTGCCGAAAAGCTACACATGTCGCTGAGAACCGTAAAAGCACATATTCAGAATATGCGTGAAAAAACAGGCTTCCGAAACAGAACGGAGCTTGCCGTAAGAGCCCGTGAAATCGGACTTGTTATAAAAGATAAAAAATCAGAATAAGTTTTATCTGAAGTGCCTTTCGGGGCACTTTTTTTGCACTTAAGTACGATGAAGAATTATCTGATTTAATGTATTATTAAGATATAATATGTTGAATCAGGGGAGAATGCATTATGAAAAACATTAAAAAACTTACAATTCTTCACTCAAACGACCTGCACGGTGATTTCCTTGCAGAAGAAATTGACAATAACCTTGTAGGCGGAGTCTCAATGCTGTCGGGATATGTCAACAAGGTACGCAATGAAGAAGCAAATTCAATTTACTGTATCGCAGGCGATATGTTCAGAGGCTCCGTTATTGATTCTGAGTTTCAGGGTATTTCAACAATTGAAATTATGAATATGCTTTCTCCTGATGTTGTGACAATCGGCAATCATGAAACGGATTACGGTGTTGCCCATCTTCTGTTTATTGAGAAATGTGCAAAGTTTCCCATTATAAATGCCAATATGCATATAAAAACAAACGGTGCAAGACTTTTTAAACCCCATTGTATTATTGAACGGGACGGAATGAAAATTCTGTTTATCGGTGTTCTGACTGAGGATGTTCTTTCACAGACAAAAAATGATGGAATTATCGGAACATTTGTTGATGTGAACGAAGCTGCAGAAGAAGTCGGAAAAATATGCAATGCCTATAACGCAATTGATATTGACCTTACCGTGCTTCTTACGCATATCGGTTTTGAAGAAGATAAAAAACTTGCTGCAAGGCTTGACCCTGCATGGGGTGTCGATATCATTGTGGGTGGTCATTCCCATACTCAGATTGAAAAGCCGGAAGAAGTCAATGATATCCTTATAGTTCAGGCAGGTACGGGGACAGATTATATCGGAAGATTTGATATCGCTATTGATACCGATAAAAACTGTGTTGACAGTTATGAATGGCAGAATATAAGCATTAATGAAAGAACCTGCCCCCGTGATACGGCACTTGAAACAATAATAAACCGTTATAAAGTACAGACCGACAAAAAATACAACCGTCTTGTCACTCGTTTTCAGAAACAGCTTACACATCCGTCAAGATACCGTGAAACAGAGCTCGGAGGTCTTCTGTCAGATGTTATGAAAGAAAGTCTCGGGCTTGATGTTATGCTTTTAGGCTCAGGTAGTGTCAGAAATACTGAAATGGGGCCGATTGTCCTGTATTCTGATCTTACAGAATGTTTTCCGTACGACGACCCTGCATATATGCTCAGGGTTACGGGTGAACAGTTCAAACAAATGATTATGTATATGCTTCGTGATGAAGTATGGCAGGGGTCTCATTGTGAATTCTATCAGTTCAGCTCCGGTATGAGAGTTGTGTATGACAGAAATGCTCATAAATTCCTTGATTTTTCACTTGACGGACGTCCTGTTGAAGATAAAAAAGTATATAAAATCGGTCTGCAGCATTTTCATTTCAAAAATGTTGAGAACTTTTTCTCAGTCTCTCTTGAGGAAATAGAAAAGAACGGAAAAACACGCATGGTTGCCACATCATGCCGTGAAATCCTTGATGAATACCTTTCTTCTCATCAGAATCTGACAAGAGAAATCAGCGGAAGGCTTGTTGTGCTTTAAAGAAAAAATGCACTAAAGTACGATGAAATATTTTCCGGAAAAATCTATAATAAAATTGATGTATTGCATAAATACACCAATATAATCAAAAAGGAGATTTTCAGAATGAAAAAAATTATAGCATTGATGCTCGCACTTGTTATGCTTTTAAGCTTTGCTGCATGCGGAAAAGACCCCGTTGACAATAATCCTGACGGTGAAAAACAGTCTGCAGGCAGTGAAGAAAATCAGCAGACCACAGAAGCCGCAAAGCCCTCAGGACTTGCCACAGGCGAATGGGAAAACAATCTTGGCAAATTTGCTGTAGCTCTTGTCGGTGCAGAGCTTTTTAACGATGAAGACGGTGCAAAGGCTATCCGTGTTTACCTTGATTTTACAAACAAGGCAGACAGCTACACAACAAGCTTTACAGATGAAAAGAATGATGTTATTCTCATGCAGGGCGAAGAAGAACTTGATGAAACAGATGCACCCTACGGTGAAGATGTTGCCGAATACGGTAACCATAAGAGAAATGTCCGTCCCGGTGTAACAATCCGTTGCATTTATCAGTTTGCTCTCAAAGAAGAAACAGGAACAGTCAATTTCACTCTTACCGCAAAAAAACAGGAAAATGCAGTAATTACTTATGATTTCGACCTTGCTGCTCTTCCCGGTGCTCCTGCAGAAGCTTTTGTTGCAAAAGAAATCGCAGCTCCCGATTTCAATAACGGTTGGCCCGAAAGCGGTGAGATAACAGATTATTACTCAGGAAAGGCACAGCATAACCTTGTAATCAAAAATGCTGAGTTTGTTGCAGGTGTAAGAGATACAAAGCTTATCAGAGTATATTTTGATTTCACAAATAACAAGGATGAAGCAACAGACCTTTTCGATGCTGTTGACCTGAGAATTTTCCAGGACGGTATACAGCTTGAAGAAGGGCAGGCAAATGAACTCTGTGAATCAGACCTTGCATTCTCAAAGGATGTTGAAGCAGGTCAGACAGTATCTGTTTCAAACGTTTATGTTCTTATCTCCGATTCTCCCGTAGAAGTTGAAGCAAACGACATATGGGATGATATGGGACTCGCAAAGGTATTCACAGTGGGATAATGCTTGCATAAAGAATTTCAAGACGGCAGTTTTCTGCCGTCTTATTTTATTTCTGCACTAAAGTACAATGTGCTTTAGCTTTTTTTATTATATAATAAACTTGGAAAATACTATAAAGGTGTTTCTGTAAATCAAAAAAGGAGATAAAAACTATGAAAAAGAAAGTTTTAAGCATTCTTTTAACACTTGTTATGCTTCTTGGTGTTTTTGCACCTGTGAGCATATTGCCTGCAAGTGCGGCAGGCCCTATTGAAGGCGCAACAGGCACAGGAACAAAAAATGACCCTGTTATCGCTGACAACGTTATAAAACTGAACAAGGCACTTGAGTATGACGGACCGTTATACATTGTGCTTACTGATGTTGATATTACGAACATAGCACTGAGTGATCCGAAGCCCTTTGCTCGGGTAAAATCAACAAAAGTTCTTGAAATCCGTCAGAATTTTGAATTTGAATTTATCGGTTCGGGCAAATACAGTCTGTTCAGTGTTACGGACGGTGCAGACTTTACTGTCATCAATACTGATGACAGTAAAGGAAGAAAAATCGAGTATAATTATACTATTTTTGAAACTGAAGGCCCCAATTCAAAATTGTCTGTTAAGGGCGAATTCAAATTCGAAACTACAAATAAAGATAAATCCGATGTGTATTCAAACGCACTTATTGCTCATCAGGGTAATATTTTCATTGACGGTGCCAGATTCAATTCTGCGAGCTTTCAGAACGGTGCTGCTACATTGAAGGATATCACCGTAACTGACAGAGCTTCCGTCAAGGGTGTTCCGTTTAAGCTTTATTCGGGAACTGTAGCTACCGATTCAGACCGTACATATCACATAGTCCCTGATTACGGCACATCAGTTGTAACAAAAGACCATTTATATGCAAGATGTGTCGGAGGCTTTGATTATCAGTCTCCCGTTGCTATGCCCGAAGGAATGACTACTGCTCCCGAAACCAAATATTTTCTGGGTCTTAATGCTAAATTTGAATTTAGAACATCAAATAATGCAACATGGGCTGAGGATGAGGTTTATTCACCCTTCGGTGAAATAAGACTTATTGATTCTTCAAACAATAATCTTCTTTACAGCTCAAAAGACGATGACGAAGGTTTGTTTGATACTAAGGTTATGCTTAGTGTCAATCTTAAGGATTATATCAAAAAGCCCGGTAAGTATGAAGTAAAAGAAATCCTTACATTCAAGAAGGACGGAGAGCTTATTCAGGAAGTTGTTCATAGCTTCCCCATAAATGCTGTTATTTTTAGGGAGTTTGTTGCTCAGAGTCCCGCTATGCCTGCAGGTAAAATATCATATCACTTAGGGAAAATCACAAAAGCATCCTATCCTGTTACATTTTATGCTCATCGTCTTCCTCAGAATATGGTTGACGAAGGATATGAGTCTATTGCAAAGCTTCAGGTTTACACCGCGGAGAATAATATTTATGTTTATGGTGAAAAGGCTTATTGTGATAAGGGACATATAATCTCATATGACCTCAATAAGCTTCCTGCAGGTAGTTACAAGCTTGTAGAAACAATAGAGCTCAGGGATAAGAACAATAAGGTTGTTGAGTCTGCAGTAAATATATTTAACATTGACTGGACACCCGACCGTGATATTTCAGAGGTTAATATTTCCGCTAAATGGCAGGGCTATGTTTCTGCACCTGTGTGCACAACAAAGGGTGTAAAGATTAAAAACTATATATGGGAGAAATCTGTCCGAACAGGATGGATGGCTCTCGACTCATCAGATGCGTTTTTAAAAGGCGGTACATATCGTCTTAGGGTAATCCTTGAAGCTGAAAGCGGATATGAGCTTGCAGATTCTTATACAGTAAAAATAGATGGTGAGGATGCTACAAGAGGCGAAGGAAATACATGGGTTGCATCCCGCAGAATTGCAGAATATATTAATACTATTGAGGTTGAGGGATTCTGTGCACCCGAAGCAGGTGCATATCCCGTATTCGACGGTTATGATGTTCAGAGTGCAAATACCTCAGTAAGGCTTGTCGAATGGTACAAGTGTGATAAGGACGGCCAAAAGTCCGGTGAACCTCTTACAGCAGAGGATATGTTCGAAAAAGATTCTTATTACCGTCTTGAAGTTACTGTAGGTCTCGCAAAAGGCTATATGGTTAACGACAGTACCGGCTTCTATATTAACGGCGGTTCTGTAAATTATTATAGCCTTCTCAGAGACAGCTATGTAGGCTACACAGGCTACAAGGTATATCACGTTGATGATATTGAGGGAACATTCAAGCTTTATCTGTATGACGGAAGTCAGACAGGCGCAGCAAAGGATATTATTATCAAGGACGGTCAGTATATTGCTTCCGATTCGGCAACACCGGTATCAACCAAGCCTTCAGGCGGTTATGCATACTATAAGGATGGCGTTCTGACTTTTGAGGCTTACGATAATCCAAAGGCTCATTTTGTGTTTGAAGAAGGCAATCTTGATGTTTATCTCAAGGGCAGAAACAGAATCGGTGCTATTTATAACAGTGAACATTTAGGTGAAATCAACGGTCTTGAAGCCTGTAAGGGTAATATGACAATTGATGCAGATGAAAAAGGCAGTCTTACAGTTGCAAGTAATCCTCTTGATGCTTACTGCAATATTTATGTAAACACTCTGACCTTCAACGGCGGTAAGGTTACATCTTGCCTTGCAAACGGCACTTACGCCTCAGCCCTCTATGCTGAAAAGCTCATTATTGCAGACGGCTACAATGCTTATGTAGGTGAAACTGATGACTTTGATGCTTCAGAAGAGTGGGACAGCACTACATCTATCAAAGATTATGAAAACGTATGGCTTGATGAGGATGTATGCAGACACAATTATGTCAAGTACGAAAAATGTGAGCCTACCTGTAAAGAAGAAGGCTGTAAGGAGACATTTGAAATCTGTGAAGATTGTTATCTTATCGTAAAGAAAGAAAACGGTGAAATCCTTACAGGTGACGAAGCAATGGAATTCTTCTTTGATGTTGTAATTCCCAAGGGAGAGCACACATATCAGTTTATTGAAAAACACGCTGCAACCTGTACTTCAACAGGTGCAAAATCAAACTACTGGCTTTGTACAGTCTGTAGCGGAAAATTTGTAACTGATGCTAAAACGCAGATTACAATGAAAGAATTCCATAAGAATATTTATCTTCCTAAATTATCTCATCAGCTTACAGCAGTACCCGCAAAGGCAGCAGACTGTGAAAACAACGGTAATATTGCATACTGGACATGTGAAAGCTGCGGAAAATTCTTCTCTGACGATGCGGCTGCAGCTGAAATCGGCTCTGCAGATACAGTTATTCCCGCAACAGGCCATACAGAAGAAGTAATTCCCGGCAAGGCTGCAACAGAAACTGAAACAGGTCTTACAGAAGGTAAGAAGTGCTCTGTATGTAACAAGATTCTTGTTGCACAGAAAGAAATCCCCAAACTCGAACCCGGTCATAAACATTCATATACAGATGTTGTAACTCCTCCCACCTGTAAAGATAAAGGATTTACAACTCACACTTGTGCTTGCGGTGATGTTATAGTTGATACATATACAGATCCTACAGATGCACATACCCCCGTTGTTGTTCCCGGCAAAGCGCCCACATATCAGGATACAGGTCTTACGGACGGTGAAAAGTGTTCAGTCTGCGGTAAGATTCTCAAAGAGCAGGAAGTTATTGATAAGCTTCCCACAGACCATTCACACGAGTATACGGACACTGTTATTGCCCCCACTTGCGGCGACAAGGGTTATACCAAGCATGTCTGTATCTGCGGTGATGTGGTTATAGACACTTACGTTGACCCGACAGGTGAGCATACTCCTGAAGTGATTCCCGGTAAGCCTGCAACAGAAACAGAAACGGGTCTTACAGACGGTGAAAAGTGTTCAGTCTGCGGTAAGATTCTCAAAGAGCAGGAAGTTATTCCCTCAACGGGTACAACAGATGAAATTATGCTCGGTGATGTAAACAAGGACGGCAGAATAACAGCAATGGATGCCCGTC
>CALEII010000056.1 GCA_937876205.1 uncultured Clostridia bacterium
TGTAAGCTCTGTTTCACCCTTGGGTGTAACCTTACCTACAAGAATATCACCTGAATGAACTTCTGCACCGATACGGATAATACCGTTCTCGTCGAGGTCCTTAAGAGCATCTTCACCTACATTGGGGATGTCTCTTGTGATTTCCTCGTCACCGAGCTTTGTATCACGTGCTTCAATTTCATATTCTTCAATATGGATTGATGTATAAACATCGTCACGGACAAGCTTTTCATTAAGAAGAACAGCGTCTTCGTAGTTGTAGCCTTCCCAGGTCATAAAGCCGATAAGGGCATTCTTACCCAGTGAAATTTCGCCGTCGCAGGTTGAAGGACCGTCTGCGATAACGTCATTCTTTTCTACTCTCTGACCTACTGTGACAATGGGCTTCTGGTTGATACATGTTCCCTGGTTGGAACGCATAAACTTGATAAGCTCATATACATCGTGATCTTTATCATCAGTAGCAATAACAATCTTATCTGCACTGACCTTTGTAACAGTACCTGCACGCTTTGCGATAACTGCAACACCTGAGTCAACAGCTGCCTTGTACTCCATACCTGTACCGACAATGGGAGAATCTGTCTTAAGAAGGGGCACTGCCTGCTTCTGCATGTTTGATCCCATCAGAGCTCGGTTAGCGTCGTCGTTCTCAAGGAAGGGAATCATTGCTGTTGCAACAGAAACAACCATCTTGGGTGAAACGTCCATATAATCTGCTTCTGCAGCAGGGATTTCACGGAACTCATCACGGAAACGGACTGTTACCTTTTCATTTATAAAGTGACCTTCAGCATCAAGAGGCTCATTAGCCTGAGCTACCATAAACTCATCCTCGACGTCTGCTGTCATATATTCAACCTCTTCAAGAACTCTGCCTGTTGCCTTGTCTACACGGCGGAAGGGAGCCTCGATGAAGCCGTACTTATTGATTCTTGCGAATGTTGCAAGGGACGAAATAAGACCGATGTTGGGACCTTCGGGAGTCTCAATGGGACACATACGTCCGTAGTGTGAATAGTGAACGTCTCGAACTTCGAAGCCTGCACGGTCACGTGAAAGACCGCCGGGGCCGAGAGCTGAGAGTCTTCTCTTGTGTGTAAGCTCTGCAAGAGGATTGTTCTGGTCCATAAACTGAGAAAGAGGTGATGAACCGAAGAACTCTTTGATAGCTGCAACAACGGGACGGATATTGATAAGTGACTGAGGTGAAACCTTGTCACCCTCCTGAGCCTGAAGAGACATTCTCTCCTTGATGACTCTTTCCATTCTTGTGAATCCGATTCTTACCTGATTCTGAAGAAGCTCGCCTACTGAACGGATTCTTCTGTTGCCGAGGTGGTCAATATCGTCAAGAGAGCCGATATCGTTACCGAGACAGTTGAGGTAGTTGATAGAAGCAAGGATATCTTCAATTACGATATGCTTCGGGATAAGAAGATCGCAATTAGCCTTGAGTGCCTCCATAACTGCATCTGCTGTGAATTCGCAGTCAGCAAGGATTTCCTTGAGAGCCTTGAAGCTTACCTTTTCATTTATACTGATATCCTCAAGCATTTCTGCTGTGATACCTTCGGGAAGGTAAGGAAGAATATCAACCATACCTGTAGATATAATTTTAACAACTGTGCCTGCGTCATTCTTAACGAAAGCGGTGTCAACACCTGCCTGCTCAATTGCAAAAGCCTTTTCTTTTGTTATCTTTTCGCCCTCTTCTGCAAGGATTTCACCTGTTGAGGGGTCAACAACAGTCTCAGCAAGAATCTGATATCTGAGTCTGTCTGCAATACCGAGCTTCTTATTATATTTGTATCTGCCGACTCTTGAAATGTCATAACGGTGCTCATCAAAGAAGAGACCTGAGAGGTATGACTTTGCAGTGTCAACCATGGGAGGCTCACCGGGACGAAGCTTCTTATAAACATCAAGAAGAGCTTCTTCCGAATTCTTTGTTGCGTCCTTTTCAAGAGTTACCTTGATTCTGTCGTCATAACCGAAGAATGCGTCAATATCACTGTTTGAATTAAGTATATTGTTGTCAAGGAAACAGCCGAGAGCTCTGACAAATGTTGTGATAAAAATCTTTCTTGTCTTATCAATTCTGACATAGAATACATCATTCTGGTCAGTTTCGTACTCAAGCCAAGCACCTCTGTTGGGGATTACGGTTGAAGTAAAGAGCTTTTTACCTGTCTTATCTCTTGACATATCGAAGTAAACGCCGGGTGAACGGACAAGCTGAGAGATAATGACACGCTCAGCACCGTTGATAACAAAGGTACCGCTTTCTGTCATCTGAGGGAAATCACCCATATAGATTTCGTCCTCTTTTATTGTTCCGCCTGTTGCTTTGTTTACAAGTCTTGCCTTAACCCTGAGAGGAGCAGCGTAAGTAGCATCACGCTCTTTACACTCCTTGACTGTATACTTGGGCTTGTCGTCCATTCTGTAATCGACGAATTCAAGAGCCAGATTACCCGAATAATCTGATATCTCGTCGATATCTCTGAACACTTCTCTCAGACCCTTGTCAAGGAACCACTGATATGAGTTCTTCTGCACCTCAATAAGGTTGGGCATATCCATAACCTCGTTGATTTTTGCAAAGCTCATTCTGGTTTTGCTTCCCTGTTTGACAGGTTTAACGTTGACCATGAATCATCACTCCGTTCTTTTTTTATCCCGTGATCTATCATAAAACATCAGAAAAATCCTCATTTTGCTTAAATTTTACTGTTGATTTTTCCGAATTTTGTGCTATAATTATCTAAAGACTTTTTCGTCTGAAGTATAGCTATCCATTATGAGACAGTTTAGTATTATATACCATTCCCGTCAAGATGTCAAGAGTGTTTTTCTGATTTTTTTAAAATTTTTATCATCTTTTATATAATTCTTTTTTACATACGGACTTTTTTTGGCATTAAAAGTGTTGAACAAGCTGTTTCAATGTTGTATAATGTCTTTTAAATATTAAATGTGAGAGGAGACACGAAACTATGTTTGACAACAGAGTTCTCGCCGACACATCGGCAAAATTCGCAAAAGAAGGTCTCACCTTCGACGATGTTCTGCTTATTCCCGCAGAAAGTAACGTTCTGCCCGCAGATATTGACCTGCACACAAAGCTTACATCAAAAATCACACTTAACACACCCATTATGACAGCTGCTATGGATACCGTAACGGAGTCCAGAATGGCTATTGCAATTGCCCGTGAAGGCGGTATCGGTGTTATTCATAAGAATATGTCCATCGAACAGCAGAAGGATGAGATAGACAAGGTCAAGAGAAGTGAAAACGGCGTTATCAAAAACCCCTTCTTCCTTCATCCCGACAACTATGTATATGAAGCAAATGAGCTTATGCACAACTACCGTATCTCAGGCGTTCCCGTCTGTGACAATGACGGTAAGCTCATAGGTATACTTACAAACCGTGACCTTCGTTTTATGACTGACTTCAATGTACCCATCAATGATGTTATGACAAAGGAGAACCTCGTTACCTCTCACATCGGCACAACTCTTGCAGAAGCAAAAACAATTCTTATGAAACATAAGATTGAAAAGCTTCCTCTCGTTGATGATAACGGTTTCCTCAAAGGTCTTATCACAATCAAAGATATCGAAAAAGCTGTTCAGTACCCCAATTCAGCAAGAGATGAAATGGGCAGACTTCTCTGTGCAGCAGCTATCGGCGTAACAGGTGACGTGCTTGAGAGAGCTGCTGCTCTTGTTGAAGCTAATGTTGACGTTCTTGTTCTTGACTCAGCTCACGGCCATTCACAGGGCATTATGAAGGCTGTTGAAAAGGTTAAGGCAGCTTTCCCCGAAATTCCTCTTATTGCAGGTAACGTTGCAACTGCAGAAGCAACAAAGGCTCTCATAGCTGCAGGTGCAGACGCAGTCAAGGTCGGTATCGGCCCCGGCTCAATCTGTACAACACGAGTTGTTGCAGGTATCGGCGTTCCTCAGGTTACAGCAGTTTATGATGCAGCCTGCGAAGCTGCAAAGCACAATATCCCCATCATTGCAGACGGTGGTATCAAGTACTCAGGTGAAATCGTCAAGGCTCTTGCTGCAGGTGCAAATGTTGTTATGCTCGGCTCACTTGTTGCAGGCTGTGAAGAAGCTCCCGGTGAGACAGAAATCTATCAGGGCAGACAGTTCAAGACATACAGAGGTATGGGCTCAATTGCAGCAATGAACTGCGGCAGCCGTGACAGATACTTCCAGCAGAACAACAAGAAGCTTGTTCCCGAAGGTGTTGAAGGCCGTGTTCCTTACAAGGGACTTCTTTCAGACACAGTTTACCAGCTTATGGGCGGCGTAAAATCAGGTATGGGCTACTGCGGTGCTCCCGATATCGAAACACTTCAGAACACAGCAAAGTTCATCAAGATCACAAGCGCCAGCCTTGTTGAGAGCCATCCTCACGATGTTTATATCACAAAGGAAGCTCCCAACTACTCAGCAAAGTAATAAAGGGGTGTAAATATGGCAAAAAAAGCTGCCGCAGCTGACACTGCATACGGCACAAAGCTGAAATATAAAGGAATGAGAAGCAATCATCCCGTAAAAAGCAGATATATGGCTGCTTTTCTTGCTATGGTATTCGGCATCCTGGGTGTGAATCAGTTTTACCTGAGAAACATTATAAAGGGCTTTCTGAAAATCCTTTTCACCGTGGTGTTTATAGTGCTTGATGTGCTTTTCACTCCCCCGTTTACACTCATTCCCGTTGTTCTTTCGCTGATTTCAGGTCTTGTGTACCTGATACAGTCTGACGAAGCATTCGCAAAAGCAAACCACGTCAGAACAATATAACACGTCAGAACAATATAATATAATTGTATAATAAAGAGTCCGAAAAAATCGGACTCTTTTTTTATATAAATCATATTTATAAAAAAAACAACACAGTCTGAAATTTTTTGTCAAACTGTGTTATTTGTTTGTGTGGCAACAACTGAAGTTTGCATTGATATTATACCACACTTCTGTTCCATTTGCAACACTTTTGTTCCTTTATATGCTAAAATCAGCATATTAAATAAATAGGGAGCTTCTGCATTATGGAAACCACACAAAGAATCAGAAATATCAGAGAAGATAAAGATCTCACACAGCAACAGGTTGCTGACGGTATAGGCATAAAACGTGAACAATACAGACGATATGAAACAGGCGAAAACGAAATGAAAGTCAGTCATATAATAAAGCTATGTGAGTTTTACAAATTATCTGCCGATTATATTATAGGATTAACAGATATAGAAACAGAAATACCTGAAAAATGAAAAAACAGGACTTTAAGAGACACTCCGTAAGAATGTAAAACCCTAAAAAAGCTTTTTTACAGTCAATTGACATCATACAGGGGTGCCCCTACGACATATCAAGCAATTTCATACGACAAATTATTATTTGCTCATTATTTTATCAAGAATATCCTTATCCGCCGGACAGAATTTAAATCCGGGGATTTCTTCGGGCAGAATCCATTTAAGGTCATTGTGTTCAAGCAGCTGAGGCGTTCCCTCGGCTATTTTTGCGTTAAAAACTGTAAGATGAACAAGAATATCGGGATACTGATGCACAACATCATAAAACTCATCAAAAACTTCAACCGTAACGTCGAGCTCCTCACGGCATTCACGGATAAGTGCCTCTTCTTTTGTTTCTCCGTCTTCAAGCTTGCCGCCCACAAATTCCCACAGAAGTGCGTTTGATTTGTGTGCAGGTCTCTGACAGATCATAAACCTGTCATTATCCCATATAAGTGCTGCTGCAACCTCAGTCAATTTTTTCACTCTTTTCAATTATAATACTTAATGGCAACGCCTGTATATTCACTGTAAACATAGGGCAATGGGTTCACACGCACACCGTCAACCCACACCTCAAAATGAAGATGATAGCCTGTCGAATTGCCCGTGGTGCCGATTGATGACAGATGCTGACCTGCTCTGACAAAGTCACCCACATTCACACGGAATGAGCCCTTAAGAGCGTGAGCATAACCTGTCACAACGCCGCTGCCGTGGTCAACTCTGATATAATAACCCCAGCTCCAGTGATAAGTTGCCATTGTGACAACTCCGTCTGCAACTGCAACAATCCGTCTGCCTCTGCAGGAGCCATCGTCTGACGACACAATATCAAGTCCGTAATGCGCATTATACGGATTATAGCCCTGCGACAGCCAGAAACAGTTATCAGGTGCAGGCCATACAAACGTGCCGCCCTGATCCCTTGTCAGTCTCGGTGAAACAGCAATACCGTTGTTATCTACAGGAATACCCATTGTTCCGATTTTTATCAGCTGATTGACGGGAGCCGCCGCATTGTATCTGAGAATTTCTTTTGAAGACTCAACCCTGACGCCGTCAATGTAGGTATCTGTGCAGGAAACGAGGTCCTGACCGTTCATACCGGCAACAACCGTCATTGTTGTGCCCACATAAATATTGTTGTCATACTGAGTGATGGTATCAAAGGGAATTGATTCAGCCTTTATATAAGTTCTTGTGACTTTTATGCTCATATTCTTCTCGCCTCTTGAAATAAGAAGCACTGACCCTGCAGGGATAGCAGTCTTGTCAAGCTCGGGATTGTTTGCGAGAAGCTCTTTTTCTGTCACCTGATATTTTTTGAGTATATCGTCAAATTTCTCATTCTCTGCGACGGTATGCTCAACATTTGCTTTCTTATAGCCTGACAGATAAGCATAAAGCTCTTCGGCAGAAATCACCTTGTCATTATCGGGGTAAACACCTGTCTCAGTTGTGATTTTGGCAGCAAATTCAATTTTACAGTCAGAGGTAACAAACCCGTTATTGAGAGCATACTCCTCAAGCACTCTGTCACGCACACGGGTATAGGTATCCTCACTGCCTACAGCAAAAAGGAACTCACCGTCTGCATAAATTCCGCAGGCATCAACAGTATTTTCACTGACTGCAGAAATTATATTATTGCAGACAGCTTCACAGTCATCAAGCCTGTTGACTGTTGTAACGGTAACTCTGTACTCCGGCAGCACACTGCTCAACTCACCGCCTACCGCAGCAAAACGCTTCTTTGCCTGCTTCTCTGCTTCCTTATAGGCATTTTCATTCTTTACAATACCTACACTCTCACCGTCAACAGACACATCAAGCGCAAAGGTAACACCGCCGAATGCAGATGAAAATGAAACCAGTCCCACAAGAGCAATCACGGGTATAACCGTACTCAGAACAGCTCTGTTGAATTTTTCATGTACTGCAAAAGAATGCAGAGCATATTTTATAAAATGAGAAAACGCCCTGACAGGCTTTTCTTTGAAATCAGCTTTAAGAACAGGAACGGCACGCTTTACTTCAGCAATAAACTTTTTACCTTCATCCCACAATGCTCTGCCGTATCTTCCGAAAATATCTCTTAAGAAACTGAATATAACAACAAAAAGCCTTGCAACAGCTTTTCCGCTTTTTATAAAAAAAACAACAAAAGCTCTGCCGACGGTACAAAAAGCTTTTTTGTACCCACAGCCGAGCTTGTAGATATTTTCATATATGCTGTCAAATATATTGTTCATAATACTCCGTAGAATCAGAATTTGTCGAACCAAAGTTCGACAAGAATTCGCAATTGGAAATTCGCAA
>CALEII010000057.1 GCA_937876205.1 uncultured Clostridia bacterium
ATTATGCTCGGTGATGTAAACAAGGACGGCAGAATAACAGCAATGGATGCCCGTCTTGCACTTCGTATAGCTGCAAAGATTGACACACCCGACGATTATCAGAAAACAGCAGCAAATTACAATAAGGACGCTGTAATAACAGCAATGGACGCAAGACTTATTCTCAGAAAGTCTGCAAAGCTTGATTAAAACAGTTCTGAGCAAAAATAACTGAAAATTTGCAGATATGGAAATCTTATCTGCAAATTGGAAAAACAGGAGGAGATACCAATGGCATACTTTAAGCGCATTACTGCTTTTGTTTTAGCAGTATTTATGGTATTTACACTTTCTTCTTGCAAAAAAGCTCCTGACATTGATGAAGCTTCAACTGATATAAACAACACTTCAGCTATAGTTGAAAGTTCTGTTGCTGAAATTCAAAGTACTGTTTATGAGTTTTCGGAGGATAAGTTTTTTGAAGTCAATTCAATATCAGAGCTTCTGAAAACACATAAGTCTGTAAAAGTTATTGACAAACATGACGGAACGGAAAATATACAGCAATTCTTTCTCTATGACGGTAAAACCGTTTTTGCACAGAAATGGACAGGTAAAAACGGCAATACACTCACAGAAGGCTGGATAAAAGGCTTCTTTGTTGAATATTCGGACGGACAATATAATGCTTCAGTCAATGTTAATGAATTCACAGGTGCAGATGCAGAATGTCCTTATGACGGTGCAATCACACTTGCAATCAGTGAATATAAAATTGAACTGATTGACGAAACAGCAGACAGCTTTATTCTCAGCCTCAGTTTTGAAGGTCAGTTTGACGATGTGATTCATAAATGCACAGTAGACAAAAAAACACACGTTGTTACAAACATCCATTATGAAACATCAGACGGATATACGGCAATAACTGACTGTGTTTATAATGAAGATGTGGATGATTTTGGCTTAACAAAAGGTTTTGATGATACAAAAACAGTCACTATGCATATTCATACTGTTAAAGACGGTAAAGAAGAAAACAAAACAGTTGAATACAAAGTTCCGTCAGAGTGGGTGCTGACACCGTTACTTTATGATTATACCCTTTATTCAAATGCTGAATATACTCAGCTGTTTGAATATCCGGGACACGGCAAAAACTATACAATTTATGCAACAAACCTGAAAGGTTAATATAAAATCGAAAGGAGTAGTTCTTATGGGACTTATTAAAGCAGGAATAGGAGCAATAGGAGGCGTACTTGCCGACCAATGGAAAGAGTTTTTCACCTGTGATTCACTGGACAGCGAAACACTTATTGTAAAGGGCAGAAAAAGCGTAGGCTCCCGTTCATCAAATACAAAGGGTCACGATAACGTGATTTCAAACGGCTCAGGCATTGTTGTCAACGAAGGTCAGTGTATGATTATCGTTGATAACGGTAAGATTGTTGAATTCTGTGCAGAAGCAGGTGAATTCACATATGACACTTCATCAGAGCCCAGCCTTTTTACTGGCAAATTGGGTGAAAGCCTTAAAGAAACCTTCAAAACAGTAGGTAAGAGATTTACTTTCGGCGGTGATGTCGGCAGAGACCAGAGAGTTTATTATTTCAACACAAAGAACATAATGAACAACCTCTTCGGTACACAGACTCCCATTCCGTTCAGAGTAATGATTGACCAGGCAAGAGGAATTGATTACGATGCAACCATCCGTTGCAACGGTACATATATCTTTAAGATTTCAGACCCTCTTCTTTTCTATTCAGCAATCAGCGGTAACGTTGCAGATGAATACAGAACAGAAGAAATCACACCTCAGCTCAAATCAGACTTCCTCAAGGCACTTCTTCCCGCATTCGGAAAGATTTCAGAGCTTGGTATCAGATACAGTGCAGTACCTGCTCATACAGCAGAGCTTTACGAAGCAATCAATGAAGTCCTTGCTCCCAACTGGGGTTCAATCAAAGGTCTTCAGCTCGTTGACGTAACAATCAACTCAATCTCAATGCCCAAGGAAGACGAAGATGAAATTCAGCAGCTCAAGAGAACAGTTATTATGTCAGACCCGTCAATGGGTGCAAGCTATCAGCTTACACACAATGCTGAAGCACAGAAAATTGCGGCAGGCAACACAGCCGGTGCAATGACAGGCTTTATGGGACTTGGTATGGCAGGAAATATGATGAACGGTGCTCAGGTGCAGAATCTTTATGCTATGGGTCAGCAGCAACAGCAGATGCAGCAGGCTCAGGCACCCGTACAGGCTCCTGCAGACGGCTGGAAGTGCACTTGCGGAAATACTGTTTCAGGAAACTTCTGCCCCAACTGCGGAAACAAGAAACCCGCTCCCGCAGGAGGCTGGACCTGTTCCTGCGGTACTGTAAATCAGGGCAATTTCTGTATGAACTGCGGCAACAAGAAGCCCGTTTCAGACGAATGGACCTGCTCATGCGGTGCTGTGAATAAGGGCAACTTCTGTATGAACTGCGGAAACAAAAAAGCTTAAACAATAATATATTTTGTAAAGGAGAAATAACAATGGGACTTTTTGATAAGAAATTCTGCGATATCTGCGGAGAAAAAATAGGACTTTTAGGTAACAGAAA
>CALEII010000058.1 GCA_937876205.1 uncultured Clostridia bacterium
ATTGCTAATTGCCAATTTAATTTGTCGAGGGCACCTCGACAAATTATTGTTTACATTGCTTCGGGAGCTGAGAGTTTCATCATTGTCAGCACGTTATATAATACATCTTTGACACATTTGCAAAGGAATAATCTTGCCTGCTGAAGATTTTTGTCTTCAATGTCGCAACGGCATGCATTATAGAACTTATGGAAGAGTGTTGACAGCTCAAGAGCATAACGTGTGATTCTTGAGGGGTCAAGTGACTTTGCTGCACTTTCGATTTCACCTGTAAGTGAAGAAATGTGTCTGATAAGTTCTTTTTCTTCAGGAGCTGTAAGGAGCTGAGCGTTTTCTTCGGTACAACCGTCAAAGTCAACACCCTTTTCGCTCATTTTTCTGAAGATAGAGCAGATTCTTGCGTGAGCATACTGACAGTAGTAAACGGGGTTTGAGCTTGACTCTTCAATAGCAAGGTCAAGGTCAAAGTCACAATGTGTGTTTGCTTCTCTCATATTGAAGAAGAATCTTGCCGCATCGATGGGCACTTCGTCAAGAAGAGTAACAAGTGTGATTGCCTTGCCTGAACGCTTTGAAAGTTTTACTGTTTCGCCGTTTCTTACAAGACGAACCATCTGCATAAGTACAACTTCTATTCTTGAGGGGTCAACGCCGAGAGCCTGAATTGCACCCTTGAGTCTGGGCACATAGCCGTGGTGATCAGCACCGAGAATGTCAATCGCTCTGTCGAAACCTCTTGTTACGAGCTTATTATAATGGTATGCAATATCGGGAACGATATATGTGTAGAAACCGTTTGAACGGCGGAGAACGAAGTCCTTGTCGCAGCCGAACTGTTCAGCCTTGAACCAGAGTGCACCGTCAAGCTCGTATGTATAGCCCTTTTCTGTGAGCATATCGACAACTTTCTTTGCTTCGCCTGAGTTGTGGAGAGTGCTTTCTCTGAACCATGTGTCGTACTTGATTTTGTACTTGAGAAGGTCTCTTTCAAGGCCTTGAATATTGAGGGGAAGTGCATACTCAACAAGAGCATTTCTTCTCTCTTCTTCAGTTGCGTTTATGTATTTGTCGCCGTGGATTTCAGCAAAATTCTTTGCGTGGTCGATGATATCCTGACCGTGGTAAGCATCTTCGGGCATTTCTATCGGGTCGCCGAAATGCTGTTTGTAGCGAACATCAAGTGAAAGACCGAATTTTTCAATCTGATTACCTCCGTCGTTTACATAGAATTCTCTTTCTGAGTGATAACCTGCCCAGGAGAGAATCTCTGCAAGACAGTCACCCATAGCACCGCCACGGGCATTGCCGATGTGCATAGGGCCTGTGGGATTGGCTGAAACGAACTCAACGAGAGCCGATTTGCCCTTACCGTATTCTGAGTGGCCATACATCTCACCCTTGTTCTCTACATCGAAGAGAATGTCTGCATAGTAAGCTGAGCCGAGAGTGAAATTGATGAAGCCTGCACCTGCAGCCTCAATTTTATTGAAATATGTGCCCTCAAGCTCTGCATTTTCACAAAGAGCAGCTGCAATTTTCATAGGTGCTGTTCTGAATACTCTTGCAGATACCATTGCAGCATTTGTTGAGTAGTCACCGTGTGTTCTGTCAGCAGGGATTTCCACCTTGAAATCGGGCACTTCACCTTCGGGAAGCTGACCGTTTTCGATTGCCTTTGCAAGGGCTTTTTTTATGATTTCGTAAATCTGATTTTCAGCTTTTTTTACAACAAAACTCATTATTTTTTTACCTTTCTGTTTTTCGGACGCCCGATGGGTGCCCCTACGATTTATTCAAGTGTTATAATTAACTCATTTTCACTCGCAACACCGCCGTAGAAATCAATGGTGTATTTAAGCTCAAGTGTGCCTTTTCCGTCTGTGATATCCGATGCAACCTTCTGCGCCGCAATGCCTATGAGCATTGAGCCGAAGGGTGACTGATACTGACAGGAGTGGCGTTTGCCCATTTCAATTGTCATTTCTGTGTTGAATGAACCTGTACGCATCATCGAAGCACAGGTGCCCTTCACATCAATTGTAGTGTGACAGCCCTTGAGCTCGTCGTACTGTTCATCGTATTCTATTCTGTACCCGTCAATGTAGGATTCCCAGGTGCCTCGGGTAGTCATTTCATAAGATTCTTTGCTGCCGTCAACAGTATGAGAATCCTTTATCGTCAGAAGAATATCTTTTTTCATTTTTATCTTTCCAATGCTAAATTGATAAGTCTGTCAACAAGCTCACCGTAAGGAATTCCGTATGCGCCGAAAAGCTTTGCATACATACTGATTGATGTGAAGCCCGGGAGAGTGTTGATTTCGTTGAGAAGTACCGCACCATCTGAGCGTCTTACAAAGAAGTCAACTCTTGAAAGACCCGTACAGCCGAGTGCCTTATATGCTTTTATAGCCTGCGCTCTGATTTCTTCGCTCTTTTTCTCTGAAAGCTCGGCAGGGATGCAGAGCTTTGATGCAGCATCAATATATTTTGCTTCGTAATCGTAGAATTCGTTTGCAGGAAGTATTTCACCGATAACAGAAGCAATGGGCTTTTCATTTCCGAGAACAGCACATTCAACCTCTCTGCCGTCAATGTTTTCCTCTGCAACAACCTTGTCGTCTTCAGCGAAAGCAATTTCCATTGCCCTGTAAATGTCTTCCTTTGTCTTTGCCTTTGAAATTCCCACTGATGAGCCTGCATTTGCGGGCTTGATGAACACGGGCAGACCTAGGTAATTCACGCAGTCGTCAGCAAACTTCTCTTTATTTTCCGCATAGTCCCACTTTGTAACGGCAAGCCATTTTGCCTGAGCAATCTGAGCATAGTCAGCAGTCATATTTGTGACGGCTTTGTCCATACACATAGCACTTGCGATTGTTGTACAGCCCACATATGGAATGCCTGCAAGGTCAAGGAGTCCCTGAACGGTACCGTCTTCACCGTTTTTGCCGTGAAGCACGGGGAAAACTGCATCAATTGCGATTTTCTCTAGACCGTTTTCTCTGAAAACATTGATACATTTCTCACCGAAGTCGGTTGAAATTGCCGCAGATGCGCATTTGCCTGTGAGCCATCTGTTGTCGGGAATAAGATTTATGTCATCCTCATAGAGAAACCATTTTCCCTCTTTTGTAATGCCCATAAGAACGGGATTGTATTTATCCTTCGGCATATTTGTGATAACAGCAAAAGCACTGCGGAGTGAAACCTCATATTCACTTGATTTTCCGCCAAAAAGTATAAGTATATTTTTCATAAACCATCAATCTCCTGAAAAAGTATCTTATATATTAACATATAATTCTGAATATTACAAGATTATTCAAAGCAGAATGTGCAAAAAAGAAAAACTGCAATTATTGCCCAGACGGGGGTTCTGAGTTTTTCGGGTATGAATCCCCGAATGTTTTCGCCGTATGTCAGACTCAGCTGGACATTTCCCGAGATGTAAATGAGAAAAGCAAGCAGGAAAACATTTTTGATGTCAGATGATGCGACGATATTGAAAAAGAAGCTGATTGCGAGAATTGCAACAGGATATATTGCAAACAGAAGCATACTGATTTTTTCTGCAATATTACCGTTTTTTATACGGGGGAGTGCTCTTACAACAAATAGTACCGATGCTGAGAGTACAAGCACTGTGGCTGCTGAAAAACAGAAAATGTATCTGAGGTTAAAGAAGTAGTTTGATGCCGGAAGTATTGTAAATTCAAGTTTTCCCGAAAGAATAAGGATTGCTGTAAGTACAGTAATATAAAGATATGCAATAAGCACGAAAGGCAAATCTTTTTTGTCTGATTTATTTTCTGTTTCTGTTGTTTTTTTACCGAAATGGTTTATTATAAACAGCAGCAGAACGGGGATGTATGAGGCAAAGATGTATGCTGTGCCGAATCTGAAGAGAAGAAGGCCCGGAAGAAGCGTCAGGGCAGAAACATATTTGTTCGTGTTTATACACACAACTGACAGAACAATGATTGCACAAAGCGAAAAGAATACGGTGTTTCGGTTTTCAGAAAGCGCAGTATACATCGTTACAAGAATTACTGAGTCATATGCAAGAAGAATTTCTGTGGTGTCTTTTTTTGAAAAATCTGTTTTTCTGAGAAAAAACCAGAGAACGGCAGGTGTGATATAAAGAAGATAATTTGTCGGAAAAACAGCAAATGTGTGCAAAAAGCCTTCTTTTATGCTGATGCCTTCATTGAATATAAATGGCAGAAGTAAAAAGCCTAGATAAAATGTCAGTGTTATGTATTCGGATGCTTCGAGTCTGATTTTTTTTATCATAACATACTCTCCTAAATTATATTCATCAACAAAACTGACAGACACGGCAGTATAAAATACTGTGGTCTGCTGTTGAGTGTGGCAATGCCGGGCTCAATATTTTCATCGTGTTGTTTTATTGCAATAAACAGATATATAAACTGAACAATAACCGTAACGGCAAGAAATCTTGTGAAGTCGTTGGAAAAAAGAAGGCTTGCAAGCTGAGGAAGGACAGTGAGTATAAACAGTATATACGGTATTTTATCCATAAATGTCCGGCTGTTCTTTATTGCCTTTATCCATATCAGAAAAATCAGTGCAAGTAACGGTATTGTAGAAACAAAGAATATAAGGTCTGTGGTGTCAAAGAAATCAAAAGTATAAATTATCATATATTTCAGAAACACCCATATGTTTTCGCCGTAGCCGCCGCCCATAAGTCCTGATGTGTCTTTGTAAAATAAGAAATTTTCAAAGTAGTCAGAGACCTTTTCAATTGAGCAGTTGCCTTTATTTGCAAGATACTCAAGCATCTGTGTCTCGGTCATTCTGACTGTGTTTTTTGCAAAAACCACAGTGTAGAAAGAAGTGACTGCACACAGAACCGATGACAGGATAAAAACAAGTGCTGCGTGAAGCTTCTTCTGATATTTTTTTATTGCATAGTAGGCAAGCACACCCAGACACGGAGCCATATACCCCGTAATATAGCAGTCGTGCAGAAATACACCTGCCGCAAGGATGACGGGCAATGCCCACATAAGAATTCTGTTGCTGCCCATATAAACTGCAGAAAGAAAAACCAGCATACAGAAAACATCAATAAATCCGAAAATATCACCTGCAAAAACTGTGATTGAAAACGGACAGGCAATGAGCAGAGCTGTAAGGATTATAACAGTTTTTTTGTTCTCCTTTTTTGCCTGCGTGATTGCCGATCCTGTGAAATGTGCACTAACAAGAAAAACTGCAAAAGTGAAAAAGCGGACAAAATTTATTATGAATTCTTCCGTAAAGCTGTCCTTGAAAAGGCTGAGTATTGAGCCTATGAGCATTCTTGAACATAAACCGATTGAAAAATCGCCGAGATATATTACATACAGACTTGAATCGGACATATCAAAGTTCTTCACAATGCAGTAAATTACTGTGATTGCGAAGACTATTGCTGTATTTTTCAATGTCAGAAGAATTTTTGTTTTTTGCATTTTTTCACCCTGCGGTTAATTGTGTGTAAAGCATAGTGCGTAAAAGAGTGCAACTAAAGATAAAACGAGCAGATTGTTATTTTTCTTTATGGGAAGCAGAGGTATATTTTGTGTCCGGAATGAAATATCAAGCTGAATATTGCCGAAAACAATGAGAATCAAAGCAGATATCAGTGTTGATTTGATGTTTACGGAAATTGCTGTTGTGAATAACCCCAGAAAAGCAAACAGTAACGGATATAAGGAATAAAGAATCCAGGGCAGTATGCTTAAGAATGTTTTATTTGTTATTGTTCTCAGAACTTTTGTCAGGAACAATGCAGATAACAAAAGAACAAGAATAAAACCGGCAATAATGCTGATATATTCATAAATATAGTTCACTTGAGGAAAAATAAAATCTGTGTTAAGATTTGATTTTTTTCTGATTATCAGAAAAGCCATAAGTATCACAAAATAAAGATATGTAAACGGCAGGATAGTTTCCGGTACTGAGCGCTTTTTTTCGTCGGTTGTTTTTTTTGAAGTATATGATGCAAACAACAACAGCCCCGTCGGGATATATGATGTTATGATATAGCCCATACCTAATTGATTTATAAAAAGATTGGGAATAAGTATCAGATAGGCTGCCGGTGTGTTTATGTTTATCATAATTAACATAAGTGAGGTGATTGATATGAATGTCAGCAGCTTTGCATCATATCTGTAATTGGGCTCACAAAAGAGCAGCAACAATAATAATAACAGAAGAATTGAATAGTAGATTGTATTGTTATCAGATGCTGTTTTTTTCTTTTTAAGAAACACTGCTGCAATGACAGGAATTGCGTATACAAGATAATTTGATGCCGATGTTGCAAAAAGAACCTGAAGCTTGTCAAAGAAGCCGAATTCATCATTTGAAAAAACGGCTACAAGAAGAACTGCAATATAGAACATCGGGCAAATAATAAAGAAATTATTTTTTTTCATTCACGCATATCTCCTAAACGAAATTTATCAACAACAAACCGGTAAACACGGCATAATACAGTTTGTTGACAAACAACCGGTTGATTGAATCTCTGACAACGGAATCCTGTTGTCTTATGCAGACAAGAAGATATATTGTTTGTGTGATTATCATAGGAGCAAGGAAGCGGAGGAAGTCTCCTGATATTATAGTGCTTAAGATCTGCGGGATGATTGTGAGCATAAAAAGAATATAGGGCAGCTTTGACATAAAAGTGTCGGATTTTCTGATACAGCTGATCCATACAAGAGCAAACATCACCAAAAAAGGAATTGTGAAAATAAGAGCAATCCAGTCGGTTTCACTCAGACCGTCACACGCATAATCAATGACATATTTCATATATACCCAGAGGTTTTCAATATATGGTGAGCCTGAAATCTGATCAGGATCATTGAAATAAAGATAATATTCCAAATAGCCTGAAACTTCTCCTACAGTGCAATTACCTTTTTCTGCAAGATAACTGAGCATTTCAGGGTATGACATTTTGAGTGTTTTTGTTGAGAAAGCAACACTGTAAACAGATAAAGCCGCACATGAAACGGAAGAAGCTGCAAAAACAGAAGAAAAATAAATTCTGTTCTTTTGCGAAGTCAGAGCATAGTAGGCAATAATGCCCAGACAGGGTGACATATAAGCAAGTATATAACAATCGTGCAAAAGTACACCCAGTGCAAGAATTACAGGTAATGAAAGGCTGAGAAGCTTATTTTTGCCGATAAAAGCGGTAAGAACAAAAATCATTAACAGAAAAATATCAGCAAATGAAAAGAACTCTCCTAAATAAACAGAAACAGAAGAGGGCAGCGTTATAAAAATAACTAAGAGCAGGCACAGCGGCTTTTTATCTTCTTTTGATGCAGATGTGTATGTATGCCCCAGAAAAATAGAAACAAAATATAAAATCACAAAGGTGCATATGGCGGCAAAAGCCTGTACCCATTCACGGGTAAATGAATCCTTGAAAAAGCTGAGAACTTCACCTATCAGCAATCTTGAGCATACGCCGATAGAAAAATCACCCAGATACATAGAATACAGCGTACCTATGCCCAGGTCCATACTCGTCAGTGCACTGTATATCAACATTGCTGCAAAAATAAATGAGGACGTGCCGATGGTTAAAAAGAATTTTTTTCTTTGCAATGCCTACACCCCCATTATAAAATAAATATACAATTATTATATAATTGCAAAGTGATAAAGTCAAGCGAAAACGGTCAATTGTCGCATTATTCACAGAATTGGAATCAAGACAGTTCTCTTTTTTCTACATCATTTTTTTCTTTTGTTCTTGCATTTCACCAAAAATAGGGTATAATGTATAATGGCGTTAAATTGAATGCCTTTAAAAAGCAGATAAAACCTTACAGGAGGTACACATATGAAAGTACAGTTCACAGAAACCATTCTGCGTGACGCACAGCAGTCTCTCATTGCTACGAGAATGCCCTTTGAGACCTTCAAGCCCGTACTTGAAAAGCTCAACAAAGCAGGCTATTACTCACTTGAATGCTGGGGCGGCGCAACATTCGACTCATGTCTTCGTTACCTTAGTGAAGATCCCTGGGAAAGACTCAGAAAAATCAAAGAAGCTTGTCCCGATACAAAGCTTCAGATGCTTCTCAGAGGTCAGAATCTTCTCGGCTACAAGCATTATCCCGATGATGTTGTAAGAATGTTCGTAAGAAAGAGCGTTGAAAACGGTATTGATGTAATCAGAATTTTTGACGCACTCAACGACCTTCGCAACATTCAGGTTGCAGTTGATGAAACACTCAAGGCAGGTGCAATCGCTTCAGGTACAATCTGTTACACCACAAGCCCTGTTCACACACTTGAAAAGTTTGTTGAAATTGCAAAAGAGCTTGAAAAAATGGGTGTTCAGACTATCTGTATCAAGGATATGGCAGGCGTTATGAGTCCCAAGGAGGCATATGACCTTGTAAAGGCTATCAAGGCAGAAGTCAAGCTTCCTCTTGTTCTTCACACACATTCAACAACAGGTCTGGGCTTTATGACTCTTCTCAAGGCTGTTGAAGCAGGTGCAGATGTTATTGATACAGCACTTTCAAGCTTCTCAGGCGGTACAAGCCAGCCTGCAACAGAGACAATGGCTTATGTTCTGCGTCAGTACGGCTATGATGTATCTCTTGATGACAAGCTTCTTATGGAAGCAAATAAATTCTTTAAGGATTACAGAGCAGAGTGTCTTGATTCAAAGCTTCTTAATCCCGTTGTTATGGCAACAGATACAGATGCACTTAACTATCAGATCCCCGGCGGTATGCTTTCAAACCTTGTTGCACAGCTTACTCAGATGAAGAAACTGGACAAGCTGGATGAGGTTCTTGCAGAAACTCCCAGAGTAAGAGCAGACCTCGGTTATCCTCCTCTTGTTACTCCTATGAGCCAGATGGTTGGTGTTCAGGCTACATCAAATGTTCTTGCAGGTGAAAGATACAAGAATATTTCAAAGGAAGTTCAGGCTTATATCAAGGGTGAGTACGGTAAGGCACCCGGCACAATCGATGCTGACCTTATGAAGAAGGTTCTCGGAGACGAAGAGCCTATCACATGCCGTTTTGCAGACACTCTCGCTGACGGACTTCCCGAGGCAAGAGAATATCTCGGCAAGAGAGCTACCTGTGATGAAGATGTACTTTCATATATCGCATTCCCCCAGCAGGCTGAAGCATTCTTCGAAAAGAGAGAAGAAAAGAGAAGACGTACATTCAGCTATTCAATCAAGAGTATTTAAAAGGAGTGCGGAAAATGACATTATCACTTCTTGAAATGCAGTTGGGTTGGGGTGACACACTCAAGACATCGGGTGTGGGCTTTGTTATTGTTCTTATTGTACTTGCATTTATTGCAGTGCTTATTATGATGATTTCAAAGGCATTCAATAAGGTTGCAGGCAAAGGAAAAACAGAAGAATCAAAGCAGGATTTTCCCGCTTCTGCACCTGCTGCACCCGTTGCAACAGCACCTGTTGCCACAGCTCCCGCAACACCCGGTTATCTCAGACTTGAGGGTGTTTCAGAGGCAAATGCAGCAGTAATTATGGCACTTGTGAGCCATCAGACAGGCATACCCCTCAACAGACTTGCGTTCCATTCAATAAAGTGTCTGCAGGATTCAGTCGAGCTTATTGATGTAGATGAACCCACAGCAGCAGTAATTATGGCAATCGTCAGTGACGCAAGCGGTATTCCGCTTGAAAGACTTGATTTTTCATCAATCAGACTTATAAAGGAGAACTAAAAATGAAATATGTAGTTACATTAAACGGCAAAAATTACGAAGTTGAAGTTACAGAGTCAGAAGCAGTTATCACAAACATCACAGAGGCTCCCGTTGCAGCAGCACCTGTTGCCGCAGCTCCCGTAGCAGTTGCAGCTCCCGCACCCGCAGCAGCTCCCGCTCCTGCAGCAGCACCTGCTCCCGAAGCAGCTCCCGCAGCACCCGTAGTTGCAGGTGACGGCGCAAAGGTTCTTGCTCCTATGCCCGGTAATATTCTCAATGTCAATGTTACTGTCGGTCAGGCTGTAAAGAAGGGTGACCTTATGTTCATTCTTGAAGCTATGAAGATGGAAAACGAAATTGTTGCTCCCGAAGACGGTGTTGTAAAGCAGATTATTGCTCAGAAGGGTGCAACTGTTGATACAGACGAAGTTCTCGCAGTTATCTGAGAAAGGACTTTGCGTTAATGAACATTATTGATACATTAATGGGGCTTTTTGAAACCTCGGGTATCGGTGCTTTCTTCAACGGTACTGCAAGTATCAAGAATATCATTATGATTCTTGTTGCCTGTGTTTTCCTGTACCTTGCAATTGCAAAGAAATTCGAGCCCCTTCTTCTTGTTCCCATTTCATTCGGCATTCTTCTTGCCAACCTTCCCGGCTCGGAGATAATGCTCGACTCCATAGGTCTTTCTGACCCTGCAACAATGCAGGCGATTGAGGAAGGTACTATGCAGGCGGGTCATTGGTATGATTCGGGTGTGCTGCGACTGCTGTATATCGGCGTAAAGAGCAGTATTTTCCCTTGTCTTATCTTTATGGGTGTCGGTGCGATGACAGACTTCGGTCCTCTTCTTTCCAACCCCATCAGCCTTCTTTTAGGTGCAGCGGCACAGCTGGGTATTTATGTTGCATTCATTATTGCAATCTGGCTCGGCTTCACACCTCAGGAAGCAGCATCAATTTCAATCATCGGCGGTGCAGACGGCCCCACAGCAATTTTCCTTACAAGTAAGCTTGCTTCGCATCTTCTTGCACCAATCGCAGTTGCGGCATATTCATATATGGCTCTTATTCCCGTAATTCAGCCTCCCATTATGAATGCACTTACAACAAAGAAGGAACGCTCAGTCAAGATGACACAGCTGAGAAAAGTTTCAAAGACAGAGAAGATTATCTTCCCCGTGGTTGTTCTTATCATCACAGCACTTCTTCTTCCCTCTGTAATACCTCTTCTCGGTATGCTTATGCTCGGTAATCTCTTCAAAGAGTGTGCAGTCACTGACAGACTTTCAGACACAGCTCAGAATTCACTTATGAATATCGTTACAATTCTGCTTGGTGTCTGCGTTGGTGCTACTGCAAACGGTGAAACATTTCTCACAACACAGACGCTTAAGATTGTTGGTCTCGGTCTTCTTGCGTTTATGTTCTCAACAGTGGGTGGTGTGCTTCTCGGCAAGCTTCTGTATGTCCTTACAGGAGGGAAAATCAATCCCCTTATCGGTGCAGCAGGTGTTTCTGCCGTTCCTATGGCGGCGAGAGTTGCACAGAAGGTTGGCGCAAAGACAGACCCCACAAACTTCCTTCTTATGCACGCTATGGGCCCCAACGTTGCAGGTGTTATAGGCTCTGCTGTTGCGGCAGGCTATCTGCTCTCAATGTTCGGCTGATATGTATAAAATTGTTTTTTTTGACCTTGACGGAACACTTACAGATTCGGGTGAAGGCATAATCAAAAGTCTGGAATATGCCTTCCGTGAGTTGGGATATGAAGTTCCGTCTCAGGAAAAGCTCAGAATGTTTATAGGACCTCCGCTGTCGGTTTCTTTCCGTGATTATATGAATTTTGACGATGAAACGGCAGAGAAGGCAATAAAAAAATACCGTGAACGTTATATTGTCAAGGGTATTTTTGAGAATGAGCCTTATGAGGGAATTGTTGAGCTTCTTGAAGAGCTGAAAAGCAAGGGCTGCCGTCTTGCAGTGGCAACGACAAAGCCTGAGCATATGGCAAAAACGGTAACTGACCATTACGACCTGACAAAATACTTTGAAACGGTCTCGGGAGCCATTGGCGAAGGGGACACAAAGGCAAATGTCATTGTCAGAGCCTGCGAAAGAATGAATATTCCCGAAAGCGAGAGAAAATCCGTTCTTATGGTGGGCGACAGAAAGTATGATATAATCGGTGCACACGAATGCTCAATGAAATGTGTCGGCGTTGACTACGGATTTGCTCCTGAGGGGGAATTCGCTGAGTACGGTGCAGATTACAGGGTACATACGGTCTCTGACCTTAAAAAACTTATAATTCAGAGTTAAAGGAGCTGTTCTCAGTTATGAGAACAACTCTTTTTTTTGTTTTGAAAATATAAAATAAGCAATTATTACAAAAAATAAAAATTTTATATATACATCATAAACAATTTCCATTTTTCTGCTTGACATTTGCTTATTGATTAAATATAATAAAATATGTATCAGTGTAAATATCCGAAATTGCGCTTTTTGGTGCATATCTCAAGGAAAAACACTCATGGCAACAGGAAAACAGGCAGAATTCTGTGGCTCAGTACAAGGTCAGGTCAGGGGCTTTTGAGACAGAGAAGAAGGCTTGTAACCCGAAGCCGTTACAAATCCCTTTTATATTTAAAGGAGGAAATTTTTATGTTTAACAATGTTAAAGCAAAGAAAAGACTCACTCAGTTTATCGTTGCGTTTGTTGTTATCTGCATAACTCTTACAGGAAGCTTCCTGCTTCTTGAAGATGCCATTGACAGCGCATCTGCAGGCACATCAAATGCTGATGTTGCTTCTGCAGCTAACTGGACTGCGGCTCTCAACGGTAAAGGCAGCGGTGATGTGGTCAATATGACTGTTACTGCAGATTTTGCTGTCGGTGCAACGCTTACTGAAATTCCGTCAGGCGTAACAGTTAACCTCAATATGAACGGTAAGACAATTTACCGGGACTTTGAGGGTGAAGGCGACGCATATATGAATTATGCTTACCCTGCAAAGAGTGATTATTTCGGTATTATTGAAAACAGCGGTACTCTTAATATCACAGGTACCGGTACTATCCGTATGAAGCAGCTCGGCTCATTTACACAGGGTTCACAGCGTGGTGAAGCTATCGGCAGAATGTGTTCTATCGTAAATAATGAGTCCGGTATTCTTAATATCAGTAACGGTATCAATATAAATACATATTCGGCATTTATCACACCTAAGTCATCATCAGCTACAGAGCGTTTTGCTGACGTATTCCTTTACAGTATCGGTGTTTATAACTCAGGTACAGTCAACTGTGCAGGTAAGATTCATACCGGTACTTTTGTCGGCGGTGTTGCTAACCAAGGTACAAGCTCATACCATTACGCTTTCGCATACGGTATTTACGGTGCCAGCGGTACAGTCAACATAACAGGCGGCAGTATCACTGCTGAAGCTCTTTCAGGTGCTCTTGAATCAACAGCTTCATGTGCTGAGAGAAACCAGGTATGTAACTTCGCTGTAGGTGTTTACTCAAATAATGCTATCATCAAGGGCGACACATCTATTACAACTGCAACATCAAGCTGGATGTCACAGAATAGTTACGATATCTGGTCAAGCGGTTATAATATGTCATGGTCTGTTGGTGTTATGTATTCAACCACAAACTATCCCGTTATCGGTGCATCGGTTGACATCACCTCCTCATTCAAGCTTGTAAACGGTGAGCAGGTTAAGGTTCCCGGTTCTGCAAACAACTGGGCATATACCGTAAATACATCTGATGATCCCGGTAACTACGGTCGTCGTGCATACCCCGTTGCAGGTATTGTTGCAAACAACAATGCGGCTATGAGCGGCGGTCAGAAAACTGAAGAAACATGTGACACAGGTTTCTTCGGTCAGCAGACAACAGACAGCTACGGTACAACATACTCAAATGCTGAGACATATCTCAACGCTCAGTCAAACTACTATATCGCAGAAGGTGTCTTCTATGATATAGGCAGAACAAGTAATACAACATATCTTACAGATGCAAGAAGTCAGATACAGAAGCAGTCAGGCGCAAGCTCTGTTGAGCAGAAGTTCGGCTACCTCAAGAACGGTACTCCCGGTACTGTAGGTACACAGTATATTATTCTGTACCGTTTCTACGAAGGCTCATTTGCTGCTGCAAACCTCAAGGAAGTTACTGCTAACTCAAGATCTATCACTCCTTCTTCAGGCAGCGGTAAGATTATTTCAAAGGCAACAGTCAATATTGGCGGTACTCACGATCAGAATTTCACAATGGATGACGGATCTGCTTCACTTACTTTCCGCAGCGGCGGTGTTTCCAGAAACTCAAGATATTATGAGCAGACAGATACTACCTTTGAAAAGGTTCCTCAGGGTACTTTTGCAACAAAGACTATCAGTGACACCAACGGCTCAACTGAAACTAAACACTGGACATCAAACGGTACACCTTTGACAGCAAGTGGTGTCAGTGCAACATCAGAACAGGTTATAGTTGTTTATATGAACTATATCCTCAGAGCTCCCACAGCTGTAAGAATTGTTGCAAGCAACAGTGCTATTGACCAGTATACAGAAACAAAGTCATTCACTGCATCATACACAGGTAAGGCTCTTGTTCCGGGAACAGACTTCAACCTCGGCATTATTGATATGGGTATCAACATTTCTGAAGATACAAATGATACATCCGACGATACTGTTGTTACAAATGTATATAATATTTCAGGTACAGGCTCAGGCTCAGGTAATAACGCAACAGCTGTTACTTACAGATACACAACTGACCAGGCTAACTGGACCAACGGTCTTCCCAAGGATGTAGGTACATACACTATCGAAGTCAATGTCAATGCTGACACAACCTTCGCTTCAACAGGCACCTACAACCGTCAGGCTGCAACCACAATAATTACAGGTACCATCACAAAGGTCAACGTAACAATCGGCGGTGCTAACTCCAAGACAGGTACGTACGGCTCAACATATGGCGAGCTTATTCCCTTCAGTGAATATACGGTAACAGGTCTCGGCAGTGATGCTCTCGAAGGTTCGTGGTCATATGCAGGCGTTGACGCCGGTGCATATCCCAACGCAGGTCAGGCAACAATCTACCTTGCATGGACTCCCACTGCAGGTACAATGACTGCAAACAACTATAACGCTACAACATTCGGTGTTGCTCTTAATGTTAACAAGAGACCGGTTAATGTCAATGCCGGTGCTTCATTTGTAACATACGGTGACTCCAAACCCACATATGCTCTTGCATATGAAAACCTTGCCGATTGTGATGAAGATATGAAGGCTGAGTGGTTCAACACTTCTTCATTCCTTGTTTATTATAACGGCGAATGGGTTGAATATTCTGCAGGTATTCCCGCAGGTAACTACACTGTAAAGATAAATGAATTCGGTGGCATTGCAGATGAGAATAATACATTCTCAGTAAATGTTGCAGAAGGTGCATTTACAGTTCAGCCCAGAAGCATCGTTTACTCTGCTACTGCTATTGACAGAGCATACAACGGCTCAGCTGAAGTTGATGTAAAGCTCAACTATGTATCAGGTAACTTCACATCTGATATCTATGACACAACAATCAACACAACAGGTAATATGGTTGCCGGTGCAAACGCAGGTAACGACAAGCAGGTTAATGTTGACACATCTTCTATCATTATCAAAAACTCAAACAACTATAAGCTTGTTATCAATAATATTGATGCTATCACAGTAAACATTTCAAAGGCTGACCCAACAGGTGTTGCAGTAGTTGCTGACCCCGCAAATATTGTTTATGACTCTGCAAAGTCACTTGCTACAGCTACAACTCTCCACGTTACAGCTTCAAATATCCCCGGTAACTGGAACTGGAAGGATTCATCAATTGTTCCCACAGTTGACGTTCCCACATACACAGCAATATTTACTCCCACAGATACAGTTAACTACAACGAGATTGAACAGGCTGTTTCACTTACTGTAGAGCAGAAGGAAGTTGTTGTTACGGTTAAGGAATTTGCAATTTCTTATGGTGATGCAGTTCCGGCAATCTCAGGTTCTGTTACATACACAGGCTTCACAGGCAGTGATAGTGTTGCAACAATCGGCGCAAGCGGCGGCGTAGAGACAACAACAACCTACACAAGAGGTGCAGGTATCGGTGAATACCCCGTAATAGTTGTTTCAACTCTTACATCAACAAACTACTACTTCACAGCAGTAAACAATAAGATTGTTGTTTCTCCCAGAACTCTTACAATCACAGCAGCTGACCAGACAGTAACTTACGGTGCAGCTGTTCCCGAGCTTGATGCAGCAGACCTCAAGTTTGAAGGCTTCTACGGCACAGATAACTACACTGTTCTCGGTGGCACTGCAAGTGTTACAACAACATACGTTCCCGGTGCAGATGTAGGTACATATCCCGTTATTGCATCAGGCTACACATCAACAAACTATGCAATCAATTATGTAAATGGTGCACTTACAGTCAACAAGGCAGTTCTTACAGTTAAACCCAACGATGTAAAGGGCGTTACATACGGCGCAGATGCTCCCGCATATGCAGCAAACGGTCTCTACTCATTCTCAGGGTTCGTTGCAGGTGACACTGTTGAAACAGTTGCAATCACAGGTACTCCCGCATTCACAACAGGCTATCAGAGCGGTAAGGATGCAGGCTCATACCCCGTAACGGTATCTGTAAATACTCTTGAGTCACAGAACTACACATTCGTTGGTTCAGAAGGCACTCTTACAGTCGGCAAGGCAACTCCCGTTGTAAACGAGGTTCCCGGTGCTACAGTTGTTAACTCTCATACATTCGCAGAGGCTACATTTGACGGCACTGAGATAGTTGTTAACCCAAACAAGGCCAATATTGAAGTAGAAGGTACTTTCGCATTCCGCGATGCAACAACAGTTGCAACATGGGGTACAGACGGTATGTACGTTGCAGTATATACACCCGCTGACACTCACAACTACAACACAACAACTGTTGAGGTTTATCTTGAAATCCTTGAAAAGACAATCAGCGGTAAGCCCGTTATCCAGGGTTCAGCAATGTCAGGTTCAACTCTTACAGTAAACCTTGCATCAATGGATCCCACACAGGCTCTCAACTATACATTCCAGTGGTATGCTGATGATGCTCAGATCGCAGGCGCAACAGGCACAACATATAAGCTTTCAGACAGTGATATCGGTAAGCAGTTCCACGTTGTTCTTGTAGCTAACGAATCACTCGGCTTCAAGGGTACAGCTTCATCAGATAAAACATCAAAGGTTATCCAGGCTCTTCTTGAAACAACAGCAGCTCAGCTCAAGGCTGTATTCGCAGACGTTGAATACGACGCAATGAGCCACGGCGCAACAGTTACAGTTGCAGACGGATACAATGCACAGTACTTCGGTGATATCACAGTTAAGTACAACGGTCTTACAAAAGCTCCTACAAACGCAGGTACATATATTGTTACTGTTGACGTAGGCACACCCGAAGAGCCCGCAGGCGGCTATCCTGCAGACACATACTACGGTCCTGCAACAGGTATCGAGGTAGGTACATTCAAGATTACTCCCGCTCCCTTCACAGTTACAGTTCTCGCAAACGACAAGGTTTACGACGGTACAGTAGCAGCAACAGCAACAGTTACAGGTTCAGGTCTTAAGGACGAAATGGACGACGTAAGAATTGCTGAAGGCAGCAAGTTCGCATTCTCAGATGCTAAGGTCGGCACAGACAAGGAAGTTAAGGTTACATCAATGCAGCTTATCGGTGCTCAGGCATTCAACTATGAAATCAAGGTTGAGCCCGTTCTCGCTGACATTACACCCAGAACTCTTACAGCAAGAGCAACAGGTGTCACAAAGGTTTATGACGGCTCAGCTCTCGTAACAGTAACATTCTCAAATATCGAAGGTTACGCACCTGTTGACAGTGCTTCAACAGTATACCTTACAAACGGTCAGGCAACAGCTACAAGTGCAGATGCAGGCACACAGACACTTGCAGACATCACATGCACACTTGCAGGCTCAAGTGCAGCAAACTATGTGGTTGCATACTCAAATGCAGCTACAGCATCAGTTGTTATCACTCCTGCAACTCCCAATGTTGAAGCTCCTGTAATCAGCGGTGTTGAATACGATGCAGCTAAGACTCTTCAGACAATTGACCTTGCTCCTTACACAACATCAGGCGGCTTCTGGCAGTTCAACGATCTCACAATCGTGCCCACTGTTTCACAGAAGACATATGCAGCAACATTCAAGTCAACAAACAAGAACTACACAGACCTTGTTACAGTAATTACAGTTAACGTTGATCCCAGAGCTGTTGTTCTTACTGCTGATGACAAGACAATTACATACGGTTCAAAGTCACCCGTATTCACAATCACAGCAACAGGTCTTACAGGTGAAGACACACTTGCAGATATCGGTGGTTCATGTACTCCTGTTTGTACATATGCTCCCGGCTCAGCAATCGGCTCTTACACAATCAACCTCAATAACGCATTGAGTGATGATAACTACATCTTCTCAACAGTTCCCGGTACACTTACAGTTGCTCCCGGCAGAATCAATGTTACTGCAGCTGCAACAGATAAGGTTTATGACGGCACAGCAGACATCACAGTCAGCTTCGCAATCGTAAGCGGTAAGTACGGTAACGACGATGTTTCACTTAACGTAACATCAACAATCGGTCAGGCAGCTACTGCAAATGCAGGTAAGACAACTGTTACTTACACAGCTCCCATCCTTGTTGGTTCAAAGGCTGAAAACTATGAGCTTTATGTAACTCCTGCTTCAGGTACTCTTGCAGCAGAAATCACTAAGGCAGACGTTTCAGGTATCACATTCCCCGTTGACGGTGTTGTAGAATTCGGTTACGACCTCAGATATGCAACATTCAAGATTGACGGTACAGGCGACGGTTCATTCGCATTTGAGAATGCTAAGGATATCGTTCCTCCCGAACTCGGCTACTATGAGTACAAGGTTATCTTCACTCCCACAGATGCAAGAAACTACAACACTCAGGAAGCTATCATTTCTCTTGAAGTTGTTAAGTGCCAGCTTAACTACGTTGTAGGTGTTGCAGGTACAGCTCAGGTAGGTGAGACTCTTGCAGTTGTTACAACAGGTCTTCCCGCAATGGCTGAAAACTACATTCAGTATCAGTGGTTCAGATCAGACGGATCAAAGCTTGTTGCTATCAACGGTGCAAATAGCGCTCGTTATGTTGCAACAGAAGATGATGTAGGATACACACTTGTTGTTTACACATTCTTCAACGATGCTGATCCTTATGTATTCCACGAGGATGCTAATGTTGAAACAATTGATAACGGTGTAACATACGGTATCATCGGTCAGTCTAAGGATGCTATTAAGGAGATTGCACTCTCATTCTGGCAGAGACTTATAAACTGGATTTACAGAATCATCGCTGCTATCACAGGCGTTAAGCTGTAATAAAGACATCAGTCAGACATAATAAAAATATTTGCCCCATCGGAAACGATGGGGCTTATTTTTGCTCTGTGGAAGCGGTGTTTCTGTAAATAAATGACTCTATGAAATTTATCCTTGACAACAGAACATATGTTTGATATAATAAAAACAAACATATGTTCTAAAAGGGTGATAAAACTGCGTACTATTTTACATTCAGATCTGAATAACTGTTTCGCAAGCATAGAATCAATATCGCATCCTGAGTACAGAGAGATTCCGTTTGCCGTGGGTGGTGATGAAGAAATGCGTCACGGCATTATACTCGCAAAAAACGAGTGTGCAAAAAAATTCGGTATAAAAACAGGGGAGCCGTTGCTGTCAGCAAGGCAGAAATGTCCTGCACTGAAGGTTGTGAAGCCGAATTATGAGCTGTATGACGAATATTGTTCAGCTGTAAGGCATTTATATTATGAATACACAGACCGTGTTGAGCCCTTCGGAATGGATGAGAGCTGGCTTGATGTAACAGGGTCACGGGCTCTGTTCGGTGACGGTGAAAAAATTGCAAATGAACTGCGAAGACGCATAAAAAGTGAATTTGGCCTCACTGTTTCGGTGGGAGTGTCGTTTAATAAGGTTTTTGCAAAAATCGGCAGTGACTACAAAAAGCCGGACGCTGTCACAGTTATAACTGAAGAAAATTTCAGAGATATTGTCTGGAATCTGCCTGTTGAGGATATGTTATATGTCGGCAGGTCAACAAAATCTAAGCTTAATAGCATTGGTATACGCACCATAGGTGAGCTGGCGGCTGTTTCTGAGGATTATCTGCGCACTGTTTTCGGCAAAAACGGAACAATGCTTTATGTTTTTGCAAACGGACTTGATAATTCTCCCGTTAAAAGAGTTGATGAGTCTGATGTGATAAAAAGCATAGGCAACAGCACGACAACGCCACGGGATATGTACACGCCTGATGATGTAAAGCTTGTTTTTAACCTGTTGTCAGAGCAGGTGTGCAGAAGACTGAGAAAACACGGTCTCAAGTGTAGCGGTGTGCAGATTCATCTGAGAACAAATGACCTTTACAGCTTTGAACGACAGCTCCAGCTGCCTTGTCCGACGGATATTTCAGGTGATGTGTGTATGGCAGCAATGAAGCTTCTTCGTGAAAACTTCAATTTCAATGTTCCTCTGAGGTCAGTGGGTGTGCGGGCAATATCACTGACCTGTGCAGATGTGCCTGTTCAGCTGTCATTCTTTATAGACGCAGAAAAACAGATGAAAATGAGAAAAATCGAGATTGTGAAGGATAAAATAAATAACAGATACGGAAAAAGGACAATTCAGAGAGCCGTTTTGCTGTCAGACAAAACGCTTCTGCCTGAATATGATCCTGAAAGTGTGACGTCAAATTTTAAAGGACATTAAAAAATATCCGAAATGCCTTGAAATGGTGTCTGTTTAAGGTTATAATTATAATGAAAAATAAAATGGAGGCTTCTTTATGTCATTGATTCAGCTTAAGAAAAAAGAAGATTGTATGTTTGATATGATTTCTCTGGGTGAAGTTATGCTTCGTCTTGATCCCGGTGAAATGAGAGTAAGAAACGCCCGTCAGTTCACAGTCTGGGAAGGCGGCGGTGAATATAATGTTGCAAGAGGTCTTCGCCGTTGCTTCGGTATGAAAACAGCTGTTGTAACAGCTCTTGCAGATAACGATGTCGGTCGTCTTGTTGAGGATTTTATTCTTCAGGGCGGTGTTGACACATCATTCATTAAGTGGGTGCCCTATGACGGCACAGGCAGAAAGGTAAGAAACGGTCTTAATTTCACAGAGCGTGGTTACGGCATCAGAGGTGCATCAGGTGTTTCAGACAGAGGCAACACTGCAGTTTCTCAGCTCAAGCCCGGCGATGTTGACTGGGATTACATCTTCGGAACTCTTGGTGTAAGATGGCTTCACACAGGCGGTATCTTTGCTGCTCTCTCAGAAACAACTGCAGAAGTTGTTATTGAAGCTGTCAAAAAGGCAAAGGAATACGGCACAATCGTATCTTATGACCTTAACTACCGTCCTTCACTCTGGAATGACATCGGCGGTAAGGCAAAGGCTCAGGAGGTCAACAAGACAATTGCTCCCTATATTGATGTTATGATCGGCAACGAAGAGGATTTCACAGCTTGTCTCGGTTTTGAGATTGAGGGTAATGATGAAAACCTTAAAGAACTCAATCTTGACGGCTATGTAAAGATGCTCAGTGAGGTTTGCAAGGTATATCCCAACTTTAAGGTTATTGCAACAACACTGCGTACAGTAAAAACTGCAACAGTCAACGACTGGAGCGCTATGGTATATGCAAACGGAGAGGTTTATAAGGGACTTGAACTGCCCGGTCTTGAAATTCTTGACAGAGTAGGCGGTGGTGACTCTTTTGCATCAGGTCTTGTATACGGACTTATGACTTATGACGATGCACAGAAAGCAGTTAACTACGGCGTTGCACACGGTGCACTTGCAATGACAACTCCCGGCGACACTTCAACAGCAAGACTCAAAGAGGTTGAAGGTATCATCGGCGGTGCAGGAGCAAGAGTACAGAGATGATGAGCAGTCATTTTTATGCTTTCCTTTCACGGATGAAATATATCAACCGTTGGGCACTTATGCGTAACACAAGTGCCGATACACTCAGTCAGCATTCGCACGAGGTATCGGCAGTTGCTTATGCCCTTTGTGTTATCGGCAACAGGCGTTACGGTAAGAATTATAACGGCGAAAGGGCGTCACTATTGGGGCTTTTTCACGATATGCCTGAAATTGTTACGGGTGATCTGCCCACTCCCGTGAAATATTTTAATCCTGAAATAAAGGATGCCTATAAAAAGGTGGAAGCTGTGGCTTCTGAGAAGCTTCTTGGCACACTTCCCGAGGATTTGAGAGAAGATTTTGATTTTCTTTTCAATGAGAAAGAATGCGATGAAGAGTTGTGGAAAATCGTAAAGGCTGCTGATAAAATTTCGGCACTCATCAAGTGTATTGAAGAGAGAAAGGTCGGCAATATGGAGTTTGTAAAAGCAGAGCAGTCCACGCTTGAAGCAATAAAGAAACTGAATATGCCCGAAGCAAATGACTTTATAAGTGATTTTCTGGCGGCATATGAGCTGACACTTGACCAGCTTACATAAACAATGATTTATCGCTGTGCGATAAATTATTGTAATTGAAAATTTAAAATTGAAAGTTGAAAATGAAGGTGGTTTTCCTTCGGAAAACATTATATAGAGCGTAGCGGAAAAGTGCGAAGCACTTCCGACACTTTCCATTTTCCATTTTCAATTTTCCATTCGAGCTCTGCTCGACAAATTCTGATTTTCCGAAAGGAATGAAAACTTTGATACATAATGAAACTATTGATAATATTCTCACAAGAAGAACCATAAGAGAATATACACCTGAGCAGATAACCGATGAGCAGCTTGAAACACTTCTTGAATGTGCGATGTGGGCACCCAGCGGAAGAAACGGACAGCCCTGCCATGTGAGAGTCGTTCAGAGCAAGGCTATGCTTGATGAAATGAATGTTGATTTCAAGAACCTTGTGGGCTGGGACACTCCCGCATACACAAACTGGGATAAGAATCCTTTCTATCAGAATGCACCTACTGTTTTCTTCATTTATGCTGAGGGTGACAGCCATATGGATGCAGGTATTATGGTTGAAAATATTGCCCTTGCCGCAAAGGGAATGGGGCTTGGCTCCGTTATTATTGCAAGCATCGGCGGTCTTCTGAATGAAAAAGAGGGAATCAAGTGGAAGCAGAAGCTTGATATCCCCGAAAATTACAAGTTCCTTATCGCCTGTGCCGTGGGTAACGGTTGTGAAAATCCAGCACCCAAGCCTCGTAAAAAGGAACAGTTCAGAGTAATAAAATGATGATACTGTATATTGCTGTCATTTCGGTAATTGCTGTTATTCTGACAGTTTATGACAAGGCAGTGTCCGTTGATAAAAGAAAGAGAAGAGTGCCTGAAAAGGTGCTGATGACTGTAGGAGCGCTTGGTGGAGCAACGGCTATGTATCTCACTATGCAGGCAATACGGCACAAAACAAAGCACATAAAATTTATGGCAGGACTGCCTGTGTGTATAGCAGTTCATCTTATTCTCATATTATTGGTATTTTTTAAATGAAAAACCGGAATTCACATAATGTGAATTCCGGATATTTTTTATTTTCCGCCCAGAATGTCAGATATCGATACGCCGATAACTTCCAGCATTGAGCCTTGCTTATAATTTTTAAGTGTTGCGTCATCCTTTGTGACAAATCTGAATGTTGTGATATCCATCTGGCTTTTTATATTGCCTACAGAATCGTAGTTGACAATCTTCTTGATTTCGTCACCTATCATATAGATATCACAGGTCTCGGTGCCTGTATAAATCTTGTAAATCATACAGTTGGCACCGTTCAGCTTGCCTTCCTTTGATTCTGCATCAATTTTGTTGATATCAACAGCAGAGTAGCCGACATCAATCATATTTGCATCAATTCCGAGTGCAGCCATAAGCAGTGAATTGAGCTCTGTGTATTTCATATTTGTTGAGTTGAGGAAATAGAGCTTAGGCTTCTTGCCTGAGTTGTCTATGAGCATCTCAAGTGTCATTGTTGAGCCGTCATTCATTTCGTCACTCATACTTGCCATTACATTACCGTTAGCAAATGTCATTTTGACAGGAGTTTTCTGCTCTTTTTCGTATCTGAAGCCCTCAAATGCGAATTCACCGATAAGATATGCCTTAATCTGCTCCGGCAGGCTGTTGAACACGTCATTACCTGAGGGGATATCTGATGATGAGGTTGTCTGCTCGGGCTCTTTTGTGGTGGTCTCAGGCTCTTTTGTAGTGGTCTCAGGGGGCTGTGTGGTTGTTTCGGGAGGCTGTGTTGTTATTTCAGGCTCTTTTGTGGTAATTTCGGGTTCCTTTGTTGTGGTTTCCTTATCCATATCGGGATTTACAAGAGAGAAGCCAAGATAATACTCAGCAAAAGTAACCTTTCCTCCGTCAACAGCAAGCTTCATTCTCATAGCATTCTGTTCGAGAATAACCTGAGTGTCTGACTGGCTGCTGATTTTCCAGTTTGCTGCCTTCAGAGTGCTGATTGCAGTTGTGTCCGACATACCTGTGTAAACACCGCAGAGCATATACTTGCCGCCTGTAATGCTGATTGAGTTGATGCAACCTGAGTAAATCATATCAGGGTCGTGAATGATTGTGACATAATCGTTTGTATATCGGGTTGTACCGTCGTTTGTGTCAACTTTTCGCATACCGCCATATTTCTTCATAAAGTCGTCTGCAGTCATACTGAAGCCGCCTGAGAGCTCTTTTCTTTCAATGTTGTCATTGTTGTCCTCAGTTGTTGTTTCGCTGCCGATTTCGACTGTTTCATCGCTTGTATCAATCTTTGCTGAAATACGAAGTACAGTTCTTGCGTCCATAGCAGTGATTCTGCCGTCGTTGTTCATATCTGAAATTGTTAACTGATCTGCTGTGCATTCATCGATTTTTGCACCGACTCTGAGGATGCTTCTTGCGTCCATAGCAGTGATTCTGCCGTTCATATCAAAGTCACCCTTGAGAACGGTTTTTGCAGATGCACTTACACAGAATAAGCAAGTCAGCGTAAGCACAACCAGTGCTGTTGAGATTTTCTTCATCTTGTTCATCACCTTTAAAATATCAATACAGATATTATAACCTATAATGTATATAATTTGCAACACTAAAATGAGAAATGACTGATATTTTCCATTTCAGGTAAGAAAAAGCAGCCACCGTAGTGACTGCTGAATTTCAATGATTATGGTTAATTACCACTGAATTGTCCATTTTGTTTCGTACTGAAGACCGATACCAACGTTATCAACATTGACAATTGACATAACGGTTGCTCTGTCGAACTTCATATATGAAGGACAGATTGTGTGAAGCTCTGACATCTGACCTGTTGTCTTGTTGATAGTTGCTGTTACTGAGGGAGCAATGTATTCGTTCCTAAGTCCTGTGAAACCAACGAAGCCTGCAGCAGCATCTTCAACAGCCTTTGATGAAACGATGTTGACAAGATGAGCAGCATTGTCACCAAGGTCGGGCTTATCTTCTGAGCTGTTAAGGTAAAGAGTAACTATGTAGTTGTCGCCCTCTTCTTTGACCTCAAACTCACCGATCATATCAGCTGTAAGACCGTCTGCACTGTTGTTTGAGGGAGGAAAGTTCTCAGCGATAGCTGCGCCTTCGTGAATAACGGGCTCTTCATTCGCTTTAAGGAACATACCCATAAGAGTTTTTGCAACACTCGCAAGAGCTGAGCTTCCGCCTACATCAAGGAACTCTTTGTAGTTTGTGTTGTTGTCAAGAGTTCTTGTTACAGATTTAGCCTCTGCAAGAACCTTTGCGTGAGCCTTCTTATAAAGCTCAACTGCGCCTGCCTTTGTTTTTACATCTGTGGGATTGTCGGCATTTGCGTTGCTGTTTGCATCTGCATTTGTATCTGCGTTTGTATTGTTGTTTGCGTCTGCATTTGTGTCAGCGTTTGCATTGTTGTTTGCGTCTGCATTTGTGTCAGCGTTTGCATTGTTGTTTGCATTCGAATCAGTATTGGTGTTTGTATTGGTATTTGTGTTAGTGTTGGTGTTTGTATCAGCGTTAGCATCATCACCGTTCTGTTCTGCAACGGGAGCTGAGCCGAAGTTCATTGTGATCTTGACAGCACTTACCATACAAACGATCATTGAAGCAATAACAACAAGAGAAACAACAGTGATAAGGAAGTTGTAGAGCTTTGTTGTTTTTGCAGAATGAAGCTTAGCTTCTTTCTTTACCTGCTTCTTGTGTTTCTTTATTTCTTTGCGTTCTTTTTTAAGCTCTTTCTTTGTCTTTGCAACAGCTACTTCTTCTGCAACAACTTCTTCTGCTGCAGCTGTTTCAACTGTCTCATTGACTGCTTCTTCAGAGGGAGTAACCTGAGTTGTGTTATCCATAGACATTAAAACCTCTCCTAACATGCAATATATGCACATATTTTTTTACTATATTACTATACTACAAAACAAATCAAGTTGTCAACAATATTTGTTAAAATAATATGTTAAAAAATTTAGTACGCAAAATATTAACCTTAATTTTATTGAAAAGTATTGATTTAGCACGATTTTCCTTGTATAATATAAATATCTATAACTCATTCACGGAGGTTTAAACAATGAAAAAAGTAATTTCTGTTATACTTTCAGTTCTTCTTGCATTCTCAGTTCTTGCTGTTGCAGCAGGTGCAGAGGGCGGCGACTATCAGACTTATTACATCAACTATGAGCTCAAGGATGATACAATCAAAATTGTTCCTCTTGAGGGCTACAATCAGTATGTTCTTCCCGGCGAGGATTTTAAGTTCACAGTTGAGACAACTGAAGATTACTCAGATGTTTTTGTAATTGTTCAGCTCGACACAGTTGAGATTGAGCCTGATGTTCACGGTGTTTACACAATTGAAAAGGTTTCAAGTGACCACACAGTCAAGGCTTTCCTTTCAGTTGAAGAAAATCAGTCAAATCTTTTCGCATCACTTATCGTGTTTGTCCGCAGCATTATGGATTGGTTTGTAAACATTCTCAACACTCTTTTCAAGAGCCAGCAGACCTGATCAAAACGAAATTCAAAAGGGGTTGTAAAAAAACTTTTGTTTTTTACAACCTCTTTCTTTTTTGCTTGCTATGTTTTCATTGGTTAGGGTGGTAAATCAACCCTTATTCAAATATTATCCCCTCTCCTGCAGCAAGTCAGGGGAGGGGAAGATTTATTGTTTTATATAATATCAAAGAAAACAATCCGGGAAATTGTAACCAACGCCAATAGCGATGATATATCCTTCTTCGTCATACAGCTCAACATAGCTTATAGCTCTGCCGCTTGCTTCATCACCGAAAAGATAGGTGATTGCATTTTCATACTCCTGATTGCCGTAGTATGTAAAGCCTGCATCAACTATAGACTGCAGATATGCATCAAGCACCGATGCATCTGTAACACCGTTGTAGTAAAGGTCTTCAACGGAATATGTGTGGGCTATTGCCTTATTTTCAATATCAACAGTTGTTTCATAGGGTTTAGTTTTTGTGAATGCACCGAAGTCGGGGATATTCACACCGTCGAAATACTGATAATATGCAGGACCTGTTGATGTTAATTCAACATCAATATCTGCACTATATACCTGAGAGCCCGCCCAAAGCTGCACAGAGACGAGTCCTTTGCCTGTTATACCTGTGTGAGCAGTAATAAATACGTATGTTTTTCCGTTTATCTGCTTCTCAAAAGCCTTGCAGTTGCTTGTTGAAACTGAAATATAGGGATCTGCCGTGAAAAAGCTCTCAGCCGTTACTTCGATGCAAGCAACGCTGCCGGGGCGCATTGTAAGCTTTGACTGTGATGCTGAAATTGAAGAAGTTTCATCAGCACCGGTATTTATACCCTTTGCATAGCCCTGAAGCTTTTCTGCAAGCTCAGGTGAAGATGCCACCATCGCAAGAGATACAGCCGAATATATGTCATCTCTGACGGATTTAACACCGCCGTTTGCATTAGTTGTATGAATTGCAAGTGTATCTTCTGCAATAAGAACATCAACAGCACCATTTTCAAGGGCAACAACTGCATCTGCACAGGTTTTGTAATATCTGTAAACACCGTCACCGTAAACTGCCTTTGCATATGTTGAACCGTGTGAATTTTCAATAAGACCTACCACAAGCTTACTGTTATTGCGGATATCTGCAACAGTATTTATGGGAGAAGCAGAGGATGCAACGCAGGAAAGGTAGCAATCAAAATAAATTGATATCCTATAAGTGCCTTCGGGCTCCTTGTTGCTATATTTCACATCCACACCTGTCATGAGGTCACAAGTGCCGTTTTTAACCGCCTCAATGCACTCCTCATAGCTTATAGGATGAATCTTCAGCGTAAGCTTTGTCTTTTCTGCAAGGGATTCGGCTGTTTCAATATCAAAGCCCTTGAGAACGCCATCCTCTGTATAAGCAAAGGGAGCATTTTCCACAGGCACAGCCACATTCAGCACACCCTTTTCAGCAAGAAGCTCATCAATACCCAGGCCTCCGAAGGGTACATCAATCTTAGCAGCAACACGAAGAACAAGTCGTGCATCTGCCGCAGTTATCCTGCCGTTTGCATCAACGTCGGCAGCCTTCTGCTGTTCTTCGTTCAGCAATTCCATTTTGGCAGAGTGCCTGAGCACCATTCTCGCATCCATAGCTGTCCATCTTCCGTTTCCGTCAATGTCACCTGTGCTGAGTGCAAATGCCGATACAGAAAGTGCAAGCATAAGCATTATGACAGCTGCAAGTGTTGTTAAAATTCTTTTTTTCATAAATATACCTCCTTTAGATAATTTCAGCATAGCATATTATGTTTGAAAATACAACAATAAAAAGAGAATAAAGTGTTAAAAAAATCAGAACCCCGATTTCTCGGGGTTCTTCTATTGCATTTATGAATATTATTCGTCGATGCTGTAGAGTGCCTTGAGCTTTGCAAGGTGAGCATATCTGTCAGCTGCAAGTCTCTCTGACTGGCTGAAGAGTTCTTCTGCTCTTTCGGGGAAGGAACGTGTAAGTGATGCGTAACGAGCTTCGTTGAGAAGGAATGCACGGTAAGCATCTGTTGCGGGTTCCTTGCTGTCAAGAGTGAAGGGATTCTTGCCTTCTGCCTTGAGTGCGGGATTGTATCTGAACATATTCCAGTAACCGCAGTCAACAGCCTTCTTCATTTCAGCCTGGCAGTTA
>CALEII010000059.1 GCA_937876205.1 uncultured Clostridia bacterium
ATAATTGCTAATTGCCAATTTAATTTGTCGAGGGCACCTCGACAAATTACTGTTTATATAAACAATATCGCACTTGCGATAACAAACTGTGCTGCGTAATAAGACACGTGGTTTGTTATAATATCAACAGGTCTTCTCTTGCCTTCACCAAAGTATGTGCCTGAAAGGATAAGGTCTGAAAGCAGGAAAAGAAGTCCGCCGACAAACATAAAGTTGAGTGTCATAACCTTAAAGTTATTCATAAGCGCAAGTGAGCCTGAAAGGAATGTCATATAGCCCAGCACAAAGCCGTAAACACCTGTGATTGCCTTAAACTTGCCGAAAACCATTTTCATAGGCTTCTCGAGAAGAACTGTACCGCCACCGAGAACAAGAGCAATAACGGCAGGGATAACAATATAAAGGGGCTTTGTGAAGTCAGCATAATGAATAAACAGACCTGCAATATAGAAGAAATGGCCTATCATAAAGGAGCCGAAGCCGGCAAATGTATATGTATCATTCGTTTCCGGATAAACCCATTTGAGATCAAGCCAGATATCACCCATAAGTCCCATAACAAGTCCCATAATGACAAACAGAGCAAAACCGAATTTCTCTGCACCGATTACCGATGCTGCGGCGGCAGCGCCTGTGGCAATAAACAGCGTGCTTGCAAAGGCCTTGAGCATTGCAGCCTTGACGCCACCCTCTTTTACACGCTTAACAAGAAATGCAACAGTTGCTGCAATACCGAGTGCGAGAGCAATAAAATACAACATAATTTATACCTCTTTCAATGTTTATTTTAGTTTATTATAACAAAATATACGCAGTGTTTCAATATAATTAAGGAAATTTGTCTTTTGTCTTGACAAAACTGTCTCATTTTTAGATAATATATAATATAATGAGGAGGAATTATAATTTTGAAAAACAGAATTATTGCAATAGCATTGATTATTATATTGCTTTTCAGCATTTCAGCCTGTACTGTACAGGAAACACCCGGTGGCAATGTTAATTTCGGTGACTATGAAATTGAAACTGAATTGTATCTGACAGAGCAATATGACCCTGCAGACAGACTTAATATAGATTTTTCGTGGTGTGAAAGCTATATCGTTTCTTACTCAAAATATGACAAGGGTGTCGGTGAGTCTATCCTTTATGAGGGCAGATGCGGCAACTATCTTCAGATTCTGGACAAGCATTCGGGTATTATAACCTACTATGTTCAGGAGGATGCCTATATGCTGATGTACATACTCAGCAGCAATCAGCAGCAAGGTGTTGTTTCTGTCATTTCTGATGAATCAGTTGACACCATTGCTCAATTCCCCGCACTCACAGTCTGCAAAGAGAATTTTCCCTCTCGTGTAAATGTTACAAAAGTCGGTTCAAATTTTGTGGGCAACAGAAGTGCAACCAGATATAAACAGGAAGAACACATTGGCGGCGTGCTCAAGCGCATAGCCTATGTATGGATAGATGATGAATACGGTTTTGCATCAAAATGTGAAGTTTATGATGCAACAACTCAGGAACTCATTAAACGCTGGGAATTGCTTGACTTTACCACAAATGTCAGTGAAGATGCAATAAAAATCAATCTTGACAGCTTTGATATAGTGTCTCAGGAATAATACAAGCCATAAGAAAAAAAGCCACAGTTTTCACTGACTGTGGCTTTAAATATTTTATAAGATTTAGCCCTGTGCCATTGCGCCGACCTGCATCATAAAGTCGCCTATCTGTGCGCCGAATTCGGGAGCACCATCCATAATAAGCTTGCCGCTTCTAGTGGAGTCGAGCATATCTGCAGTCTGCATAAGAATACCCAGTGCGCTGTCAAATGAGTCAAATCTCATTGTGAAGAACGGAAGAGCTCTCTTGTAAGTGCCTCTGCCTGCTCTTGTCTTACCTGCCTTTACACGGATGTAAGCAGATACTGAGGGTTCGTCATTGACTGCCCAGGCATAAACACGGTCAGGGCTCTTCTTTGCCCATTCGTGAATTTCTTCGTGACCGTTCTTGTTGAGCTGGCTGATACCGCTTGAAAGAAGGTAGAAGTAGCACTTAACCATAAGACGCTTGTCTTCTTCCTTTTCAGGGGGCTCTTTTGCAGTAAGGATTGATGACATCTTAAGAAGTGCCATAAGGAATGCAACAAAAGCACCTGTATTCTTTACAAGACCTTTCATCTTGGGGAGTGTTTTGGGACCGATTTTACCCTTAAAGAAAGAGTTCATAGCCTCAACACTCTGGAACTCAAGCTCAACCATAGGCTTGGGTTCGATTTTTTCTGTGTGTATTACCCATTCATCGGAATTAACCTGAAAATGTGTTGCATATTTTCCGCCGGGAGCATCGGGGTCAAGAGCACTCACCTGATAAACACAGTGAACAGCCTTGAATTTCTTTGCAAGTGACGGGGTATCAGCAACGATGACCTTTAAAAGGGGCAATACGGCATTCATAAAAATTTTATTGGTTAAAAATTCTTCTCTTGAAGCCATTTTTGGTTCCTCCTTTTAAAGATTATACTTCGTCGTCCCAGTTGTCGTCTTCTTCGAAGTCCATCTTCATTGTTTCTCTTACAGCATTGATGATACCGTTTGAATCGATGCCGACAGCATTCATAATGTCTTCATGAAGACCGATAGGAGCAAACTTATCCTGATGACCGAGCTTCTTGAAGGCACATCCCTTACCTGCTTCAGCCATAACTTCAGCAACTGCTGAGCCGAGACCGCCGATAACGTTGTGGTCTTCAACTGTGATGATACGGCGTGTATCCATAACAGCCTTGATGATAGCTTCCTTATCGATAGGCTTGATTGTATGCATATCGAGAACACGAACCTTAAGACCGTCATTCTGATCAAGGAACTGAGCTGCTTCCCAGGCTTGGAATACACATGAACCTGTTGCGATGATTGTGATATCAGAGCCTTCGTGAACTGTTACAGCCTTACCGATTTCAAAGCCGTAGTTTGCATCCTTGTAAAGAACTCTGTCGAAACCACGGTTGATTCTGATGTAAAAGGGACCGGGTGTTTCATAAGCTGCCATAACTGCATTGTATGTTTCAATACCGTCAGCGGGGCAGATAACTGTAAGGTTGGGAATTGAACGTGTGAGTGCGAAGTCGCAGATTGCGTGATGAGTTGAACCTGCCTGACCGAAGGATGTACCTGAATGTGTAGCAATAACCTTTGCGTTTACATTCTGGTAGCAGAGGTCTGTATGAAGCTGGTCAGCTGAACGGAATGATGCGAACTGTGAGAATGTTGAGAGGAAGGGTACAAGACCTGCTCTTGCCATACCTGCAGCAACACCGAACATATTCTGTTCTGCGATACCTACATTAAAGAATCTGTCAGGGAACTTCTTCTGGAATTCACCGATTTTTGTTGACTTTGCAAGGTCAGCTGTGAGAGCAACAACCTCAGGATGTGCTTCACCGAGCTCAACGAGAGCCTGACCGTAAATCTCCGCTGTGGAGAGTGATGTTGAATCGAGTGCTGTATAGGTTAATCCGCCTGCCATATTATTCAGCCTCCTTTTCTACTCTTGCGAGTCTCTTCTGATAGTGCTTTTCAAGGCTTTCCTTAGCCTGCTGATACTTATTATCGTCGATAGCACCGTAATGCCATGTGTAGTTATCTTCCATAAAGTCAATACCGCATCCCTTGATTGTATCAAGAACTATCATATAGGGCTTGTCGGTTGTGTTTGCAAGAGCTTCGTCGATAGCATCACAGATTTCCTTGATGTTATTACCGTCAATAACTCTGACTTCAAAGCCGAAGGATGCCCACTTGTCTGCAAGGGGTTCAAGACGCATAACATCTTCTGTTCTGCCGTCGATCATACACTTGTTACGGTCAACGAAAGAAATCATATTAGTTGTCTTGTAGTGAGCAGCTGACATTGCAGCTTCCCAGTTTGAGCCTTCGTCACATTCACCGTCACCGAGGAGAACATAAGTCTTGAAATCCTTACCTGTAACTCTTGCTGCAAGAGCAGTACCTACAGCGATTGACATACCGTGACCGAGTGAGCCTGTTGAAGCGTCAACGCCCACAACCTTATTTGAGTCAAGGTGGATACCCATTGTTGAGTTTGAAAGGTTGAATGTCTTGAGAAGCTCCTTATCGTTGAAACCGAGGTCGCAGAGAAGGGGTGCATAAGCAACACCTACGTGACCCTTTGAAAGAATGAATCTGTCTCTGTCTTCCCACTTGGGGTTCTTGACATCGATATTCATATACTTGTGGTAAAGTACTGTCATTACATCGAGAGCACTCATACCGCCGCCGATGTGTCCGCTGCCTGCCCATTTTGTTGTGTCAAGAGTAAGCAGACGAAGTTCGTGAGCTTTCTTTTCAAGAGCAAGCCATTCCTGTTTTGAAAGTGGCATAAAATTTTCCTCCATTCATTTTTTTCAATTTACAATGTACAATTTGCAATGTACAATTATTTTCTTTGTAAGCTAAATCAGAATGCCTCAGGGTGTCTCTTTCTTACCGCCTTGAATGCATCTTCAGCAACATCAATTGTGTACTTGATATCATCTTCTGTAAGAGAAGCATTGATGAAATGGTTGTGATGGCTTGTGATGAAGATACCTCTGCTTACCATTTCCTGAACCCAGTCCTGATGAAGGAACAAGCTGTCATCATTAGCAATTCTCAGATAGAACAGTGCAGGTTCACCTGAAACAACAAGGTCAAAACCGTTATTTGCAGCTGCAGCCTTAAGTCCGTCTGTAAGCTGTGTGCCGAGCTTTCTGAACATTGCAGGTGTATCGAGCTTCTTCATCTTTTCGATACAAGCAATACCTGCTGCAAAAGGAACAGCACTCATCCAGTAGCTGCCTGTATATGAAAGACCGCTCATTGCACTCTTAAGGAAGTCCTTACCGCACAGACAGGAAACGTTCCATCCGTTTGCAAGAGCCTTACAGAAGCAGATAAGGTCAGCTTCAAAGCCGTAGAAATGGTCAGAACCTGCAAGGTCGAGTCTGAAGCCGCAACGTACGTCGTCCACGATAAGAACAATGTTGTTGTCTGTACAGAGCTTTCTTACCTTCTGCCAGTAGCCGTCAGCGGGAAGAACATTATCAACGAAGTTGCCGTGCATATAGGGAGTTGCGATAAATGCTGCGATTTCATCTTTATTTTCTGCAATAAGCTTTTCAAGTGCAGGGATGTCGTTCCAGTCAACATAGAGGTTGTTTGCAACGTCCTCAGGAAGAACACCGGGATAGTCGAGCTTCTGTGTCCACATTGAAACACCGTGATAGAAGCCGTTTACGAAAATAATCTTTTTCTTATGTGTATGATAACGTGCACACATAATAGCTGCCTGAGTTGTATCATTACCGTTCTTTGCAAAGAATGCCCAGTCTGCAGATGCAACAGTGTCAACCATAAGCTCTGCGAACTCAACCATCTTGTATGACGGTGTTGTTGTACAGTTTGCAAGCTCAGCCTGCTTTAAAGCTGCAGCGTTGACATCGGGGTCATTATAACCGAGAACATTGGGACCGTAAGCACACATATAGTCAATGTACTTGTTGCCGTCAACGTCCCACATATAAGAGCCTTCAGCTCTCTCTGAGAAGAAAGGCCATGAGGTTGTGGGAACCCACAGACCTTCTGCAGGGCCGAGGTGACCGTAAATACCTGAGGGGATTACGTCAACGGCTCTCTTGAACCATTCCTGGCTCTTTTTATGATTGAATTTCTTTGTAGCCATTTTTACTCCTCCTTATGCAAGATACAGGCTGACAAGATCAAGAATTCTGTTCATATTGTCAACCATTGAAATCATGCCGCCCATTCTGATTTTGCCTTCGCCTACGCAGGCAACAGAGTTGACTTTACCGTCAAACAGGTCGTGAGCGAGTTCCATTGATTCAAATTCCATAAGAGCTCTGGGAGTATCAGTACCCTTCTTGATAGTGAGAAGTCTGTGATTATTAACTCTGATCGTAGCCTTGGGACCATCCTTGATTGACATAAGGATTTCACCGTTTACCATATGATGAGCAGAGAACTTACCGACTTCATCGTTATTGCCTATCTGCGCAATTGCAACAGCAATTGTGTAGAAAAGAAGTGATGTGCTGATTTCAAAGAACTTCTTATCCTTGAGATCCTCGGGATCGGGTCTCATATATTTTGAGAGAAGATCTGTAAGGGGAACGAATTCCTTGAGAAGAAAACCGATATGCTGAAATCCCTTTGACGGAATGGGAGTAACAGTTCCATCGATCATTCCGTTAAATTTCTCACATGATGAAAAAGGAAGCTTGATGTCACAGGGACCGATGCCGTCTTCCATTCTGCATCTGCCGTTCTTAAAGGTAATAGTAGCGGAAGGCCCGCCCTTAACCTCAATACCTACTGTGATAGGCTTTTTGTTGGTAAGAAGTGCACTTGCATCTTCATCCAGAGCACACAGATTTTCAAGTGAGCCGAGGATGGCATACAAGTTTATGTACGCTAATGTTTTTGCGTCTGTCAAAGCAATTCCTCCTTTTTTTTGCTTATATACTATTATATAATAACAAAATTATTTGGTAAAGTCAATAAAACTAAAACAAATTACACACCTTCTGCTTGTAGAAAACTACCAATTAAGTTTGTCTAAATCGTACAAAAAAAAGGGGTGTAAAAAAACAAAAGTTTTTACAGCCCCTCACAGGTTATTTCTTTTTCATTGCAATAAGCTCACGATAGCTGATAAGCTCTACACCGTGTGCCTTGAGATATTCGTGAGTATAAGGGTCCTTCATAAGCTGATATTCCCATACTCTGTCACGCCACAGACTTGTAATTGACTTGAGCTCGTCATTCTCGACTGAGGGATGAATAAATGTCTCTGTTACGCCGTCAGGAAGGTCGGTCCAGATTTTGAGAATAGTATCTCTGTATGCTTCATAGCTCTCACGCATTTCATCATTCCAGTCAGGGAAAAGAAGGTAGTCAGGCATAATTACATTGTACTTCTTGCCCCAGAGGTTTGTGAGAATTGTCATTGCCGCATAAAGGGGATAGGGCGTTTCAGGGGGGCAGATTCTCTTATCGTGCTTGGTAAAAACACGGTAAGCATAACCGTAATCACCGCAGATACGAAGAGCCATTTTACCAAGACTGAGTCTGCCTGTATAATGACCGTAAAGTGAACCCATATGGTTGTCTATATGAGAAGGCTTCATACCGAGAGAATGAGCATAGTCAATCTGTGCTCTGACTTCCCTTTCAACTTCTTTATATTTTGTATATTTTTCAACCATATCACTTTCGTGCCACATATAGCCATCTTCGTCAACGAGTGATTTGCCGTCTGTAAGAGGCTTCCAACGGTATTCTCCCCACTCACTTGTGAGAGTTATATGTACACCTATGGGGTATTCCGGATGATCAATTGAAAACTGAACAGCTTCTTTTGCCGCAGGACAAGGAAGCATAACTGTAGATGATTTCAGAAAACCGCCAAGGAATAACTCCTGAACAGCCTGATTTGCTGCAGTACACATACCGTAGTCATCAGCGTTTACAATAAGATACTTAGCCATAATGAAAGTTCCTTTCATATCTGTTACATTATTTTTCATTTATATCATACCATAAATTACAAAATAATCAATAACCAAATTTTTAAGAAATGATGAAAATGCATCAATTAAAACAATTTTAAAGGACTTGCAAGGACTTATTATATGTTTCATATAATTCAGGGAGGTGAATTATATGGATTTTTCTGTTATTTTTCAGTTTTTTGAAAACATAGTGCTGTTTGCACTGCATCTCGGCTCCCCCAACCTGTTTCCTAAGCCTCTTTCAAAAAAAGAAGAAGACGAGGCACTGAAAAAAGCTGCAATGGGTGACAAAGCAGCCCGAGATATGCTGATAGAACACAATCTGAGACTTGTGGTGCATATCATAAAGAAATATTACTCATCATCAGGTGAGCAGGAAGACCTGATTTCAATAGGCACAATCGGTCTCATAAAAGGTATCAACAGCTTCAACCCAACTAAAGGTACACGCCTCGCAACCTACGCTTCAAGGTGTATTGAAAATGAAATACTAATGTATTTCCGTACACAGAAGAAATCAGCACAAGATATATCAATGAATGACCCGATAGAAACGGACAATGAGGGTAATCCTCTGACACTGACAGAGATTATTTGTATTGAGGACACAATAGTGGATGATATTCAGGAAAAAGCTGACATTATCAGAGTGCGGCAGCTTGTAAAAAACATCAAAAATGACCGTGACAGAATAATAATCAAGCTCCGTTACGGACTTGACGGAAAAGAACCGCTGACACAACAGCAGGTAGCGGATTTGCTGAATATCTCAAGAAGCTATGTCTCAAGAATAGAAACAAGAGTTCTCAAAGAGATGAGAGATGATTTTGATAAGGGATAAATGAAAAAAAAGGAGCCTTCAAGGCTCCTTAAATGTATTATTTCAATCAAGCTTTGCGGCTTTGCGGAGAATAAGTCTTGCATCTGATGCTGTAATTTTTCCGTCGCTGTTTATATCTGCTGCAATGAAATTCTCACCGACAATCTCAATTATTTTTGCCGAAGCTCTCAATGCAAGTCTTGCATCTGCGGCAGTAATATTACCGTCATTGTTTACATCATAATACAACGGAGTTCCGTCAGCAGAAGCAAAGCCCAATCTGTTTGAATATGCATAGCGGTGAGCTTCACTGCCGTATGCACCATAGATTTTGAACGGACTCAGCTGAAAAGAATTTTCGCCGTAACCGACTGCCATATAACCGATTTCAGTCACAGAAGCAGGAATAGTGATGCTTGTCATTGACACACAACCGTAAAATGCTTCAGAATATATTGCAACAACTGAATCAGGTATTGTAACATCAACGAGTTCTTTACACTTGTTAAATGTATCGTTTGATATTAACGTAACACCGTCGGGAATAACTATGCTTTCAAGAGCAGATGCGGCAAAAGCACCGCCACCTATTGATGTCACACTGTCAGGGATATCAATAGTTTTCATTCCGCACTTTGCAAATGCTGAACGGCCTATTGACCTGAGATTTTCAGAAAGTGTGATATTTTTCAGATTACTGCACTCATAGAAGGTGTGTTCTTCAATTACAGTGACACCGTCAGGAATTATAACATTATCAAGACTGCCGCACATATAAAATGCAGAAGAGTCAATCGTTTCAAGAGTTTCAGGAAGCTGTACTTCACGCAATCTGCTGCACAGCATAAAAGCAGAATAACCTATTTTTGTAACGCCTTCAGGTATTACAACACTTCTTATCTGCCCGCAATGAGCAAATGCATTATCTGCAATTTCAGTAACGGGATAACCTTCATATTCAGCCGGAATTTCAACCTTATCAGTTACATTTCTATCACAATCGCTGACGACTGCGTGGTCATCAACAATTTTATATTCAATAAGCGTTTCAGGTTTAACCGGCTCAACAGTTCTGATTTCTGCTTCTGACAATAAAAAGTCGGCATCATCCACTGTATTATCGGCAGTAAAGGATATTGCGTGAAGAGAAATTTCTGTATCTTCAGCCAACGGTATAAGGCTCAGAACTGCAATATCATAATTTCCCGATACTGACTCATATCTGATAAATGAAAAAGCTACGTTTCCGTTCTGCAATTTATTACCTACAAACATAGCATTGTTTTTGTCAGCAGAAACAATATTTACATATTCAAATGCACTCGGATCATATGTAAGTTCAATATCACCCATACTGAGATTAACTGCATTTTCCACGGAAATATAAATATCTATCTGTTCACCGACAACAACTTCACCTGATCTGTGCAGCTTAAATTTTGTTTTTTCACCTTCCGCTGAAACCGAAACAGCAAAGACTGAAAGAATCATTACCGCACAAATAATAACCGAAAAGAAATTTTTTACATTTTTATTCATAATATAACCTCCTTAGTTTTATTTTAACACAGAAATATTAACAATTCAACAATAAAGGCAGAAAAGCAGTGCCTTATTTCTTTTTAAGCACTGCTCTCTGCGTTTATATCAATACTCCTTCTGAGGCGTTCTTGCATTATCCCTGTCTGATTATGATATTAACACATCATTTGTAGAATGTCAAGCATAATTTTATATGTTTTATTCTCTGTCAAGATTGCCGATAATCATATATGATTGGTATGGTGATTAAAATGAAAAATGAACAGAAAGAAAAATACAGACTTTTAGGGCTTAACATTGCCTATTACAGAAAGCTTCACGGCTACACTCAGGAGCAATTTGCAGAAGCCCTTGACATTGACAGAACAACTGTCAGCAAGGTCGAACTTGCAACTTCGGGAATTTCTCTTGATCTGCTGTTTGATATGTCAGACCTGCTTGAAGTTCCTGTCAACAAATTTTTTGAATTCAGAATGTAAAAAAAGAAACTGCACCAACCGAAATTGGTGCAGTAATTTTTTTATCAGTCGTGGTGTCTGTTGCCGTTTCTTCTGCCGCCCTTGAAGTCCTTGCGGGGCTTTCTTTCCTGAGCGGGTTCGTTTTCGGGAACAAGACCTTCAACCTCGATAAGAGCATCTCTTCTTGAGAGATTAAGTCTGCCCTGATCGTCAACGGGAAGAACCTTAACAATGATTTCGTCACCAACATTGACAACATCTTCAACCTTTTCAGTTCTCTTAACGTCGAGCTGGCTGATGTGAACCATACCCTCCTTACCGGGAGCGATTTCTACGAATGCGCCGAAAGACATAAGTCTTGTAACAACACCCTTGTAGATTGCGCCGACTTCGGGATCCTTAGCGATTGTTTCGATGATATCAAGAGCACGTCTTGCATCTTCGATATCCTGAGCTGTAACAAAGATTGAACCGTCTTCCTCAACGTCAACCTTACAGTTGCATTCTGCACAGATCTTCTGAATAACCTTACCCTGCTTACCGATAACATCACCGATCTTGTCAACGTCAATCTTAGTTGAAAGAAGCTTGGGAGCATACTTTGAAAGCTCTGCTCTGGGTTCTGAAATACAGGGAAGCATTACGTTGTCAATGATGTGATTTCTTGCATCGTGTGTCTTCTGAAGAGCTTCCTTGATAATTTCGGGAGTAAGACCGTGAACCTTGAGGTCCATCTGGATTGCTGTGATACCGTTCTTTGTACCTGCAACCTTGAAGTCCATATCGCCGAAGAAATCTTCAAGTCCCTGAATATCAACCATTGTCATAAAACGGTCGCCTTCTGTGATAAGACCGCAGGAAATACCTGCAACAGGAGCCTTGATGGGTACACCGGCTGCCATAAGAGCAAGAGTTGAACCGCAGACTGAAGCCTGAGAAGTTGAACCATTTGAAGAAAGAACTTCAGAAACAAGTCTGATTGTGTAGGGGAATTCTTCCATTGAAGGAATAACGGGAACAAGAGCTCTCTCTGCAAGAGCACCGTGGCCGATTTCTCTTCTGCCGGGGCCTCTTGAGGGCTTTGTTTCACCTACTGAATATGAGGGGAAATTGTAGTGATGGATATATCTCTTTGACTCTTCTTCGTCGATACCGTCGAGAAGCTGAGCATCTCTTGCTGAGCCGAGAGTAGCAACAGTGAGAACCTGAGTCTGACCTCTTGTGAACATACCTGAGCCGTGAACTCTTGAAAGAAGGTCAACCTGAGCGTTAAGAGGACGCATATCGTTGATGCCTCTGCCGTCTACACGCTTGTTCTCGTCAAGGAGCCAACGACGAACGATAAACTTCTGAAGCTTATACATACAATCGTCAATTTTTTCTGCTTCTTCGGGGAACTTTTCATCGAATTCTGCGTGAACCTTCTCATAAATGGGAAGAAGTCTTTCGTCACGGATTCTCTTATCGTCTGTATCAAGAGCAACCTTGACATCGTCAATTGCAAATGCCTTGATTGCTTCAAAGAGCTCTTCAGAGGGGTCGTTTGAGGGGAAGTCAACCTTGGGCTTACCTACTTCAGCCTGAATACCCTTGATGAACTCAACAACCTGCTGGTTAACTGAGTGAGCATACATAATACCGTCAAACATAACTTCGTCAGAAATCTCGTTTGCACCTGCTTCGATCATAGCAACAAGGTCAGCTGTTGAAGCAACTGTAACTGACATCTGTGTCTTTTCTCTCTGCTCAACTGTGGGGTTGATAACGAATTCACCGTCAACAAGACCGAGTGAAACGCCTGAAATAGGACCGTCCCAGGGAATCTGTGAAATTGAAAGAGCGATTGAAACACCTATCATAGCTGTGATTTCTGGTGAGCAATCGGGGTCAACTGACATAACTGTTGCAACGATACCTACATCATTTCTCATATCCTTGGGGAAAAGAGGACGGATAGGTCTGTCGATAACACGTGATGCAAGAGTTGCCTTTTCACTTGCCTTGCCTTCTCTTCTCTGGAAAGAGCCGGGAATCTTACCTACTGAATAGAGCTTCTCCTCAAAGTCAACTGACATGGGGAAGAAGTCAACGCCCTCACGGGGCTTGTCTGCCATTGTAACTGAGCAGAGAACTTCTGTTTCGCCGTAACGGACAAGACAGGAACCTGCTGCGAGCTGAGCCATCTTGCCGACTTCAACCTTGAGAGGTCTGCCTGCAAGTTCAGTTTCAAATACTCTGAAATCTGTAAACATTTTTAAATCTCCTTTTTGATCTTTTATGTCCGGTCAGCTCTCTCGCCGTTAATGTACAATTCAACACATACGAATTTCATACACATTGAATTGTACATTATACATTAAAATACTCAAAAGCTGTGCCTGACATTTAATTGTACATTATTTGAAAAATGGGCAGCAAACAATAATATTGCTTGCCGCCCTGTTTTCCGGAAATTACTTACGAAGACCGAGTCTTGCAACGATTGAACGATATCTTTCGATATCTACCTTCTGAAGGTATGCAAGAAGGTTTCTTCTGTGACCAACCATCTTGAGAAGACCACGTCTTGAGTGATGGTCTTTCTTGTGCTCTTTAAGATGCTCTGTAAGGTCGTTAATTCTCTTTGTGAGAACTGCGATCTGTACTTCGGGAGAACCTGTGTCGCCCTCGTGTGTAGCGTACTCAGCGATGATTGCTGTCTTTTCTGCCTGTGTCATTGTTTTCACCTCATTTATTATTTACCGATATCTCAGAGTAAGGCAGGTGAACACTCTTTGAGTTTACTCCATACTCCGTGAATTCGGCAGCTTCACAATTATAGCATATGTATTTGAGTTTGTCAAATACTTTTTTTAATTTAAGTCATCAATATTTACAAATAATCCGAATTATTTTTGTAAGTTTCAACAAATCAGAATTTGTCGAGCAGAGCTCGAATGGAAAATTGAAAATGGAAAATGGAAAGTGTCGGAAGTGCTTCGCACTTTTCCGCTACGCTCTATATAATGTTTTCCGAAGGAAAACCACCTTCATTTTCAACTTTCAATTTTAAATTTTCAATTACAATAATTTGTCGAGGGCACCTTGACAAATTACTGTTTCGCTTTATTTTTAAAATACGGTACAATATCAAATCTGCCCATTGCGATAAGCACTGAAACAAGGCTTATTGTGTCTGCTGCAAGAGCTTCCCACGCACTGCAGGTAATATTATAGACAATCCACATTGTAAGTGTGGGGATGTTGATAATTCTGATGGCTCTTGTGTTTTTAAGACTGTATGCAACGGTTGAACACAGCTTGCCTATGAGCGGCAGAAGAGACTCAGGCCCCTCCCAGGTTATAATTGCAGAAAGAACATAAATTCCGCAGAATATCCACATTGCAAGCTTTGTTGACTTCCCTTTTTCAACAAGCTTATAAAAAAGAAAGTTTCTGACCACACCGATAAGATTCATTATTGAGCCTGTCGGGGCATCAAGCAGATAGTACTGCACGGTAAAAGCCACCTCAGAGCCGAGCTTTGCCATAACAATACCTTTGTGCTTATTGCTCTGAAATGCAAGAACCCCGAGCACAAGCCCGATAATACCCATTATTCTTATAAAAATCTCTGAATGTAAAAATTCCATTTCTTTCTCCTGCAAATCAGAATCTGTCAAAGTCCCTTCGACAAATTATTGTTTATTAAACTCAAAAAAGGGACTGATTGCTCAATCCCTTTAAGTATTACCACTTATTATTGTTTCCGCCGCGTCTTGCTCCGCCGCCGCTTCTGCGTGACTCTGCAGGCTTTTTCATACCTGCCTGTCTTTCGTCACTTGTCTGCTTGAACTTAGCCATCATATCTTCAAATGACTGAGGCTTTTCTTCCTGACGGCTACCCTGCCAAACGGGAGGATTATTGCTTCTTCTGGGCTTGCCTGCACCCGGCTTTTTGTCAAACCCTTTATCACCGCCACGGAAATCTCTCTTTTCTCTCGGCTCTGTTGATCTGGGTAATGCCTGCTTTATTGACAGACTGATTTTACCGGATTCATTGATTGCAAGAACTTTGACCTTAACCTCCTGTCCTTCAGAAAGATGCTCCTTGATATCCTTGACAAAGGATGCAGCAACCTCCGAAATATGTACCATACCGACTTCACCGCTTGTTACCTTGACAAATGCACCGAAATCTGTAAGGCCAGTTACCTTGCCTTCTACAATGTCACCAACATTTAACTGCATTGAAAAAATTTCCTCCGACCTGCTTTTAGTTTCCGTTTATATATACATACTCATCCGGATAAACATATCCGTTTGCATGTGCATACTGTTCCATCAGAACTGATTCATTTTCGCCGTTAAGCAATGCTTCAAGAGCTGCGTTTTTCTCATCCATCTCTATTGACTCTGCCTCTTTGACAGCAAGCTCTTCTTCAAGCTTGGTTTTCTGCCTGTCAAGCACTGCGATTCTTGCAAGCATACAAACAACAAAAACAGTGAGACAGATTATGAGTATGAGAAGAATCTTTTTTTGTTTTTCAGTAAACTTCTTTTCCATTAAGGATACCCTTCCGCAAGTCAAAGCCTATAAATACAAATCTCTCTTTTGCGGGCGCTGAAAAATCTAATCAGTTCAAAAAATCATTCAGCACCACTTTAATCATAAACATTATACAACAATCATACTGTATCTTTCAAGCGTTTTTTTAATTTATTTTGAAAATTTTCAAGTTTTTTTACGGTTTTTTCTCTAAGCTTTGCGCCCTTAAAACTAATTTTACTGCTGATAAAAACAAACGGAGAAATTATTCGCCTTAAAACACGCAGAATTACGTCTGCCGTCTTTGAAAAAAGAAATGAAATCAGCCTTCCCGCAGTGAGAAAATACACCGTAGCTCCCGTAATTTCTGCAAGCACAAGATAAAACCTGACAATACCGTCTGTTGTGCCCAGAAACAGAAGATATGAAATCACTGCAACAAAAATACATAAAGAGAAATCAAGAACAAAAACTACCGACTTCAGACGGACTGCAAGCTTTCTGAAAAAACCGGATACATCGTAAAGTATCCCCACGCAGAAGCCCAGACCGAGAAACGGCATCAGATTCTCAATCTGAACAGACAAATCAACACCGTACATAACTATCTGAACAAACGGGAGAAAAAGCCTCCCTGCGGTTTTGTTTCATTATACTGCAATGATTGAATATCACCTTCAACATGCAGTTCTCCCATTTCAATGCTCATTTTCAGTATGTGCATCCCCGTGCCTCTGACAACAAGCTCGCCTTTTTCCGTCTGAGCTATTATGGTCTGCTCATCATAACCGCCAATATCCACAACACCCGTAACTGTAAGGTTATGTCTTTCATCAAGTGTCAGGTTATGAGGAAAAGTCAATGATTTTTCGTCTGCCATATTACCACCTCTGAATCATTCTGTCTTAGATATTTATGAAAAAAATCCGTATTTTATTACCTTATTGATAATAATCCTGATTTGTTATATAATAAAGAAAAACATTCGGGAGAAATCATATGGCAGAATATAAAAATCCGTTCATTATACAGCGGGCAGACCCGTACATAACAAAAGGTGCTGACGGCTATTACTATTTCACGGCATCCTACCCCGCATACGGTGATGCCTTACACGGGTATGACAGAATAATTCTCAGAAGAAGCACTACAGTTTCAGGGCTTGCCGCAGCAGATGAAAGAGAAATATGGCACGCTCACAAAGAAGGAATTATGGCACGCCATATATGGGCACCCGAGCTGCATTTTATAGGCGGAAGGTGGTACATTTTCTTTGCCGCCGCAAATAGTGACGACGTATGGCACATAAGACCTTATCTTCTCAGATGTGATGGCAATGACCCGTACAGTGACAGCTGGACAGAAATGGGAAAAATGCAGGCAAGTGACGGCGATGAAGTTTCTTTCAACAGTTTTTCCCTTGATATGACTTATTTTGAGCATCTTGGCAGACACTATCTCATATGGGCAGAAATCATAGGTGATTCATCGCTGTTTATGGCAGAAATCACCCCTGAAAATCCGCAGAAACTCATAACGAAACCGATACTGCTGACAAAGCCCGAATATGACTGGGAAAAAGTCAACCACCGTGTCAACGAGGGTGCAAGCGTACTAAAAACCAATAATAAAATATATGTATTTTTCTCAGCATCGGGCACAGGTGCAGAATACTGTATGGGAAGACTTGAAGCTGATATAAATGCTGAGCTGATGAAGTCTGAAAGCTGGCACAAGCTCCCCTGCCCCGTACTTGAAACAAAAAACCTGTCAGGTGAATCGGGCCCCGGTCACAACAGCTTTGTCACAGATGAAACCGGTCAGCTTCTTCTCGTATACCACGCAAGACCTGAAAGCCATATACACAAGCAATGCGGAACATACTGCGCCGAGTCACTTTACGACCCCTGCAGACACACAAGAATAAGAAAAGTGACCTTTAATAAAAACGGAGAACCGGAACTTTGAAAACAATAATTTATCGCACAGTGATAAACTATTGTTTGTAAATTTTTATTAAATTTAAAAAATGCCTGAAATGACCCGCTTTTTGCGGGTCATTTTGCTCACTTTCGCCTATATATAGAGAGACTTTCAAGGCAGAAGCGAACAAAAAAACGAATTCTACCATTTTATGCTTTTTAGCATAAAAACAACACACAGCACAGCACAAGCACAGGGTAATAACAGACATAAAACGGCTACATATCGCCATTTTAAAGGCGTGTCATCATCAACGGACACAGCAGAAGCACAGGCAGGGACACAGACTGATGACAGACAGATAACACACAGAACACAGTCAGATGACAACACTATAAGAAATAAAGAAATAAAGAATTAAAGAAGTGAGTGTGTAAGGCACGCACAAATTATCTTTTTTAATTCTATAAAAACACAGTTTCCTGCAAAACATAAAACGGAACTGATTTTACAGCTCCGTTGCTATCATATATATTTAATTATAGGTCATAAACATACGAATAATTTGTTCTCGGTTGAGAGGGTGAATATTCGTCGAGCACAAGCACAGTTTCAACAGCAGTACCGTTCCTGTTTACAGTCAGTCTGACTGCGTTGCCGCTTCTGTAATCCGAGAGCACAGTTCTCAGCTGTGACACTGTTTTTACAGCTTCACCGTCGAGAGCAACAATAATATCACCAACCTGCAGGCCTGCTTCTTCTGCTGCTGAGTTTTCACCTATCGCAGCAATCTTTGCGCCGTTTATACTTCTCTGACTCTGCAGAAAACCGAAATTTGTAATTTCTTTATCATAAACGGAAACACCCATAAGAGGCTTACCTGAAATATACCCCTTGTTTATAATTTCATCTATCATACTTCTGACATCGTCAATAGGCACACAGAAGCTCAGCCCCTCAATAGATGCAGAGGCATATTTTGCACTCGCAATACCTACAACAAAGCCGTGCTTATCAAATACCGGACCGCCTGAATTACCGCTGTTGACTGCTGCATCAGTCTGGAACATATTTATGGTAAAACCCGAATCAGTGTCAATAAGTCTGTTAAGAGCACTCACGACACCCCTTGTAAGTGTAAATGTGAGGTCACCGAGAGGGTTGCCGATGACATAAACATCATCACCGACCTTAAGGTCAGATGATTTGCCGTATACAAGGCTCTCTATATGCCCCTGAGGCTCAATTTTTATCACAGCAAGGTCATTTGACTCCTCATAGCCTATAAGCTTTGCACTGTAAACAGACTCATCATAGAGAGTGACAGATATGCTGCGTCCGTTTTCAACCACATGGTAATTGGTGACGATGTAGCCCTCTTCACTTACGATAAATCCCGTACCGTAGCCGACAGAATAGCTGTTTTTCACCTCAATACTGACAACCGAATCAACATTTGCCTCATAAATATCCGTTGCGGTAAGACTTATTGTCAGAGACGGCTTTTCGTCGCTTGAAGTGACGGTACCGGAATTGATATTCTGCTGATTTATCTGAGTTGTTTCCTGCTTCTGCGTTATTTCACTCTGAGTTGTTGTCTGAGCCTGCGTTGTTGAATCAGCAATCTGTGTTTCTGTGGTGCTTACAGCTGTCTGAAGCTCCTTCAGGAGTGATTTTTTTACAATATTGCCTGATATTATACCACCTGCAACAGCGCCTGTAACTGCACACAGAATACATATTGCAAGAATAACACCTACATTATTCTTTTCTTTTTTCTTTGAAACAACGGGAATCGGACTGTCAGCAGAAACAGCCGTCTTTTCATCAAAGACAGCCTCACTGAGGATATCGGAATTACTGTTGAAATCAAAATTATCTTCCATAAAAACACCTTACACTGTTCACCACTGAATGAACAGCTTTTTTTATTCCGGCAGTGACATCGCTTTCAACAAACGGAAGCCTGTAATTACTGCGTGACACATCATTGCCCGTAAGCACTTCATAACAGACACAGGCTGTAAGGAAATCGTTTTCCCGACTGCTGAGAGTAACATTTTCATCTGACAGGCAGATTCCGTTATTTTCTGCAGCCTTCCATGCCTCATATACCGGCAGAATAATTCTTATATCACTGTTTTTTATCGCATTTAAACACGCTTCAAAAGCACCGTTGACATACGGAACATTTAAAACAACCTTTGCGCAAGGACAGATTTCTTTTATCATTTTTTCAATCTCTGAAGCATACGGAATATAACTGTCTGCATCACCTGCAGAAGAAAAGCTCTGATGAATTATTACAAAATCCCACGACAGCCAGTCAAGAGTCTGAGACAGAGAAGTGTTTTCCGTTGTGTCGAACCTGACACTACCCTCTTTATTGCAGATAAAGCAGTAATCTTTTAAATCTGCAGACAGAGACTCTATATGAGTCTGCAGTGTCGCACCTGCTTTAAAAGCAGTACCTGCCACAATGTCACAGGAATCGCACCTTGCAATCTTAGGCAGATAATTGTGCGTTGTGCGTACCGACTCGTCTCCCAATGATAAAATTTTAATCTGCTTCAAAAAAATCACCTGTCTACTATGTAAGCAAACGGTACATTGCAGAAGCGTTCTCCTTGGTTGCATGCTCAGATATAGTCAGCACCTCAGCCTTTGTGACATTTGAGCCGACTCTTATCTCAATAACATCGCCGATTTTAACTTCATATGAAGCTCTTGCTGTTTTACCGTTTACATCAATGTGTTTAGCGTCGCAAAGCTCGTTTGCAACAGTTCTGCGCTTCACAAGACGTGAAACCTTCAGAAATTTATCAAGTCTCATAAACAGACCTCTCTTATAATAAATTGTATATATTTTACTTAAAATATTCTTAAAATATTATAAACCAATTATAACAATATGTCAAACAGGTTTTGTCGATTCAAAGAAAAAAAACAGAGGGTTATTCACCCTCTGCTTTTATGGAAAAATGCCTGAATTACTTTGCAACTGCATCCTTGAGAGCCTTACCGGCCTTGAATGCGGGAACCTTTGTAGCTGCAACCTTCATTGATTCGCCTGTTCTGGGGTTACGGCAAACCTTTTCTGCACGTGCACGTACATCAAATGTACCGAAGCCAACGAGCTGAACGCTGTCACCCTTTGCAAGTGCTTCTGTAACTGCTGCTACTACTGCGCTTACTGCTGCATCAGCATCCTTCTTTGAAAGGCCTGCCTTCTCTGCAACTGCTGCAACGAGTTCTGTCTTTTTCATGGATCTTTTTCCTCCTTTATTATATGTTCCAAATCTATTTTATGCAATATTTGGGCATTAGTCATAAAGCACTGAAGATTCTTTTTCAACATCTGTGCTTTTTTCGTACTCACTGAAGTTTCTGAGAAATCTGTCAGACACTTCCGTAAGTGCTTCTTCAGGGTCAATATCTGCTTTTCTTGCTGCCGCAACAACGGCAAAAAGCAATTCACCTATTGTTTCACTTGTCACTTCATTAACAAAGCAAACAGCTCTTTCTGCAACATACTCTTCTGCAGATATTTTCAGGTCAGCCCCTGCTTTTGCAGCTTTCGACTGAAGCTTTGATGCTCTCATAAGTGCAGGCAGCTCTCTGGGGACTGAGTCCATAGCCTGAGTGGTAGTCTTCTGTTTCTTTGAATTGCGTTTGATTGCATCCCAGTTAGTAAGAACATCATCTGTACCGCTGACTGAAATGTTGCCGAAAACGTGAGGATGACGCTCAATGAGTTTCTTGCAGATTCCGTCTGCAACATCATCAAAATCAAAAACGCCTTTTTCCTCTTCCATAGCGGCGTGAAAAACAACCTGCAGCATAACGTCGCCGAGCTCTTCTTTAAGAAGTTCTGTGTCCTGCTTATTTATGGCTTCAATAACCTCATAGGTTTCTTCAATGAAATTCTTCTTTATTGATTCGTGATTCTGCTCAGCATCCCACGGACATCCGCCGGGAGCTCTGAGAATTTTCATTATTTCACGCAAGTCTTCTATATTATACTTATCTTTGAATTTATAGTCAACAGCCATTTTAAATTTTCCGCCTTATTTTTTTCATTTCAGCACATTTTTCTGATATATTTTACCCTATCAGGTCATATTTTTCAAGTACTTTGCAAATTTTTTCTCCCTTGGGAAGCATTTTTACATCACTTCTTACTATAGTTTTGGTGAAAAGAAGTGCAAGTACATAGACAATAACAGCCGCTGCAATACCGATAACTGCAGATACAGTGTCTGAAGATATTCTTGAATTGAGCTCAAATGCAGGGATAAAATTCCTGCATATGCCTGACACTGCCCAGGCAGAAACACCGCACATAGCAGCACACAGGAGAGGCTTGAAGAACACTGATTTATAGCTGAGCTTCACGCCTGTTTCTTTTATAAGAGCATTCATATTGAAGCTGACTGTGATAAGGTAAAAACAGAATGTGCCGATGATTGCGCCGAGAATATTTATGCCGGGAATACCCACAAGTATAAAATTCACAACGACCTTCACAACTGCTGCAATACCCACTGATTTCATCGGGATATCAGCTCTGCCTATCGCCTGAAGCATATTGATAAGAGGCTGAGCCGCTGCCATAATAAATGTGAAGCAGCCGTAAATTGCCATAACAGTTGCAGAAATGCTTACACTGTCAGATGTGCCGTACATAATATTCAGAAGGTCTTCAGACAGAATCGCCATTCCGATACCGCAGGGCAAAGAAATGAGCATTGCAACTCTCACGACAGATTCAATTGAAGAACGGATCATAAGCTTGTTTTTAAGAGTCCAGGCTTCGGCAAGCACGGGAATTGCACTCATACCAAGAGTAGTTGTTATTGTGGGCACAAGGTTTCTGAAGTCAAGGGCTATCTCATAAGCTCCGTAAAGATATGACTTAAGCTGGACATTGTCCATATGCGATGCAAGGCTGAGTGCTTCACTGAACATTGATTCTATAACAGGTCTTCCCGAATCAACAGCATACTGTAGTCTTGCCTGAATTGACCAGGAATCGATGAGGTTTGTTATATTCATCACAAGTGTGCTGACAACAACGGGAACTGCTATTGACATCATCATTCTTGCGATATTTTTACCTGTATCGGCAATGGGTGAATTGTCAAGCTCCTCTTTCGTTATTTTATCACCGATAATCTTGTGTCTTAAAACAAGAAAAACAAGAGAACAGACTGCACCCATTGTAACGCCGAATATTGATGCCGCAGCAGAATATGGCGTAAGTGCCATTATTGCCTCATCAACGGTAGAACACTGAACACCGAACACAGGTTCACCGTTGTTAAAGCACTTCATTCCGTGGCTCTGTACCACATATGCAAGACCCAGACCGAATGCAAGCTTGCCCACGACCTCACACATCTGTGAAAATGCTGTGGGAGTCTGATTTCTGAGCCCTGAATAGTAGCCTCTGTATGTAGCCATAACACAGCAGACAAACACGGCAGGCGCTATCATAATAATTGCCGGCAGAGACGCCATAGCATCCATTGACTTTGCATAAGGATAAGCAAGTACAAGCACAAGAATTGTACCGATCAGACCTGCCACAAAGAACATTCTGAGCGCTATTTTATAAATCTTTTTTACATTATTGAATTTACCCTCTGCCACACTCTGTGCAACAAGCTTTGAAATTGCAACAGGCAGACCTGCCAATGCAATGTTGTGAATGGGAATATAGAGGTTAAATGCCGTACCTGTATAGCCTCTGCCGATTGTTCCTATAAGCTCCGTAAGAGGAATCTTATACAGGACACCGATTATTTCCACAAAAGCTGTTGCAAGAACAAGCACAAGAGCACCGTTGAGCAACGACTGTTTTTTTCTTCCCGCCATTGAAAGTTACCCATCCTTTCAGATTTCAGTTTCACAGTACATTATCTTTTTTCTGTTATATGTATATGCTATATGAAGTCTGTTATTATAATATGTTATTGAGGGATAAGAAAATTCCCCGCCGTTCTCATTTTCAAGCACACAGACTGTTGAGAAAGTCTTTCCGTTGTCATCTGAAACAGCAAGCTCGAGAGGTGAACGGTCACCCCAGTTCTCCTCTACGGGATTATACACAAGAAAAATCCTGCCGTCGGGAACTCTGACAAGGTCAATACCGCTGTTATTGTTAGGCAGATTTGTTCTTTCAGCCTTTGACCAGCTGAAGCCGCCGTCAGAAGATACGCTTTCATAAATTCTGCCCTTGTTGCTTCTCATAAATGCGTGAACAATACCGTCATCATCCTGCCAGAGTGTGGGCTGAATCATACCTGCAACGCCTTTTTCACTTTTAGGTCTTACTATATAATCGCATTTTTCCCATGTATCACCGTCATCACGGGATACATCAATAAAACAACGCCATAAATGCTTCATCTTTTCACTTGATGAAGGTGCAAGAAGAAGCCCCTCTTTTGTACGGATACACTTATTCTTGACAGGGCCTCTGCCTGCATTTGTGTCACCGGGGATAAGCTCACAGGGCTGTGTCCACGTTCTGCCAAAATCCATAGAATCAACAAACCAAGTTGCCCAGCTTTTTATCTTTCTGCCTTTTTTATAATAAAGCCTCACAGTGCCGTCATTTCTCATATCAAGAACAGGATTCCAGTGAGGTATATTTTCATCTGAAGGAATATTGCACGGCTCGCTCCAGCCGTCATTGCTTCTGACTGAGTACCATATACGCACATTGTCGTTGCTTTCATGCGCACCTGCGAACCAGGCAACCATAACTCTGCCGTCAGGCAAAGGGAGCACGGTTGATGCGTGGCATGAAGGTACATTTTCTATTTTCTCATATACAAATTCTTTTTTAATGTTCATTGAAAATCTTTCCGTAAAATTCGTTTATGTATTTTTTTCTTTCACTCAGCTCATCAAAACGGCTTATGTATTCATAAGGATATTTAAAATTGAATACCCGTTCAATTTTGTTTTCAAAAGGATTTTTGAGCTTTGTGACTGCACCGCCGCCTGCGGCAAGAACAGTGTGAATCTCTTCCATCATATAGATGTTATAAAGACACTCTCTGCCTTCTATGCTCCAGCCCACATTCTCATTATTGCCCACAGTTTTGCTCTGACGGTACATATAATACGGGAAATAGCCGTTTTTATAAAGCTCTGAATTTGAGTATTCAAGCATCTTTGCCGTCTCTCGGTAAACAGTATCGGCTTCACCGTTAGTGACAAGGTTTGCAGCCCTCTTGAGTGCGAGAGTGTGCACTGTAATATTCTCAGGTGCCAGAGAAACTGCAGTATCTATACTGTTTGCAAAACTCTCGGCTGTGTCACCCGGAAGACCTGCAATAAAATCCATATTTATATTGTCAAAGCCTGCATCTCTTGCCATTGAGAATGCTTCAAGCGTCTTTTCGGGCGTATGCTTTCTGCCGATATTCTCAAGTACTGCTGCATTGAAGGTCTGAGGATTTATACTGATTCTCGTGACGCCTGCATTTTTCATAACTGACAGCTTTTCTCTGTCGAGTGTATCGGGTCTGCCTGCTTCTATTGTATATTCACGCACAGAGGATACATCAAAATTCTCTGCGACAGCAGAAGTAATATCTCTTATATAATCGGCATCAAGTGAGGTTGGCGTGCCGCCACCGAAATATATTGTCTCAAGCTTAAGACCGAGCTCCCTTGCTATAACGGAGATTTCACCTATCTCACGGCAAAGAAGCTTCACATAGTCAGGAATGAGCTTTTTTGCCTGTGCCACGGAATGTGACACAAATGAGCAGTAAGAGCATCTTGTGGGACAGAACGGAATTGAAATATAAAGCGAAAATGATTTTTCACCAGAGAGAGAAATAATTCTGTCCTCAGCCCTGGCAACTGAAAGTGCGAGCTGAGTTTTTTTATCTGTAACATAAAGCTTATTTCTGAAATAATCAGTTGCGTTGTCTTCACCGTTTTCAGAAATGAGATTTCTCATTAGTTTTGAAGGTCTGACGCCCGTAAGGATTCCCCAGGGGGGAGTCAGCCCCGTTATCTGTGTCAATGCACAATAAAGCAGCTGTGCGATAATCAGCTCTGTTTCCTTGTCATCACTGCCGGCAAAAGACTCTTTTCCGTAGTGTTTGCCGTCAATATCAACAATGCACCCTGCGATACCGTCTTTCAGATATGTGACAACAGTATTCTCAGCCGTTGAAGGCATTTCTTCAACGACTGTGATTTTTTCAAGAGGGAAAAATATTCTTATTACATTTTCTGTCTCATATCTGAATGAATGACCGATTACTGCAAGAATCATCTGTTCTGCCACCTTACATATCCGTTGTGCTTTCTTTCATAGTCAAGAGTTGTTTCACAGAAATGACCGGGATACACAATATAGTCACCGTCAAGGTCAAACAAACGGCAGACCGAGTCATTCAGCTCTTCATAATCACCGCCCGGAAAATCTGTTCTGCCAACTGAACGGCAGAACAATGTATCACCTGAAAAAATACAGTTATCAATAATATAGCATACGCCGCCACGGGTATGACCGGGTGTATGGATAACGCTGATTTCCTGTGAGCCAAAAGGCAGCTTTTCACCACCCGAGATTCTTATATCTTCTCTCGCATATCCGTTATTTGCAGCACCGAAAACTGAAGCAAGAGACAAAAAAGCGTCACTGAGCATAGGCGCATCATTCTTATGAATGACCACCTTTGCATCAGGATATTCTTTTTTTAATGCCCTAACACCGTCTGTGTGGTCAAAATGACCGTGGGTGAGAAGAATATAGTCTACACTTTTTATGCGTTCATCACGAAGCACCGAGAGCAGCCTTTCAGTGCAGTCTGCTGCATCAATAACAGCACAGGCTCCGCTTGATTCTTCAATCAGCACGTATGTGTTGGCATCCATTGGTCCCAGAGGGAGTGTTTTTATTATCATAATTCTTCTAATTGAAAATTGAAAGTTGAAAATTGAAAATGAAGGTGGTTTTCCTTCGGAAAACATTTATAGAGCATAGCGGAACAAGTGCGCAGCACTTCCGACGCTTTCCGTTTTCAATTTTCCATTCGGGCTCAGCCCGACAAATTATTGTTTTATCTTCCAAATATCTGTATCATAAAGAATTGTCACAGGGCCGTCGTTGACAATGGAAACTTCCATTTCTGCAGCAAAAATGCCGTGTTCAACTTTTCTGACACCGTTTTTTCTCAGACATTCCATATAATACTCATAAAGCTCGTTTGCTATGTCGGGAGCTGCTGAGGCTGCAAATGAAGGTCTGTTGCCCTTTTTAACATCAGCGCACAGCGTAAACTGCGAGACAACAAGGATTTCACCGTCAATATCAAGAATTGACCTGTTCATCTTGTCATCCTCATCGCAGAATATACGCAGTGCCGATGTTTTGTTTGCCATCATTTCTGCGTGAGCCTTTGTGTCGCCCTCCATTACGCCCAGAAGAACAAGATAGCCCTCACCGACCTGACCGACAACCTCACCGTCAACCTTTACGGATGATGATTTTACTCTCTGAATTACTGCTTTCATTATTCTTTACCGTCAATCAGCCTTCTATCTGAGGCTGTTCGGGCATTACAAGCCAAGCAATGATGTAAGCGAGTACTCCTGCACCGCCCATAAGGCAGAACAACACAAGCAGAAGTCTTACAATTGTTGAGTCAATTTTGAAGTACTCGGCAATACCACCGCATACACCTGCAATTTTCTTATCTGTTTCTGAACGGTATAATTTTTTTTCTGTCATTTTAAAACTCTCCTTTGGTTTGATTTATTATGAACGCTCTATTTTAAGAACGCCGTTAATTTTCATAAGCTTTGCCACAATGCCCTTAAGATGCTCGGCATTGTTTACGGCAATGGTCATATAAATTAAGTTTGTGCCGTCTTTCGGTGTTCTCGTGTTGACATTGTGAATCATAACGTGCATATTAGCAAGAGCCACTGAAACGTCGGCAAGCATAGAAATTCTGTCGATACAGGAAATGGAAAGTGTAGCATTGAAGCCCTCTCCCACTGCCGTATCCTCCCAGAAAACATTTATCCATCTCTCAGGCTCGGGAGAATCAGAAAGATTCTCGGGCACATTGGGACAGTCACGTTTATGCACTGAAACACCGTGTCCTCTTGTGATAAATCCGATTATGTCATCACCGGGAATGGGACTGCAGCACTTGGACAGCTTCACAAGACAGTTGTCTATGCCCTCAACAATAACGCCTTCGCCACTTGAGTGCTTGGGCTTGGCAAGCTTGATTTCAACGGCTTTGGGCTGCTCTGTTGCCTGAAATTTAGCAACCTCATCACGGATCTGAGGCATAAGCCTTGAAACTATAATACCACCGTAACCGATTGCCGCAAAGAAGTCGTCGTGTGAATTCTGTCTCTGTTTTTCGGCAAGTATATCTATAAGTTTTTCTGTATTTTCATCATTGAGACGGATATTACTCTTTCTGAGCTCACGCTCAAATTCTGCCTTACCTGCAACGATATTTTCATCACGCTTTTCTTTCTTGAACCAGGCTCTTATCTTTGTTCTTGCCGCACCCGTCTGAACAATCTTCAGCCAGTCACGGCTCGGGCCCTTGCTCTGCTGTGAAGTTGTAAGAATTTCAACAATTTCACCTGTTTTTACAACATAATCAATGGGAACAATTCTGCCGTCAACCTTGGCTCCCGTCATTTTATTGCCGACTGCCGAATGAATAGCATAAGCAAAGTCGATTACTGTAGCACCCTTCGGCAGACAGATAACACTGCCCTTGGGAGTGAGAACAAACACCTCTTCGGGCACAAGGTCACTCTTAATATCCTGAACAATATCACCTGCATTGCCTGACTCCTGCTGACTCTCAAGCATCTGTCTTATCCAGAGAAGTCTGTTGTCAACATCCCGGTCATTTCTGCCCATTTTATATTTCCAGTGGGCTGCAATACCGTATTCTGCGTTACGGTGCATTTCCCATGTTCTTATCTGCACTTCAAAGGGCACGCCCTCTCCGCCGATAAGAGTTGTATGAAGTGACTGGTACATATTAGGCTTTGGCGTGGAAATATAGTCCTTGAATCTGCCGGGGATTGAATGATACATATCGTGAACAATACCAAGACAGTTATAGCAGTCGATGACAGTATCAACAATGATTCTGACTGCGTAAATATCGTATATTTCATCAAAGCTTTTGCCGCCGATATACATTTTTCGGTAAATACCGTGAACACTCTTGACTCTGCCGTCTACTCTTGAATTTGAAACAGTTTCCTGAACTCTTTCATTTATTTTTGATTTTATATGCTCAAGAAATTCCTGACGCTGTGAGCTCTGAACCTCAAGCTTTTCTTCAATATCGTGGTATGCCACAGGGTCAAGGAAGCTGATTGCCCTGTCTTCAAGTTCCTCTTTAAACGCTCTGATACCGAGTCTGTGTGCTATGGGGGCATAGATTTCAAGAGTCTCCTTCGCAGTGAGTCTGCGTTTCTCTTCGGGAACATACTGAAGAGTTCTCATATTATGCACTCGGTCTGACAATTTGATGATAATAACTCTTATATCCTGCGACATTGCGATGAGCATTTTTCTTAGCGTTTCTGCCTGTTGCTCTTCTCTGTTTGACATCTGCATACGGCTGATTTTTGTAACACCGTCAACAAGAAGCGCAATTTCTTCACCAAAAAGCTCTTTTATCTCTTTCAGCTCATATTCGGTATCCTCAACGACATCGTGAAGCAGAGCCGCCGCAACAGAAGGCATATCCATTCCCAATTCGTCAAAAAGGATTGTTGCAACTGCAAGAGGATGAATAATATAAGGCTCACCTGATTTTCTCTTCTGGTCACCGTGAGCTTCATTTGCAAGATTGAATGCTTTATCAATAACAGCAAGGCTCTCGGGAGAAAATGATTTTTCAAGCTTTCCCCTGAGAATTTCATATTTTCTGATGCCGGTGCTGTCTACGCTTTCACACATAATAATTGCTCCTGTTAATCTTTATAACCAAGTTTTTTGAGTATTGATGCACTGCCGAGGGATACCTTCGGAGCATCGGGCACTGCAGAATACCCGTTTTTGTCATATTTTATAAGTCCCAGCTCACAGAACGCATCAAGCACAATGCGCACTCTGCAAGTCATTTCTGAGCCGTAGCCGAGCTTTATTGCAATCTGTTCGGGACTGCAGATACATTTTTTTGCTGATTTCACAAATCTGAACACAAGCGCTGAAAAGTTTCTGTCAGGGCACGCTATCAGGCGTTCATTTTCGCTTATTTGTTTACCGCTTCTGATTTTATTGTAAAGCATTTCACCTGAAAAATAATCGTCATCAGATGCGCCTGAGTTTCTCATACTCTTTATGTATATTCCGGGTCTGATTTCACCCTTGAATTCATTTTTGTCTATATACACGGCAATATCCACGGTATCACCGATATCAAAACCGAGTTCATCGGGCGTAACGCCGAAATAAACGCCTGCATACTGCTGACCCTTTTTCTCAAAAACGATTCTTGTATGGTTAAGCTTTGTGCCGATTGCTTTCACATTTTTTATAACAACATTATATATGCCGAACATCGGCTGCGGATTCTCAGCACCGAAAGGCTCAAGAAGTGAAAGACTTTCAACAAATCCCATATCAATCTTTGCGGGGTTTATCTTGCAGTCGAGTGTCATTACGGGACAGAAAACATCAAGTGAATCTGCGTATTCATTTATTCTCTGTCTGAATTCATCAATTTTATCGTCTCTGACTGAAAAACCTGCCGCAAGAGTATGTCCGCCGAAGCGCACAAGCAGGTCACTTGCATCGGTGAGTGCATCAAACAGAGCAAAGCCATCTATGCTTCTGCAGCTGCCTTTTGCCTCCCCGCTGCCGTCACGGGCAATAACCATAGCAGGCTTACCGAATCTGTCAACGAGCTTGGATGCCACAATTCCGATAACGCCTGAGTGCCAGCCCTCACCGTCAACAACAAGAACCTTTGAATATTTCAGCTTATCATCATTTTCTATTTTACGGATAGCTTCTTCAATTATTTCAGCTTCCGTTTCCTGTCTTTTTATATTGAAGCTGTCAAGCTTATCTGCAAGCTCTGCAGCATCTTCATCATCCTCGGTAAGAAGAAGTCTGAGTGCAGTCGTTGCCTGCTCCACTCTGCCTGCGGCATTTATTCTCGGTGCAATGGTAAAAGCAACGCTCTGCGCATTAAGCTCTTTGTTACCGCAAACTTTATTTTTCAGAGCAACAATTCCGCATCTTGATGTACTGTTTATAGCTTCAATACCTTTTACTGCAAGAAGTCTGTTTTCACCTCTGAGAGGAACTATATCTGCAATGGTACCAATAGCCACAATATCGGCAAAATCAGCAAGAACACTGTCATAGTCACCGTCTTCAAGTGCCGCAACAAGCTTGAATGCAACACCCACGCCTGCCGTATCCTTGAACGGGCTTTTATCATCAGCTCTGTGAGGATTTACCACAGCAACAGCATCAGGCAATACACCGCCCGGCTGATGATGGTCGGTGATGACAAGATCTATCCCTTTAGAACGGATGAAATCAGCTTCCTCAATTGAATTTATACCGTTATCAACAGTAATTATAAGCTTCACTCCACGCTGTGCGAGTGTATCAACTGCATCGTTATGAAGTCCGTAGCCTTCTTCCATTCTGGAGGGAATATAATAAGTGACATCTGCCCCCTGAGACTCAAGATAAAGATAGAGAAGAGCCGTTGCAGTAACACCGTCGGCATCATAGTCCCCGTAAACAGCTATACGCTCAAATGAATCAATTGCATGCCTTATTCTGGCAACTGCTTTATCCATATCCTTAATCAGGAACGGGTCCGAAAGTTGAGTATCGTTGTTAAGGAATTCATCTATATCTTCAGGCTCAGTAATACCTCTGGCAGCAAGCAGAAAGACTGCAAGCTCATCGTAACCGTATTCATATGCAAGCTCGGCAACACGTTTTTTGTCAAATGACGAAATACGCCAATACTTACGGTTCAAAAAATCATATCCTTACATTTTAATTATACTTATCCACTGTATCTTATTATTATAAATAATTTTATAGAGAATTACAAGGTTTCAGAATAATTTTTTCACGAAATTTATGTTACAGCATAGGATATCACAGGAGGAATGATATGAAAAACAAACCAGACTTTATGATAATCGGCGGTGACTGCCGTTTTTCATACATCAGGAATACTCTTGAACAAAAAGGATTCTCAGCAAAACGAATCTATCCCGGTGATTATAAAGCAGATGACTTCCGTGACGCCGATATTTTTATTCTGCCCGTTCCTGTCAGCCGTGACAACATAAATATTAACACTCCCCTTGCAGGCGAAAGCTTTTATATAGGAGATTTTCTCAGGCTCCTGCCCGAAAACTCAATTGTTGCAGGCGGACTTTTCAGTGACGACCTGAGAGAAAAAATTGAACGCAGAAATATAACTGTCTTTGACTACTACAAGGATGAAAAGCTGGCAAGGGACAATGCAATCCCTACGGCAGAGGGTGTGATAGGCATACTCATAAATTCTCTGCCGGTAACAATAAACGGACTCAGGTGTGCAGTCACAGGCTACGGAAAATGCGCAAAAGCAATTGCAAAATCACTGAATGCTCTCGGCGCCGAGGTAACAGCCGTTGTCAGACGGAAAGAAAGTCTGTCTGAAGCAGAAAACGACGGAATAAAGGGTTGCTATTTCAATGATTTTGCAGAAAAAGCCGGTACTTTTACGGCAATAATCAATACAGTGCCCGTCAGAGTCATAGATTCACAGATAATAAAAAATCTCAGAAAAGACTGTCTGCTCATTGAAATTGCCTCATCACCCTTCGGTATTGATTTTGACACTGCCAAGGCTTGCGGCATAAACACGATAAAAGCAGGCTCGCTTCCGGGCAGAATTTCACCCGAAACAGCAGGTGAAATTATCTGCAATTCAGTTCTTTCTTTTACAGGGAGTGATATTTATGGGAATTAAACTGGGCTTTGCTATGTGCGGCTCATTCTGCACATTTGACAAGGTCATTCCGTATATAGAAGAAATTAAAAATTCGGGAATTGATGTTGTGCCAATAATGTCATACAACGCATACGAAACAGATACCCGCTTCGGCACAGCAAAAAGCTTTATTGACAGAATTGAAAACATCTGTCAGAGAGAAATTATTCACACACTCACTGCTGCTGAACCGATAGGTCCGAAACAACTCACAGATGCACTGGTCATTGCCCCCTGCACAGGTAATACACTTGCAAAGCTTTCAATGGGTATAGCTGATACTCCCGTAACACTTGCTGCGAAATCCACACTCAGAAATGCAAATCCCGTAATAATTGCAGTGTCAACAAATGATGCTCTCAGCAACGCAGCTAAAAATATAGGAAATCTGCTCAATTACAAGAATATTTATTTTGTGCCTTATTCACAGGATGACAGCAAAAACAAGCCCACATCTGTTGTTGCAGACTTTTCAAAAATCAAGGATACCCTGCTTGAAGCTATAGTCGGAAGACAAATTCAGCCGATACTGAAACAATAATTTGTCGAAATTTATATCGTAGGGACGCCCATTGTGTCAAGTGTAACATGGCAGCCCCTACGATTGGTTTATTCAAGCAGCTCGACAAATTCTTATTTATATAAATAAGCACTGCCCGAAAGCAGTGCTTATTCCAACTCTGTTATTTCTTCTGAATATCCTAAAAAATAAAGCGGACTAACATTATAAAATTCACAAAGTGTCATAAAATCTTCAATTGACAGCTTTGCTCTTCGTTTTTCGATGTGGTCATAACCTTGCTGAGATTTATTAAGAACTTTCGCAATTTTCTTCTGTGTCAGGTCTCTGTCAATACGCATATTGATAAGTCGTTCAATATAATCCATTTTTATCACCGGGAATATTATAAAATACTCATATTATGAGTATTGACATTAACTCAAAGATTGAGTATAATGGTATAAAATAAAACAAAAGTGTGGTGATATTTATGGCCGGAAAAACTTGTCCGAACTGCGGAAAAAATACATTTTTTTCAACTACAGATGGCAGAGAATGCAGCAATTGCGGTTATAGTATGTTTGTCCCCCCTAATGCCGGAAAAGGCGGACGTGGAAAAAGATGCAGCAATTGCGGTAAATTGACTGTTTTCAATGAAAAATGTACCAACTGCGGTGCGAAGTATTCATTTTAATAATTGATAAATTTTTTGAAGGGAAGTTGTTAAATGGGCTTTTTTGATAAAATCATGAACAAAGTTGATGACTATAAGAATGATGTCGCTAAATACAGAGAAGAAGCTGAAAAGTTTTCTGCAGAAGAGCTGTGCAGAAGATTTCCGTCAGGTCTGGGAGCCCGTGCAAATGCATATAATTATGTATTAAAACAAAAATTACGAGATATTGATGATTATGATATAATGACAATCTTTGATCGTATTAAAAGAACACAAAGTACAAATCAGCGTATTGCATTAAATTGTGTTGTCAGCGAAATGATTCGCAGAGATTTAGCATATAGAGATGAAAACGGTAAGCTACATATAAGAAGATAATATAAAAAAATAACGGAGTTGTATTGTTTCTGAATACAACTCCGTTTTGTCTTATTTCTTTCTGAACTGCTGTTTCATTCTGAGTTCTTTTGAGAGAATTTTTTTTCTGAGTCTGAGGCTCTTGGGTGTTACCTCAAGAAGCTCGTCGTCGCTTAAGAATTCCATACTCTGCTCAAGGCTTAGTGTGGAGTGAGGAACAAGTCTGAGTGCGTCGTCAGAGCCTGCAGCACGGGTGTTTGTCATCTGCTTTTTCTTGCAGACGTTACACACGATGTCTTCATTCTTTGCGCATTCACCGCATATCATACCCTCATAAACGGGTACGCCGGGACCGATGAAAAGTCTGCCTCTGTCCTGAGTATTGAAAAGACCGTAAGCTGTGCTTTCGCCCGTTTCGTGAACAACGATTGAGCCTCTGTCACGTGTCTGTATATCACCCTTGAAAGGCTCATAGCCAGCAAAAAGGTTATTCATAACTCCGTAGCCGTTTGTGTCTGTGAGAAATTCACTTCTGTAGCCGATAAGACCTCTTGCGGGGATTTTGAACTCGAGGTGAGTTGTGCCGCCGTCACGGATGCTCATATCCTCAAGCTCACCTTTACGGGAGCCGATTTTTTCCATTACAGCACCAACATATGCCTCGGGAACTTCAACGATAAGAAGCTCCATAGGCTCAAGTGTTTCACCGTTTTCACCCTTTTTGAGGATAACCTTGGGACGGGAAACAGCAAATTCATAGCCCTGTCTTCTCATTGTTTCAATAAGGATTGAAAGATGAAGCTCACCTCTGCCCGAAACCTTGAATGAGTCGGTTGTTTCTGTTTCTTCAACTCTCATACTGACATTTGTTTCAACTTCCTTGAAAAGTCTTGCACGGATATTTCTTGAAGTAACGAATTTACCCTCCTGACCTGCAAACGGGCTGTCATTAACCATAAAGTTCATAGAAATTGTGGGCTCATCAATTTTAACAAAGGGAAGCGGTTCGATGCAGTCCTGAGCACAGATTGTTTCACCTATATTAAGCCCCTCAATACCTGAAACGGCAACGATGTCACCGGCTTCGGCTGAATCAACCTCTGCTCTTCTCAGGCCCTCAAACTGATAAAGTCTTGACACCTTGACATTCTGAGTTGTGCCGTCCTGCTTGCAAAGAGCAACAGTCTGTCCCATTTTTACTGAGCCTCTTTCAACCTTACCAACACCGATTCTGCCGACATAATCGTCATAGTCAAGAGATGAGAAAAGAAGCTGCAAGGGCTGTTCTGCGTCACCCTCCGGAGCATCAATATTATCAATGATAGCCTGAAGAAGAGGCTGCATATTGCCCTCACGCACATCAGAATCAAGTGAAGCGTAGCCCTCTCTTGCAGATGCATAAACAACGGGAAATTCAATCTGGTCATCATCTGCACCAAGCTCAATGAAGAGGTCAAGAACTTCGTCAACAACCTCAGCAGGTCTTGCGCCGGGACGGTCAATCTTATTGATGACAACAAGAGGCTTTTTGCCCAGTGCCAGTGCCTTTGACAGAACAAATCTTGTCTGAGGCATACATCCCTCAAAAGCATCAACAAGAAGAAGCACGCCGTCTACCATCATCATAATACGCTCAACCTCGCCGCCGAAGTCAGCGTGGCCGGGAGTGTCGATAATATTGATTTTAACACCGTTATAATGAACGGAAGTGTTTTTTGAAAGGATTGTAATTCCTCTTTCTTTTTCAAGGTCGTTGGAGTCCATAACACGGTCTGCGACCTGCTCATTTGCTCTGAATGTACCGCTCTGATGAAGCATCTGGTCAACAAGCGTTGTCTTGCCGTGGTCAACGTGAGCGATAATTGCTATATTTCTTAAATCCAAAGTTATACCCTCTTTATCTTTTTCTACAAATATATATAATACTATTATTGCTCTCAATTAGCAATAGTGAAAACACAGAAAAAAGAAAATTTAATACTAAATATTTTATTTACTTTTCAGTTGTATCGTTGTATAATCAGAAAAAAACTATGGAGAATGTTTATGAATAAATTTAAACGTACAAGAAATGCCTGTTATTTCACAAATGTGATAATGGCATCAATTTTTTCTCTGCCTCCGCTTCTTTTTGTCACATTCCGTGAAATGTACGGCATTTCATACACACTGCTGGGTACACTTGTGCTTATAAATTTCTGCACTCAGCTCTTTATTGACCTGATTTTCTCTTTCTTCACAAAGTATTTCAACATAAAAGTTACGCTCAGGGTGATGCCGCTGTTGACAAGCACAGGAATGTTTATCTATGCCGCTGTTCCTATGCTGTTCCCTCAATTTGCTTATGCAGGACTTGTTATCGGTACCGTTATTTTTTCTGTTTCGGCAGGACTGAGTGAAGTGCTCATAAGCCCCGTTGTTGCGGCAATCCCCTCAGACAATCCCGATCGTGATATGTCAAGACTTCACTCACTTTATGCTTACGGTGTTGTGCTTGTTGTTATAATCAGCACTGTATTTTTAAAGATTTTCGGCACTGAAAACTGGATGTATCTTACATTCTTCTGGGCGTTTCTGCCACTGATTTCATTCGTTCTTTACTGCACATCACCCTTGCCCGATGTGAATATGAACAATGAAGCCAAAGACAGCAAAAAGAAAAAGCACAAAGGTATGTTCCTTTGCGTAATGTGTATTTTTCTGGGCTCAGCCGCTGAAAATTCAATGACAAACTGGATTTCCAGTTATATGGAAAATGCGCTGAATATACCGAAAGTCGTCGGCGATGTGGCAGGTATGGCATCATTCGGAATTCTGTTGGGACTCGGCAGAACACTTTACTCAAAATACGGCAAAAACATCTCGAATGTGCTTCTTGTAAGTATGACAGGTGCGGCTGTATGTTATCTTGTGGCAGGTTTTTCATCAAATGTTATTCTTTCAATGCTCGCTTGTGTTCTGACAGGACTGTGCACCGCAATGCTATGGCCGGGTACACTTATTCTTATGGAAGAAAAGTTCCCGAATCCCGGTGTTGCTGCTTATGCGCTTATGGCGGCAGGCGGTGATTTCGGCGCATCAGTATCGCCTCAGTTGCTCGGCATTATCGTCGATAAAGTCACCGTCAGCGAATGGGCAATAAGCCTCGGAAATTCAATCACTATGACACCGGAGCAGATTGGTATGAAAACGGGTATGCTTGTGGCATCTCTCTTCCCCCTTGCAGGTACACTTCTGTTGTTGTTTATGAAAAAGTATTTCATAAAAAGAGAAGAACAAACTGAAATATATTAAGCAGAAAAGCTCCCGAAAAAAATCGGGAGCTTTTTTTATGCAAAAAATATTATTCGGACTTTTTAATCTGATTTAGCTGAGCATTGATGCCGAGAAGCTGTTCTTTTGTGAAATTTATGCCCATCATACCTATCATACCTGCAAGACGAAGGAATGTGAAGCCGCCAAGCATCTGCATCATACTTTCGTTCATTTCAAAGCCTGCTGCATTTGCTCCGCCTTCGGGCATCATTTTTGCAAACATCTGTGAGAACATCTGCATACCCTCAGGTGTTGCCATAATGTCACTCATCTTGTCATTGATAGAAAGATAGCCTTCAACCTCTGTAACATCAAACCAGTTAAGGATTGCACTCTTCTCTTTGAGTCTGTATTCCTCATTGAATACTTCAACCTTATTGATTGTGCCGCAGTCTTTAAGTTCGCCTGCAACAGCAACAAGCTCTGTTGTGCCTGAATTGGGTACATCAAAATAGAAGAAATGGTCTGCAGCTTCCTTCTTTCCCATACTCACACCGTTTGCAAAGAGCTCAACAACAGGCTGATTTGAGTAAACAGTAACCTTTGTTACATCCTCAACCCTGTCAACATATCTTTTTCCGCAAAGGTGAACGAAGGGCTCATCTGAAAGCCATGCCTTGTAAGCGTAGAATGAATCCTTCTTATACTTACGGTCAAATGTGACAAGTCCCTTATGATTCTGACCGTTTTCACCGCCTTCGCTTCTTGCATCGGCACCGAAGTCAAACATATTCCACACATGAGTTGCCCAGATATATTTTCTTGAGAAAAGCTGCTTGATAAGTTCCTCGTGATAATATGCCTGATATTCTTCTGTATAGTCACCCTGTGTGGGCTTTGATGTGTGCCAGTTAAGAGCTTCACAGCCGTATTCAGAACAGCCGATGGGTATATCGGGATTAGTTGCGTGGAATTTGTCAAACCAAGGACCGTTCATTGATGTGTCACCGCCGTACCAACCGAAATAATGGTTGTATGAAACAAGATCGGGAATCTTGATATAAGGACTGTCAATAGAACAGGGAGAAACAACAGCAATTGTTGTGGGACGTGTCTTATCCATTTCGTGACACATATCGTTGAGGATATTGTGATTTTCAAGAAGGTCGGGATCTTCGTCCCCCTTCATTGAAATTTCATTTGAGAGTCCCCATACGACGATTGAAGGATGGTTATAATTCTGAATTATAAGTTCCTTCATCTGAGAGATTGTGTTTTCTCTTGCTGTGGGCATATGTTGTGAGATATAGGGAATTTCTGCCCAGATTACAAGTCCCTTTTCATCACAGAGGTCGTAGAAGTACTGATCATGCTGATAATGTGCAAGACGGATTGTTGTAGCACCTACTTCACAGATAAGCTCAATATCCTCTTCGTGATGTTCGGGAAGAAGAGCATTACCGAAGCCCCATCTGTCCTGATGGCGTGATACACCTCTGAGGGGATACTCCTCACCGTTGAGGATAAATCCTTTTTCAGGGTCAACAACATATGAACGGCAGCCGAAACGTGTCTGAATATTATCAAGAACATCTACGCCTTCAATAAGCTCGATTTTTGCAGTGTAAAGATATGGGTCCTTCTTGCCGTGCCAGAGATGAACATTCTCTATAACAAAGTCAATCTTTGTGTCAGCAGTTTCTGCTTCGTATACAACATTGCCTTCTTTATCGGTAACAGTGTATCTGAGAGTCTGTGCGTCTTTTTTGTCTGTAACCCAGCACTCAACAGCAACCTTTGCATCCTTACCCTCAATAACGGGAGTTACCATAAGACCGGGACCGCCGTAATAATCAAGGTCAAAATGAGATTCCTTTACGCAGATGATATTTACATCTCTGTAAAGACCGCCGTAGAAAGTAAAATCTGCTACCTGAGGATAAACTCTGTCATTTGCCGAGTTATCAACTGCGATTACAAAAAGGTTTTCTCTGTCAAGAGCAGCTGTTATGTCAACTCTCCAGGTTGAATAACCGCCGTCGTGATGAGCAAGATTCTTGCCGTTGACATACACATCAGCAGATGAATTTGCGCCTTTTATTTCAAGGTAATACTTATCAGCCTCGGGAAGGTCAAGCTTATCAAGGCTTTTTGCATAGTAGCAGGTGCCTCTGTAGAAATCATTACCGCCGTCCTGACCGTCAATGGCATTCCACGAATGAGGAAGATTCACCCATATCCAGTCATTGGGAAGAGCTGCAGGCACTTCGTTTGCCTGCTTTGTGAAAGCCCATTTTGCATTGAAATTCAATATTTTTCTCATTGTATTTCTCCTTTATATAATACGGTGTCCAACAAAAGTATTTGTCGGACACCTGAAATTTACTCAATTCAGATTATGCTTCTTCTGCATTATTATCAGCTGAACGTCTTGCTTCAAGCTCTGCAGTCATCTGCTCAACCTTTTTCTTGTTAAGGTCATAGATAAATGCAATTGAAATGAACATTACTACAGCACTGAATGTGTAAAGCGCAGCTACAAGCCACTTCATATTTGTTGCAACCTCAAAGGGCTGAGCAGCACCGAGCTCACCGTCATAACCGAGAAGACCCATTATAAGCACAACAGCTGAGGGGCCGAGACCCTGTGCGAGCTTTCTGAAGAATGAATGAAGTGAATAAACCGTACCTTCTTCTTTTGTATGATTCTTCCATTCATTGTAGTCGATAGCATCAGCCATAAGTGCCCACGAAACACAGGTGTAGAAGCCGAGGCCGAGACCGAAGAATACCTGAGCAACAACATAACCCACAAGACCTGCCATACCGTTGCCAAGAGGAAGGAAAAGAAGAAGTGCGCCGAATACACTTACGGCAGAACCTACTGCACAAGCTTCTTTCTTACCGTACTTGTCAACAATTCTTCTGAGGAAAGGCATAAACAGGAACATAGGAAGATAACCGATAAGCATAACGATACCTGAAATCTTTGCGTTGCCGAAATATACGATTTTACCTTTTGGTCGATTATCTCTTGAATTCATGGGATTTTTCTGCAAAGATAATCGAGGAGAATACGCAGAAAGAACACAACCGTTCCCTTCTGCATGATGTCGGCGTGAAGGCCGACTTCAATCATATCCTGTCCGGACACCATCACATGCGTTTCGGAGCGGATGCGGTCTTTCACATCTATTATCCGTCGCGAAGCATTTCAAACATTTATTCCATAACCGGGATGAACCCTTCAAAGACTGAAGAATCAGTCAGTTACAGGTTCTTCGGTAATGAGATCGGAGTATATTTCGAGGATGAGATGTCTTACGGTGACTGGTTCAGGACAAACATAGGTCTGCGATATACGATGTTCAACGTAAAGGACCGCACCTATCATTCTGTGGATCCTCGCATAGCATTCCGTTTTCAGTGCGGATCAAGGACTGCAATAAAGATGTCCTATAGCGAAATGAGTCAGTTCTCCCACGAGGTGCGTTCAATGACTCTTGACCTGCCTCTTACCTTGTGGATGCCGTCAACTTCCAAGGTGGCTCCGATGAAATCCAGACAATTTGCCTTAGGAGTGGCCGCTGACCTTCCGTATAATCTGTTCCTGAATGTCGAAGGTTATGTCAAGACCATGTCCAATATCATGGAATATATGGGTACAAGCCAGTTTTTCCCTCCGGTGAATGACTGGGAAAGGTCGTACGTATCAGGAGAAGGCTTGGCCTATGGCGTCGAGACCGAATTCGCCTGGCGCACGAGGAAAACAGACATATCGGCATTCTATACTCTTTCATGGAGCAAGCGTCGTTTCAAGGAATTCTTCCATGACTGGTATCCCGACAGATATGATAACCGGCATAAGCTGACCATTGTCGCCAGCCATAAATTTTCGGACCGGTTTGACATATATGCCAGCTGGAACTGGCATAGCGGAAACAGGGTTACCGTAGTCAGTCATTCGCTGCTTCATGAAGGTTATGACCCGCACGATGGATTTGGGCGGCCTCACGATTTCCATGACACTCCTAATAATATGAAACTGCCTGACTATCATAGGCTTGATCTGGGAGCCAACTTCCGTAAGATTACCAAAAGAGGAAATGAAAGCATATGGACCATAAGCATATACAACACTTATTGCAGGATGAATCCTATATGGGCCGATATCTGGCTCTCGACCGATGACGTCAAGGGATACAAGTGTAAAGCCTATGCAGTGGTCCCTATCATTCCTATGTTCAGTTATACTTTGAGATTCTGACAGTCATGAACATGATGAAACATTATATATCAAGGATAGTGATGACGTTGGCAGCTGTGCTTTGCGGCGTTTCATGTGAATATGAGTTCGAGCCTGAGGGGCTGAGCGACAAAGGCAGGATATATATCTATTGTGTCCCCTCTGCCGGTGAGCCGTTGGAAGGCATCTCCTTTGAGTTTTATGGGGAGGTTGAGTGGAAATAGTGTATTGATTATCTGATTGAGATGTGTGTGACGATTGTCATCAACGGCAACTATTATATACTTGATGTCGAGTTGGGTGCA
>CALEII010000060.1 GCA_937876205.1 uncultured Clostridia bacterium
TGGGCAACAAGCTCATTTATTATCTTTAATTTTCCGTATTTTTTTCTTAGATAGTTTTGACAAAGAAGCTTTATTTGCTTTTTCTCATCAATATAGCCACGGTGCTCCATATAAATTGCCATATTCTTGCAAAGCTCATATGAATAGCCACGGGCTTGAAGCTTTGTTATAAGTGCCTTTTTATTGTTTTCGCCACAGGAAAGTATTGAAAAGGCAGCACGACGTGCGTTGTCAAATAGCATTTCCTCTCTTATTTTTAGGAAGTGCTCATCATCAATGACTTCGCCCTCTTCAATATCAAAGCGCTCATACTGCTCATTTGAAACAAGCATTTCAAACACAGTGCCCATATTTGACTTGATGCAGAAAATTCTGCCAGCTGGTGTCTTCTTTATTTTTTCTACCTTGTAATAGATTTCATTTCCCATATTTTCGCCTTGTTAATCTAAGTTGAGTGAGTCAAGATCGAAGTCATCTGCATCGAAATCAAGCTCATCGGTTTCTGTTGTTTCTCCGTTTGCAAGTCTTTCTTTGAATTCAGGTGTTTTTGCCTGAAGCTCTGCATCGGTAAGCTTTGAATACTCATCCTCGAGTGAAAGAACCTTGTCCCTTACGGGCACAATTCTTTTCAGCTCTTTTGTTGAATAATCACCAAAAATTTTCTTAAGTAATGACAATGAAATAACGTCCTTTCATATATGTAAAAATCAGATTTTTTTCTTACAGAATGACGACATATTGCAGATGTCGCACTTTGGTTTTCTTGAATCGCAGACTGCTCTGCCGTGAAGCACTGCTCTGTGACAGAAATCGTTACTCTCTTCAGGCGGGAGCAATTTTTTAAGTTCAAGCTCAACCTTGTACGGGTCCTTTGTGGCAACAAGCCCCAGTCTGTTTGATATACGGATAAGATGCGTGTCCGCTACAATCGCAGGCTTTCCGTATACATCACCGCAGATAAGATTTGCCGTTTTTCTTCCCACACCTGAAAGCGTTGTCAGGTCATCAATATTGTCAGGCACTTTCCCGTCAAAATCCGAGATGATTTTTTTTGCCATTTCGACAATATCCTTTGACTTCTGCCTGAAAAAGCCACAGGAGTGAATTATTTTCTCTATATCATTCACATCTGCCGAAGCATAATCCTCAAGAGTTCTGTATTTTGCAAAAAGCTCAGGCGTTACAAGATTGACCCTTGCATCGGTACACTGTGCCGAAAGCCTTGTGGCAATAAGCAGTTCAAAAGGATTGCCTGCAACAAGAGAGCAGACTGCATCGGGATAAGCTGATTTCAACGCATCGACGGCATTGAGTGCAATTTGTTTCTTAGTCATCAGAACACATCCAATCCGGCTGCAACACGAAGTATTTTTCTGGCATCTGCTGCTGTGACCTTACCGTCAAGGTCAACATCCGCTGCAAGAAAAGCATCAGAAGTCAGTTCTTCAAGCTTTGCTGAGCATCTGAGGGCAAGACGGGCATCGGCAGCATTCACATTACCGTCAAAATTAACATCACCTGCACGGATTTCACTGCGCTTTGCAACGGTGTATTCAAAAGTCACCGAATATTCGCCCTGACGCACCGTTACAGGGTATTTGCCGATTGTGTTGATATCAATCTGATGCTCTGTTACATAGTCATCTGTCAGCTTTTTCTCACCGCTGTTATACACGGCATATACTTTAAGACGGCTGAAATTCGGTTCATCACCTGCATAGCTGCCCACATATGTGGTATCACCAAGCTCAATACCTGTCTGCTGCAGCTCATAGACAACATATTCAAATGCTACATATTTATCCATATAATAAATACGGGCAGTGTGCTCACCGAGCTGCATATTATCACACTGAATGTCAAAATCAGTTATTGTCTCACTTGTGCCGTTATCATAAGAAGCCACAAGCTCAAATTCTGATTTATCAAAGCTCTGCCCCTGATAAAGACTGAGCTTTGACGGCAATTTAAGCAGTTTGAGAGACGTAACGGCTTTGCCTGAAATATAAATATTGAATGAAGCCGAAATTTCAGGATATTTGTATGTTACCGTAACAGGATAAACACCCGGAGCAAGTGTTTTGTCACCCTCTGTGACACCGGTGACGGAATATTCGGATTTATCAAGCTTTATACCGACGCCGTCATCCCTGCCGTCACTGAAATAAGCTGTAACCTCTATACCGTCAAAAGAAACAGCATCACCCTCAATAAAGGTTGTTTTAACGGGTTTTGTAACGACAATACCTGTAACGGGCACCTTGACGACATTTATTGAATAAGCAGTATTGTAGCCGCCGTAATAGATGTTGACTTCTTTTCTTCCGGTTGTATCAAGGTCGGGAAATGATACAGTAAAACCTGTAACGGGCATTGTGGAGCCTTGTTCATCATTGAACACAACAGACACCTCAAGACCGCTGATATCTGCAATATCCTCACCCTCGATATAATTTATCTTATCTGGCATATGTGTGACTCTTATTCCTTTTACGCCGTCTATTCTGTTGTCATCGGTGACAGACGGGGTACGGCTGACATATTGCATACCCTCTGTCAGATCAACCCAGCCGTAAACCGAATTATATGTAGTGTAGCCGAAGCTGCCTCTGATATTTATGACATTGAGATATGCTCCCTCAGGAGCAACGGTCAGATAATCAAAGGAAGTTTCGTGCGTACTGTAAAGTATAGCGCCACTCTCAGCAGTGACAAGATATGACCCGCTGACAAAGCTCTCTTCTGCAGATGATGAAAAAACTGAAGCCGATATCGCAATAACAATACCGAGCAGAACAGATAATGTCTTCTTTATCACGACAATCGTCTCCCTTTCTGAAAATATACATAGATATAATTATTATAATATATTAAACCCTTGATGTCAAATAATATATATAATAAAAATATTTAAAATAAATTGAAAGAGAATCAATAATTTAGCGGAGCCAAATTATTGTAAAGTAATAGGTAAGAAGTAAAAGTGAAGATGTTCGGGCTGGACACCCGCACCCGATTATAAATGGGGTAAGGGGCAACGCTCCTTCCACACTTCTTCACTATTCCTTATTACTTCTTACTTAAGCAATAATTTATCGGCAACGCTGATAAATTATTGTTTAATCATACCCCATAACTTCAAGAGGGTCGGCAAGTTCTCCGTTTACTCTTATTTCAAGGTGAAGATGATGAAATTCATCTGACACTTCTGACGGGATGTTACCGAGAGTGCCCAGCATATCGTTTTCTGACACAAAAATATCTTCCGATAGATTTTCATTTGCTTCAACACCGCAATAGGTGGATTCAACCCCGCCACCGTGGTCAACAACAATCACGCCACCCATAATGGGGTCGTTTCTGATTTCAGTAACAATGCCGTCTGCAATGCACTTGACAGAGTCACCGAAAGCACCGAGAAAATCGACACCGTTATGAGTTCTCCAGTCGGCAAGAGCTTCATTGTAAACAGGTACACCTCTGCTGTAATCGTCTCCCATATCCGTGCCCATAGGCAATGAATATGAATCGGGAGCACCTTTTGTTGTATACTCCTGAAGCGGTGTGATTTCAGTTGTCTGCGTTGTTGTAAGCTGTGTTGCCGGAACAATTATTGTTATCTGATTTCTTGTGTCAGGTTCATTTTTTACCTCTGCTTCCACCTGCTGACTGTGTGTGGTGGGCATTGAAAGTGTTGTCTGCTGAATATCGGTTTTACCCGGGTCAGACAGAGCAACTGCAAGCACTGCAAAAGCTATCATACAAACGCCTGCTGTGATGTACATCTTCAGCTTTTTATTTATCTCAGGGACACTGTTTTTTTCTTCATTCATTCTTTTCGGCTCCTTTTTGATTTGTTGCTTATATTTTGTGCCGTATAAATAACAAATATACAGTAAAAGGAACACAAAAAAAAGACGACGGTCAAGCCGTCGTCTGCTATTGCTGAAATTAAATTATGCTTCCTTCTTCTTGCTGAGAACGATGAATGCACCTGCTGCAAGAGCACATACTGCGAAAGCAGAAACCATACCGTTATCACCTGTCTGAGGAATGTTACCTGTATTGTTGCCGCCTGAGGGAGCCTGTGTTGTAGGAGCATCTGTTGAAGGAGCCTGTGTTGTGGGAGCCTGTGTTGTAGCATCACCTGATGTATCTTCGGGAGCTGTTGTTGATTCGGGAGCTTCTGTTGTAGCATCTCCGCCGCCATTGCCACCGAGACCGCCGATAAGTGAACCGATATCAAGACCGCCGAGAATGTCTGTAAGACCGCTGAGATCTATATCACCGAGGAGATCTGTAATCATACTTACATCCATACCCTCAAAAAGACCTGTGATAGCACCGAGATCAAGACCGTCAAGAGCACCTGTGATAGCGCTGAGATCCATACCTGCAAACATATCTGTGATTGATGCGGGATCAAAGTCTGCAAAAGCACCGCTGATTTCGCCTGACTCTGTTTCTGCAGCAAATGATGTTACTGAGAATGAGAAAGCAAGAACGAGTGATACAAGTACTGCTAATATTTTTTTCATAACTAAACAATCCTTTCAGATTAAAAGATTTAAAACCGTAAAGAGATATTCTCCATTGCTATGCTAATAATACTCCATCTTTAATAATTTGTCAATCATTAAAATAAAATTAATAAATTTTCGTCAAAACAACAAAAATACGACTTATGTGTATATCAATTTTGCACAGAAAGTCAACATTTTCACTGTTTTTGTTGACAGAGTACATCAGTCATTTATATTTTACTAAATCAACACCAAAGATGTCAAGTTTATTAACAAACTGTTATAAAAACTTAATAAAAAACGAACATTCAGGTAACAATATTATTGAAAGGAGAATTCATTATGGACACTTATGATAAAAACGGAAAGAAACAGAAGAAATTTTATCCCGAACAGCAAAGAAAAATATGGAACTGTACTGACGGAAACGGCATTGTCAGTGATATTCTGGGCAGCTATTCGGGTGCAGGTCCTGACGACGAAGAACCTGTTCAGGATGCTGATGACCTGTAAACAACAATTTATCGCTGTGCGATAAATTATTATTGAATTAAGAAGTAATAGGTAATAGTGAATAAGTGTGGAAGGAGCGTTGCCCCTTACCCTATTTATAATCGGGTGCGGGTGTCCCGCCCGAACTTCTTCACTCTTACTTCTTACCTATTACTTTACAATAATTTAGCTCCGCTAAATTATTGTTGACTCTTGCATTTTCCGTTGATTGTAATATAATAGTATTATTAAACATTAGATAAAAGGTGTTTTTATGGATATCAGAAATATATGTGAACAATTAACGCAGGGTGCAGGCGTTTCAGGTGCCTGCCATACTCTTGAGAATGTCAGGAGTCTGCTTTCAGAATTTGCATCGGTGCGTACTGATGCACTCGGCAGCATCATAGGCACAGTGGGCAGCGGAAAAACTCATATTATGCTTGACGCTCACCTTGACAGAATAGGTCTTATTGTAACTGCAGTTGATGAATCAGGCTTTCTTCGTGTTGACAAATGCGGCGGCACGGATGTCCGTGTTCTTTCTGCGGCAGAAGTTACCGTGTGGGGCAAGGAGCCTGTTTACGGAGTTATAACAAGCACCCCTCCCCATCTGGCAAAGTCTGATGACGCCTCAAAAGCTCCGTCTTTTGACAGCATATTTGTTGACACGGGTATGTCTTATGAAAAACTAAAAAAAATTGTTTCCGTGGGCGACAGAATCACAATCGACTCGCCTGTCCGTTCACTCACAGGCACCAGAATCACAGGTGCGGCACTTGATGACAGAATAGGTATGGCAGCTCTCATCAGAGTTCTGGATATCATCAGGGAAAAGAATACCGGAGTCAAAGTCTCCGTTCTTTTCTCTGTTCAGGAAGAGACCACAGAGGCCGGCGGAAAGACCGGTGCATTCGGAATCTCTCCCGATGAGGCAATTGCCGTTGATGTCAGCTTCGGCACTGCTCCCGGTGTGTCTGAGCAGGAGTCAGGCAAGCTCGGCGAAGGTGCAATGATATGTATTTCACCGTCTCTTTCTTACGAAATGTCGCAGGCACTTATTGTTGCCGCAGAAGAAAACGGGATAAAATATCAGACTGAAATATGTCCGTCACAGACAGGCACAAATGCCGATGTTATTTCAGTCTCAAAATCAGGCATAAAGACAGGACTTGTGTCAATCCCTCTGAGAAATATGCACACACAGGCTGAGGTTGCCGACATTGAAGATATTGAATCCGTGGCACAGATAATTGCTTCATACATTATTAAGAAAGGAGCAGAAAACGATGCTTGACACAATAAAAGAGCTTTCTCTCCTTTGCGGAACAAGTGGCAGAGAATCAAAAATAAGAGAATATATTATTGAAAAAATAGACGGAAAATGCGACTGGCATGAAGATGCACTGGGCAATATAATTGCGTTCAAAAAAGGTGCAAAAATGCCGTCACACAAGGTTATGCTTGATGCCCATATGGACGAGGTTGGCGTTATTGTCACATTCATTACAGGTGACGGAATGCTGAAATTCTCACCCGTCGGAGGTATCGACACTAAAGTGCTTCTCGCAAGACAGATTGTTTTTGACAACGGCACTTCCGGTGTTGTCGGAATTAAGCCCATTCATCTTTCAAAGGGTGACGAAAAAACAAAAATCCCCGATGCAGATTCGCTTTATATCGACATTGGTGCCTCATCAAAGGAAGAGGCTGAAAAATATGTAAAAATCGGCGACACAGGTGTATTTTTATCTGATTTCGTTGAATTCGGTGACAGCAGAATCAAGGGCAAGGCTCTCGACGACAGAGTGGGCTGTGCAATTCTTCTTGATATGATAAATACCGACTTATCTTATGATGCGTATTTTTCTTTTTCAGTTCAGGAGGAAATAGGGCTGAGAGGCGCAACAACATCAGCTTACGGCATTGGTCCTGAATACGCAATAGTTCTTGAAACAACAACTGCCGCAGACCTTATTGATGTTCCCGAGCATAAAAAGGTGTGCAGACTCGGAGAAGGTGCAGCTGTTTCATTTATGGACAGAAGCACACTTTACAGCAAAGAGCTTTTTGATACGGCATTCAGAATTGCAGACGAAAGAGGCATAAAAATTCAGCCCAAAACAGTTGTTGCAGGCGGCAACAACGCCGGAGCCATCCATAAAGCAAGAGCAGGCATAAAAACAATCACTGTCAACACGCCTTGCCGTTATCTTCACTCTCCGTCCTGCGTCTGCGACAAAAATGATATTGAAAATGCAAGACAGCTTGCAGAAGCGCTGCTTGAAGAATTCGCAAAATGATAAGACTGCTGACAGAAGAAAAAATATCTGAATTTTCGGCTTTCTGTGAAAACAGAACGGTAGGAGCCGTCATATACACAAGGCTTCTGACATACGGTCTTGACAGAAATGAGGCACTTTTCTGGTATTCTGAGACTGAAAACGGAGCTACAACTGCTGTATTCAGTATGACTGACGGCATTCTTCTCGTCTGTACCGACGACACTGCCAATGAAGATGAAATTATGCTTTTTGCTGATACGGTCGGTGCATCGGAGGTTACATACGGCTCTGCAGAATTCACACTTGAATTCACAGACACAAAAAAAGAATACACCGCCGATGACATCAGCGGTGAAAACATAAAAGATGTGTTTGATGTTGTGTTTGCAAAAGACAATAACAGAAAGCTCTATTTTGAGAAATGGTATACAGATGCTTCACACAAAATCCGTCACGGACTTATTCACGGCAAATGTATTTATAAAGACGGAAAATGTGTTTCTGTGGCCCTCACAAGCGGTGAGACCGACAATACAGCCGTCATTTCATCTGTTGCCACGCTGAAAGAATACAGGAATCAGGGCTTAGGTGAAAGAGTTGTTTTATCTCTTGCACAGTCACTTGACAAAAATGTTTATCTTATGACAGATAACGAAAAAACAAAAAACTGGTATGAGAATATAGGCTTCAAATCAATATAAAAAAGGCATCCTTCGGAATGCACGGGGTTGCTAAGGACAGAAAAAAATATTGGGAGACTCTTTGTAATGAAGTCTCCCAATTTTTTTGTTATATGATCGGGTATGTTCTCTCGTAGCCCTCAACCCAGAGATCATCGTAATAATCTCTTGTTCTGACAACTACTTCGTCCTCGTATACCTCAACCTGCATACCGATACCTGCATCGTAGTCCAATGACACGGGCTCTGTGCAACGGGGCAGATTTATGGACTGAATTCCGTATTCTTCATAGAATGTCCATTCTTCTGTCAGTGCCCAATGAGTATGACCGAAGAAATAAAGAAGATTATCAACACCCTGAAGAACTCTTGCAATTTTCATATAATCGCCTTCAGTTGCATAAATGGGATGATGATTGAACACAAAAATGGGATTTCCCGTTTTCTGTGCTTCATCGATAACGTCCTCAAGCCACTCAATCTGCTCATCAGTGATATAAGCATCATTTACGGTGTCATCCTCAGAAGCAAGGAAAATCATATAACAGCCGTTTACGACTCTGTAATAATAAGATTTTGTAAGCCCTGCATCAAAGAAGCTGTTATTGTACCCGAGGAATCTGTCACGGAGTTTTTCATAGTCACCTTCGCCGTTGCCGACATCGTGATTGCCCTGAAGCACAAAAATATTTTCACAGGGCTGCAGTCTGTCAAGAGCACCGTAGAAGAACATACTCTCAATATCCTGACCGTTCATCGTGTTATCACCGAGAAAAACAACAGCATCAAGCTTATTTTCTGTTGTTTTCACGCCTTTGATAATCTTGTGAAAAATTCTGAAGGTCTCAATGTTATTACCCTCTATATGGCAGTCTGAAAGAACGCTGAAATTAAGCTTTACATCATCACTCTTTGCAGAATAAGGCTCAGATGTTTTTGCGGGAGTAATCATAAGCATTATTGAAGCAAGAAATACAGAAATAAGTTTTTTCAATGTCAGAATTATTGTCATTGTAAACATCCTTTCATATTTATTGTATTTTACAATACCTTTTACAGAACATCGTCAAGCTTTGCCGAATAACGGAGAATCTTTCGTGCATCCATAGCATTGATTCTGCCGTCCTTATTTACATCTGCGGCAATTTTCTGAATATCATCGGGAGTGTCCATCTGTGCAGAAATTCTGAGTGTAAGACGGGCATCCATAGCATTGATTTTTCCGTCCTTATTGACATCACCTATCAAAACATCAGGCTTTTCGTAATTTTCACTCTTTGTTTCATTACATTTTTTACAGGTGTAAACTTTAAGACTGTTTGTTACATCAACAACACCGTTATCCCAGTCGTGACCTGTTGCGAGGTCAGAAGAATCAGAATATCTGTAAAGCGTTCTTGTTTCATACTTTGCATCGTCTGTGACTGAAAATGCGTTATCAGTCCATTCGCCCCATTCTGTTTCTCTTGTGTATTCATACATCATTTCGTATGTAGTAACCGGAACGCTCACAACGGGAATTGCAGGCTGCCACCAGTAAGTCTGATTACAGGCTGAGCTGTTTGAGAAGTTTACTGCACCTGCAGAGGCTGTCACACCTCTGTACTCTGTTGTGTAGAATGCGTGGAACACATCGTAAGGTCTGTTTGAAGAATTATCCCAGCTTGAATAACGGTCATTTATAAGTCTGTTTATAGGAGAATTGCCGTTGTATTTTGACGAACACCAGTGCCAGTAAATGTAACCTGTTGTTTTTGCAGAGCCGACTTCAACCTTTGTTGTGTCGTTTTCATATGCAACGGGCTTGAATTTATTATACTTATAATAAAGAGGATGATCTCCTGCAAAGCCTGAAGGGAATGACTCAACATAAGAAACTGTTTCGGTTTTCCCCTCGCCCCACGCTTTACCCACAAGAGTCCAGCCTGCAAGCTCCGCCTCGGGTGAAAGCTTTGTTTCACTCTGCATATAACGGTACTGAGTCTTTGTCTGGATTCTTGATTCATCAACATCGGGCTTTACTTCTGACCACTCAGACCAGATATCTTCATCTGTAACGGGTCTGACTGCAGAATCATTGCATCGTGAACAGATGCTGACATATTTTGCATTTTCAGTGCAGGTGGGATCGATTCTTGTCTCCTTATAATCGTGCCCGAGAGGCTCAACGTCTGTGGTTGTTTTGTAGTCACAGTTCACACAGGAAACAGTCTGCACACCCTTTTCCGTACAGGTAGGCTGTGTTGTGATGATGCCGTCACCGAGAGTATGCTTTGTTTCAAACACAAAACGGCAGTCTGCTTTTGCATTAAGTGTACCTGAAAAGCTCTGCACACCTGTAAGCACACAGCAAGCTGTTGTTTTGACATCCTTGATTTCGTATGCTGTGCCTTTTGCGTGATTTTTGCAATAATCTGTCACATCATCTGCAACGAGTGATCCGTTTATATAAACATCGAATGTTGCAATACCGTCGAGCACACCCTTGTCTGCGCCGTCAAGCTTTGCATTGACATCAAGTGTGTATTCTGCCGCACCGGGGTTCCACTGATAAGGTGCACTGTAAAGAGTAAGTGATGCAGCATTGTAAAGATTGAACGTTCTGCCCCAATAAATATTACATTTATCGCCAACGTTACATTCACCGAGGGTGACAACACTGCCTGAAACACCCGTTACAAATACCCAGTGTCCCCAGGTTGCATCTGCTCCGCCGCCCTTGTAGTGTATAACATCACCGGGTTTTACCACTGAAACGGCAGTGTTCTTATTTGTTACCTGTGACCAACCGAGAACATTTGTTGAACCGGGGTATGCAAGGTCTGCCATAAGACGGGCAAAACCTGCACACTGTGTAGCCTGATTATAATATGTATTACAGTCATACTGACCGACAGGCGCTGTTGCACTGTGTGAATAGCAGGGGTGATCTGTTACCGAAAACAGTATATCACCGCAGTTGCTTCCGTAATGCTGCCAGCCTGCGTTAGGATTGTATCCGTGACCGGATTGTGCCTTATGATTCCAGTATTTGCCGTGGGGAAAGCTTGCTTTCATCTGAGCAAGAGTCCAGCCGCTGTCTGCACTTGCATAAATTGCAGGGACAGAACAGACTAACACTGCAAGACAAAGAATCAAACTTATTATCTTCCTGATTTTCATTTTAATCACCATTATATTTCTATTTTTGTTTTCAGACTGTTATCTGAAACAGTTCTCCAGAAGCCTCTTGCGACGACTTCGACTGTGTATTTACCCTCTGCAACATCCTTGATTTCAGCTGTGATTGTTTCGGGCATATTGTAAAGGTAATAATGAGACCAGACGGAAACCTGCTTTGCGATATTGCCTTTTTCATTTCTGAATCTTATTATGTAGTCGTTGACTCTTTCTTCACCCGTTGCCTGCGAAAAAACAACCCTTACGCCGTCTTCTGTCTTTTCGGCTGTGATGAATGAGTCATTATCGAAATGGGTGGGCTTTTCCGTACCTGCTCTGCGTATTGTATATTCGAATGATGACGGGTCAGATGGCGTGTTAATTTTCCACGCATCACGGAAGAAGTTCTCTGTAAGAATATCAACGGGATACACTCTGACTCTGTTACTTTCGTCTGCTTCAACAATAAGATACTGTGCACATTCTTCCTTGTCTGTGGGGATTGTGCCGCCGATTTTGCCGAATTCATCCATTTCAAAATAGCTCAGTGACCCTGTGCCGAAGGATGTGAAATATTCCTGATGCACACTTCTCGGGTCATTTATCGGACAATGCGAATGACCTGAGAATGTTATGAGCTGAGGATAGTTTGAAAGAATCTCATAAAGCTCGTCTTCACCCCAATAAATACTGCCGTAAACAGTGTCTGTCACGTGGGGATGCTGAAAGAAGAAAATAGGTTTTTCAAGTGAATCTGCCGCTGCTTCTTTAAGGGCTGAAGCCACGAATTCCTGCTCGGCATCGTAGAAATGGCAACCGTTTGTACAGGAGGCACCTACAAGGTGAAAACCGTTTATAACCTTGTGTGAGTAGTAGTGCATACCGAATATTCTCTTGAGCTTTTCTTTGGCGGCTTCTTCACCCTCGCCGTGATATTCGTGACTTGCCATAAAGAGTGTCACATCGGTTTCAGGCTTTAATTTTTCGTCAAGGACTTCCTTGAAATTGAGCATTTCCTGTTCTCTGCCGCTGTTTGCGAAGTCACCGACTGCAACAAAAGCATCTATTTTTTTGTAATTGCTGTTTTCAGCATAGTTATATGCAAAATCAAGACCTTTACGAAGTCTTGCAAGCTCTCTGCATTCCTTATCTTCCTTGACGTGAATGTCACTCATAACAATCATTCTGAATTTCGGGGTAAAATCAGACATTTTTATCCACCTTTCAGTTTTCAACAAAATACTTATTATACCAGAGTATGAATGAATAAACTGACCAGATTCGTTTCATATTCTTCTCTTTGTCATTCTTATGGTTATCGAGAAGCGCCATAATATAATCTGTATCAAAGAACATTTCTGCAGTTTCACTTGTGAATGCTTCCTTGACCATATTATAGAATTTATCTCTCTTGAGCCAGTCGTTAAGAGGTGTAAGGAAGCCTGTTTTGGGCATACTTGCTGTCTTTTCGGGCACCTGACTGAGGGCTGCACCACGCAGGGCAATCTTTGTCTGCTCTTTTGACACTCTGTATCTTGTGGGAATTGAGAGAGCAACCTTGAGCATCTCTTTATCAAGGAAAGGCACACGCAGCTCAAGTGAGTTTGCCATTGACATTCTGTCAGCCTTTACAAGAATATCCTGAACAAGCCAGGTCTGCATATCAACATACTGCATTCTTGTTACATCGTCAACGCCCTTACACATATCGAAATAAGGCTTTGTGAATGTTGCGGGATTTTCTGCAGGGATATCGGGGTCAAGCACCTTGTCTCTCTCGTCGTGATTAAAAACATAATTGTTTCTGACAAAATTCTCTTCAATACCCTCAGCACCACGCATAAGGAAGCGTCTGCCGTGGAATCGGGGAAGACTCTTTGCAACACCTGCAGCTGCCTTACGAAGTCCTAAGGGCAGCTTCTGATAATTCTCAAAATTGAGAGGATCTTTATAATAATGATAGCCGCCGAAAAGCTCATCTGCGCCCTCACCGGAAAGCACAACCTTAACCTGCTCACTTGCAAGCTTTGTAAGAAAATAAAGTGCTATAGCAGAGGGGTTGGGCAGAGGCTCGTCCATATAATACTGAACTGTGGGAGCGGCCTCAAAGAATTCATCTGCAGAAATCTTCTTGATGTAGTTATCAACACCTGCAGTTTTTGCAAATTCCTGAGCGTATTTCAGCTCCGAATACTTCTCTTCTTCATAACCTACTGAGAAAGTACGGACCTTGTTATTTCTTGACATTTCCTTTACGACATAGCTTGAGTCAACACCGCTGGAAAGGAAGCAGCCGACCTCAACATCTGCAATGCCGTGAACGGTTGTTGAATCACGGAAGGTTTCGGCAATAATCTTTTCCCATTCCTCAAGATTCTTGCTCTCGTCAATGTTGTATTCCATTTCGTAATACTTGCCCTGAGTCATTTCGCCGTTTTTCCACTCAAAATATGAAGCGGGAGCAAGCTTATATACATTTTTAAAGAGTGTTTCATTTGAAGGAATATATTCAAAGCACAGATATTCGGGGATTCTGTCACGGTTGAGTTCCTTTTCAAACTTAGGGTTTGAAAGGAAAGACTTTATTTCTGAGCCGAACATAAAGGTGCCGTTTTTGATGTAATAGAAGAAGGGCTTGATGCCGAAAATATCCCTTGCGCCGAAGAGCTTCTTCTCTTTTTTATCCCAGATAACAAAAACGAACATACCACGGAGTTTAGGGAGTAAATCCTTGCCGTATTCCTCATAGCCGTGAATGAGCACCTCGGAGTCTGTATGTGTATAGAACTTATGCCCCTTTGCGAGAAGGTCTTCACGCAGAGTCTGAAAGTTATAAATTTCACCGTTAAAAACAAGCACCTTTGACTTGTCTTCATTATATATGGGCTGACTTCCGCCCTCAAGGTCAATGATACTCAGTCTTCTGAAGCCGAGAGAAACGTCATCGTCCACATAATAATCGTCCATATCCGGACCACGGTGGACAATTCTGTCTGCCATTGCCCTTACGGTTTTATTGTTGTAATCTGCATCTGCAGTTTCATTGAGAAAGCCTACAAATCCGCACATTTTATTTCACCCTTTTACCACATAATTCAATGCTTCGTTTTGCCAATACTTCAAGAGAATCGACAATATCGTTACGGTTTAAATCAAAGTCTTTATTTATAACAGACAGCTCCGTACAGCCGAGTGCTACGGCATCACAGCCGTCTGCCTTCATATTTCCGACTATTTTAAGAAATTCATTTATATTTATTTCTTTTCCCGCTTTGACCTGATTATAAATGATATTCATCAGCGACTGCTCATCCTGAAGTGAAGGCACAGCCCACTGAACACCGTGTTTTTCGCACATTCTCTGATATGAGCCTGCTGAAACGGTACCCTTTGTTGCAAGTATGCCGAGCTTTTTTATCCCCATTCTGTCCTTTGCGTACACAACTGTCTCCTCAATAATATTGAGCATAGGGATTGTTATGTTATTCTGAATCTGCTCATAGAAGAAGTGTGCTGTATTACAAGGCATAACAACATAGTCCGAGCCTGCCGACTGAAGCTTTTTTGCATCTTCAATCATCATAGGCAGCGGATTCGGTTTTGAGTTATCGAGTATAAAATCAGTTCTGTCGGGTATGGCGGCGTGATTGAGGACTATCATTGAAATATGGTCCTGATCCTTCTGTGCTTCAGTCATTTTTACAATAAGATCCATAAAATAGACAGTTGCAAGAGGCCCCAGACCGCCTAAAATACCGAGTGTTTTTTCACTCATTACTGTGTCACCTTGTTCTTGAGTTCTGCTTTTTCCTGTTTTTCAACCTTAAGATACTTTCTGTACTGATTGATATATGCGGCAAAGACATAGAAGGCTCTCTTCGGGCTCATATCGGGCTTATAGAAAAGAGGATAGCTCACCTTACCGCTGAACCAAAGCTTTCTTACCTTTTTGCGAAGCTCTTTATTCTTGAGATAACGCATAATAATTCCGTAAGGCACAACAGTGAAAAGATTTTCTTTGTCTGCAACCGTGTATTCAAGCTCCTTACCGTAGATAAGGTCGTCAACAATCCATTTGACTGTGTTGAAGCCGCTGCCCGTTACATAGAAATTACTTCTGCCGAGTCTTACATTTATTTCAAAGAAATTGTATGTGCCGTTTCTTTCGTCATACTTTATGTCAAAGTTTGCAAAGCCCTTGTAGCCGATGTCTTCAAGGAAACGGGTTGCAGCCTCAACGATGCCGTTTTTGTCAACCTCATTGATTATTGCAACGGGATTGCCGATTGCAGAGGGTGTATGATCTTCGAGAAGGCAGTGACCCAGCGCAGCAAACTGAACCTTTGAGTTACGGTCACAGTAGCAGGTGAGAACTCTCATATTCGAGTCATCACCGGGGATGCAATCCTGAATAAGGAATTTATAGTTATAGCTTGATGTTTCAAGGTTTTTAAGCATTTCACGAAGGTCTGCTTCGTTATAGAAACGGAAAACCTTCTTCTTACCGGGGAATTCCGCATAATGATAAAGTGCAGAGTTCGCAGTCTTTGCAATAACGGGGTACGGAAAATCAAAATTCAGCTCATTTTCTTCACCGCAGTTGTATACGAATGTCTTGGGATGGTCAATACCGAGTCTGTCACATATCTCATAGAACTTGTCCTTGAGAACGATTTCATCCATAAGTTCCTTATCAATGTAAGGAATGATGAAATATTCACTCAGAACATCTTTATTGTCAACAAAGTTACGCACATAGAAGTCACCGCAGCCCATAAGGATAAGCTTCTTCTTGCCATTGAATTCCTTGCCGATTTCAACAAGCTTTTCAACAAGATATGCTTCATCGTCAAGGCCGGGAATAACTCTGTTTTCAACAAGCTTGCTCTCTGAGATAATTCTTGCTCTTCTCTGGCTTATAACAAGTGATTTGATGCCGTATTCCTCATGGAATGTTCTCACAAGACTGTAACAGGTGATATCAGCACCGAGGATAACGGGCATAAATTCTCTTTCATTGAGTTTCATAGCAAAACTTCCTTTAAAAAACAAAAAATCATTACATTTTATTGTACCATATTTTTTCAGTATGTCAATCACTTAGTATTGATAAAATATTTATTTTTTCTATTTACTTTTTAATTGTTTTGATTTATACTAATAAATTATAGTGGATGATTATGCTCAGTAAAGGAGAAAAAGATATATGGATTATAACGCATTAAGTGAGCTTTTGTTCCCTGAAATAACAAAAACTCCTGAAGATTTTGAAGCAATATACCCTCCCCGACAGCTTCCCGAGGGTGCAAGAGTTACAAGATTTGCCCCCAGCCCCACAGGCTATCTGCACATAGGCGGTCTGTTCGGTGCGCTGACTGATGTCATGACATCAAAAGCCACAAAGGGCATTTCATATTTAAGAATTGAAGACACAGACAAAAAGCGTGAAATTGACGACGGTGTTTCGGCTATCATCAACGGCTTTGACGCATTCGGCGTCGGCTTTGACGAGGGCGTGACAGGCTTCGGCACAGAAGAAGGTGCATACGGCCCCTACACTCAGAGTCAGCGTGTTAAAATATATAAAACAGTGGCAAAATCCCTTGTAAAACAAGGTCTTGCATACCCTTGCTTCTGCACAGCGGACGAGCTTTCAGCAATGCGTGAAAAACAGGAAACAGAAAGCACTTCGATCTGGGGTTACTTCGGCAAATGGGCAAAATGCCGTGACCTTTCATTTGATGAAATCCAGGCAAAGCTTGATGCGGGAATGCCCTATGTTCTGCGTTTCAGAGCACCCGGAAGTGAAGAAAACAAAGTCATTTTTGAAGATGTTATCAGGGGCAGAATTGAGATGCCCGAAAACATAATCGATGAGGTTCTTCTCAAGTCAGACGGTGTGCCCACATACCATTTTGCACACGTCTGTGACGACCATTTTATGAGAACAACTCACGTTATCAGAGGCGAGGAATGGATTTCATCCGTACCCAAGCATATTGCACTTTTCAAGGCTTGCGGCTACAAAGTTCCCAAGTATGCGCATACTCCTCAGGTTATGAAAATTGACGAGGAGGACGGCACAAAGCGTAAGCTTTCAAAGAGAAAAGACCCCGAAGCAGCAGTAAGCTACTTTGTTGAAAAGGGCTTCCCCAAAGAGAGTGTGCTCGAATACCTTGTTACACTTCTCAACTCAAATTTCGAGGATTGGAGAAGAGCAAATCCCAAGGCAGACATCTTCGAATTTCCATTCAATCTCAAGAAGATGAGCTCCAGCGGATGCCTCTTTGACCTTGTGAAGCTCACAGACGTCAGCAAGAATGTTATTTCTGTTATGACTGCACAGCAGGTTTATGATTATGTTGAAAAATGGGCAAAGCAGTATGACGAAGAATTTTACGGCATCCTTGTAAAAGACAGTGAATTTGCAAAGAATATTCTTAACATCGACCGTGAAAATCCCAAGCCCAGAAAGGATATTTCACAATGGTCACAGGTTAAGGATTATATTTCCTATTTCTATGATGAACTTTACACTCCCGACTACACAATGCCCGAAAATATAAGCGAAGAGGATGCAAAGGCAATCCTTGAAAAATACGCAGAAATCTACGATGACAGCGACGACAAGGACACCTGGTTTGCAAAAATCAAGGAGATGTGTGAGCCTCTCGGCTTCACTCCCAATGTAAAGGAATTCAAGAAAAATCCATCAGGCTTCAAGGGCCACGTGGGTGACATTTCAACGGTTATAAGAATTGCAATAACATCAAGAACAAACACCCCCGACCTTTATATGATTATGAAGCTTCTCGGCAAAGAAAAGGTTGTCGAAAGACTTACAAAAACTATAGAAAACATTTAATTCCGAAAGGATCTGATACAATGGAAGAAAACACAAGACCTTCAAATTTTATTCACGACATAATTGACTATGAGCTCCGTGAGGGCATCAACACAAGAGTTCAGACACGTTTCCCTCCCGAGCCCAACGGATACCTTCATATCGGTCACGCAAAGGCTATCTGCATTGACTTCTCAACAGCTGAGAAGTACGGCGGCATATGCAATCTCCGTCTTGATGACTCAAATCCCTCAAAGGAAGACACCGAATACATTGATGCTATCAAGGAAGACATCGAATGGCTCGGCTACAAGTGGGCAAATGTCTACTATGCGTCAGACTACTTTGACTTTGTTTATGAGTGCGCAATCAAGCTCATAAAGAAGGGCAAGGCTTATGTCTGCGACCTTACTGCTGAGGAAATGAGAGAGTACAGAGGTACACTTACAGAGCCCGGCAAAAACAGTCCCTACCGTGACAGAAGTGTTGAAGAAAACCTTGACCTTTTTGAAAGAATGAAGAACGGTGAATTTCCTGAGGGAAGCCATGTTCTCAGAGCAAAAATCGATATGGCGTCACCCAATATTGTTATGCGTGACCCCGTAATTTACAGAATTATGTATGTCAACCACCACCAGACAGGTGACAAGTGGTGCATTTATCCTATGTACGATTTCGTGCATCCTCTTTCAGACGCAAGAGAAGAAGTAACATATTCTCTGTGCACTCTTGAATTTGAAAACAACAGAGCAGTCTATGACTGGTTTGTAAAGGAAATCGGTTTTGCAGAGCCTCCCCGTCAGATTGAGTTTGCAAGACTTAATCTCAACTACTGTCTCACAAGCAAGAGAAAGTGTATGAAGCTCGTAACATCCGGCATTGTTAACGGCTGGGATGACCCCAGAATGGCTACTCTCTGCGGTATGAGAAGACGTGGCTACCCTGCTCAGGCTATCCGAGATTTCGTTGACAAAATCGGTGTTTCCAAGGCAAACAGCGTTGTTGACTACGGTCTGCTTGAGTCTTGTGTAAGAGACTGTCTTAACGCATCTGCACCCAGAGCAATGGCAGTTCTTGAGCCTCTCAAGGTTGTTATTGACAATATGCCTGACGATTTCTCAGACACTCTTGAAACAGATATTCACCCCGATCACCCCGAAATAGGCAAGAGAAAGGTTACATTCGGCAAGGAGCTTTATATCGAAAAGAGCGACTTTATGATTGAACCTCCCAAGAAATATTTCAGACTTTTCCCCGGCAACGAAGTTCGTCTCAAGGGTGCATATTTCGTTAAGTGCGTAGGCTACGACACCGATGAAAACGGCGAAGTTACCTGTGTTCACTGCACTTATGACCCCGAGTCAAGAGGCGGCAATTCACCTGACGGCAGAAAGGTCAAGGGTACAATCCACTGGGTAAATGCGGCTGACTGCAAGAAGGCTGAAGTACGCCTTTATGACAGACTTTTCAATGTTCCCAACCCCAGTGACGAATCAAACGGCGACTTCACAAATAATCTGAATCCCGATTCACTTATCGTTTCGGAATGTCTCCTTGAGGGCGGTCTTGATAACCTTAAAGCAGGTGACACATTCCAGTTTATGCGTCAGGGATACTTCTGCGTGGATAAGGATTCATCTGATGAGAAGATAGTTCTCAACAGAACTGTTCAGCTCAATTCATCCTGGAAGTGATATTATGAAAATCCTATATAAAATATTAAATGCTCTGACAGTGCTGACAATTGCGCCGGCACTGCTGTTCCTGCCGTTTTTCAGATTCATTGCATCTGTAGAGATTTCATCAGGCAATCAGCTGGCATCACTTTTGGGCGGACTTCTGGGCAGCATTATAGATATCAACAGCATAATAGAGAAGGCAACGGGTATAAACATAGAAAATCTTCCCGAATTATACACAATTCAGGAAGCAGTTGAGCTGTTTACGGGAGAAGCCTCAAACGGCGCGTTTTCGAACTTTGATATGTCTGTAATACCCGACACGATGAAGATTTTTTTCACGCTTGCATTTGTCCTTTTAGTGCTTGCTCTTGTATTTGCCGTTGTGATTATGATAAGCGGATTTTTCACAAAAAAATATACGGTTCCCGCTGTTTTTTCAGCTCTGGGACTCGCATCTGTATTCGGAGCAAACTACAGCTTCTCTTATGTGGCAGAGCAGCTTGTTTCAGGCAGAATTTCAGTCACAAATCTGCTTAAGGGCATAGAAGCTCTTGCATCTTATGAGAAGTATCTCAGCTACATAGATTTTGACGTGAGAATTTTTGAGCTGAGCAAGGCATACAATGCACTCATTCTGATTTTCGGTGCATTATTCATAATAAACATCGGTTTCAAGGTTCTTTCTTCCGTTTCGGAAAACTGAAATTGTAAATTTTTTAAATTTTTGCATTTTATTTTAATAAATAATAAAAATACTCTTGCAATCTGTTTATTTATATTATATAATACAAGGGTAAAACTATGGTTTGCACTGTCAAACCGAGACATAACACTTAAAAGGTGCAAACCACCTACTACATAAGGAGGCAAAACTTATGAACAAGAAAATCTCAAGGAAGGTAATTTCCTGCATCCTTGCAGTTATGATGATTTTCAGCATCTCTGCAACTGCATTTGCCGCAGAAGACTACAACGGCAACCCCGTTATCGTTATCAACGGCATCGAAAATAACCCTATCTATGCTAACCCCGGCGTTACAGGCGCAGCAAAGCTCTTCCCTCCCTCAGACCTGTCAATGTACGCAATGACAGCTGAGCTCTTTGTAAGCGGTATCGTTTCTATCGCTTCAGGTGAGTATAAGGAAATAACAAACTTTGTTGTCGGCTCACAGATTTATGAGCAGATGGAAAAAATCCAGCTCAACCGTGACGGCACATCAAAGAGTGAAAATGTAGGCCCCAAGGTTTACACTCATTCACTTTCATACTACTACACAGATCCCGATTTTGATACAATCGCAGGCAACATCGGTATCGGTTTAGGTGACAGACTCGATTATGACAACGTTTACGTTTTCACATATGACTGGAGACTTGACCCCATCGAGAGTGCAGCAAAGCTTGATGAATTCATTCAGACAGTAAAGGCTAACTCAAGAAAAGAACAGGTTTCAATCATTTCAGAAGGCTTCGGTTCAGCAGTTGCTACTGCTTACATCGCAGAGTTCTATGAGAACGCAACAGCAGACGTTGACAATTTCGTTACAGTCAACTCAGCTGCTATGGGTACTTCTCTTATCGGTGACATCTTCACAGGCAGACTTGCTCAGTCAATTATGCCCTCAAAGGTAAGAGCTACAGAAAGTGCTCTCATCCGTTACTCAAACGACTTCTCAGACAACCCCGTTACATGGTTTGCACAGTGGCTTGTCAACTACATACTTAACAGAAACTGGGAAACATATTCTCTTGTTACAAGCATCAATCAGATGATGGGCGTAGAAATTGATCATCTCTATGATTACTATCTCAGAGATATGCTCAAGAACTTCACAGGTCTGTGGGCAATGGTTCCCGTAGAGTACTATGACGAAGCTATGGACTTTATGTTTATGAGTGATGATTCAACTGAAGGCGACTACAATGCTGACCTTCAGGAAAGAATTCAGGCTTATAAGAACATTCAGGAAAGCTCAGCTGACATCCTCAACAAGGCTAAGTCAGAAGGCATCAACATCAACGTTGTTTCTTCCTGGGATCTTCAGCTTGTTCCCATCGGTGATGATTCAGCATCAGACGAACAGGTATTCGGTCTTTCAGCACAGAGCGACGGACTTATCGACACTTACTACTCAAGCTTCGGTTGCTGGACAATTCCTCTTAACGATGTAGGTGCAGCAGCTCAGAATAAGGACCAGAGAAACCTTGAAGGCGAATGTGAAAACCACAACCACCTTAATGCTGTTTATGATACACTTGATCCCGAACACGATCTCGGCGCTATCTGTCACTACCTCGATGCTTCAACATGTGCTCTTCCCGACAACACATGGTTTATCAGAAATATGAAGCACGGCACATTTAACACAGCAAGCAACGCTATGAACTTCCTTGAGTACCTTGTAACTGCAGAAAAGACTCTCACAGTTTACTCAGGCAACGGCATTTATGACCAGTTTATGGCATACAACAGATACGTAAAACCCGGTTTCCTTATGGTTAACGACATTGAAATCCCCGAGCCTTACCTTCTCGGTGATGTTAACTGTGACGGCGAAATCACAGCAGCTGATGCAAGACTTGCTCTTCGTATAGCTTCTAAGATCGATGCAATGCCCGCAGTTGACAGTGTTGTATTCAAGAACACAGACATCAACGGTGACGGCGAAATCACAGCAGCTGATGCACGTATCATCCTCAGATGTTCAGCAGGTCTCGATTCTCCCAAGGATTTCGAAAACACTGCAGACAGAACTGAAAAGTAAAATATAACAACACATCCGTCACGGACAAACCGTGACGGATTTTTTTATTCCGTTATTATTTTAGCAACAGCCACAGTTGTTTGAGCAACCGCATGAGCTACCATAGTTATTGCCGCAAGAATCGTTGTTGCAGTAGAAAAGCACGATAACTAAAAGAATGATAATCCATGTGTTGTTATTGCAGAGAAAGTTCATTTCATAACCTCCTTTCGTTTGGCTTTCACTCCATACTATGCGAAAGGACGAAAATGTGTGATAAACAATAATTTGTCGGGCTGTTGCCCGACAAAAAGAATAAAGAAGAAATAATAAATAATAAAATCGGAAGCCCTGCGGGCTTTGATTATATAAATGGGGTTTAAGGGGCTTGCCCCTTCCAACATTATTCTTTATTCATTATTATTTATTCTTTCAAGAATTTGTCGAGGGGACCTCGACAAATTCTGATTTGCCATAAAAAACAGCCACCGCCTGAGCGATGACTGTCTGTTGTCTGTTATTGAAGATTTATCAATACTTATTATAAAGAGGGCCGTAAGCAGCGCAAGCTCTGTAGTCCTGACCTTCCTTATCCATACCGAAAGCATTCCAGCAAGCAGGACGGAAAATCTTTTCTTCGGGTACGTTGTGCATACATACGGGAATACGGAGCATTGAGCACATTGTGATAAGGTCTGCACCGATATGACCGTATGAGATAGCACCGTGGTTTGCACCCCAGTTATTCATTACTTCGTATGCTGTCTTGAAGGGGCTGCCTTCCTTGCCGTCGCATCTGGGAGCGAACCATGTGCAGGGCCATGTGGGGTCAGTTCTGTCCCAGAGAGTCTTTGTAACTTCATCGGGAAGAGCAACTGTCCAGCCTTCAGCAATCTGAAGAACAGGACCGAGTCCCTTAACAAGGTTAAGTCTTATCATTGTAACGGGCATTTCTGCCTTTGTTACGAAGTGTGATGAGAATCCGCCGCCTCTGAAGTAGCCGTTATCAGCTGCACACCAGTCTGTAGCCTCAAGAATAGCCTTCTGGTCTGCTTCTGTAACATCCCACCATTCCTTCATAACAGCATTGCCGTTTTCGTCCTTAGCCTCACCGCAGGCATCAAGACAAGCAGCACCTGAATTGATAAGGTGAATAAAGCCGTCACAATCCTTTGCCTTGCCTTCAATATCATAGCCTGTAGCTCTCTTTACAGCTGAGCCTGACCAGTAAGTACGCACGTCAGCAAAAATCTGAGCTCTGTTTGTAAGGAGCTTTGAGAAGAGCATTCCGAGACCGTTGAGAACATCATTTTCTGTTGCAAGGATATAAGGCTCTCTTGCGCCGTTCCAGTCAAATGATGTATTAAGCATTGCCTCAGGGAAGTCACAGTTGGGATAGAAGTCTGTCCACTGTCTCTGACCCTGGAAGCCTGCTGCAATAGCG
>CALEII010000061.1 GCA_937876205.1 uncultured Clostridia bacterium
TAAAATCCCTCGGTAGCAATACCGTACCGGTTCAAGTCCGGTCACCAGCACCAAACCAGAAAAATCCGAACCAAATTTTCCCAATAGGAAAAGGGTTCGGATTTTTTATTTATATTTAAGTTATACATATAAAAAGCTCCGTGTTATGCGGAGCTTTTTCCATTTTTAAGTGTTAATTAAAGATATTTAAAAAGCTAAAAACATTACTTACAATGGCTTAGATGTTCATTCAGAATCCAATTTGTTTGTGATGCTTAAGTATATATATCAACAGGTTCAAAAAGCAAAGATTATTAGAAATTAATATCAATAATATCCTTTTAGTTCTCTAGCCCTTTCAAACCTAGATTCATACTTATAACTATCACCTATTGTCTGGACTGCATGAGATGTTTTAGGGTATTCAATTTGTAAAAGTTTTGCATACTCATAATATTTATTAGATAATCTTTCCTCCTCATCTCCACCCGAAGGACTATAAACTCCACGTTGATTAATTAAACCAATTTGAAAATGATAATCAACAAGACCCAAAACCATAAATTTGCCTTACAATATTTTAGCATTCGTATGAATTTTTCTTCAAAATTAATTAATATGAACCCTATTTGTATAGGCACAAAACTATCTAAATGATCACTCATAATTGATTTGTTGCAAAATAATTGAAATTGATATATAATCATATTGTCTATTTTTGTAGAAAATGATATTAATATAAACAAACAATCAAAACAAATCACAGGTTATTAAAGAGATATTTTTGGACATTATAAATTATTGCAATAAATGAAAAAGAGGGATGTTCATGAAGGTTAAAAACTTAAATAATAAAAACTTCTTGATACAAGTAAGTAGATATGGTTTCTTTGCGGAACAGTTTCCTGAATGTTTTTCAAGTGAGAAGTTTTCAAATGTTGTTGAACAACTATCTATTGAAGTTGAAGCATCAAAAAAACAAGCTTCTTACGGAAAAAAGAATACTACATCTCCGTCCACTTTATCTACATATAAAAATGATATTTCTCGTAGAGTCCTTTCGGTACCAAATCCTGAAGCTTTTTTGCGACTTGCAAAATTTATGCAACAAAAGTGGGATAAAATAGAGATATATACAAAGAGCAATAATTCTTTATCTCCTATAAAGTTTATTCGTTCTTACATGCATGGTGAAGCAGAAGAGTTAATTAATTGTGAAACACTTAGAGAACAATTCTATTTGAAAAGTGATTTTATAAAAGGCATTAAAAACTGCATAAGAGCATCTCTTGGCTATAAATATCGGTTAAAAGTTGACATTTCAAATTGTTATAATTCACTATATACGCACTCTATTTCTTGGGCTGTTTGTGGCAAAGAAAAGGCAAAAGAATACTTTAGGACAAAAAGCCCGGAAGTAATAAAAGAAGATTATGAAATAGCAGATTGTTTAGATTCTTTTGTGCGTTTTCAAAAAAACAACGAAACAAATGGGATAATAGTTGGTCCGTTTACTTCTAGAATTATTTCTGAAATTATCCTTGCAAGAATTGATGATGAACTTTGCAAAAAAAATCTAAAATTCAAAAGATATGTAGATGACTATAAACTTTATTTTAGAACAGAAGCTCAAGCTCAAGAAAGTCTACCAATTATTGAAAAAGTATTGAATGAGTACAATTTATCTCTAAACACAGCAAAAACTGAGATAAATAAATATCCGTATGAAATAATATCAAATTTAAAACATTCACTAGAAGCATCTTTTGAAAAAGATGGCGTATTTGGAGTACTCAACACCGCGGCTGATTTATATTCACACGGTGAAAAAGGCGCATACAAATATGCTCTAAAATATATAAAGGACAAACCTCTAATAAGAGATGATTTGTATGTAATAATTCCAACGCTAATCAATATTATGCTAATAGACCCGCGGTATGGGAAATATGTTACAAGGTATTTAAAGAAAAATCTAAACATAATTCGATATGATACATTAACACAAGTATTTAATAAAGAATTATCCTGTAGTTTAGAAAACCAACTGCAACAAGAAAGCTTGTTATTTGTGCAAATTATCAGAGAACTTGATTTGACAATTGATGGGTTAAATATAATTAAGATTTTGAATAGCGATAATGACTTTGCAATAATAATTGCACTTGATATCTGGAAAAATCACAACAAACATGTTATTAGAACAAAGTCAGAAGCAATGCAAATAAATAAATCAATAAAAGATTTATTATTTAAGCTTAAAGGTGAAAAGTTCAATGGTTCACGCTGGTTATTATTATACGAAATTATTGCTAACGATTTGGTAAAAGAAGAGGATAAACCTGAAGTAGAAATGACGGAATTCTTTCAAAAAATGCTTGACTTGAATGTAAGTTTTTATAATCCAAAATAATATACATAATCCGCACATTCGACAAGGCCTCCTTTAATTTGTACAATTAAGCTACAAAATTAAAGGAGGCTATTTCTATGTCAAATGAAAATTTTATCAGTTACCGTCAGGTTGGTGATTATCTTATCCCTAACCTCATTATTCCGCCCGAAGAAGCAAACATCACTCTTGGTAAATGGGGTATGATGCGCAAGAGCTATCTTGAAAAGCATAAGAAGGTACTTTTTAGCTCCCTGCTTATTCAGGGTAAACTGTATCAGCACTGTACTGAGGTTGAAGCCCAGGCTCGGGATATGTTTGATACTCTTGTTGAGCAGATGAAAGAGGCTGAGGGTGTCACAGAGCAGCTGAAAGAGGAAAATCAGCTTGAGTGGGTGTGCAGTATGGGGAATATTGAGCAAAGAGCAAGAGAGGTTGTCTGTGCTGAGCTTATCTATAACTGAAAAATCAGGGATATACGGCATTTTCCGCATATCCCTGTGCTTACTTTTTCAGGCTTATGGTTACCACTTGTCTGCAGTGGGGGCATTTGATTTCAATAACGGCTTCATCTGCAGGGTGCTTTACGATGTCAAAGATGCGTTTTTGACATATCGGACATTTTATTGTTTCCTTTGTGCTTGTCATTTCAACCTCCGTATTTCTTCATTATACACCAAATCCCCGAACGGTCAGTGTCCGGGGATGGTGCTTTCACTAAGGAGAATAGAACTATATGTTGGATTGGTTCTATCTTGTCTTGCCGTCCCTGAAAGGTAATTCCCCTGTCAGGGGAAATGTCTGCAAAGCAGACAAAAGGGTGCCCGTTTCTGGAAGAAAAGGGGGACCGCGTTAGCGGTGGAAGGGTTCTATCAGCCGCCTATGCTCTGGAAGGTTTCAATAAGCTGCTGAAGGAATGACTTGAACTTTGCAATAATGTTTCTGATGATGTTGATTATTGCCCATTCGCTGTCACCCTGAGTAAGCTCATCCATATCAAGGCCACCGAAGATATCATCAATTCCGCCTGTACCTTCTGAGGAAGCGTTCTTGTTGAGGGCTTCAACATGAATGTCATAGTCGGGCATGGTGATTGTGATAATACGATTTGTATTGTCAACACCTTCTACTGTTACTTCGTTACCTGCTTTGTCGGTAACTTTCCAGCCGGCAAAGTTTTCAGCAGTGAGGTTTGCACTGATTTCAACCTTATCGCCGGGATAATATGTGGTGTTGACGTCTGAAACGGTGTTTACGCAGGTAAGTAATCTCTTGAGCTTAACATTTACGGTTGTTTCAAAATCGTTGATAATGAAATAATCATTTTCAGCAGGATTGTATTTTGCACTGAAAATATGGTCACCACTGTTTTCCACTGTGTAGGTAAACTCTTCGTTTGCCTTTACTACCGCAATTTCTTTGCCGTTAAGTGAAACTGTGAATGTGCCTTTGGGGCTGTAATCACCGCATCTGATTGAGCTCTTGAGATAACCGGGACCAAAGGTGGGGGTGAGCTCAACATTCTTGAATTTTACGGTAAAGTAAAGCTCTTTGCCAACATAATTCGGGTCATCGTGTTTTATGGTGAGCTTATATTTTCTTCCGTTCTGTGCATAAGCGTTATTATCTTCAACAGAAATTATAGCGTTTTTAGGAACTCGAAGATTTGTGGTAATAAGAGCCTTGATATCATTCATCTTCGTACCGGGCTCAACTTCAAATGTGAAGTCTTCAATAGCATTACCTTCTTCATCTACAAAAGCAATAGGAGCAGGATTTACAACCACATTGGTAATTTCAAATGAATAAGGCAGTGCTGCTTCAAGATTGTTAGGTGTGAAAACTACTGGAACATTATGAGTACCTGCAATTGGTACAAAATCTTTCACTTTATCTGTTACTGTGAATGTGCCGGCAACTACTGTTCCTTCAACTTTCAATACAGCCTTACCACCACTGATCTCAATGTCTTTCCATGAAATATTCGGGTCATAAGTAAAGTTTGATATGGTAGGCATTTCTGTAATGGTTGTTTCGGGTATACTGCCTGCAATGCGCACATAAACTTGAACTGTTGTTTTAGTGTAGCTTGCTGGAACAAACATTGCTTCATAGTAACCACTTTCGTTAACCACAGTATTTGGATTAGACCATTCCCATGTTCTAGCAAGTATTTCTGGTTCTTCGGGATTATATGGATTTATCATTTTACCACCAGAAAGTATTGATGTTGAAAGAGTGGCACCTGCTTCGACTTCTGTTGCTATCAAGGGGTCATTCACTTCATCAACATAAACAGGTGTAGTCTCAGATACAACATATGTTACATTTCTGCATCGTTTAGCTTCAAATCCTACATAAGATGATGTGTCTTCTGGAATAAACTTTATATCAGCTCTTTTTGTGCCATCTGATGTTGGTAATAAACTGGGATCGATGAATTCAAAATGTCCGTCCACTACATTACCATTTGCATCCTGAACTACTTCATCATCATTTATGATTAAAGCTTCTTCCTGAGTCTGACCATAATACATTTTACCATCAGCATTTTTATATAAAATGGTGGGCCATTGTGTAACATTAGTTGCACTGAGTGCTTCAGCCGCACTTGCATACATAGGCACAACTGATAACATCATCATAAGTGCCAATAAAATGGATAATAATTTCTTTGTTTTCATATTTTCGTTTTCCTTTCTTGAAATAAATTGTTACTCCCTCATTTGTTTTTGCTCTCTCCGTGAGGGAGATAATTGCGACCTTTCGCCGCAGACGGAGGGAGTATTGAATTGTTATCCAGCCGCTATCATCTCCTTTGCAAAATTGACGTGCAAATGCACAAGATACTTTTACTTTATTAAAACGCCATTCGCAATTCAATATAAAATGCAAAACGTCGGTTTTAGAGTGCAATATTACGGACTTCGCATAATTGAAAAGAAAAACCGATTGATGTATAATTAGTGTGGGGCGGTTTAAGTGCAGAATGAATAACTCCCTCAGTCACTTCGTGACAGCTCCCTCAGTGAGGGAGCCTAGACTTGCCTTCCTCTTTGAGGAAGGTGGCACGGCGAAGCCGTGACGGAAGGAGTAAAAGGAGTTGATATAATGAAATTATGTATTTGTGATGATGATAAAACAATGCACGAAAAAATAAGGCAATGTCTTCAGCCCTTCTTCACAGAGTCTCAAATGCCTCAGATTACCGATTTCTTTAAGGGCGAAGATTTGGTTGAGCATTATTCTTCGGGGAAGGATTTTGACATAGTCTTTCTTGATATTGAAATGGATAAAATGAACGGCATTGATACGGCAACCGAGGTGAGGAAGTATGCACCTGAAGCTATCCTGATTTTTGTATCAAGCCATAAGAACTATGTTTTTGATGCATTCAGATGTGAAGCCTTTCATTTTCTTGTTAAACCCATTGAGCAAGAGGAATTTGACGATGTGTTTAACCGTGCCTTGCACAAGCACAGGATTATGCACGAGAAATATCTTGCAAGCTGGAAAAATCAAAGAAATGTTCTGCGTATCGGAGATATAACATATATCGAAGGCTACAGAAGAAGAATCAAGGTTCATGTTGCGGGCTCAGAATATGAGCACACGGGCAAGGTCTCCGATGCCTATGAAAAACTCAAAGACCACGGCTTTGTCCGGGTACATCAGGGCTATGTTATAAATATGAGGCATATCAAAACCTTTGGCAGTACCGAGGTGATTTTATCCGATAATTCAGTTATACCTATCAGTGAAAAGAGGCGAAAAGAAGCCTTGCTGATTTATGACAAGTATATTCAGAAATGGAAGTGGTGAAATGGCAGATTATATAATCAATTTATCGGGCAATATCTGTGAGCTTTTGATTTCGCTTTACTTTTTTAAGGGCAGATATGAGCCGAGAGTCAGCAAATCAGTATTTTGTCTGCTTTGCATTGTTTTTACTCTTTTTCAGTTTGCAAACACTAATCTCTTTCTTGCAAAGTCACCGCTTGTTTCTTTTTGTTCACTGATATTTGTTTTTCTTATTTCACTTCTTTATGATATGAAATGGGTACACAGGTTTATTTTTTCAGTGATTCTTTTTGTTATAATAGGAGCTTCGGAGATAGTAAATATTATGATTCTTTCATCGGTGTTAAAAATGGAGGTTTCAACTATTCAAAATAATCCTTTATTGTTTGCATGTGCCACTCTACTTTCAAAGTTCCTTGCCTATATAGTTGTGTTGGTTACTAAAAAGCGAGATTTTAACCTTGAAAATTATGCAAAGGTAAAATATTTTTATCTTATTTATTCTTTGCCTGTTGCTTCACTTTTGATGATAATGCTGTTTTTAAGGTGCTGTTATGTGATTGATGATTTAAGTTTTCAGATAATTAATCTTGTTTCATCCATTGTTCTCATTTTTGCAAACATTTCTGTTTTCTATATCATTGATAAAATAAACGAAATGGCACAAGCCAAGGAAAAGCTTTTGTTCACTGAAAATCACATCGCAAATCAGGCAATACATTATCAGGAGCTTTATAATTATCAGAATGAGCTTCGTGTTTTCAGGCACGATATAAGAAACCGTTTATTTTCACTTATGGCAATGGTTAAAGACGGTCAGGCTGATAAGGCTGTTCAGATAATGGAGAACAACCTGAACTGGCTTGAAGAAATGAACGGCAATATTGTAAACAGCGGCAACCCCATTATTGATGCTCTGCTGCAATCTAAGCTGCACCTTGCAAAAGAGAAAAAAATAAAGCTCAATCTACAGATTAAGCTTGCAGGTGAAATAAAGGTTGACGAGCTTGAGCTTGCCATTGTTTTAGGCAACGCTCTTGATAACGCAATTGAAGCTGTTGAAAAGGTGCCCGACAAAGACAAAAAATTTATAAACCTCAACTTAATGTCAACGGATGACCGAATCTCTATGACTGTCACAAACCCGGTGAAAGACGATGTGAACACAGAAAAGCTGAAAACCACAAAGTCCGACAAACGCAACCACGGCTTCGGCACACAAAGCATAAGAACCGTCGCCCACAGATACGACGGCGTTGCGGAGTTCAAGTGCGAGGATAAGATGTTTACGGTTAACCTGAACATTTGCAATATTGAGGATGAGAGGTAAAACAAATAAGCACGAATTAAAGCCACCTTAACGGGTGGCTTTTGTTGTTATAGTGCATAAACTATACGCATTCTTACTTGTGCATTTCGACAAAGTTCGATATTTTTTTGAAAAACGGTGTTACTTTTTCCGTTTAACGACACTTTATCTATATAAGACAATTTTTATTTTAAGGAAAAGTAACTATGGAAGTGAAAGAAATCGGACAACCAAAAACAAAAGAGGAAATAACGGAGCTGCTGTCAGATAACGATGTGATATGCATACCGATTACATATTACGGCTGCGAAGGCTTATTTGTACCCGTAAACGACAGCGGAAACTGCGACCTTACTCCCGGCATCCCAGTGACCACCTGCAGTAAGGACATTTGCATAGTCTATCCCCACGAGATTGTGTACATTGCCATTGAGGGTAGAAAGTCCGTGATGTACCTGACGGACAGAAAGCTCGAAACCTACCACCCCATAGAGCATTGGAAAACCGTCCTCGATGAAAACTCCTTCGCCCAACCGCATTACAGCTACATAGTCAACCTGAATTATGTTGCGGAGGTCACAAAGGATTTCGTCAAGGTAAGATACGGGGATAAGGAAGAGCTGGTTTATACTTCGTCAAGGAAGATAGGGGCGTTTAAGAAAGCCGTGGCGGAGTTTGGTGAAAAGTAAGCGTTTTTGTCGAAAAATGGAGCATTTTTGCAAGTGATGTTGAACTTGGATTATCTTTACTATATTAAATATATAGATGTATCTTTATTATCAAACAACATATAACATTTTTCATTGTTTTGCAACCGACAAAATGTTTATTGTTTTTATGTTTATACATCTAATGTGAAAGGAAAAGGAGATAACGAATATGAATAATACTTTAAAGTTTCTTTTAGAAAATGTATTAATATGTGATCCTGTTTCAAAGAGAGGTAGAACTGCACTGGCTAGACTAAAAACTAGTCTAAAAAAAGATATGACTGTTCAAGACTTTTATGAAAAAGTATATGCAGCACCTTTTTTTGTTGAATTAAAAGAAAAAGGTAGCGATTTAGATGTTATTGATGTAGACGGTGATAATTTCTCATTTATGCTATCTGGCTCAGATATTAAATCTTTAAATGATAAATTGGAAAGTTTTCAATATTTCTTCAATCAATTGAATTCTGATGAACTTTTATACATTAGAGCATCTGCTGGTTCAGGTAAATCCATATTTTTGAATTATCTTAAATATGAACGAAGAAAATTGTACTATCCTGAATTTGCAAATACTGTGTTAAAAAATAATATAGTAAATGAATCCTATGAATTAAATTTTGATTTAGAAAAATCACAAGAATCATTTACAGAAGGTGGACATTGTTTTCCATTTAATACTAATCCAACACTAAATACCAAAAGCATTCAATTTAATAGTCAATGGTGTTTTTTTGTTATGATAATCAAAGCTGTTTTTGAAAATAGCTTTGATATAATAAAGAAGCACAACTTCGTAGTTGATGAGGTAAAAGACAATATTTCTAGAGTTTATAAAGGTGATGCGCCTTTAAAAGAAAAAGAATTATACAAGTATATTAATACAGAAATATATAACAACCAAAATGAACAAACAATTAAAAAAATCCTACTTCAAAAAATAGCAGATGCGTGTTTTTTTGAAAAACTAGATATTCATACTAACGCTAAAATAGCTTTAAAAATATTGTTTAGAATACTTGTAATATATTCGAATATTAGCGAGCCAAAGCAGATATTAATTTCATTCGATAATATTGAACATCTTATAGGAAGCGTTAAACGCATTTATGATGAGGACATAGTAAATATTGTAAAAACCATAAATAAATTTATAGAAGCTGAAAGTAAGCACTTTGATGAAATCAATTTAAATTTTGCAACATTTTTCAAAATTGTCCTTGTAATACGAGATACAACCGAAAAAATGCTTTATGGAGATGTTCATGATAATTTTGTAAATAATGATCATTCTATATGCATCGCAGGATGGTTTCTGTTAGAGCGAATTTACAGAAATAAATTAGATTATTATAATCTTGATCAAGAGATGCCATCTGTTAAATTTATTGATTTGATTACAAATGATAGTTTGGAACGACGAGAAGGAAATGTAATGAACCAAATATCATCAATGTATAATCATAACAACAGAAGAACTACCAGGATATTGATTAGAATTGCTACACTATTTGATCAAATTGAAATGTATCCTCAAATGAAGAAACTCTCGATTGATTATAATGAATTTTTCACAATTTGGTCGTGGAGTAAAAAAATGCATATAAGACATTTATGTAGACAATCTATATTAAGGTTAATATATAATGTCGTAAAAAGCACTTATTATTTTGATAAAATGTCCTGTAATATATATAAATTTGGTACTCCACAAAACACTTATGCTCGTAGAATTCTAACTTGGCTATCTAATAAGGAAAGTCACAAAGAAGAAAAGTATTACACTTACAAAGAGATTTGTGATGTTATATTAAAAAGTCCTGATGTAACAACAATGAATTTCAATGAACAAGAACTGCTTGATTTTTGTAGAACATTAATTATGTTGGATGAGTATCGTTTTGCTTATGAAAATGAACTCCAGAAAAGCAGCTCAGAACCAGGTCCAAACTGTTGGTGCCAATTAATAATACTTAAGTATAATCAAAACTTAGATAGGAATCTACTTACTCCTAAGATTTTAGCTGATGAGATAAAAAAACAATATATAGAAGGAGAATCCTCATCTTCAGGAGTAAGGTTAACAGAAGCAGGATATTATTTCGCAAGAAAAATTTGTGACTATGAGTTTTTTTCATGTGAGTATAGTGGTTTTGGTTATCCGTTAATCTTTATGAAAGATTCAAAACAAATACGCGACACAATACAAAGAGTATATGAAAGTTCTGAAAAGATGATTGATAGTGCTATATTATTTGAAACTCAAAGATTTTGTAACGATTATAATTTAGTCTATCAAAGTCTTTATAATCTTAAAATCAAATCTAGGAATAATAATCTTTCGTATCAATCAATTCCATATAGAATAATAAAACAACACTTGTATTATTTGCACTCATATAGACTCTATCTTTCAGATGTTGAGTTACAAAAAGAGCTCGGTATATTTTCCGACAACGAAATAAAAGAAATTGTTCAATTCATAACCAAATACATAAAATTGTATGAAAAAGTAGAAGAAGATATTGAACAGTCCATATATATTGCTCAAGATGGTACTCAAATACAAGATTATGTTTTATCAAAACCTACTGATTATTAATAAAAAGAATAAGAGAGGTTTAAAATGAATAAAATAACATTGGAAACATCTATTGCTTGTTCCTGCGTATGCGAAGATATAAGCTATTATGTTGATATTTTCTCATCCATATTTACAGTGATATTGGGAGTGTTAACAATTATTCTAGGAACTCGATATTTAACCATCAAAAGAAATGAAGCAAAGGTAGGATTTTATATAAATTTACAAATTTATATTAAAAGACTAAATTTCTACATTTCTAAAAGTGAATATAAAGGTCTGACAGATTATTTGTGTGAGAAAAAATTGCGAGAAAAGCATTTTGGTGCACTAATGCCTATAGATAGAGCAACACGTCTAATACCTATATTCGTAGAATTAAGTAATAGCTATCTAGATTTTATATCTCATGCAGACAATAATATAGTTCCTAAATATAAAAAGAATAAACAATACAACAAAAAAGAGGAATGGAACAAATGGCACGAAAGCATTCTAATAACTGTTGATTTTTTGCAAACCTGCAAGTTCCTAGATGAAGGAATAACCCCATATGTTTCGGAAAAACATATGCAAGACTACAAAGATAGTTTACGTCAATTTAAGGAAGCATTAGGGTATCTTGATACAAAACTTGAAAGCACATTAAAAAAATAATTGAAAAGCAAACGGTTTCATTTTCGCTTCGTATGTGCGATGACATCATAAAGTACTTTGTAAGAAACTTCATTAAGGTACAGAATACATTAAATATAGACAGTACTGTGCTAACAAGTTAAAATACGGTTTTTTCATTTATTTAAAATGTTCATTCTCCAACACTTCCCCCTCATCTCCTCATACCCCTTTTGCAAAGCAACCCTCACACTTTCCTCTTCTGACAATTCATTAAGCATTGCAATCTCTTTATACGTTTTCTTCTTACGGCGGACCTTAACGGGTTCGCCGTTTTTGTCTTTTTGCATCTCAAATATGCTGTGACATTCGTGGCAGAAAGCAAGATTATCAGCTATCATCAGCTGTGTGCCAATATCAAGGTCGTTATATGCACCCCATACTGACTCAGATTGCTCTTTTCGGATAAGCTCAAGTTCCGGGTTAAAGGTGTTGTCGCCTGTAACATCTTCAGCGGTTTCTTCCGAATCTTCGTCGCAGTATTCCTTGTAAAACGGTATAAATAAGGTGTTATGAAGTCCTGCGGTGATAAGTTCACAGGTGAATTTAGGTGAACGCTCAATCTGCTCTGCAATCTTTTCAACGTTTTCCTGAGTAGCTACTTCGCCATACTCTCTGTAAAGAGCCATTGCTTTGCGAAGCATTTTATCCTCATCGGCATTTGGTATGGTAAGACCATGCCTCATTGAACGGATGTATTCGTGAATCTCATGCTCATGGTAATATTTTGCAAAATAAAGGAACGGTACATTCAGCGATAAATCATACTTTTCAAGAGCTTTGTAAAGTCCGTGAACGAAGACCATTTTCAAATCAGCAAAATGCCCCTGCATAGCATAGTTATGTACTATACCGTAAATCTTATCGTTTAGCCTCGGCTCGTAAAAATGCAGAAAATAACTGAAATACCTTTCGTCTTTTTCGGTCAGGTAAAGCTCAATATATTCCTGCAGAGATTTCCTCTCCTTAGGTGCCGTGGCACAGTGAAACATATATAAATCTTCTTCCCATTTTTTCATTGTGCCACATCCTTTCCGTTAGTTTTTCTCCGTATCAGCATAAAGCTTTTTACGGGATAAATCCTTTTTATACTGTGTTTTGAAATATTCAGGGTCACGCTTGGCTAACAGCATTCTGTTCCTTGCTATTACCTTGGCCTTTTCTGCAAATGCAGGTGTAATTGTACCTCGTAAAGCTTCAGTACGGATACAGCTGCAACGCTTATTGTAAATATCCATAATTGGATTGTTTTCTGACAGCTCCTTTTTACGAATAGCGGCAGCATACTGTCTGCAAGTGAGCTTCTGACCGTTTATCTTTTTTGGTGCAATACCGTTGGTACAGTATTTCTGCTTTCTTGCACTCTGCATAAGAAAATACTTACCGCACACCTCACATCTTTTAGGGTAATGACCATAGTGCAATCCCTCAAAGAAATCCGTAACAATGAAGCTGTAAAAGCTATCAAAGTATAGCTTTCTTGCGACTGTTGTGTACTGACTCTTTATGTTTTTCCTGACCTCAATAAACTCTTCATTTACAGAGAATGTCTTGTTGCCGAATATCTGCTTTGCTACGGGCAAGAGATGTCCCTCATCGTGCTTTTCAATATCAGGCAGAGAATTGACAAAAGCAACAAGGTTTTCATGAGTATAGTACATATCATCGCTGATATTATTGAAGAATGTAATAATTCCGGTTAACTCATTTATGATTCCTTCACTCTCATTTATATACTCAAAATCGCAACAGCGGTAAGCAGTATCAACTATAATCTCATCTTGGGGTATAAGACCTCTTTTTGCTCTTCGCACAAAGTAGTCGCAGATACGCTGTCCCGTTTCTTCACTGAACAGATATGCAACCCTTTCTTGAATGGCATCAAAGTCAAGGATACTGTAAACAGGAATATTGGGAAGAGCCTTCAACTCTTCAAGAATCATTCTGCCTGTATCGGTAAAATTACGGATATTGAGATAGCCGCACCTTAACTGCTTGAGGATATTGTGGTTAATTTCGTCTGAAAAGACAGAAATTCTTGCGGCGGTATCATTTTTATAAAAAACATTCAAAAAATTTGTTGCGAATATACCGGCGGGATAGTTCTTTTTATTCCAATATGCTCTTCCGTCACGGTATGCGACAGTCACAGAAAAGGCTCCCATAGTGCTTTTTCATCTCCTTTTTTGAATTTTTGAGGTTATTTTACTATCTTTTTCGTGTGAAAAGTGTCAAAAACTGTAATTTTATTAAATTGCTGTTTTCTTGTTACGGATATTGATTTTCACTTGTTACTCCATAATGGGCGATTTTGAAAAAGTTCCCTATTAATTATATAGAGGGAGGTAAAAACCACGCAAAGCCGAGGTCAAAATAATTGTATCATACCTGTTTGTATTATACAAATTTCAGAGTCCCATAAAACGGACTTTAACACATGGTAAAGAAAACTGCCCTCACATAAAATAAGAGCAGACTGTTGATAATATTTTGATTGAATGGTATAATTCAAAAAGATAGGAAGTGATAAAGTTGAAAAACATAAAAGCAATTCTTTTTGATTCCGGCAGAGTTCTCAACGGTCCTGTCACGGGACATTGGTTTATAACACCTAACTTTTGGAGATATGTTAATAAGAGCGCTTTTGATTCTATTGATAAAAGTAAAATTGCTTCTGCTTTTGCTGAAGCTGATAAATATATAGTTGCTCAAAAGCTTATGACAACCAAAGATGAAGAGTATCAGCACTTCATAAAGTTTTATGAAATATTTTCATCACAACTACCAGAGCTGAAACTCACTGCTGATGCAATAGAAAATATTGCAAAGGATTTGGTTTTTAATCCTAAAAAGTATGTTTTCTATGATGATGCTCTTTCAGTTGTTCCCGAATTAAAGAACAAATATAAATTAGCTATTGTATCAGATGCTTGGCCGTCACTTTTAGATGTTTATGAAGAAAACAATATGACTTCATATTTTGACTCCATTGTAATTTCTTCTTTTATTGGCACATCAAAACCCGATAGAAAAATGTATAATACTGCTCTTCAAGAATTGAATATAAAACCTGAAGAAGCAATATTTGTTGATGACAGCCTGAAAAACTGTATGGGTGCTTTGGCGGTTGGTATAAATACCGTTCTACTTTGCAGAAACAAACAGGCATATATCACAGAGAAAATCAAAAGTATCGGCAAAGGATATAAAGTCATAAATGATTTAAATCAGCTTTACAAAATACTTTAATATGCACATAAATTTGAACACCTGTTACCTCAAAAGTAGCAGGTGTTTTTTTATACCCCAAAATCCTAAATTCAGGTATATGAATACTGCGTTAGATTTTTGGTAGATACCCATTTTGGGAACCTACCACTTTATTCTCCAAGTGATACTTTATATCACTTGGAAGCCTATTCAGGTAATTCTGGTAGGTGACAAAAATTGTCACCTACTAACTTTACATATAAATAATCTTTATGAAAGGAAGTGTTTATCTTCAACATTCGTGACAGACCCATTTTTCACCGCACCCGTAGAGGGTGCTTTTTTTATGCCCAAATCTATTATCAAACAAAATTTTAATTAAAAGGAGTAATTCAAAATGAAAAAATTTAATGATGTAATTATCATTGGTGTTGACCATGGTTACGGCAACATCAAAACTGCAAACCACTGTTTCAGAACAGGCATTACGGCTTATGATTCAGAGCCGCTTTTCACAAAGGACATGCTTGTTTACGGTGGCAAGTTCTTTCTTATCGGTGAAGGACACAAGGAGTTTATTCCCGACAAAATCAAAGACGAGGACTATTATGCCCTCACACTTGTGGCTATTGCAAAGGAGTTAGGTGCAGAAAACTTAACTGAAGCCACAGTTCATATTGCGGCAGGTCTGCCCCTTACTTGGACAGCAGGTCAGAAAGAGAGCTTCAAAGCGTATCTCACAAAGAACGAAGAGGTAACTTTCACTTGGCAGCACACCGAGTACAAAATCAGAATCGCAGGTGCGAGCATCTATCCACAGGGGTATGCGGCGGTTTCGCAGTTTGCAACCAAAATGGATGGTGTAAACCTTGTTGCTGACATTGGCAACGGCACTATGAATGTGCTCTATGTCATAAACGGCAGACCGCAGTCAGAGAGAATGTACACGGAAAAGTTCGGTACTCACTTCTGTACTGTTGATATCCGTGAAGCTTTCCTCAGAAAAACACAGAGGGAAATCAATGAGCATATTATTGACGAGGTACTGTGCAAGGGTACTGCAAACATTGTTCAGTCGGATATGAAGATTATCAAGGCAGAGGTGCAAAAATATGTATCTGAAATCTTCCACAGACTTCGTGACCACGGTTACGATGATAACACTATGATGCTGTATATTACCGGCGGTGGCGGTTGTCTTGTAAAGAATTTCTACAAGTTCAATGCAGACAGAATTCAGTTTGTTGATGACATCTGTGCGGCGGCAAAGGGTTATGAGTACCTTGCCGAAACTATGATGAAAAGTGGCAGAATATGAGTGAGTACCGCATAAACGTCCGCTTTAATTTAAGCGACACAGAGCACACGGCAATCATTGATTATCTCAACAGCCTTGATAAAGAAAAGTACAAGTCAAGAAATCAGTTTATCATTGATGCGATAAAATCAGCCATCGCTTATGCGGACAAGCAAACAGCAGACGATGAACTGCTTGAAAAGTTCCGTGAGATTCTGAAAGAGGAACTGTGTGGTATTTCAGTTACTGCATCAGCTCCTTCTTCGGATAGCTTCAGTATGGAATTGACAGAGGAAGAAAAACAGAAAAATGATGCAGGGGCAATAGCTTTTCTTGATATGTTTTAACGGTGCCAAAACATTCAGATTTCGAAGCCACAGACAAAAACACAATAAAAAACGGCACCGCTTACGGTGCCAACAGATTGGAGGTGATATTTATGACCGATAACGAGAAAAAGCTGATACAAGCCAAGCACAGACTTGAGCAGGCTGAAAACCGCAACCGTAAAAAGGAACGAGCGGAGCGAAACCACAGGCTTATTGTAGAGGGCGCGATTTTAGAGAAGCTTTTACCTGAAATCAAGACGATGAACCTAACGGAAATCGAGGGGTATTTACTCGAAAAGCTGAACTAAAGGCTGATATATTTCCCTTAAGGGCGCACTTACTCACCACCGTAAAGGCGGTGTAGTGCGCTCTCCGAGGGTAAAGAAAATCACAAATTTTATTTATACTTTTTCTTCTTATTTAATAAAGCAAGCAACCTAAGAACAACAAAACCGACTAAAAAAGTTACGACAAAAAAACACAATGAAATTATAATTGAACGCTTTAAATCTTCGGTTCTGTTTAAAAGCATAATATAGCAAAAGATTGAAGCAATAGAAGTGATAATAAAACTTGTAACAGCATCTCTTGCAGGGGTGATTTTCTTCTTTGAGAAAGTATCCCATAAGCCGTTTTTTATAGTCATAATAATGCAGGTGCAACCGCCTATTAATAAAGGCAAACTTTCCGCAATAATATATCTAAAATCTATAAGCATAGCAAATTCTGTCAGTACAATTATAAACCCTATAAAAAACATCGTCATAAGAGAAAACTTGTAAACATTAACTGCCTTTTGTTTTTCATCGTTACTGTAATCTGCAATTTTATTCAATGTTTCTTTTACCTCTTTATCCATAACTTTATCTTTCCTTTCTCCATCAAGAATTTCACCAACTTCAATGTCATAAAATTCTGCAAGCTGAATCAGTATGCTTAAATCAGGCATATTTGAGGCAGTTTCCCATCTTGATACAGTTCTTCCTGCTACACCAAGTTTTTCAGCAAGCTGTTCTTGTGTAAGACCTTTCTCTTTTCGCAAGGCTTTTAAAAAGCTACCTATTTTTTTCATATCCATTGATAGCCCTCCTTTCAATAAAAGTGTAATTCGGATAAAGGAAAAAGTACACGACATAAAATGAGAATTCAATAATCATATAAACATTTTAACACTAATTATAAATAAAAACAAACTGAAAGGACGGTGATACTCGCAATTTATCACCTTGAAGCCAAAGTCATAACCCGTGGTGTCGGTCGCTCAGCCGTAGCCGCAAGTGCATATATGAGCTGCAGTGAAATCACTAACGAGTATGACGGCGTAAAACACGATTACACCTGCAAAGGCGGTCTTGTCTATGAGAAAATCTTTCTCCCGTCACATGCTCCGCCCAAATGGTACAACAGAAGCAAGCTATGGAACGCAGTTGAAGAAGCGGAGAAAACAAGAGACAGCCGTCTGGCAAGAGAGTTCATTGCAGCTCTGCCCGTTGAAGTCAGCCGTGAAAGGCAGATAGCCGAGGCGGAAGAATTTGCAAAAGCTCTTGTCGATGACGGTATGTGTGTTGATGTATGTATTCACGATACGGGCGAAGGCAATCCTCACGCTCACATTATGGCAACTGTCAGACCGTTAAACCCTGACGGCACTTGGCAAAGAAAAACTGAAAAAGAATATCTGTGTATCAGAGACGGTAAGGAGCAAGGCCTTACCGCCTCTGAATTTTTATGTGCAAAAAATGAGGGCTGGGAAAAACAGTATCAGTATTATGTTGATGACAAGAAGGTGTATCTTCCACCGTCAAAGGCTGAGGGTTATGAGAGAGTAAACAAATACCCGAAAAGCACCAAGTACGGCAGACAGAATCCCATCAGTGAGCGTTGGAACAGTGACGAACAGCTATATGAATGGCGAAAGCTGTGGGCAGATATCGTAAACAGAGATTTAGAGGAAAAGAACATTGAGCCTATTGACCATCGCAGTTTTGCAGTAAGAGGAATCTTATTGCAACCGACTATTCACGAGGGTGTTTCAAGTAAGAAAATGAAGAAGAAAGGCAAAGTTACAGAGAGAATGAAAATCAACATTCTCATCCGTAAGGATAACAGTCTGATTATCAGTCTTCGTAAAACTGTTGAGGCACTTACAGAGCTTGTAATTACTGCGGCAAAGCTGCTCATACCTGCACTTGCAGATGCTCTTGAAGGTATCCGTGTCGGTATGATTATCCTTGAATGCGAAAGAAAGAGCATTAACAAAATGAAGCATCAGGCTATGAATGAGGTCCGTGATGCTGATGAGTTTTATGTGTACTTCCATAAGTTACAGGAAGATATTAAAACAACCGAAGAAAAGCTCAAAGAGGCAAAGAAGAAGCTGAAGCTTACTCCCAAGGTTATGAAGCAAAAGTATAACGAAGCTAATTATTATGTTGGTCACTATGAATTTGAACTTAAAGAGCTGAAATTTAAAATGCAGAATATTCTCTCACAAAATGAATGTGAAACCGAACAGGATATTGTTAATGCAAAGTCTTACTTTGAGAAAATGCGTCGGTTTGAAATTCCGAAGCTTGAAGCAGAGGAAAAGAGAATGAAAGCAGAAATCCAAAAGACACTTACTCAGTATCAAGAAACCGAAAAACAGGCTGATGAAGCAGATGCAGAAGAACTGAAAGCCGAAAGGATGAAAATCCGCCCCGAAAAAGAGAAAGAGGCAAGGCAAAAGGCAGAAGCAGATTACAACATCAGCGAATACGATTTCAACCGAAGTGTTGATACCGTTTCAAAGCTCATAGGTGAGCTGCCACCTCATTATCTTACCAAGGCTGAAATAGCAAGGCAGGAAGAATATGCCCGCTATGTTAAACAGCAGGAGGAAATACAGCAGCAGATCGAAGAACGGCGTAATAACCGTAATAACAAAAATATTAAGAATAAAAATGAAAGGAGCCGTTAACATGGCTAATAAAAAATTAAAAGCACCGGTAAATATCCCGGTAGAAAAAATTCATCCCTTTGAGGGACATCCGTATAAGGTTTTAGACAATGATGAGATGAATAATCTCATTGAAAGTATACAGCAGAAAGGTATCATTTCTCCTGTTGTTGTAAGACCGCTTGAAAATACAGAAGACGAATATGAGCTTATCTCAGGTCACAGAAGACTGAGAGCATCCGTGAAAGCAGGACTGGAAACAGTACCTGCTTTAATTTATGCCGTGAGCAGAGATGAAGCGGCAATTATGCTCGTTGACAGTAATCTGCATCGAGAGCATATTCTACCATCGGAAAAGGCGTTTGCTTACAAGTTGAAGCTTGAGGCATTAAATCATCAGGGTAAAACTTTTGGACAAGTTGGCCAAAAGTACAGCAGAGATTTAATGGCAGAGTCCGTTGATGAAAGTTCAAGACAAATACACCGCTATATCCGTTTAACCTATCTTATTCCAGAACTGCTTGACCTTGTTGATGAAGAACGAATAGCATTTACCCCTGCAGTAGAACTTTCTTATCTCAATGAAGTGGAACAGGCGGATTTAGTTGAAGAAATCCGTGTCTGTGATGCTACCCCGAATTTATCTCAGGCACAAAGGCTTCGTGCAATCAGCAGAGAGGAAGGTTTAACCCCTGAGCATATTGGTGAAATCTTGGCTGAGGATAAAGCGAATCAGAAACCTATGATAAAAATGCCCGCAGAAAAGATACAGAAAATTGCACCGAAAATCAAGGAAAAAGATTTAGAGGATTTCATATTAAAATCTTGTGAGTATTACTACAGATATCTGATGCGAAGTCGCGACAGAGATGCGAGATAAGGAGGTAGCCTATGGGTGATGTTAAGATAAATTTTACTGAAAGCGAGGTTATTTCCGATAATCTCAGCGGTGTTCTCATTTCAGAGGATGCCGCTGAATCTCTTGTCAGATGTTTTCTTCCCGATATCATATCCTTCTTTGAAAGTGATGCAGGCAGAAAAGAGTTTGAAGAATGGGATAAGGATTGGGATAAGTTAAAAGAAATTGTATAATAAACGGCGGGTGCGATGTAAAAGTCGCATCCGCACATTTAACAAAAACAAGTATATGAATTAAAATATTTACAGTAAACCAAAGGAGGTAAATATATATGATAGGCGTTATCTACGCAAGGTACTCTTCCGATAATCAGAAGGAAGAAAGTATTGACGGTCAGCTTCGTGAATGTAAAGCCTATGCTGAAAAGAACGGTATCCAAATCGTTGATACCTATATTGACAGAGCTTTATCTGCTAAAACCGACAACAGACCGAGATTTCAGCAGATGATAAAAGACAGTGCTTCAAAGCATTTTGAGGTGATACTCGTATGGAAGCTTGACCGTTTTGCTCGTAACAGATACGACTCTGCTCATTACAAAAATATGCTTCGTAAGAACGGGGTTAAGGTTGTATCTATTACTGAAACCATATCTCAGGGTGCAGAGGGCATTCTTCTTGAAAGCTTACTTGAAGGTATGGCTGAATATTACTCGGTAGAGCTTGCGGAAAAAGTTACAAGAGGAATGATGGAAAATGCTCTTAAATGCAAGTACAACGGCGGTACCTTGCCGATTGGTTACAAGGTAGACAAAGAGCAGAATTATTTAATTGATGAGGTTACTGCACCTGCGGTAGTTTTAGCTTTCAAGAGCTATGCTGAAGGTATGTCAATGCAACACATTGCAAACATGCTCAATTACCAAGGTGTACGCACTCATAAGAAAACCAAGTTAGATGTTGACATTGTTGCCCGTATGCTGCACAACCGAAAATATATCGGTGAATACAAATTTAAAGATGTTATTACACCGGGAGGAATTCCCGCAATAGTTGATAAGGAGTTGTTTGAGTTGGTACAGGAAAAAATGAAGCAGAATAAGAAAGCCCCTGCAAAGCACAAAGCGGAAGATGAATATCTTTTAACGACAAAGCTCTATTGCGGCAAGTGTCAGTGTCTTATGGTAGGTGAAAGCGGTACAAGCAGAACAAAGTTTGTGCACCGATACTACAAGTGTGTAAGTGTAAAGAACCACAAAGGATGTGACAAGAAGACAGTTAAAAAGGCATGGATTGAGGATATTGTTGTTGACAGCATCCGCAGACTTATTATGAATGATGAAACTATTGAATTTTTAACAGATCAGGCACTTGAAACTTTTAATAAGGAAAGCACTGTTCTTCCCATACTGCAAAAGCAATATGCACAGACTCTTACGGCAATCAACAATCTCATTACCGCTATGGAGAAAGGTATAATTACACCTACTACCAAAGAGCGAATGGAAGAGCTTGAAGCAGAAAAGAGTGAGCTTTCAATCAGAATTATGAAAGAGGAAATGTCAAGACCTAAGCTTACCCGTGAAGAGATTCTATATTGGTTCTATAAGTTCCGTAAGCTCAATCCCAAGAAGCTTGACCACAGAAGAACTTTAATCAACAACTTTGTAAACTCGGTATTCTTATTTGAAGACAGAATGGTAATTACCTTCAACTTCAAAGACGGTACTGAAACCATAACCTTTGCCGACCTCGAAAAGTCGGCATTGGGTTCGGATTTCAAGGTGTCAGGTGCACCATATTGAGTATTCATAAGGGATTCTCTTGTGAATACTCAATTTTTTTTACATCAAAGTATATTCCACTATGACACTCCGGCTTTGCTGCAAAAATGCCATCTGGGTTGTTTTTTTACAGTGATTATGTTATAATATGATCACTAATTATAAGGATGCGATTCTTTTGAAGAAAGTTCTGAAAGTTATTATCCCGATAATACTCGTTATTACTATTGGAATTTATGCTATTCATTGGGCTTTTTTTGACATTCAAAGAATAGATGGGCAAGAACTGATAAATGAAGTAGTTTCACCTGATGGCAAATATACGGTTTCTGCATACTTGAATAATGGCGGCGCAACAACAGATTATGCTGTGTTGTGTTCGGTCAGAAATAATGAGACTGATAAAGCAAAGAATATCTATTGGAATTATCACTGTACCAAAGCTGAAATCGAATGGATAGATGAGAAAACCATAGCAATAAATGGCGTTGAATTAAATGTAACCAAGGATACATATGATTACAGAAATGATTGATAATCACTATAGAATACAACCCTTCTGAACTCTCACATCAAAAACGCAGGTTATATAAAACCTGCGTTTTTTTTTGATAAAAAAATCCCCCTGTATCAGGGGGAATAATTATTCGGTAAAGCCACCGTTATAAGTGATTTCGTTAATAATTTCAACAGATGCATCACCCACGGTAGAATTGCCGACAGTGAAATCTGCAAGAGAAATAATTACTGAATATTTCCAGGTGCCGTTAACTATACTGTGATTATTATCAACTGTAACATTGACAATGGCATCCGTATAAGTCATAGATATATTATCATCAGTTATTTTTATGGGAATACCGGAGTCAGATAATTGATTGAAAACAACACTCAGATCACCAATTACTGATATTGCGTGACCGACACTGCCACTGTTGATGTTTGCATTCGCAGAATCGTGCTGTTCATTCATTTCAAGCTTGATAACGGTATTATCATTCTTTACATATGCTGTTGCATTTTTGATATCTGACAAAACAAGATTGTTATATCCGCCTGTAATTCCGTCAAATTCCGTAGAATTACTCTCAACAACCTTTGAAATAATCGGTTTTATAAACTTGAAAACGTTGTTTACTGCATCATTTCCGTTATTAAGTGAAAAGTCTTTTAAAGATATCTTCTGTGTTGATTTAACGGCGTTTGCAGATGTATTTGCTGCCTTTTTATACATTTCAATAATTTCGGCTGCATCAGGGCTCCATATTGTTGTGGATTCAATTGTTGTCATCTCTGAGGTCGTTGAAACTTCAGCTGTGGTGTTTATTTCAGTCACAGCGCTTGTCAATGGCTCAGTCTGTGACTCTGAGAATGAAATGTTTGTTGTTGTCACTGAGTTTGTCGATTGCGGCGTCTGTTTGCAGGCGGTCAGTGAAATAATCATAATGACGCATAATATTGCCGAAAAGTGCCTTCTAAACATTGCTGTGCTCCTTGAAGTGTATTTAATCTAATTTCCAATCAATAGGATCATCACATAAGAATCTGTTTGCTTTTGAAAAAGGTTTGCTGCCGAAAAAACCATTATAAGCAGATAACGGGCTGGGATGGGCAGACTCAATTATGTAATGATTCAGGTTTGTGATAAGCTTCTTTTTGTCCCGTGCAAATCGTCCCCATAATATAAAAACAATCGGCTTGTCTCTTTCGTTGAGCAGGGTAATTATTTTGTCTGTAAATATCTCCCATCCGATACCTTTATGGCTTGCTGCAAGACCGCCCTGAACCGTAAGAACGGTATTCAAAAGCAGCACTCCGTTTTCTGCCCATTTTGTAAGGTCTCCGTTTTTAGGAATAGGGTAGCCGAGATCGTCGTGATATTCCTTGAATATATTAACAAGTGATGGGGGAGGCTGAATACCATCTTTTACAGAGAATGATAAGCCGTGAGCCTGACCGGGACCGTGATACGGATCCTGACCGAGAATTACGGCTTTTACGGCATTGTAATCAGTAATTTTCAGAGCATTGAAAATATCATACATATCAGGATAAACTTTATAATTCGGATTTCTGTATTCTTTGGCAAGAAAGCTTCTGATTTTCTTATAATACTCTTTTTCAAATTCATCTTTGAGAATCTGATCCCAGCTGTTATTGAGAACCACCAATACTATTCATCTCCGATAACAATTTTATATTTTGCTGATGTGAATTTTTTTGTCGGGGAAATTCCATATTCATTATGAAACATTGTCACAGTGTTTTCATAATGATTCAGAGCAAGCTTTTTGCAGCCCTTTTTTACAAGTGCTTCTATTATGAGAAGATGTAAATCTTCAGATAAATGATCAAGTACAAGGCCTTTGGATGCGTATTTGACAGCATCATCAAAATCAAACTCATCAATCATTTTTCTTACAGCATCGCATAAATATGTAATAAGTCTAGAGTTGTAATATGTGCAGACTGGGAGTCCCCATATATCTGTTGATAATGCTTCCATAAACGGATAGCAGGCATGGTCTAAAAATGATTTTGCTGCTGTTGTATTTATGTTGTATTTTGATATTACAGAGAGCTGTTCAGCATCTATAACAAGGTTAAAAACACTGTTTACAACATATGTACCGTTCTGAGCTACTATAAATTCATCATTGGGGAACGCCTGCTTCAGAATTTTTCTCAGCCTGAAGACAAGACCTCTCAGACTTGTGTACGGGTCCTCGTTACCTTGAGGCCACAGAATGCCTGTGAGAATATCAACTGAAATCAGACTTTTTCTGTTAAGTACAAGATAAGCAATAAGCTTTTTCATCTGATTTGAATTCAGATTATTTTCATCTATTGTGCCATATGCAGTTCTTATAGTAAGATTGCCGAAAAAATTTATATATACTTTTCTCTGGGGCATTTATATTCCTCCTGAAATGCATATTACACTAATATTTTAACTATTTTTTTAACGCAAGTCAATTATAATAAAGAAAAAAAACACTTGCAAAGTGTGATACGGAGGTTTGCAATATGGAAAACAAGAAAAACTCATTACTTATCTTTGATAATGATGCAATGCTTGCAGTCGGTAACGGTACTTATAAAATCGATTCTATGAGCATTGAAGAAGCAAGATCAATAATTGAGGTTTTTGCTGATGTTGGCGTTTGCTGCTGTTATTCAGACAGAACAATTGACAGAGTCCTTACGGATTATCTTCATATCGACATTAAAAAATTTGAATATGACGAGATTTTCCATATGGAACCCGGTCAGAGTGCAATAGTATTCAAGCGTTACATCACACCGTCTGAGACACAGCCTGTAATTAAGACAAATGAAGGTGTAGAAGCCAAGAAAATTCAGAATGTATATGTATACTGTGAGTATATCAATAAGCTTACATAATTTAAAACTCAATAACCGTAATCTCCGGGCTGTTAAACAGCCTGGGGAATTTTTTATATCCCGAAAGGCCCGAACTTATAATCATTTTAATATTACCGATATTGAATTCACCTTTATCATACTCAGGGAAAAATCCCTGCTCAGGTGCTATCAGACCACCAATAAAGGGGAGTCTCCATATTCCTCCGTGAGTGTGACCGCATAATACAAAATCTATATTCCATAATGCAGCATCCTCATAAATAAAACTTTCGGGGCGATGACACATAAGAATTGTTGTTCTGTCTGTGCTGATAAAATCCTTCAGAAATACAAATGTTGAATCCGACATCCATTCTTCAGAAGGTAAGTATTGCTGATTGAAAGCATAGTCATACATTCCGCCAAGGCGGATTTTTTTGTAATTTATATCAATATCTACATACTCTTCATTGAGTATAATACACCCTGTTGATTCAATTTCTTTCAGTGCATCATAACCTGCAATATTGAAATATGCTGTGTCGTGATTACCGTATGAATAGTATGTCTGGTTTATACGGCTCAGTTTTTCAAGTAAATCAATAAACTTGTCTATGTCTTCCTTTGTATTGCTTTCGTCAATAAAGTCACCTGCAAGACATATTATATCTGGATTTATTTCAGAAATTTTTTTGATTAGCTTTTCATTCTCTCTGCCGTATTCCTTACCGTGCAAATCGGTGATAAGCACAATGCGTGCTGAATCAGATGTATCCTCAGCATAGGAATATGTGTTGATCTCAATATAATAATTGGAAATGATAACAGACAGCAACAAAAAAATTGCTGCTGCTATAAATAATATTACTTTTTTTTGCACAAGGACGACACCTTATTAAATATTTTTAGGAATAAAGATAATTTCGGATAAGCACAAAAATAAATATCAAAATTGGTCAAGGGATTTATCAATTTTAATGCTATAGCCTTGTTAACATAATTCTTATATTTTATTAATGTTGTTTTATAACAGTTTTTAGATAAATATGATTTATATTTTGTAATAAGATAAGCACTTTTGTTTAATATGATAACTAATGAATCCTCATATAACTCATTATGATGTTTTTTTATAAAATCTATTCTGTCATTATAAGCATCTATTATATCAGAAAACCGTTTGTCATCCATTTTTGAAGCACAAATACTGTTTGTGTTACCTCGATAGTAGTAATATAATGGAAGTTTTATATATGATGTTTTTCTACTAGCTGATAATAGTTTGTGGGCAACAAATTCATCTTCATGTAATTTGTTTTCAGGAAAATGAATATTATTAAATAATTCACGTTTATATAATTTGGCACATGCAGGGATAATGCTGGGAATTGTATTATGTAGTAAATGTACAAGAGAATCAATCGTTGTATATTCACATATCTCATAATTGCTAAAATTATTGAAATTAATGATGGATTCATATTCAGTAAATCTGAACAAATCTGAAAATACAATATCTGAATGAGTATCAATCAATGTCTTAAAAAATATTTCAAAAGTTTGAGGATGTATCAAATCATCGCTGTCAACAAAAGAAATATATTCACCTTTAGCAATTTTTAGTCCTGCATTACGTGCTGATGATAATCCACCATTATTCTTATGAATTACCACAATTCTATTGTCCATTGTTTTTAATTCATCACAAATAGATGAGCTTGAATCTGTTGAACCGTCGTCAATCAGGATTATTTCAATATCTTTATAAGTTTGACATAAGATAGAATTTACACACTTATACAGATAGTTTTCAACATTATAAACAGGAATAATAACAGAAATCATACTTTTTACCTCATGTGTCTAATCTTATTAATCAATTTGATAACTAATTGTTTAATGCCGATTTCTTGAATGCTAAGTAAAATTGTATATATTCTAATGCCGAAATTTCCGAATTTTTTTTCTATGAATTGCTTTCGTTTTTTTATTTTGTTATATCTTTTTTGTTCTTGCGTCCACCAACTTGCATTAAACCAGTGAATTGCATGAGTATTTTTTGTTATTACCTTTTCACCGGTAATGCAATTAATTGGATTAAAATACTCTGCGGATAAAAATATATTGTTGTTTATAATTTGAGTATTTCCATTTCTAATTAACCCCATTTTTTCTATTGCCATTGTATTTCTTTGAGGACAAGGTAACAAATCAAATGTTCCGTCATTTTTTATAAAGCGAACACCATTATAGTCATCTATCATAGCTTTTACAAAATGGTTTGCAATTGAAACTCCAAATCCCAGTCCAGTTGCGATGTGTTTATTATCTTCAAAACAAAAAAAACCATCATACTGTAAATATTCATCAATAGATGAAATTAATTCAACATCAGTATCAAAATATATACCACCATTTTCATATAAAATTTTTAGGCGTGCATAATCAGTTACAAAAGCCCATTTTTTTGCTTCATAGGCCTCACGAACATAGTCACAACAATTTATATCAAAGTTTGATTCATTCCACTCAATGATTTTATAATCAGGACAATATTTTTTCCAACTTCTTATACATTTTTTTATCAGTGTTGATTTATTGTTACCACCAAACCAACAATAATGTATTATTTTTGGAATCATTTTGATAATCTCCTTAAATAATTCCGAATTTCTAATAAAAATGAAATTACGTAATTTCTGATACGTTTAAAAAAAATAAAATTATACCTTGGGACTTTTTTCATTTCTATTTTTTTTATTGAATCTATGAATCCATATATGTTATATGATTTTTGGAAGTTTATTGCATTTTGAGATTTTCCTGGAGCTTTTTGTAATCGTCCGTTACCTCTTACAGCTTCTTCAACAGTACGTTTTTCAATAATAAAGGCATTTTTAATTGTCTCAAAAAAAATCATACCTTTATCTGTATTAATTAAAACTAAAGAAACCCATTTTGAAGGTTTTTTTATTGTTTTAATTTCACCAAGCCCCCAAAAATCTCCGATAGTTAGATCACCGACTCTTTTATCGGTTGCATATTGACAAGTATAACATGAATTTCTGCTAATAATATTTTGATAAAAAGCAGTGAAATAAATATCTTTTGAATGATGTTTCTTATATATAAGTTTGTTATTTTTATAAAGAGTGAAGAATTGTTTGTATTTCTTTTTAAATTCTACTTTACATTTTATATTTGTGCCGCATAAATATTTTACATATTCTTTCAAATATTTATTTGGTGGCGTACCATGGCATACTATATCAATTGTTATCAGATTGGTATAGTTCTTTTTTAAATATGCTAACAAACCTGCTATTTGACAAGGTAGACTAATGAATATTACATTAATATTATTATTTAATTGATTTTTAATTTTCGTATACGTATACTCTGCGTTGACTTGAGAATATTTTGATCCTGCAAGTTTATTGATATCAGATAAAGATCTTACTTCAAAATACCTTAATTCCAGATCATCATCGTAATCACAGTAATAAACAATGTATTGTTTGTTATTTAAAAAATAATTAGCAATTCCTGACGCAAAACCGCCAGAAGCTGCTTGTTTTCTTATAGATGATTCTTTTGACCATACAGCATAACAATCAAAAGAAGAATTCTTCTTGATTAAATTATTTTGAGGGCACATTTTTGAACATAAATTACAGTTTGTGCATAAGTCATAATTAATAAATGGTGTCAGCTCTCCTATATCATTATGCTCCATTTTAATTGCATTGTTTGAACATATATTCATACATGCACAACAACCTGTGCAATATTTATCTGTGATATTCATATAATACCTAGTGCTCCTTTTAAGTAATTCATTGAGAATTGAATCTTTTCATCAATAATTTTTTTGATAGAAGAATAATCAGGAGAGCAAATATCTGCTAAATCGGCTTCTTTTTCAGATATGAAGACATTCTGTAAATTTAATATGTTTAATAAATTAAAAATTCTGCTATTTTGGTTTTTAGGTGAATTGTCTTCAAATCTTTTTATTAATACATAAGATTTTTCAAAGATAGTTGAAAATATAAAACCGTGATATGAATCTGTTATAATTAAATCAGCATTTTTTATCAATCCTACAAATTCCGCAGGTCCAGGGTATTTAATATTAGAAAATTCATATGATAAATGTTCGATTCGGTTGGGAATTAGTATTATTTTCTTATTTAAAATTTTTGACATTTTTAAAGCATACTCATAATACCAATTATTAGTTTCAAGAAAATAGCATAATATATAATTTTTAGTATCCGGAAGCACCGCAAGCTTGCTCCATTCATCATTTCTTAATAAGAGGGTGGGATCTAAAACAACAGAGATTTCTTTATTATATAATGGCTGAAGAGCATTTTTTGCAGATTCTTCTCTGACTGAAATGTTATGATATGATGCAATATTTGATCTTATATCAGAAACCAAATCCTCAGGAATATGAGTAATACCAATGCTGGCAGCATAAGAGATTTTTTTTATGTCTGTAAAAGTTATATAATAATATGGATTATATACTAATGGACTCCACGTTTGGTCGCTGCCAGCAATGAATGCGTCATAATTCTTACAAATATTATTTAATTCATTGTATCCGCTTATGTATTTAATCTTTAGATGCTTATTTTTAAATTCAGAAAACGCAGATTCAATGATACATTCATGTTTAGCTATACGCTTATCTAGTTCAATATTCTTTTTTCTTTGTATGCGTCTTTTTTTGCTAAAAATCAACATTATTGCTCTAATAAGTCTTTTAATGTGATAGATGATAGAATATTTTAAATCGTGTTTGTTTGAAATAACGTTTTCATTGACAGCACTTTTTGTTTTTAATGCGAAATCATCGTAAAAAATTTCATTATCAATTCCAAGTTTTAGAATGGATTGTTGCAATGCATAAGCCTGAAGCTGTGTTCCAAAATTATTATGTTTTAACCATGTAATTGTTGCTGTTTTCATATGTACACCTTATTTATTATATTTAGGAGCAATTATTAACTTTATATAATAAGCTATTTGTTTGAAATTTCGATGTTGGAAAAAATATTTAAAGAAATTTTTTATCAAATGTACTCTTATTTTGTTGATATCCCTTGACAATAAATTGCTTTCTATGGCACGTTCCATGTATTGAATACAATTGCTAATGTAATAATCATATAAATACTTTTTTATAACTGGAAAACGTTTTGAATTCTTTATCATTATTGATTGAGCATCTAAAAAAGATATGTTTTTTTCAGAAAAAGATTTGTGAAATGCGCTGTCTGATCTAACTAAATAATTATACAAAACATCAGTTGTTCGAATAAACCTATTAGAATTTACAAAAATCAAAAATGTATATAAATTATCCTCCCCATTATGAATATTTGCATCAAACTTTAGCATTTTGTTGTTAATCATTAGTGCTTCTTTTTTGTATAAAGCTCCCCAAACAAGGCCTGAAGTGTATTTATAGCATTCGATTGAATCAATAATATCAATATGTTTAGTTGCATATACAGGCAATGGTTCCCCTACTTGTATGCCAATTGGATCGACTCGTTTGAAATTGCATATAACATAATCTGAAGAGGGGGCATTTTTTAATAGATAGTACATTTTTTCCAGATAATTCGGTTCAACAAAATCATCGCCATCAATAAATGTTATATATTTACCTTTTACAATGTCCAATCCTGCGTTTCTTGCAGATGATACACCATTATTATTCTTGTTTATCAATATAATTCTTTTATCTGATACAGCAAATTCTTCACATATCAACAAACTATTGTCAGTAGAGCCATCATTAACTATAATTAACTCAAAATCAGAAAATGTTTGTTTTAGTATGCTTGAAATACATTTTGAGATATAATCTTCAACATTATATACTGGAACAATAATTGAAATCGTAGGAGTCATTTAATCAATCCTTTATTATTATGTCATTTAATCTTACGTTTCCCCAATATCTATGATTCCATATCAAATCATTTGTATCATCTATTGAATCATCAATTTCAAATCTAAATCCGGGATAAACACCATCAATTAAGTGTTCTGAACCAAATTCATTGCACACAAATGCAATAATATCTACTTTATATTGTCCAGGTACAATATGTTTTGTATCAAAAGACATTGATATTGTTTTATTTTCATTTTCTGAAAAATTAATTTTTTTAGAAAATACAGTTGTTGCAAGTGAGCCATCTTTATACTGTATTTCAAATCTGAATCTTATGCCAGCAATTGATTTGTCTGCATGACAAACTAATTCAAGATTGATAGTCTCGTTTGGCTTAACTTTACATTCTGTTAGATCTTTGATATGTAATTGTTGAATGGTTATTTCTCTTGTTGCAAATTTTCTAGAATGATAATCTTCTGTATAAATATAATTTGTCAATAATTCATTATTGTTTCCGAGATACAACTCAATAGCCTTTTCTACATCACCATCGAAGATACATTTACCCTTATCAAGTACAACGCATCTGTCACAGAGTTGACGGATTGTATTCATATTATGGCTGACATAGAGAACTGTTCTGCCTTCTTTTTTTGCGGCATCACGCATTTTATCAAGACATTTTTTCTGGAATGCCATATCTCCGACAGCGAGAACTTCGTCCATAATCATTATTTCACTGTCGAGATGTGCAGCAACAGAGAATGCAAGTTTTACATACATACCGCTTGAATAACGTTTAACTGGAGTGTCTATGAATTCACGAACTTCACTGAATTCAATTATTTCTTCCATTTTTGCATCAACTTCAGCTTTTGTCATGCCGAGAATAGCACCGTTAAGATAGACATTTTCTCTGCCTGTCATCTCACCGTTAAAACCCGTGCCGACTTCAAGCATACTGGTAATTCTTCCGTAAATATCAATTTCACCCTCTGTTGGTGCTGTAACACGGCTCAGAAGCTTCAGCAGTGTACTTTTTCCTGCGCCGTTTCCACCGATAATTCCGAGAGCTTCACCTTTTTTTACAGTCAAATCGACTCCATTGAGAGCCATAAATGTATCGCCGTTACTTCTCTCTTCACCGATTTTTGTATTAGGATCTTCCTTACCTCTGACTTTTGCCCACCATGACTGAAGATCAGCGGTGAGAGTACCTCCGCCAATTTGACCTAATTTGTATCTTTTTTTAACACCTGATACTATAATTGCATAATCTTCCATTTTGTTACCTCAGACTGTATCCATAAATGTCTTTTCAACTTTGTTAAAGAGCATAATTCCCGCAAACAGCACAACAATAGTAAATACTGTTGACCAGATTATTCCTCCAAGTGTAAATGTACCCTGACCGAGAAAAATGTATCTTATAATTTCAACATAACTTGTGACAGGGTTTATTGAAAGAATAGTTCTCATTGTTCCTTCTCCAAGTGTTGAAAGTGGATAAACGATAGGAGTTGCATACATCCAGAGCTGTACACCGAATGTGACTGCAATAGCTAGATCACGGTATTTTGTTGTAAGACTGGAAACAATAATACCGCATCCGAGTCCCATTGCTGCAAGAAGAATAAGAACAACAGGGAAGAGAATGATCACTTCCCAATGAGGATGAACATCACCTTTAATAAGATAGTAAACCCAGAAGCAAGCAAACATTGCAAGCTGAATAAAGAAATTGATTGCTGCACTTGAAACAGTTGAAATAGGTGTTACAAGGCGAGGGAAGTACACCTTTCCGAAAACACCGGCATTCGCAGTAAATGTTGAAGATGTTTTTGTGATGCAGCTTGCAAAAAATGTCCAGACAGTATTGCTGAGCATATAGAAAAGAATTTTTGGAATACCATCTGTTTCAATGCCAGCAATTCCGCCGAAAACAATTGTATATATTACAGTTGAAATGAAAGGGTTCAGAATAATCCAGAGTGGACCGAGAATCGTCTGCTTATATGTAAGAACAAAATCTCGTCTGATAAATAGTGATACAAGGTCACGATATTTCCAGACTTCTTTTAAATTAAAATCGAGCAATTTATTTTTTGCTGTAATGTGTGTATGGTGTAATTCGCTTGTTTTTGCCATAATTTCAGCTTGTCCTCCGTTTAAAATAATGAATCAAAATCAACTCTCGGGAATACTTCAAGTTTTCCGCCTCGTGTTGCATTGAAAACCTTGATATAACTCTTGCATTAGAACTTGCTTTTGCTCTGTCAATAATCCCTATACTTTACTTCCTTATTAGTGAAATTATTTTATTAATCAGCTTAAGAGCTTTTACTAATATAACCGGAATATCAATACATTCTGCAATAAGTTTATCTTCATATTTATCTTTTAATTCACAAGTAAATGAATAATATGTTTTTAGTTTATCAGAAAAAGATTTATTCATAAAAATATCTTTCTCTTTTAGCCACAAACCATAACCGTGCGGGTTGTTAAGAAATAATGAGCTTCCTGATTTTGTTAATCCGTCTTCTTTATATTCGTATAAATAAATAATATCATTGAAAAATCTTGATTTATATCCTGCATGAGCAATTCGGTTATATGCTACAGCTTCAGTAAGAAATTTTTCATTTTCAAACTCAGGATAACTAAACTTTCTGAAAATATCTGTATAAATACAAGTTGCACGTTCTCCATTTAAAACAAATTTGTCATTTTCTTTATAGGTCAATACATCAAGAAAAGTTTTGTCTAGAAATTCAGAATTAAATAATGGATTAGCATGTGTGCCGTTAAGAAAACCTTTGTTAGCTGTTATTCCGCAATATTCTTTTGAACCTTCAATCTCTGAAAACCATTGGTTGATTTTTTGTATTGCATCCTGAGTCAGAATATCATCAGAATCCACAGGAAAGAAAATTTCTCCGTTTGCTTTTTTTAATGCAAAATTTGTCGCACGGTGTTTTCCGCCATTTTCTTTTTTATAATACCTGATTGTAAAATCATTTTTGTCCTTGAGCCAATAATCAAAAAGTTCTTTTGTATTATCAGTTGACCCATCATCAATAACTAACCATTCAAAATTATTGTTAGATTGATTTTGTAATGACTTGTAAAGATTAGATAATAAATAAGCTCTGTTATAAGTTGGTGTAAATATAGTTATCATTTTACACATTTTTACACTTCCTAAAATATGGTTTCAAAAGAAATTTAAAATATTTGTTAAAAATTAGAATTAAAAAAGTAAGTATTATGATTTCAATACAGATTGCTATTGAAGATAGTATTGTTTTGTTTTGTATATAATTATTGATATTTAAAATGCCAATACTATTCATAATTTTTGTTTTAATCTGTTCTTAATATAAGAAAAGAATCCTTCTTTTTTTATCGAAAAAAAGATACCTAATATAATATCACTAAATCTTTGTCCAACAAGTTTTGATAATTTGGCAGAGGCATTATGCCATTCTTTTTGTTCATCACTTTGCCAAGAACCATTATACCAATGTATAGCAATGGAATTCTTTGTTAAATAAACCTTTCCATCGTAATAATTTTTGGGACAAAAATAATCGTTAGGATAAATTGTCAGATAATCTTTAATACACTGAAAAGTATTATCTTTTTTTATATTGAAATTGTCAACAAGAAGATTGGTGACTGTTTCTGTATTTGTAGTTGTATCAAATTCTCCATTCTCTTTAATAAACTTTCGATTTTTATAGGACAATAAAATATCCTCAACAAATTTACCATTTTTTTCTGACCCAACAACAGCAGTAAAAGGATATTGAATATTTTCAAATCCCGTAAATGCATTAAGTGATAAGAATTTATCAAAATTACTTAATAATTCTACATCGGTATCAAGGTATATTCCACCCATCAAATACAACGCGTAAATCCTTGCATAATCAGAAACAAAAGCCCATTTTTTAGCTTCATAAGCTTCTTTTACATATTGACAGCAATTTATATCAAAATTATTTTCATTCCATTCAATAATCTCATAGTCGGGACAGAATTTCTTCCAACTTTCGATACATTTTTTATCTTTTTCAGGAATTGGATTTCCTCCAAACCAGCAATAATGAATTGTTTTTGGAATCATAATTCAAACTCCGATCTTTAAAGCATTTCTTATTTTGCAAGTAAAATTAAAAGATATTTTTAATAATAAAATCCAGATTTTTTGCTTTGATGATAAAATAGAACTATCAATGTCTCGAATATATTTATTTACAGTACTATTGAGAACTATCAATGCAGTTTTTTTATCCGTGTTATTTAGATAAGCTAATGACAATTGTCCATGATAAATACAAGTAAAGACAATGCTTTCAAGTCCTTGTTGTTCAAGAGTAGGGAAGTTAAGTTTTAAGAAATCCTGTCTCAGAGATTTTGCTTCAACGGCATCGAGTCTTTTTAAAGAATAAGAATTCCCCATTATGCTGCCGGAACGCTGTAAGTAGTTGTAACCGGTGTAATCAATAGTTGCAATTTTCTTTGCTGCGCCAATTGCCTTATAGCTCCAGAATTCATCCTCATGATATTTACCGACATCAAAATTAACATCTTTAATAATTTCAGTTCTGTACAGTTTATTCCATACTACCTGTCTGATTTTGTCGTCAATCAAGGCAGACATTGCTTCTTCCGTCGAATAAATAATTACATCTCCCGTGTCCTCACTTGCAACTGAATAATCTTCATTTTCATATACCATTCTGAGTTTACACGAAACAATATCGGTATTATTTCTTAGTGCAACATCAAGAAGCTTTTCATACATATCTGTTTCAATATAATCATCACTGTCAACAAATGCAATAAAATCACCGGTTGCAACTGAAAGTCCGGCATTTCTTGCATCAGAAAGTCCGCCGTTAGACTTATGTATAACCTTTATTCTATTGTCTCTTTCCGCCCATTTGTCACATATTTCGGGACAATTATCGGGGGATCCGTCATCAACAAGAATAATCTCAAGATTAGTGTATGTCTGATTTACAATTGATTCAATACACTTGTCAAGATATTCCTCAACTTTGTAGACAGGGACAATAATACTGATTAAATCGTTCATAAAACTCCTTTATTCTACCGAAAACTTTTTATCTACACCGGTAATTTTTGCGTAAATAGTATGAAATAATGCATATGTCTGAGGACTTAATGCCGTCCATATGCACATTAATTTTAATTTTATTCCTATATACTCATTTCTGAGTATGTCTGACAGACTACTTCTTAATATTTTTCTTGCTTTTTTTCTTTCCGGTACTATTAATGAGGGATTAATTTTTTTTGATAGTGTTGATGTGTAAACAAGAAGTCTTGCGAGTCTTGCCTTGACAATCTTGTTTAAAACAGAAGTCTCACGTGTTTCATTGTCAAGAATATTTAATACTTTTAAAGGATCACATAGCTTATTTCTGTTAATTACAGAGGTTGCCGCAGAATTCTTATGAACCATATAATGATAAAAACACTTATCTATATAGATCGATTTTTCAGATTGTCTGAAAAGGTAGTAATTCATTAATAAATCCTCATTGATTCTAATAGACAAGTCCATAATATTGTTAAATACGATATTTCTTACAAAATTAGATTTATATATTTTATTACATAAACCGGGTTCAATAAAATCACCTTTGAGTAAATCGATCAATCCTTGTTGATTGTCCTGTTCGATTAATCTATTTGTGTTGTAATAATAATCAACACGCCCATCAGGGAAAACCATCTTATAGCCACAATGCGATACATCAGCATTGTATTTTTCTGCATTATCAATAAGAACAGAATACATATCGGGCTCTATTATATCATCACCGTCTACGAAACCGATAAATTCACCTTTTGCAGCTTTAATACCCTCAAACCGAGCAGTAGAAACTCCGCCATTTACTTTATGAATAACTTTGATTCTGTTGTCTTTTTGTGTATATGTATCGGCAATAATACCGCTTGAATCTTTTGAGCCGTCATCAACAATAATGACTTCAAAATCAGAAAAAGTCTGACTGAGAATACTGTCAAGACAACGGGGGAGATATGCTTCTATATTATACACGGGAATTATTATTGATAACTTTGGATTGTTCATTATTTCACATATCCTATTCTGTCAGTAAGCTCTTCTGCCTGCTGTTTTTTCATTTCATCTGAGATATTACTACCAATGGTATAATTTTCATTATAAACAATAGAACTACTCATTCTTGTTTTTTCTTTCTTCAGGTAATCATCTAAAGAACAGATAACTCGGGCAGGAGAACCGACAGCAACTGAGTTGTCAGGAATGTTATGAGTTACTGTGCTGTTAGCTCCAATAATCACATTATTACCGATTGTTACACCGGGAAGGACTACTGATTCTGCACCGATAAACACATTATTACCGATGTTAACACATCCGATTTTTGTATAATCTAAAAATATTTTGGTGCTTGCATCATGGGCAAGTATATGCACGCGTGGTGCTATTGTTACATTGTCACCGATTTTTATAAGCCAACAATGCGAAGGATCAAGTATAACACCATTTAACCTATTAAAATTTTTGCCGACTGTTAATCCCATTTTTATGAGTTTATCGGTAGTATATTCCCCACGGATTCTGTATAATAATTCTTTGATAAAATTCATACTGTACCTCACAGTTTTAACAACATCTCCTCAACAGCTTTTACTGTTTTTTCCGTGCTGAAAAATTTGCCTCTCTCGATGGCTTTTTCTTTATAATGTGTAAGCAATTCAGGTGAGTCAAGCAGTGATTTAATTCCCTGATATAAAGCTTCTTCATTGTTTTCTGTAACAATACCATATTCATTGTTTTCACCGAGCATTTCTTTCATGCCTGAAACTTCAACAGTACATACAGGTGTACCGACAATAAGCGCTTCTGTAGCAGCGGTTGAAAATCCTTCTGAATGAGATGCGCAAACAAATAAATTTGCTCTTGCAACATATTTATAAGGATTGGTCTGATAGCCAAGGAATGTGAAACTGTCAGAAATGTTATTATCATTAATGTATTTTGTTAACTCAGATTTGTAATTATCAGAGCCTTCTCCAAGAATATAAGTATGAATTGAATATCCGTCGTTTATCAGTCTTGAATGAATATTGATTAGTCGGTCAAAGCCTTTAACAGGAATCAATCGCCCCATAGAAATTATATTGATTTTTGTGTCATCAAAAAACACATCCGGAATTTCATAAGATTTTTTTTTGATTTCATCTGAATTATTGGTGTTATAAATCACCTGAGAATTAACAAAAGGTATTAAATGTTTAAATGCTTTTTCAGTTGATTCAGATACAAAAACTACCTTATTAAATTTTTTGTATAATTCTTTAACTTCATTAAAATTTCTGAAGCCGACAGAAATATCTGTTTCAGTTTTCTGTGTACAATGTATCCATGAAATAAGTTTTGTTTTCTTGTCAGCACATCCGCTTATAACTCTTGCTGAAGGTCCTTCAAGATAAGCAATTTCAATGTCATAGGATTCTTTAATAAAATTCTTGTGTAAAAAAGCGGGGGAGAAGAGTTTTAGAAAATGAGAATTGGCAGGAAAAGATTTTTTGAAGCAAGTTTTATACTTAATATGTGGTGCAAGATATTGTTTGTTAACCCCTTCATTAAACAGAGTCATTATAGTAATATCAAATTTATCCCTGTCCATATGATTGACAAGGTTAATTAAAACTTTTTCTGCACCACCGTGACCTAAATCTCGGATTAAAAATAAAACTTTTTTCATAATCATACCTAAATAAGACCAAAGCCAAATTTTAAGCTGTAAAAATAGTAGCCGATATAAGCGATTATCATAATGACTGTGATTGATTTGCCGACATCTTTCTGAAACAGATGTGTGATTTCCCATGGAAGAAGAATATAGTTGTAAAGTGAAAAATAAATCGGAAGTCTGCCGATGTAAATTCCACTGGTAAACATTGATATAATATAAAGTCCCGCTGAAGCAATGGACATGTTTGTGCATAAATTTATTATCGGGTTGTTAACAGAGTTTATTTTTTTTCTTCCGTATAAAGATAATATTGCAGGTATGCTGTAAATAAAAACTCTTATAAAATTGGTTCCGTCATCATCTGAGCTTTGCCAGTCGCTGACAACATTTGTGTATTGAGTATCCTCCAGTGCAGTATCAAGTATTGATGTGAACTCTTCAATAAATGTTAAGGCTATTATTATACCGAATATAAAAAGTATTGTGTTTCTGTTCCAGGCTTTTCCTTGCGCTATAATAATAAACGGTATGACAATAAGCGCTGACCCGTGAAAAAAAGATGCAAAGGCAACTATAATTATTGCCGGTATAAATTTCTTTTTTAATATAAGCCCAAAGCATAAGAAAGTCAGACAAACCGCAACAAACTGACGTATACCGTTGTACATCCATGAGATATAGTCTGTTGATGCAAGAAAAAGGAATAATGACAAAAATGCACTCTCTGAATACTTTTGGTATACAATAAGAAGACAAGTAATGTGAAAGATTGCAAGAATTGCAAAATATGTTGTGTATTTGTCAGTTAAGAAAATTCTTATCAGAGCGGACCCATAATAGAAAAACTCATCTTTTGTTACAGTTGCCATATAATCAGTTAAACCGCTCATTGATGACGGCATATTGTTGAAAGTGTGCATATAAGAATATGTGTCACCAAAATATAAGGTTCTGTTTGCTGTATAATAAACAAGCGGAATAACAGCTATTATTAAAGTAAAAAAACTGTAACGGTATTCAATTTTGTTAAGAATTTTTATGCCGGTTTTTTTCCCTGATAAATGTGTAAGACCGGCAACAATAGCAGGCCATATTAAAATTACAAGATATTCTGCCATATTGCCGATACCGCTTTCTTTACTTATGGTTACGAAGCTTTACTTTTAGTTTGTATGGAATAAAATGTGAAACAAGGGGTTTAAATGCAAAAGGATATAAATATATGGGATAATCAAGAATTTTAAACCCATAAAAATTTGTTTTTACTGTATTTAACGCATATTTAAATTTTCTTCGATTAAGTGCCAATCTGTCTTCACGGACTTTATAAAGACATTCATTTATATTATCTGCTTTAAATCCTTTTGAAGCAAACCTGAACCACATATCAATATCTTCACATCTGAGTGTCCGGGGAATGCTTACATAACCATTCAATTCATCATAACAACTTTTTTTCATCATTAACGTTGCATGATAACATAAAGGATACATTTTTAAAGTAAATTTATCAGGATGCATAACGGGAAACACATTGTCAAAATCACCGTTTTCATCAAATCGTACCATCCCTGTCCCGATACAATCAATATCCGGATTATTTAAAAGAAAATTTATCTGTTTTTCAAATCTGTCAGGTAAAGAAATATCATCACCATCCATACGGGCGATATATTTACCTTTAGCAACAGATAAGCATTTATTTAATGTTTCCGGCAGACCAAGATTATGATCGTTTTTTAATAAAACAATCTTATCGGGGTAATTATTCCTGTATTCTTCAGCAATAGTATAGGTATTATCTGATGACCCATCATCACATAACACTAACTCCCAATCAGAAAATGTCTGATTGAGTATAGAGTCAATTGCGTCTTTTAAAGTATTTTCGCAATTATAGATACCTGTAATAACTGATAATTTAGGCATATAATTCATTCTCCTAAATGTGAAGACAAAATGCAATATAATTCTTTTAATATTGTTTCAGTTGTATATAAATAAGTATTTTTTTGTGAATTGTTTATAAATAATTCTCGCAATTGATTATTATGCGAAAGTTCTGTAATTCTGTCATCAAATGTTGAAACATCATTTTGCTCAACAAGAAATCCATTTACTGTATCTGTAATTATTGAGTTATGCCCCCTGTTTTTCACTGCAATTACAGGAACAGAACATAACATTGCTTCAACAATATTTAGGCCGAACCCTTCTCGAATACTTGATGCAGTACAAATATCTGACATTAAATATAGATTACAGACATCATTTCTCCAACCCAAAAATCTGATATTATTTTCAACACCAAGCTGTTTTGCATATTTTTCAATATCCCCATCAGTATGATCAATTCCTGCCAAAACAAGAACAACATTATCAAAACCCTTGTCAATTAAGGATTTAATTACACGTATTAAAAAATACTGATTTTTATTTTTAATTAGTTCAGCAAGATATATCAAAACCAATGCGTCATCCGCAATATTTAATTCTTTTCTATATCGGGAACGAATGTAGTCACGATTTTCAAAGTTAAATTTTTCAGTATCAATTCCAATACCATTAATAAAATAAGCTTTACATGTTTTAAATTTATTTTTTGTTATTTCAAAATCTTCTTTGTTGATTGTGATAACAGAATCAGTAAAATAAGATAAAATTTTTTCAATAGGATAATATATCAACCAATTTAAAATTGGCGCACCTTCAAAAAAATGATATCCATGTGAAAAATAGATAACTTTTGTATGTTTATTTCTTATGCTGATTGATGCTAAACGCGCCGCCAACCCACCTACTGGTGTATGACAATAAATAATATCATAATGGTTATTTTTTAAAATATGTTTTAATTCTTTTATTCCAACAAAAAGTTTCGGTGAAAAAGGTGTTCGTTCATAATGAAGTATATATCTATTATTGCAGAATGGAATATTTTCTGTTCCTGCACAAGCTACATCAACAATCCAACCTTTTTCGGACAACATTTTAATTGTCGGAATATGAAACTTTAAAATATGTTCTTTATCAACATTTGCAACAAATAAAATTCTAGGATTTTGTTTCATTTTTACTCCCATTATAATTTATTGATAGTTCCCGTGCCGCCTTCAACAACGCCTTCATGTTTAATAACCTGAAGTGCGGTGTTGATAATACATCTGATGTCGAACGGCAGACTCATTTTTTCGACATATTCACCGTCAAATTTAGCTTTTACGGGAATTTCGAGTTCATCTCTTCCGTTAATCTGTGCCCAGCCTGTGAGTCCCGGTCTTATACTGTTAGCCTTGTATTTATCTCGTTCAGCAATAAGGTCATCCTGATTCCACAGAGCAGGTCTGGGGCCAACTATTGACATATCACCTTTTAGGATATTAAAGAGTTGGGGGAGTTCATCAAGACTTGTTTTTCTCAGAAATTTACCGACTTTTGTAATGAACGCCTCGGGATCATTAAGAAGATGTGTCGGCATATCGTGAGGTGTGTCAGTTCTCATCGAACGGAATTTATACATATTAAAGAGTTTCTTATCTTTTCCTACTCTTTTTTGCACAAAGAATACAGGACCTTTTGAATCGGCTTTTACAGCAATGGCTGTAATCAGAAGAACAGGGGACAACAGTGTCAGTGCAAATAATGACACAAGAAAATCAAGGATTCTTTTTATTATTCTATACATTGATTACACCTTCATTTTCAGGATGGTATGTAGGTACAAGTCTCATTACTGATTCTCTTATGGATTGTCCGTCTGTGTAACATTCATCTCTGAGATATGCGAGCTTTGTGAAAAACTCATCTGCGTCAACATTTGAGAGTTTACCGATGAAAATAAGCTCGTTGTTTGTTTTCTTGAGTCCTTCTTCAGACATAAGAAGCTCTTCATACAGCTTTTCACCAGGTCTGAGACCTGTATATTCAACCTTTATATCAACATCTGGCTCAAAACCTGATAATTTGATCATTTTTCTTGCAAGGTCATCAATTTTAACCGGCTGTCCCATATCAAGAACAAAGATTTCACCGCCGTTTGCGTAATAACCTGCCTGAAGAACAAGAGATACAGCTTCGGGTATGGTCATAAAATATCTGATTATATCCTTATGCGTAACGGTTACGGGGCCGCCTCTTGCAATCTGTTTGCGGAATAGCGGAATTACGCTGCCGTTTGAACCGAGAACATTTCCGAAGCGTACTGCTACAAATTTTGTTTTAGATATCTTTGCAAAACATTCAATAATCATTTCGCAAAGGCGTTTTGATGCCCCCATAATATTTGTTGGGTTAACAGCTTTGTCTGTGGATATAAGTACAAAAGTTGAAACACCGTGTTTGTTAGCTGAGTTTGCTACATTGTATGTACCGAATACATTGTTTTTGATTGCTTCATTAGGTGAGTCTTCCATCAACGGAACATGTTTATGTGCAGCAGCATGGTAAACAATATCCGGTTTGTATTTTTCAAACAATGAATCGACCCTGTGAATATCACGAACAGAGCCAATAATTACTTCAAGATTAAGTTCAGGATTTTTTGCACGAAGCTCCTGCTGTATTGAATAAGCATTATTTTCGTAAATATCAAAAATTATGAGCTGTTCGGGCTGATATTTAGCAATCTGACGACACAGCTCACTGCCTATTGAACCGCCACCGCCTGTGACAAGTACTGTTTTTTTGTGAAGATATTCTTTAATTTCAGTCATATCAACTTTGATACTGTCTCTTCCGAGAAGGTCTTCAATTTCGACATTTCTGATTTTTTCGAGACGCACTTCACCGTTGGCAAGCTGATAAATTGCAGGAACTATATTAAGCTTACAATTTGTTGACTGACAGGCATCAATAATTTTTCTTTTTTCAACATTTGTTGCTGTCGGTATTGCGAGAATAATCTGGTCTATTCTGTACTTTTCGACCATTTCGGGAATGTGCTCGCAATTGTTAACAACTTTTACACCGTGTATGTATTTGCCGATTTTTTTCGGGTCACGGTCAAGCATACAGATAACCTTACCCTCAGAATGAGAGCTTGACTGAAATTCTCTGAGAACGGTGACACCCGATCTGCCTGCGCCGATTATCATAATTCTTTCGAGCTTTGAACTGAGCTTTATGTCATTTTTTACTTTGCCTGCAAATCTGTATGAAAATCTGGATGCAGTTATAAAAGAAAGCAGGAAAATAAAGTAAATTATCGGATAACTTTTAGGGAAGTTTATGCTGAAAAAATACTTTGCAAGGAAAAGTGCGGCAGATACACAAGCTGATGATGTTATGCAGCCGCTTGCAATAGCTATGAATTCATCAACACCTGCATATTTCCATATGCCGCGGTAAAGCTTAAAAAAAACAAAAACAATGATGGTACCGATTGTTGTGATTGGTGATAGAATAAATATATTTGACAGAAATTGTGATTCGATAAGCTGTGAAAAACTGAATTCAAATCTTACAACAAGTGTCAGAAATGATGCCAGATTTATCAGAATAATATCTGTAAAAACCAAAGCAGCCGTTTTTAAGTTGTAGAGGATAGCTTCTTTTGTAAGAACATCAATTTTTTTCATAATTTGCGTCACCGATAGTTTCATTTTCATACTATATCAACAATATAATATCATTTATGAAACTGGATGTCAATAATTTTGTATATAATATATATTTCAGTATATTTCTTATATTGTATTGACTAAAAAGCAAATTTAATGTATTATTATTATGTTTATTAAAATAAAGGAACGTGAATCAATGTTTATTGATATACATTGTCATATATTACCTGCAGTTGATGACGGTGCTGATTCTATGATAGAATCGCTTGATATTATCTCGAATGCGTATAAAGCAGGAACGAATATTATGGTTGCGACACCTCATTACGGTTTATCCGAGATGAGTGGAATATCAACTGATAAAGATTTAGTCCTGAATACATTCAGAATTCTTTGCGATGAAATAAAAGATCGGAACATTCCCGTCAGGGTTTTTCTCGGTTCTGAATTGCTTATGAATGAAAAACTGGACGAGCTTAAGCATAATAACGGCCTGATACCGATAAACGGGTCAAGGTATATGCTTTGTGAATTCTATTTTGATGAAAATATCAAAAATGTATATAAGTATATTGAAAAGCTGATGTCATACGGATATATTCCTATAATCGCTCATCCCGAAAGATACGGTTTCTTTAATGCAGATAAATCTGATATTTCTGTTCTTTATGAAAGAGGCTGCAGATTTCAGATAAATAAAGATAGTCTAACCGGTAAAAACGGCATAGCAGCTAAAGAAACTGCAATATGGATGCTTCAGAATAATTATGTTAATTTTGTTGCCAGTGACTGTCACAACTCTTCAACAAGAAATGCAGATCTGAGTGAGCTTTATTTGAGTTTGCTGGATTTTATTTCTCAGGAAAAAGTTAATGTTCTTCTGCACGATAATCCCAAGCGGATTTTACTTGATATGAATATTCAGTAAGGAGGTAGTTATTGTGAGATTTTTAAAAATTTTTATAGTATGTCTGTTTACGGCAAGTGTTGCTTTTGCTGTTTTTGTACGTTTTACCAATAAAACCGATACAGCAGCACCTGAAATAAGTTGTTCTGCAGATGTTGTTTCTGCGTCTGTCAATGACACCGATAAAGACTTGTTAAAGTATGTCAGTGCTGTTGATTCTAAAGACGGTGATATTTCTTCATCCGTTATTGTTGAAGCAATTTCTCCGTTTATCAGTGAAAATTCAGCAAAAATCACTTACTCGGTATGCGATTCTGATAATAATGTTACAAAACTTGAAAAGGATATTGTTTTCAATGATTATCATCCGCCCGAGTTCAGCTTTGAAAATCAGCATGTCTATTATGTGGGTGCATCCAGAGTTGATCTATTGTCGGGTGTTTCCGCAACCGACTGTCTTGATGGTGATGTTTCATCTAGAGTTGTTGTTTCGCAGTCGGATATCGATCTTTCTCAGCCGGGGATATATCCTGTTACCTACAGAGTCACTTCATCAAAGGGTATAACCTCTGAAATCACAATTAATGCCTATGTGTATGCTTCAAGGCTTGCAGCAACAATTCCTTTGAAAACTTATCTCGTTTATACAGACAGTTCTTCACCGGTTGTTCCCGAGGATTATATTGAATCTTTACCAGAGAAGTATGTTGACAGCAATGATTCAACATATGATTATGAGTTTGAGATAGTGAATGACATAGACTACACAAAAACAGGTATTCATTATATAACATATCGTATTACAAGAACAAATAAGAGAAATGACCTTGAGGAACCTGTTGTGATAGCCGAATCATATCTTGCCGTTGCTGTGCGGGGTGATAAATCATGAGAGAAATAAGATTTGATTATATTAACTGGTATACAATACTTCGTGATTTAAGCAGAAATTTCTGGATTGTTGTCCTTGCATTTCTTGCCGGTATTTTCGGTGTGAGAGCTTATATTGATTTTACATATAAGCCTGAATACAAATGCACAACTACTGTCTCTATCAATGCGACAGATTCAGGTCTGTACTCATTTTCAAGCCTTAATAAGACTATAGAAGCAGCATCAACATTTCAGGAGATGTTCCAGAGTTCATATTTTAAAGAAAAGCTCTGTGATATAACAGGCAAGGTTGTAGACGGTGAAATTACAGCCGAACAGATTTCTGAGACAAATCTTATCGTTATGACATACAGCTGTGATTCACCTGTTGAAGCATATACGATGCTTCTTGCAATTATTGATAATTATAATGAAATAACAGATTACAGTTTTGAAGATATGATTATCAATACTATATCTCAGCCTGTGGTCCCTACGAGACCGTCTAATCCTGTTTCATATAAAAATTATGATATTATTGCGGCTGTTGCACTTTCTGCTCTTGTTTTGTTCTTTATTGTTGTCAGTTCATATTTCAGAGATACAGTAAAAAATGAATCTGATGTCAATTCTATGATTGATACAAAGCTTTTCAGTGTTATATATCATGAAGAAAAGAATAAGACACTTAAGACAAAGCTCAGACTTGCTCATTCCAAGGATCCGTTGCTGATTACAAATATCCTTATAAACTACAGATTTTCAGAAACCTTCAGAATTGCTGCTCTGAAGCTGGATTATTATCTTAAAGCCAAGAATATAAAGACATTTATGATTACCAGCTGCGGTGAAAACGAAGGTAAGACAACAGCATCTGTTAATCTTGCGCTGTCGATGGCTAAACTCGGCAAAAAGACTCTGCTCATTGATGCCGACCTCAGAAAACCTGCTGTTCATAAATTTTTTAAAGACAGTGCTGAGGATATGCGTGGACTTGGCGAAGTTATAAGAGGAAACATTGCCATAAATAACGCAATTATAAAGGAACCCAATACAGGGCTTTATATAATATGCGGAAATCAGAAATACAGAAACAGTTCAGAAATGATATCGACAAAACGCTTTGAATCATTTGTTGAATCGGTCAAAGAGCAGTTTGATGTTATCATTTTTGACACAGCGCCCACAGCTCTTGTTTCTGACGCAGAAATAATTGCATCTTATATTGATGCTGCGCTGATTGTTGTCAGACAGGATGTTGCACCTGTTCCCGAAATCAATGATATGGTTGATATGCTGAATCAGGCAGGTACAGTTGTTGAAGGCTGCATTTTTAACGATGTTCACGTATTACCCCGTCTTTTTAACAATGGTGTTACTGAATATTCAGACGATGAAAAAACGGAGGCGAATAAATAATGGATGATAATATGCACGGTTCCGTCTCTAAATCTGAAAAGAATGCTTCGGCTGCTATTTTTGATACCGCAGTTTTTGCCGTTGACTTTGCCAAGGCAACAAGAAAATTCTGGTATATAGTTGTAATTCTTGGAGTTTTTATGGGACTTGCTTTCGGATACTTCAGTTATTCAACATACACTCCTATGTATGAATCTTCTGTTTCCTTTTCTGTCACTGCTGTTTCATATAATTCAGCAGGAAACGCTGTTTTTGCATCATATTACGACAATAATTCAGCATCTCAGCTTTCAAAGACATTTCCGTATATTGTAAACACTTCAATGATGAGAAATGCTCTTAAAAATGAACTTGATACAACATATATAAACGGTAATATCACTGCAGCTTCTGTAGCAACAAATTCAAATATCTTCAAGGTATCTGTTTCAAGTAATTCGGCTCAGGATGCTTATGATATTATCAATGCAGTCATTAGTGTTTACCCTGATGTTGCTTCTTTTGTTGTTGGTAATACTCGGCTTAATATTCTTATTCAGCCCACATTGCCCGAAACCCCTTATACGTCAAATAATTTTATCAGAATCGGAATAATAATGATGCTTGTGGGAGTAACTCTCGGTTTTGCGCTCATTGCAGTGTATGCTTTTTTCAGAAACACAATCAAGAAAAAAGAAGACATTAAAAATAAGCTTAATCAGAAATGCTACGTGGAAATTCCTTATGTGGTGTTTTACAGAAAATCAAATGACAAGAGACTAAAAGACAGAGTTGTAAGAATATCAGACAGGCATCCTACATTCAAGGAGTCTTTCCGTTTGTTCAGAAAAAGACTGCTTCGTAATCTTACATCAATCGAGAAAATCATTGCCATAACTGCAGCTTCACCGGATGAAGGCAAGACAATGACCTCGCTTAATCTTGCTCACACAATGGCCATTGGCGGTAAAAAGACAGCGTGCGTTGATCTTGACCTTGACAGTAAACGCCTGCAGAAATATCTTGTGAATAATCAATGCAAAGGCTTCTGTGACATTATAACAGATGACAAGCCTGATTTTTCTTCTGTGATTTATAAGGAAGATGAAAACTTACATATATATTTTGCAGGTAAGGCGCTGACTGATTATACTGAATCTGATTTTATTCCGTTTTTCGATTATCTTCGTGAAAACTACGATTATGTAATCGTCAATGCACCTGTGGCAAAAGATGTTGCAAATGCAATCAGCGTATGCAATCTTTGTGACTGTATGCTGTTTGTCGTTTTTCAGGACAGACTCTCAATCGATAAAATCAGAATTGCTCTTGAATCAATGTCATTCAGTTCAGCCAGAATTCTCGGATTCGTGTTTAACGGAGTGCAGGAAGGCTTTTCCGGTTACGGCGGTTATTATTACGGTGGAAAATACGGCTACGGTAAATACGGTTATGGCAAAAAGTATGGCTACGGTAAACACGGATACGGCAAATATGGTTATGGTTCGGGTGGTTATGGTTACGGGTATGGTGAAAAGCCGAAGGATGAGACAGATGATAAAGCCTCTTCAGGACGTAAGCATAAACACAAAAAGCATAAACATAAGAGCCATCGACATGGATATGGCTACGGCTACGGTTATGGTTATGGCTACGGTTACGGGTACGGTTATGGCTATGGTGATGACGATGAATCAGCAGAAGATGTTGTTGTAGATATGTCTGATTTTGATGTCAATGCAGTTGATGATTTTGATATTCCTGATAATTCATAAAGCAAAAAATGCGACATTCAAAAGAATGTCGCATTTCATTTTTATATATAGTTTAATAATTTTCGGCTTTGAGTTCAAAGTATGCCTTGGGGTGTGCACATACGGGGCAGACTTCAGGCGCATCTTTGCCGACAACAATGTGTCCGCAGTTTGAGCACTTCCAGATTTTTTCATTATCTCTTGAGAAAACAAGACCACCTTCAATATTTTCAATAAGCTTTCTGTATCTTTCTTCATGTTCTTTTTCAATCTTTGCAACTTCGTCAAAAAGGAATGCAATATGATCAAAGCCTTCTGCTCTTGCATCCTCTGCAAAGCCTGCATACATATCTGTCCATTCATAGTTTTCACCGGCTGCTGCATCTTCAAGATTTGCGAGTGTTGCAGGCATACCTTCATGAAGAAGCTTAAACCAGATTTTTGCATGTTCTTTCTCATTTGCTGCTGTCTCAGCAAACAGATTTCCTATCTGCACATATCCGTCTTTTTTTGCCTTTGAAGCATAATATGTGTACTTTGTATATGCTTGAGATTCACCTGCAAATGCTGCTAAAAGATTTTTTTCGGTTTTTGAGCCTTTAAGTTCCATTGAATTATCTCCCTTTTATTAAATTCTGATTTATATTTAGTATTAGATTTTCTTCTTCAATTATAAATATAAACCACTGAAAACAGTATAAAATATTTATTTATGTATGTCAATAATTATTATAAAAAAACCTCCGGAAAGCCGGAGGCTGATATTTGATACTATTTACAGCTGTTACATCCGCAACCCGGATTATATCCTGAATATGAATTTTCTTTGTCGCAATCATTTTCTGCGGGAGGGAAAAACTCACCAACGGGAAATTTGATTTTTCTGAATGCGTCACAAGGGTCTTCAGTGTCACATTTATTTGTGCATTCTTTGCAGGGCACACAGAAATCATAAGCAGGAATCAGCATCTGAACATCTCTCTCAAGCTGAACAATTGAGAACAGTCCAATAGTAACTCTTACAGCTTTTTCATTGTCGCAGTTGCAGAAGTGACCGTTGAAACATCGTTTGATGCAGTCGGGCAGGTTGCAATATCTGTCAAACCAGTTGTTACAGCAATCACAGGGCCGGCAGAGTTTTGCATCAAGACAAAGAGGGTCTGCAACCTGAACTTTTGCTCTCGGATTGGTGGTTACTGAGGTGTTCTGCCTGTCAATTGCATTTTCTGAAAATTCAGATGTGAATATCTTTACATTTCCGTCACTACCGTAGAGAATACATTTTTTTGAATATACAGCAAGACCTGTAACACTTTCAACAGGGCAGTTGTGACCTGATATCACATCAAGTGTGACCGATATGAAGAACGTAATGTCAACTGAATAAAATCCTTTATTGAAAGGTACTTTTTCAACCTCTGTGAATACATCAAGCACATCGCAGCATCTGCATCTGACAGATGAAGCATTATCGATAACTTCCTGTCCGCAGTCTGTAAAATATACTCTGATGTCAGCAAGGCAATCTCTGTCAGCGCAGGAATCATAAACTCTTGCAACATCAATACAGACCGCTTCTTTTATTTTTTTGCATGATGTGTCAAAATTATCATTCATAAAAAAAATCCTCCCATAGTTATTATGAATTAAAGCCTGCAGTGCAATAACTTCAATACATAATATGGGAGGGTGTATATTTTTGTTACAGTTTAACGGGGATGCTTCCGTTGAGCATTGATTCATCTGCTGCAAAAACAACTTGATGACCTTTTACTGAGTCATAAATTGATGTGCAGGAAATTGAAGTTTCGCCACCGGTAACATATTTAATGAAATCTGCAACAAGTGCGTGGTCTCCGCCACCGTGACCTACAAAGGCCGAGCATGATTCGGAAAGGTCATATTCCTTGCTTATATGGTCATCATCCTTGTGCGGATTTATGTAAGAAACAGTGAATTTCTGACTTTCAAATGTACCGTTGATTTCACCTTTTGTACCTATTACACGGATAATTCTTTGTGAAAAAGCGCAACCTGCTGTGAGATTATGGCTGCCAGTTGCGCCGTTTTTGAATTTTATCATAACGGTCTGATGATCAACTACATCATTGTCGCACTTGAATGCACATTTACCGAAGGGGCTTATATTTTTAAGATATTCGTACTTTTCTTCATAAGATGCGGAGTGAAGCTCGGGCCATACATAAAAATCCCATTTTCCGGGAAGGTCAAGATATATTCTTCTGGCAGAAAGGTCGCAGGTGTCAACATATTTGCAGTCAACCATACATCTTTCACCGCAACCTTCAGGTGCATTCTTTCTGTTGAAATACATCTGTGAGCCTGCACTTGTGACTAATTCAGGCTCAGCATCACCCATAAGCCACATCAGCATATCAAGGTCGTGACAGCATTTTGCAAGCAGCATTGAAGTTCCGCTCTTTTGGCTATTGCCCCATTTGCCTCTTACATATGAGGTTGCATAATGATGATAGCTGACATCCTCACACAGCTGAATACTCATAATTTCGCCGATATCACCGTCGTTAATAACCTTCTTTATTGCTTTATAGAACTCAGAGTATCTGAGCACGTGACAGATCATCACTTTGTTATTGTGCTTTTTAACTGTGTCAATAAGCTGAAGCATTTCTTCTTTGTTGACAGCGAAGGGCTTTTCGAGCAGCATATCATAACCGCATTCCATAAGAGGTATTGCTGTTGAGACATGGTCTTTATCCATAGTGCCGTTGATGATTATGTCTGCAATTCTGCCTTTTTTTGCAAGCTCCTGAGCACTTGAAAAACAAAAATCATCAGAAATGCCGAATTTGTCTTTAGCCTGCTGAACTCTTGCAGCGTCAGGCTCTGCAATACCAATAATTTTTAATTCATCGGGGTGGTCAAGTGAATAATCACCGTATATAAATGATCGGTGACCACCGCCTACAATTATTGCAGTAACTGGTTTTTTCATTTTTCTTTTCCTTTCAGATTATCATAAATGCACAGTTGTAAATGTGTATCCCAATTCAGGGAGAAATTTATTTATTATGTCAACAGTGCGAATCTTCAGTGTAGAAGTATTAACACAGGGATGACAGCAAAAATACGTTTTTTCAAGAAGGGTATCCTGTATGAGTAGTTTTACATTTTTATTTTTATCATTTATAAGGCCCATAATACTTACTGAACCGGGCTTCAGAGCAAGATATTCATAAAGCTTGTCTTCTGAACCGAAAGAAAGTCTTGTTGAGCCTATCTGATGTGAGATCACTTTTGAATCAAATTTGGTATCTCCGTCAAGCAGCAACAGATAATACTGCGTCTGAGCAGAATTTCTGAGAAAAAGATTTTTACATATCTCAGAATCAATATACTGCTCTATAATGTGGCAGGCTTCTATTGTATCGGCAGGTGAATGTTCAATATACTCAAACTCTATGTCTGTTTCTTTAAGAAACCTGTAAGTTGCTTTTTCTTCGTCAGTATTTATTTGCTCAGGAATACCGCTTTTCAACGGTGAATGAATAACAACACTCATTTTCTACCTCGAAAATTGAAAATTGCAAGTGAATAGTAGCACAAATGAAACTATAATTCAAGTGATTTACAGAATATAATTTATAAAATATTAAGAAAAAACAGGCATCCGTTTTCAGGATGCCTGTGTCTGATGTTAGGTATTTTCTTTTTTACTGAGTTTTGCTGTTATTTCTTTCATTTTACTGTCTGTCAATTTGAATTTGAAAGTGAAAACAATAAGTGAAAGAGCCATAAGTATCATCGGCAGAACAAGCATCATAATGCTGATTGATGTGTGTGCACCTGCAGGGTTTGCAGAGTGAAGTTCGCCGTCATAGTGTGAAATAGAGAGTCCTGAGTAAAGAATGATTGTCTGCAGTGTGTACGCCATTTTCTGCAGAAAACCCTTCATAGAGAAAGTGATTGATTCAGCTCTGAATCCCATTTTGTATTCACCGTAGTCAACAATATCAGCAAGGAAAACTGTCTGTGAAACAAACATTGATGCAGTTCCTATCTGTGAAATCAGATAGCAGACACCCATTGCAGTAATGCTGTCAGCTGCTTTTGCACTTATGAGCATACCAATGTAACCGAGCATTGCAAGTGTAAGCGAAAACTGATAGGTGCGTCTTCTTGTTGTAAATTTCATCATTATGGGTATGACTGCAAGACCGAGAATTGAGCCTATAGCACCGAATGTGTTGAATCCGCTCTGTTTTGTGCTGTCACCGACAACAACATCGAAATAGTATGCACCGACACCTGAAATCATATAAAAGCCAGCGTTTGAAAGCATTGCAAAAAGCATAAATACAAGAAGCTGATCGTTGTTTTTTGCAACAGTAAAGATTTTCTTGAACGAGAATTTCTCATTTGAAGGAGTAATATGCTTCTCACGGACGGAAGATACACATATTGTTGAGAAGAGAACAAGACCGATTGCACTGACAGCTGAGAGAACCATAAATGTTCTTTCATCAAAAACCTTTTCACCTGTATTCGGGTCTGTTGTTACACTCACAAGTCCCATAAGAATAGGGGCACCGATTGAGATTATTCCCTGACCGAGACCTGAGAATGTTCTTGCGATGGTAGCAATAATGCTTCTTTCACCTGCATCACTTGTGAATGACGGTACCATTGACCAGTAAGGAATGTCTGCAAGGGTATTTGTCATTCCCCAGAAAACATACATAAAGGCTATGTATACGTAAAGTGATGTGCCCGATAAGCCGAATAGATTATTGAATAATAATCCAAGTATTACAGCATTAGAGAAAGAACCGATGAGAATCCAGGGACGGTTTTTACCCATTTTAAATTTCGAGTTATCAACAATGGTACCCATCATCGGGTCATTGATGCCGTCCCATATACGGGCAAGAGGAGTCAGAACAAGCAGAAAACTGGCACTGAGCTTAAGAACATCAGTCAGATACTTATTCAGGTAAGAGTAAAACATACCGTAGCTCAGGTCAAGACCTATTGCGCCGACTCCGTAACCAAGGTATTTAAGTATGCCGCCTTTTTTTTGTTTGTTGTCAGACATAAAGCACCTCCGAGATTTTATGAAAATATTCTATTATATTTTTGAATTTAATTCAAGTATTTGTAACAATTTAATTTATATTTTGCTTGTTTTTTATGTTCTTATATTATATAATAATCTAATAATGGAGTGATTATATGAAAATTTCAGATATAAATTTCAATAAATATAAGTACATTATAATGTCTTCAATTATTTTGGCGCTTATTATAGGTATTTTTGCAGTAATCAAAATATTTTACATTCCCGATTCGGATAAAAAAGAAGAAGTGACAGAAAATGCTTCCGTGTCAACGACTCAGATGCAAGCGGGCGGCTTTGCAGGTGATAACAGCATACTTTTTATCTGCAATAACGACAATGTGGGAGATGCACTTTTTGCAGTTATTTTTGATTTTCATATTTATTCTGAAAAAATAGTTGTCACACCCCTCGATCTTAGTGTGTCTGACGGCGAGAAAACTTATTCGGAATATTACAGATACAGCGGTGTTGATGCTTTGATGCAAGCTGTGAAAAATGTAAGAAAAACTGATATAGACAGATATATGATTATAGATAAATCCGGAATAGGAGATTTTACTGAGGCTCTGGGTAATGTGAAGCTTTATGTGGAAGAAGATTATACATATCTTGCTTCCGATAAAAGCTACGAGGTAAAGGCAGGCAGTAATGAACTCGAATCTGAAATGCTGTTTTCATATTTGAGAATTATATGCTCTAAGCCTGACGGATTAACACGCTTATGTGATGTTATCTGCACTATTGCCAATTCATACATTGCTGATATGAAGCCTGATGATGCACTTGACCTGTTCGGTGATATCTGTAACAGTGTCACAACCGATATTACTATTTCTGATTTTTATTCTTGGGAAAATGATATTGTTTATCTGCTCAGCCACGAAACAGAATGTGTTGCATATGACAGGGTGGAACAATGATTAAAAGAAGACTATCTGCAATAATTTCAGTGATAATCATATGCTGTCTAGGATTAGCTTTGTATTTTACGGCTGCTAATGTCGGTTTCAGCAAACTTAAAGCATATTTTTCTGATTTTGTGTTCAGTGAAGAGTTTAAAGATGAACAACCATTGTCATTGTATAACTTTGAAAAACTTAACAAAACAGAAAAACAAGCATATGTATGTATTTTTGAAAGCATAAAAAAACATCCCGAGTATATAAAAATACCTTCTCTCACAAATGATGAATTCAGAAATGTATATTTCTCGGTAAAAAATGATAATCCTGACATTCTGTGTTTTCCTGATGCGTGTGATATGATTACATTTTTTAATTCAGGCTTCATTCATTTTGATTATTCAAGAGATTCGGTTGAATGCGACACGATGATGACCGAGCTCAGCTCACAGATAAATCAGATTGTATCAGGGTGTAGTTTTACAAATGAATATGAAAAAGAGCTGTTCTGTCACGATTATATTATACTGAACTGCAGTTATGATGAAAATGCAGCTAACGGCTCTGATGCGTACGGTTGTCTTGTTGATAAAACTGCTTATTGCTCAGGTTATTCAAGAGCTATGATGCTTTTGCTCGATGCAGTTGGTGTTGACAGTATACTTGTGAGCGGAAATGCAATTGTATCAGGAGATGAGCAGGAGAGTCATATGTGGAATATTGTTTGGATTGATTCTGTTCCTTATCATCTTGATGTTACCTGGGATGATCAGGACCGTAACGGACAATTTGCTCCTCATATGTATTTCAATACCACAACAGATACTATTTCAGTTTCGCATTCTGATTTTTCGGTTGATATTCAGTGTATTTCTGCAGATGCGAATTATTTTGTCAGAGAAAATCTTTCATTCAATAGAATAGATAATAATACAGTTAAAATAATCACTGACAGACTCAATGAGAATATTCTGAACAATTCACCTTTTGTCGAGTTTGTCTTTACCGATGATGCTGTATATAATGATGCTGTTGAAAATTATTTTACTTCAGAATCATACAATTCTGCTTTTTACAGAATTATTGAGAAACTGAGTGTTCAGTCAAAAGAACTTATTGATGTAACACATATAAATACGGTTGAAGACAATGAATTGAAATATATCAGACTGATGTTTGATAAGAAATAGAGGCGATGATAAATGGATAAACTTAAAATTGAACGTGCTGTAAGAGATATTCTTGAAGCCATCGGTGAAGACCCTGACAGAGAAGGGCTTATAGAAACCCCGAGACGTGTTGCAAATATGTATGAAGAAATTTTTTCAGGCATTTCTGACGATCCGAAAAGACATATAAAGGTCTTTTCTGAAAAAGATAATGATGAAATTGTTGTTGTAAGGGACATTCCCTTATACTCTATGTGTGAGCATCATCTTCTGCCGTTTGTCGGCAAGGCTCATATTGCATACATTCCATCTGACGGTAAGGTTATAGGGCTCTCAAAGCTTGCCAGGATTGTTGATCTTTTTGCAAAACGCCCACAGCTTCAGGAAAGACTGACATCTCAGATTGCAGATTTTCTTGATGAAGAGCTCAGACCGATTGGTATTGCAGTTATTGTTGAAGCACAGCATCTGTGTATGACAATGCGTGGTGCAAAGGCAGCAGGCTCAATGACACAGACATCAGCTTTAAGAGGAATTGCAAAGAAAGACGCAAGAACAAGAGCAGAAATTATGTCTCTGCTGAAAGGATGATTTCAATGAAAAAGTTTATTTTGATGTTACTTTGTCTGAGTATGGTTTTGTCGTTTGCAGGCTGTGACAGCAGTAAAAAAGATCTATATATCAGTGAATCAGGAGCTGAATACCTGCTCGTAAGAGATGCTCAGGGAAATATAGTTATTAACGAAAATGATAAACTTCAGGTATATTCACTCAATGAAAACGGCAAGAAACAGAGAGATGATTCAGGTGAATACATAACAAAGTTTATTGATTTTAACGGTCAGGTTGTTATTGGAAATGTTGTTGAAACCGCAGAAATGAGATTCAGCCTGCCGAAAAACTTTGTCGCAGATAATAATAACCCCGGTTATTTCAGCTATGATGATGTCAATGCCGAGATATTTATATCTTATTACGGTGACGACCCTGAAGGACATATTGAAGGTGTTGCGAAGAATTGTGAAAAGCTTCTTGAAAGCTACGGCAGTGAAGTGTATTCTTATGAGAAATATAACGTTGATGTTGACGGAACAGAATGTACTGCTTTCAAAATGGAATCATCTTCATCAGAGTTTTATAATCATGCTTACTCTTATTTTATCCCTTACGATACAGGTTGTTACTATATAAACTGTATTGTAAAAACAAATTATGCAAAGCAAATTGATTTTGACAAATTTATAACACAGATTGAACTGAAATAATACGCAGCTGAATATTTTATTCGGAGGAGGGATAGTAATGGACCGTTTTGTTCTGCATTCGGATTATAAACCAACAGGAGATCAGCCTCAGGCAATAGATTCACTTGTAAACGGTGTTAAAGACGGGCTGAGTGAACAGACACTTCTTGGTGTAACAGGTTCGGGAAAAACATTCACAATGGCAAATATAATTGAAAAGGTCAACCGTCCCACTCTTATCCTTGCTCATAATAAAACTCTTGCAGCTCAGTTATGTTCTGAATTCAAGGAATTTTTTCCTGAGAATGCAGTTGAGTACTTTGTATCCTATTACGATTATTATCAGCCTGAAGCATATATTCCCACTACAGATACCTACATTGAAAAAGACTCATCCATAAATGATGAAATAGACAGACTCCGTCATTCGGCAACATCTGCTTTATCAGAAAGACGAGATGTTATTATTGTTGCGAGTGTATCGTGTATATATTCATTGGGTGATCCCATTGATTATCGAAGTATGGTTATTTCATTGCGCACAGGTATGGAAAAATCAAGAGATGAATTAATCGAAAAGCTTGTTGAAATACAGTATGAGCGTAATGATATAAATTTCACACGAAATAAGTTCAGAGTCCGTGGTGATGTTGTAGAAGTTTTTCCTGTTTATACAGATGAATTTGCAATACGTATAGAATTCTTCGGTGATGAGATTGACAGAATCTGTGAGTTTAATCCCGTAACAGGTAAAGTCAATAATGTTATTTCACACGTTGCAATTTTCCCTGCGTCACACTATGTTGTTGCGAGGGATAAAATGGAAACAGCTCTCAATGAAATATATCTTGAGATGATGGAGCGTGAACAGCAGTTCAAGTCTCAGGGACTTCTTCTTGAAGCTCAGCGAATAAAACAGAGGACTGAATATGATATCGAAATGCTTCGTGAAACAGGATTCTGTAAAGGTATAGAAAACTATTCACGAATTATGTCAGGCAGAGCAGCAGGAGAGCCACCGTTTACGCTTCTTGACTATTTTCCTGATGATTTCCTTCTTTTTGTTGATGAATCACACGTTACATTACCTCAGGTCAGAGCTATGTACGGTGGCGACCGTTCAAGAAAGGATACGCTTATAAATTTTGGTTTCAGACTTCCGTCCGCATATGATAACAGACCTCTTACTTTTGATGAGTTTTATTCTAAAGTTGGTCAGAAAATATTTGTCAGTGCAACTCCTGGTGATTTTGAGCTTGAAAAGAGCGATAATGTTGCTCAGCAGGTTATAAGACCGACAGGACTTCTTGACCCTGAAATTTCTGTCAGACCTGTTGACGGTCAGATAGAAGACCTTATATCAGAAATAAACATCAGAACAGCAAGAAAAGAGCGTGTTCTTGTTACCACACTGACTAAGAAAATGGCAGAAAGCCTCACAGAATATCTTGACAGCTTCGGCATAAAGGTCAGATATATGCATTATGATATTGATACGATTGAAAGAATGGAAATTATCCGTGACCTCAGACTCGGTGAATATGATGTTCTTGTTGGCATAAATCTGCTCAGGGAAGGTCTCGATATTCCCGAGGTATCGCTTGTTGCCATTCTTGATGCAGACAAAGAAGGTTTTCTGCGTTCAGAGCGTTCACTTATTCAGACTATCGGCAGAGCTGCACGAAATGCTCAGGGCAGTGTAATTATGTATGCAGACACTGTCACACCTTCAATGGAAAATGCAATAAGAGAGACTCTCAGACGCCGTGAGATTCAGATGAAATATAATGATGAGAACGGTATAGTTCCCAGATCAATCGAAAAACCTGTTCACGAAATACTTGAAATCAGCACAAAAGATAAAATTGAAAATAAGCCTGTCAAGAAGCTCTCGAGAAAAGAGAAACTTGAGCTTATTGATGAGCTCACCAAGGAAATGAAAGCAGCAGCTAAAATTCTTGAGTTTGAGCACGCCGCATTCCTGAGGGATAAAATAGAAAAACTCAGGCAGGAGATTAAATGATGATTCAGAAAAATATTGTTATAAAAGGTGCAAAAGAGCACAATCTGAAAAATGTTGATATAGAAATCCCCAGAAATAAGCTTGTTGTTTTTACGGGACTTTCAGGCTCGGGTAAGTCTTCTCTGGCTTTCGACACTATTTATGCCGAAGGCCAGAGACGTTATGTTGAGTCATTGTCTTCATATGCAAGAATGTTTCTCGGTCAGATGGACAAGCCTAATGTTGAAAGCATCGACGGATTATCGCCGGCAATATCTATAGATCAGAAAACAACCTCAAAAAATCCACGCTCAACAGTCGGTACTGTAACGGAAATTTATGATTATCTCCGACTTTTGTATGCACGAGTCGGAGTGCCTCACTGTCCTGTCTGCGGAAAAGAAATTAAACAGCAGACTGTTGATCAGATTGTCGATCAGGTACTTTTGTTGCCTGAGGGAAGCAAGATTCAGGTTATGGCACCTATTGTCAGAGCAAAAAAAGGAACACATCAGAAAGAGCTTGATAATGCAAGAAAATCAGGTTATGTCAGAGCACGTATAGACGGACTGGTTTATGACCTCGATGACAGTGTAGCTCTTGAAAAGAATATAAAGCATACTATTGAAATCATAGTTGACAGAATTGTTGTAAAAGAATCTGTCAGAAGCCGTCTTTCTGATTCTGTTGAGCTTGCTTCAAAACTTGCTTCAGGAACGGTATCGGTTGCTGTTCAGGACGGTGAAGAATATCTTTTTTCACAGAACTATGCTTGTCCCGACCACGGCATAAGCATTGATGAACTGTCACCCCGTATGTTTTCCTTCAATAACCCTTACGGTGCTTGCCCAACATGTACAGGACTCAGTTTCTTTATGAAGGTTGATCCCGACCTTGTTATCCCTGACAGAACAAAATCTATCAGAGAGGGCGCAATCAAGGCATCAGGCTGGTCAAAGGCAGATTATTCATCAATTGCAAAAATGTATTTTGATGCTTTATCAGAAAAGTATGGCTTTACGCTTGATGAGCCCGTCAGTAATTTCTCAGATGAAGCTCTTGATGCGATATTCTACGGCACAAAAGGTCAGAAGCTGACTATGCACAGAGCCACAGCATACGGCAGCGGAAACTATAATGCTGAATTTGAAGGTATCATAAATAATCTCGAAAGACGTTATAAAGAAACAACATCAGAATGGGCACGGTATGAAATTGAGCAGTATATGACTGCCTGTAACTGTCCCGAATGTAACGGCGCAAGACTTAAAAAGGAGGTCCTTGCTGTTACTGTGGGCGGAATAAATATAGATGAATTTGTTAATCTGTCTGTAAAAAAAGAGCTTGAGTTTATTGATAGCCTGTCTTTGTCTGAGCGTGATATGATTATTGCAGATCAGATTATAAAAGAAATCAGGTCAAGACTTAATTTTCTGTGCTCTGTTGGACTTGACTATCTCACACTTGCACGTTCAGCCGGCACGTTGTCCGGTGGTGAAAGTCAGCGCATCCGTCTTGCTACACAGATAGGCTCTTCTCTTATGGGTGTACTCTATATTCTTGACGAGCCGAGCATAGGACTTCATCAGCGTGATAATGATAAACTTCTTGAAACATTGAGGCACCTCAGAGACATAGGAAATACACTTATTGTTGTTGAACACGATGAAGACACAATGTATGCAGCAGACCATATTGTCGATATCGGTCCCGGTGCAGGCATACACGGTGGAGAAATTGTCTGTCAGGGAACGGTTGATGACATTATCAGATGCAGCTCTTCTGTCACAGGTCAGTATTTATGCGGTGCAAGAAAAATACCTGTGCCTAAAAACAGACGTATGGGTAACGGTCGTAAATTATCCATCAGAGGTGCTTATGAAAACAATCTGAAACACATTGATGTAGATATTCCTCTCGGTGAATTCGTTTGTGTAACAGGCGTTTCAGGTTCAGGTAAATCTTCACTTATAAATGAAGTTCTTTATAAAAAACTTGCAGCCGAACTTAACGGTGCAAAGAAATTTGCAGGTAAACACAGCGATATTGTCGGTATTAAAAATCTTGATAAGGTTATTAATATAGACCAGTCACCAATCGGAAGAACACCACGCTCAAATCCGGCAACTTATACAGGTGTTTTCTCTGATATACGTGATTTGTTTGCACAGACTCAGGACGCAAAAATTAAAGGATATACACCCGGCAGATTTTCTTTCAATGTATCAGGAGGCAGATGTGAAGCTTGTCAGGGTGATGGTATTGTCAAAATTGAAATGCACTTCCTGTCAGATGTTTATGTGCCGTGTGAAGTATGTCACGGTGCACGATATAACAGAGAGACTCTCGAAGTCAAATATAAGGGGAAGAGTATTTATGATGTGCTTGAAATGACTGTTGAAGAAGGTCTTGAATTTTTCTCAGCGATGCCCAAAATCAAACGTAAGCTGCAGACTTTGTACGATGTAGGTCTCGGATACATTAAAATCGGGCAGCCTGCAACGACACTGTCAGGCGGCGAAGCTCAGCGTGTCAAGCTTGCTACAGAGCTCTCAAGACGTGCCACAGGCAAAACTATATATATTCTTGATGAGCCTACTACAGGTCTTCATACAGCCGATGTACACAGACTTGTTGATATTATTCATAAGCTGGCAGATTCAGGCAATACAATTGTTGTTATCGAGCATAATCTTGATGTAATCAAATGTGCTGATTATATTATTGATCTCGGACCTGAGGGCGGTGACGGCGGTGGTAATATCGTTGCAACAGGGACACCGGAGGAAGTTGCTTGTTCTGAAAACAGCTACACCGGTAAATATCTGAGAAAATATCTTATAAAGGAGTAACACTGTGAAAAAGATTGCAATTTCTTTATTATTTATAGCTTTTGTTTTTTGTCTTACAGCCTGTACCGATACTTCAAATGATGAGACACTGTTAACTGAGCCGGATACGGAAAATATAAGTATCAACAGCACGGAAGGTCTGTCTTCTTCCGAAGAATATTCATTTGAATTTTCCGAACCTGATTTCCCGTATCCTTTGAACTTTTCAGAATTTAATGATATAGTTATACTTAATGAATATGATGATGTAAAAAAAGACGGTCATAAAGAAAACTATTATAAAAATGGAAAGCTTCTTTATACAATGGAGTTTGACGCTGATGACAGAATTACCAGACTCTCCGTGTATGAGACAGACGAAAAAAATCTTTCTGCTGTGTATGACTATAAATACACTGACTCGGGAACAGAAGTAGATATTGATTTTTACAAAAACGGAACTGTTTCTGACCGAAGAAAATTCACGTTTTATTCCGACGGTGTTATTAAATCAATTTATGACCTGAAAACAGATACGGTAAGCGGCGCTCAGAAGGTCAATACTTATGAGTTCAATGAAAAAGGGGAACTTGTGAACGGAATAAACAGTGATGATTTCAGTCAGTTATTGCTGGAAGCGATAATGAACGGACTTCAAAATAAATTATAATTGTGACTTTTTACATCCTCTTTCTATTGACATTATAACAAAAACTTGTTATAATAAATAAAAATTACTGATTCGGTTATCCGGCAGGTTCTATATGTTTATTAGGTTCTGCCTTACAGGTGGGACCTTTATTATGGATATGAATCGGTTTTACGGCACAAAGGTGATTTAATGTCAATTCTTCTCAAAGGCGCTACAGTTTATACTGACGGCAGATTTATATTAGCTGATATTGTTATTAAAAACGGAAGCATTGTTTCCGTTGGTGAAGTGCTTGATTCTTTTGACGGTGAAGTTATCGATTGCAGCAAGAAATATATTTTCCCCGGTTTTGTTGATGTGCATGTGCATTTCAGAGAGCCGGGATTTTCTTATAAAGAGACTATAAAATCAGGCTCAATGGCTGCTGCAAAAGGTGGTTATACATCTGTCTGCACTATGCCGAATCTCAACCCGTGTCCTGATTCAGAAGAGAATCTCAAACTGCAGCTTGACCTGATTGAAAAGGATGCAGTTATCAATGTTTACCCCTTCGGCACAATCACAAAAGGTGAAAAAGGCGAAGAAATTGCAGATTTGGAAGATATCAGCGACCGTGTAATCGGTTTTTCTGACGATGGCAGGGGGGTTCAGAGTGACAAAATGATGTATTCTGCTATGGAAAAAGCAAAAGATCTGGAAAAAATCATTTCTGCTCACTGTGAAGTCAATGATCTGCTCTTTGGTGGCTATATTCATGACGGTGAATATGCAAGAATAAACGGACATAAGGGTATCTGCTCGGAGAGTGAATGGAAGCAGATTGAAAGAGATATTGAGCTTTGCAAAAAGACCGGTGTGAAATATCACGTCTGTCATATTTCTGCAAAAGAAAGTGTTGATATTATAAGAAAAGCAAAGGCAGACGGTGTTGATATAACCTGTGAAACAGGTCCGCATTACCTTGTAATGAATGATATGATGCTCAAAGATGAAGGCAGATTCAAGATGAATCCTCCTATCAGAAGTGAGGCTGACAGACTTGCTCTTATCAATGGTATACTGGACGGTACAATTGATATGATTGCAACCGACCACGCTCCACATTCGAAGGAAGAAAAATCAAAAGGGCTTGCTTTATCAAATATGGGTATTACAGGTCTTGAAACATCATTTCCGATAATGTATACCAAGCTCGTTAAAAGCAATATTATTTCTCTTGAAAAACTCATTGACTTAATGAGTATTGCTCCTGCTGAGAGATTCGGTATTGAATCGGGTATAAAAGTTGGTAATAAAGCAGATTTGTGTGTCTTTGACCTTGAGAAAGAGTATATAATAAATCCTGATGATTTTGTTTCAATGGGAAAAGCAACGCCCTTTGAGGGTGAAAAGGTAAAAGGCAAATGCGTTGTGACAGTCTGCAACGGCAGGATAGTATATAAAGGGTGACTTTAATGAATAATGTTATTTTTACAATTAAATCAAATGAAAAGCTTACTGACAGTGTATACAAAATGGTCTTTGAAGGCGACACAAGTGCCGTTACGGCATCAGGTCAGTTCATCAATATCAAGATTGATTCTCTTTATCTCAGAAGACCAATTTCAATTTTTGACTGTAAAGAAAATGAACTTACAATAATTTATAAAGTTGTCGGTACCGGTACCGAAATGATGAGCAAGATGACTGTCGGCACAAAGCTCGATGTTCTCGTCGGTCTCGGAAATGGCTTTGATACATCAGCTTCAGGTGATAAGCCCGTTGTTATTGGTGGCGGTGTCGGTGTACCTCCGATGTATTATCTTGCAAAAAAGCTTATTGCAGAGGGTAAAAAGGTGACCGCTATACTAGGTTTCAACAAGGCTGATGAGGTTTTCGGCAAAGAAGATTTTGAGGAAATCGGCTGCAAAACAATTGTTACAACTGTTGACGGTTCTATGGGCATCAAGGGGTTTGTAACAGATGCACTTAAAGATATTGATTATACATACTTCTTCACCTGCGGCCCGGAGCCGATGCTCAAAGCTCTGTACAATGCTTCTGAAACATCAGGTCAGTTCAGCTTTGAGGAAAGAATGGGTTGCGGATTCGGTGCCTGTATGGGATGCTCATGCAAAACAAAATACGGTAACAAGAGAATCTGCAAAGATGGTCCCGTGCTCGTAAAGGAGGAAATAATATGGTAAACACAAAAGTCAATTTAAGCGGTATTGAGCTTGATAATCCTCTTATACCTGCCAGTGGAACATTCGGCTTCGGTTATGAATTTGCAGAGCTTTATGACATAAATATTCTCGGCTCATTTTCATTCAAGGGTACAACAAAGGAACCTCGTTTCGGCAATCCTACACCCAGAATTGCAGAATGCTATTCCGGTATGATAAACTCTGTCGGTCTTCAGAACCCCGGTATTGAAAAGGTGATTTCAGAAGAGCTTCCGAAGCTGAGACAGTGTTTCCATAAACCTGTTGTCGCAAATATCAGCGGTTTCTCGCTGGATGAATATGTTTATTGCTGTGAAAAAATAGATAAAGAAGAACAGGTCGGTATAATTGAAGTCAATATAAGCTGTCCCAATGTTCACGGAGGAGGAATGAGTTTCGGTACATCCTGTGTAAGTGCGGCAGAAGTCACTAAAGCAGTTAAAGCAGTTACAACAAAGCCTGTTTATATAAAACTCAGCCCCAATGTAACAGATATAGTTTCAATTGCAAAAGCCTGTGAAGAAGCCGGTGCTGACGGTATCAGTATGATAAATACACTTATGGGGATGAGAATTGACCTTAAAACAAAGAAGCCTGTTGTTTATAATAAGTCAGGCGGTTATTCAGGTCCCGCAATTCTTCCCGTAGCTCTTTCAATGGTTTATAAAGTGTATGAAGCAGTCAATATTCCCATTATCGGTATGGGCGGTATCTCAACAGCCGAGAATGTAATTGAAATGATGCTTGCAGGTGCAACAGCAGTAGAAATCGGTGCGGCAAATCTTATAGATCCTTTTGTTTGCAAAAAGATAATTGAAGATTTACCCGCTGCAATGCAGAAATACGGTATAAATAATCTTAAAGATATAATAGGAGGCGCTCACTAATGGGTAAAGACGTAATTATTGCCTGTGATTTCGCAGGTAAAGAGGCATGTATGAAATTTCTTGATAACTTCAAGGAAGAAAAACCTTTTGTAAAAATCGGTATGGAGCTTTTCTATGCTGAAGGTCCCTCAATTGTGCGTGAAATCAAAGAAAGAGGTCATAAGATTTTCCTTGACCTTAAACTTCACGACATCCCCAACACAGTAAAAAAGGCTATGTCAGTCCTTTCAGCACTTGATGTTGATATGTGTAACCTTCACGCAGGCGGCACAATTGCAATGATGGAGGCTGCAATTGAAGGTCTTACAAGACCTGACGGCACAAGACCTATTCTTCTTGCAGTTACTCAGCTTACATCAACAAGCGAAGAAAGAATGAAGACTGACCTTCTTATTGACAAGCCTATTGATGAAGTTGTTATGCACTACGCATCAAATGCTAAAAAAGCAGGTCTTGACGGCGTTGTATGTTCACCTCTTGAGGCTTCTAAGGTACACGATGTGTGTGGTGCTCAGTTCTATACAATCACTCCCGGCATCAGATTTGCAGACGGTGATATCGGTGATCAGGTCCGTGTTACAACACCTGAAAAAGCAAAAGAAATCGGTTCTGACTATATTGTTGTCGGTCGTCCCATCACTGCTGCTGAAGACCCCGTAGCAGCTTACAGAAGGTGCGTAAAAGAATTTGTAGGATAAAAAAATAAAGGAGATAAATAAAATGCAGAAAAAAGTAGCTAAAGCTTTATTATCAATCGGTGCAGTATTCTTCCGTCCCGAAGAGCCTTTTACATGGGCAAGCGGTATCAAGAGTCCCGTTTACTGCGATAACAGACTTATTCTTACAGCCCCTGAGCACAGAGTTGTTGTTGAAAGTGCTATTGCAGAAACAGTCAAGAAAGAATATCCTGAATGTGAAGTTCTTATGGGTACAAGCACAGCCGGTATTGCACACGCAGCTATTGCAGCACATCTTCTTGATATGCCTATGGGCTATGTCCGTTCAGGCAATAAGGACCACGGCAGACAGAACAGAATTGAAGGCAAGCTTGAAAAAGGTCAGAAGGTTGTTGTTGTTGAAGACCTTATTTCAACAGGCGGCAGTGTTATTGATGTTGTTGAAGCACTCCGTGAGGCTGGTGCAGAAGTTCTCGGCATAGTCAGCATTTTCACATACGGTATGCAGAAGGGTATTGACAGACTTGCTGCTGCAGATGTAAAGAATGTCAGCCTTACAAACTTCGATGTTATCGCTGAAGTTGCTGCTGATGAAGGTTACATCAAGCCTGATGATATTGCAAGACTTATCAAATTCAGAAACAATCCTTCCGATGAAAGCTGGATAGGTGCATAATATGAGAAGCCTTATTGATATCAAAGAGTTGACAACGCAGGAAATTGATGAGCTTATTGTTGTTGCCAAAGATATTATTGCAAATCCTGCAGCATATGCAGAGAAATGCAAGGGTAAGAAGCTTGCCACACTCTTTTATGAGGCTTCAACAAGAACAAGACTTAGTTTTGAGGCAGCAATGTATGAGCTTGGCGGAAATGTGCTCGGTTTTGCATCAGCAGATAATTCATCAGCTTCAAAGGGTGAAAGTGTTGCTGATACAGTAAGAGTTGTCAGCGGATATGCAGATATTATAGCTATGCGTCATCCCAAGGAAGGTGCACCTCTTGTTGCATCTATGCACTCACTTGTTCCTATTATCAATGCAGGTGACGGCGGCCATAATCACCCTACACAGACTCTTACAGACCTTCTTACAATCAACAGAGAAAAAGGAAGATTTGATAATCTGACTGTTGGTCTTTGCGGTGACCTTAAATTCGGCAGAACTGTTCATTCACTTATCGGTGCTATGTCAAGATATACTAATGTTCGGTTCGTGCTGATTTCACCTGATGAGCTTAAAGTTCCGTCATATATCAAACAGGAACTTGATAAGAACAATGTTGAATACAAAGAAACAAGAAGTCTTGAAGATGCAATTCCTGAACTTGATATTCTTTATATGACAAGAGTTCAGCGTGAGAGATTTTTTAATGAAGAAGATTATCTCCGACTTAAGGACACTTACATTCTCAATATGCAAAAGCTTCAGAAAGCCAAGGCTGAACTTTCTATTCTTCATCCTCTGCCCAGAGTAAATGAAATTGCGGTTGAAATCGATAATGACTCGAGAGCGTGCTACTTTGAACAGGCGCTCAACGGTAAATATATTCGAATGGCTCTTATTATGAAGCTTCTGGGGGTGGAATAAAATGATTCTTAATACTATTACAAACGGTGTTGTTCTTGACCATATTCAGGCAGGCGGAGCAATGGATATATATAAAGCTCTCAATCTGGACAAACTTGCTTGTCAGGTTGCTATCATTAAGAATGCAACAAGCGTTAAGATGGGCAGAAAAGATATTCTAAAAATCTGTGAGCCTATTGATGTGAATCTTGATGTTCTCGGCTATCTTGCACCCGGTGTTACCGTAAGCATTATTGAAGACGGTAAGGTGGTTAAGAGAAAACATATTGAGCCGCCTGAGACAATTGAAGGTATCATTAAATGCACAAACCCCAGATGTATTACTTCAATCGAGCAGGAATTGCCTAACATCTTTAAACTTACAGACAGAGAAAATCTTGTTTACAGATGTATTTATTGCGAATCACAGAGCAAGAAAAAACACGGCGATATAAAGTAAAAATTAAACCGAAGTCATTTCGACTTCGGTTTTTTTTTGTGCCTGTCCGCAAGTATTATTCAATTGCTTTAAGAGATTCAACCATATCAATTTTGCGCATTTTCTTCATCATAAGAGCATTTACGATTATTGCAAAAATGATTGTAAGCGCTGCTGCAATCAGATAGCTGTGCCACGAAAGTGTCTGAACAAACATAACTGTATCTATTGAGCAGAATGTAATAAGAAGCTTGTGAACAAAGATACCCAATATCATACCGAGTGCTATACCTACAGCAGTAAGTACAATATTTTCACGGTAAATGTATGCTGAAAGTTCTTTGTCATGGAAGCCGAGAACTTTGATTGTTGCAAGTTCTCGTTGTCTCTCAGAAATATTGATATTATTAAGATTATAAAGAACAATATAAGCAAGTATTCCTGCTGCAATGATAAATATCAGAATAACGATACTGAGAACTCCAATAACCTCGTCGAGAGTATCTATTGTATCTGAAACATAAGCTACAGCGTTTATTGCATCATAAGACATCAGTTCCGTTGCAAGAGAGGCTTTCTGAGAAGCCTGATTATTGCTTGCTTTGCCGTCAAGGATAGTTGGTGAAACAGTTGCAACAGCATAATTATAACCTACTTTTTCCTGGAACAGATACTGATAAAGATTTTCTGATAAATAGATATAGCTGAATGTATAGTTTTCTGTGATATTAGCTACGGGGATTTCAATTCTGTCTCCATCAACAGTTTCAATCCAGATTTTATCACCTATACCGGTATCTGTATTTTTTGCAAACTGCTCAGTAATTATTGCGCCTGTATCATCTAACTGAAGGGCAGTTCCGCTTTCACGGTTTCTCAGATTAATGAACGATGAAAGCTTTTCTGAGCTTTTTGGCACAAACAGATAAACATCTTCTGTTTTTTCAGTTCTGTCTGATCCTCCGACAACAGACTGCATAGATGAAAGCATTATATCCGGCAATCTTGAGTCATTTTTAAGTGTAGTGAAAATTGCAGAATCCTCGGACTGATTGGAATCAAACACAATCTGAACGTCATAGTTTGAAATTCCGTTGTCATCATACTGCATTTTCATCAGTTCATTGATTGATGAATAAAAACCTATACTGCCGAGTATAAGTGCTGTACAACCGCCGATACCGAGAACTGTCATTATAAATCTTGATTTGCGTCTGAAAAGGTTTCTTGTTGTAACCTTGCTTGTAAAGCTTAGTTTTTTCCAGATAAAACCTATTTTTTCAAGAAGAACTCGTTTTCCGGGTTTAGGTGCTTTAGGTCTCATCAAGGTTGCAGGCTTGACTTTAAGCTCCTTCGCTGAAGCGGATATTGCGGCAATAAGTGTTGTGAAAAGTGAAATTCCCACACCGATTATTATATATGAAACAGGGAATGTGAATATAAGCATCGGAAGCGTGAACATAATGGAGTAGGCATTATATATAGCAAAAGGTAACGCATATACACCTATAACAATACCGAATGCCGCACCGATTATGCTTGCAAACAGCGCATAAATAATATACTTTGCTGCGATGGCTTTGCTTGAATAACCGAGCGCTTTCATTGTGCCCATCTGTGTACGTTCTTCTTCAACCATTCTTGTCATTGTTGTCAGGCAGACAAGAGCTGCAACAAGGAAGAATATGACAGGGAAGAGGTTTGAAAGCACTTTTATGTTTTTTATCGCATTTTCAAGGCTTGAGTAACCGGGTGTGTCATTTCTGTCGTAAATCAACCATTTTGCAGAATTGAGATTTTTATAAAGTGATTTTGCTTTCTCAAGTTTTGTTTCTGCAGAATTTAATTGTGACTCATATGTTGATTTAACTGAATTGAACTCTCTTTGTGCCTGCTCAAGATATGCAGGTGCATTTGCAATGGTTGTTCTGAGCTTTTCAAGATTGTTGCTGACTTCATTCTGACCGAGCATCAACTCAATCTGTGCCATTGATAATTCATTTTTTGAGCCTTCAAGTTTTTCATAAAAGCTGTTGAGCTCATCATATGCCGTATTGAGCTGTGCTTCAGTTGCGTCATATGCAGCTCTTGCGGTTTTAAGTATGATTGCTGCCTGCTCAAATTGCTTCTGATACTGTGCAAGCTGTTTCTCTGCGGATGCAACATCCTCCTCATAAACAGCAAGCTGCGTTTTCTGCTGTTCGAGATAAGGATTTATCAGTGCAATTGCTTCTGTAGCCATACCAACTGCAGAAAGAGATGAAATCGATGCGTACAGATCAGGATTTATAGACTGAAGGGTCTGAAGTATCTGTGATATCTGACTGTCGTCCATATTTCCGTTCTGATATGCCTCAAGTGAGGTCAGAACGCTGCTGGTGGTATTTATAATACTTTGAGTTGATGTAACAAACTGTTTTGCAGTGGTAAGAGATGTCTGCGCAGCTGTTAAAGCACGCTCTGCAGAATTATATTTATTTGTTGCTTCTGCAAGCTGTTTGTTTTTTTCTGTTAATGCAGTTCTTGCTTCTTTATATGCCTCAAGATTGCTGTTATATGTTTCAACAGCCTGATAATATGCAGATGTATTGCCGTTGAATTCACTTTCAGCAAGACCTAATGCTTCAGCTGCCTGTTTTACGGCATCGTTATATGAGCCTTCAGGATCGTTAACATACTTCTGAAGCTGTGCAATCTGCTGTTCAGCTTCAGCAACTGCTTTGTCATATGCTTCTTTGTTTTCTCTGTATTTTTTCTCGCCGTTAATAATTTCAGCAGGGAGAGTTTTCTTTAATTCACTTGCTCGGACACTGATATTTTTATCAGCAATACTTTCTATCTGTTTTGTAACGCTGCTGATATATGTGTCGTATTCGTCACTGTCAGCTGAGAAATTATCACTGTTTTTACAGGTTACATATATTTCGCTGTAGTAGTCATTTGTAAATACTGAATCAGGAATATAGATAAAAGTACCTATTTTACCACTACCTACAAGAGAATTACCTCTTTCAAAAGAAACATAGGCAGGGGAACGGATAATACCGACAATTTCAAACTCTGTAACAGATACTCCGGAAAGATCTGTGTTGGAATCTGCAGCAAGTTTTATGTAATTGCCTATTTTATATGATTCCGGTGCTGAAAGCTTGCTGGCATCAACAAGACACTGATTGTTTTTTGTTGGGTAGCTACCTTCAATCAGTGTAGGTCTGTTTATGAATGTTTTATCTTCTGCACCGTAATAATAAGCCTGAAGCTTTGTCAGATTTATACCGTATGCACGGGTGCTTATCTGAGAACCGTCAATATCAATCTCAGGTTGTCCGTTAACAAGAACAAGGGCATCTACAAATTTACTGCCCATAACGCCGTCAACTTCTTTGAGTGCAGATATAGCATCAAGATCATTCTGAGTCAGTCCGATTGTGGACATAACTCTAATATCCATAAGGTTGTTTGTTGCAAAGTAATCATTTGCTGTTGCACTCATTGATGGTCCGGCAGATTTAATGCCGACGAAGAATCCTGTACCCAGAGCAACTATGATTACAATTGATATAAAACGGCTGAAAGTACGTCTTATGGCACGTATTATGTCCGTTAATAATGCTTTACTCACTTGAGGAGCCCTCCGTTACCATTCAATTCTGTCAACTGACAAAGGTGTTTCATTAATTTCAATTCTGCTGACTCTGCCGTTCTTCATAGTGATTATTCTGTCGGCAATCGGTGTTATCGCTTGATTATGTGTGATTATAACAACAGTCATACCGGTATTATGACAGGTCTGCTGAAGGAGCTCGAGAATCTGCTTACCTGTCTTATAATCAAGAGCACCTGTGGGCTCATCACAAAGGAGAAGCTTCGGGTTTTTTGCGAGTGCACGTGCAATTGCGACTCTCTGCTGTTCACCGCCTGAAAGCTGAGCAGGGAAGTTGTGCATTCTGTCTGCAAGACCGACTCTTTCAAGAACTTTGGCGGGATTAAGTGCTTTATTGCTTATCTGAGATGCAAGTTCAACATTTTCAAGTGCCGTAAGATTGGGTACAAGATTATAAAACTGAAATACAAATCCGACATCATAGCGTCTGTAATCTGTCAGTTTTTTATGGTTATAGTTATTTATAAGTTCACCGCCGACACGGACTTTTCCGTCATTGCAGTCGTCCATACCGCCGAGAATATTAAGCACTGTTGTTTTACCTGCACCACTGGGACCGACGATCATACACAGTTCTCCTTGTTCAATTGAAAATGTGACATTATCGGCAGCATTTATGGTGACCTCACCCATTTTGTATTTCTTATAAACAGAATCCAATTCAATAAAGCTCATATCTTTTCCTCCAAATATATATCAATTGATTTTTCTGTACAGTTCCTGAATAACATCGGAAGCGGCATTTCCGGCATATTTCAGACCTGAGCCGCTTTCTTCCATTACAACAACAATAGCATAAGGAAAACTATCATTATATGAAAAGCCCACAAACCAGGCATGAGGTTGTCCGTTATCACGTTCAGCAGTACCTGTTTTGCCGCACATTTCAACATTACCGAAAAAGTAATCTCCGTAATAGTCTGAAACAGTAGTTCTCATAAGCTCTTTTAGCAACGAAGCTGTAGTTTCAGATATCCTGACAGGCGATTTTTCTGAATCGGCCTGATATACGGCGGTGCCGAAGCTGTTTTCGGCAGAAGCTACAAGATAAGGTTCATATGCTTCACCACCGTTTGCAATTGAACAAACAAAAGTTAAAAATGAATAGGGATTAACAAGCGTTGTTGACTGACCGATACCGGCCCAGCCGATTTCCGTGTCTGTGTCTGTGTCTGTTATTTTGAAAATACCTGATGATGTTTTTATTCTGTCAGGTGTTTCATAAGAATTTGTAAGACCAAGCTCCTTGACAGCCTCATTAAGCTTGTCTGCACCAAGCTCAGTTGCTATCTGAGCAAATGCGACATTACACGACCTGTTAAGTGCTTGCTTGAAGGTTATTTCACCGTGCTCATCGTTGCAGATAATATTTCCGTTCTTGCCGCTGCAGTAGAATGTTCTCTGATAAATATCATCAATATTTTCAATAGCAGAATATGCTGTAACAAGCTTGAAAATTGACCCCGGTGTATACAGACCTCCGAAAAATCTGTTTATATAAATACCTTCGTATGCAGGGTTGTCATTTATGTCTGTCGGTTTATTGTATATATCATAGGACGGAGCAGATGCAAGACAGATAATTTCACCCGTCTTGTAGTTACACACTGCAATACATCCCTTGTAGCCGTCAAGTGCTTTGAAGGCATATGAACATAAATCAGCATCAAGTGTAAGCTTCAGTGTGTTCTTTGATTCATTACTGACACCGTAAACGATGTTATAACTGCTGAGCTCTTTTTTAAATGTATTCTGAATGCCACCGTCAATAAAGCCTTTGTCATCACCGAGAATATGCAAAAAAGCTCTTCTGATATCAGATCTTTCGTTATATTTCCTTGTACCGTTTTCGGTGTAAGCAAGTTTTTCTCCGTTAATATCCACAATGTCACCTGCATTTGTCAGCACACCGCTGTTGAACAGATGAGCATTGACACTTTTCATCGCATATTCTTCAGCATTTGCAAACATTGAAAACATAAGTATAACTGTAAATACGAAGAATAGCAGAACAACAGAGACGACAAGAATTATTCGTTTGTTTATTGTTTTCATACATTTTACCTTCCTTTCTGCCGTTTTTTTGTGGAAGGTCTGGGGTATGAACGGGAGTCGGCAGCTTTTATAAAAGCAAGAAGACCCCATGAACAGATCATACTTGAACCGCCACGGCTTACAAAAGGCAAAGTAACACCGGTTAACGGAAGAAAATCTGTCACGCCGAATACATTCAGTGCTGTCTGTACAATAATCATTCCTGATGCTGCACAGGCTGCAATGGTAAAGAATGAAGAACGGGAGAACTTTGCGTTATACATTGCTGCTAAAGCAAGAAGAATAAGAGAAAAAACAATCAGAAAGCCTGTGAGCATACCAAGCTCTTCGCAAACAAGACCGAATATCAGATCTTCTGCTGCTGCAAAAACATCTCTGAGGTGACCGTTACCAAGTCCAACTCCGAAGAATCCGCCGCTTGCAGCATAAATTAAAGTTCTTGTCTGCTGATAACCGCCTGAATCATACATATGCTCCCAGATATGACGGTAGCTGGAGAATCTCTCAAGTATATATGATTTTAGAGTCAGAATAAGTATACCGCCGATAACTGCTGCAGTACATACAAGCACAATAGTTCTTATATCTCCTGAACGAAGAAATGCAAGCATAATAAATGTTGCAAAATAAATGAGAGCTGTTCCGAAATCTGACATAAGGCCGAGAAGACCAACACAGGCAACAGCAAACAGAACATAAGCGGTCAGTGATCTTGTTGACTGTATTTTATCAAGCGTTGCTGCACCAACATATATAAATGCAAGCTTGACAAATTCGGAGGGCTGAATTGATATCGGCCCGATATAAATCCAGTTTTTTGCACCGTTTGTATATGAAGCAAAAATAAGTGTGAAAGTTAGAAGCCCCAGAGCAATGACAGCCATAGGAATTCGCATTACACCTGTTCTTGTTGTGTTTTTCATAAAAAGAACCATAGCTATGTAAACGACTATGCCTATAAAAATAGCAACAAACTGTGTTTTTGCTTTTGACGGTGAGACACTTGCTGTTATAAACAGACTGACAGACGATAAAGCAAATGCCAGCATTTCAAGACTTACGTGACGGTTCTGTACAATTGAGAAAATAAAATAATATATCCATTCCGCAATAATCAGAACGGCAAAGTATATAAGTAATTCAGAAAAGTTCTCACTGTCTTTTGAAAGAACACAATAAGACATTATCACCTGGTATACAGTGAGACAAAGCATCACTACCAGGCTTATAAGACCGTATGTGCTTCCGGGTTTGCCGAAATACAGCTTTTTGTTTTTGGTTGTTTCCAATTAAAATTTCACTTCTCTTGTCTTCTTGTTCTCTTTTGTGTTGTGTTTGTTCTTCCGGCGGGAGGATGTGTCGTCTTCTTTTGTGTACCTGTTGTGTTTCTTGAAATTGTATTTGACTTTGCTTTCGGAACCATCTGCTGACGGGTTGTTACTGCTGTAGAGTAAAATACAAATTCACTCGAACCGAAATTTATATGGTCACCGTCATTCAGAAGCTGACTTTTTTTAATTTTGCCTCCGTTGACATAAGTTCCTGATGTTGAATTTGTGTCAAATACCTGCCAACCGTTTGCACGCCTTGACAAAACAGCGTGAAATCGTGATACAGACATATCCTGAACAACAATATCACAGGTTTTTGCTCTGCCGATTGATGTTTCAAACTGGCTGACATCTATAATATGACCTGTTTTTGCTTCAACAAGACTTGCTCTGATTGTGCGTTTAGCAGGCTTTATAAAGAGAGAAATAACAGACACAAGAAGCACTGTTGCAAGCAGTGCAAATAATGTAATCTGAATAAATATGCTGTTGTAAATATCAGCAGTCATAAAATCAATCCTGAATTCATAGTGTTTATCTAATATATTATATATATTTATAATTAAAAAGTCAATATCAATAATATGTCAGATTATATTGACTTGCTCTAGTGTTTTGGTATATAATAAGATGAATATTTTTCGGAGGTAAAAAAATGTCAGTCAGCGTTTCATTTTTCGGTCATCTTAAGGACGGCAGGGAAGTCAATAAATATATTATAAGCAGAGAAAAAATGTCTGTAGCTGTGTTGAGCTACGGAGCAACTCTTGCAGAAATTTCAGTTTATGATAATGACGATAAAATAAAAGATGTTATTGTCGGTTTTGATGATATTGAAGGCTTTGAGGAGCGTACAGATTATCAGGGAGTTATTGTCGGACCATATGCAAACAGAATCGGTGGCTCTTCTTTCACAATTGACGGCACCGAATATAAACTTACGTCGAATGAAAAAAATATTACCTGTCTTCACGGAGCAGGTGAATTCAACACTGCTGTATGGGATGCAGAAATAACAGGTGATTTCTCTGTCAGATTCAGTTATAAAAGTCCTGACGGAGTGAACGGTTTTCCGGGGAATATCGATGTTTCTGTTGAGTACAGCTTAACTGAAAAAAATGAATTAAAGCTTGAATATTCTGCAGTTTCAGACAAAAAAACTGTTATAAATCTCACAAATCACGCATATTTCAATCTGTCAGGCTGTGAGTCAGATACAATTCTTGATCATATAATTTCAATCAATGCAGATAAATATACACCTGTTGACGAATTCAGTATTCCGACAGGCGAAATTGCTGATGTTGAAGGTACTCCGTTTGATCTCAGAGCACCTGCCGTAATAGGTGAAAATATAGACGCTGATTATGAGCAGCTTATTTTTACAGGCGGATATGATCATAATTTCTGTATAAACGGATATGACGGCACATTGAAAACTGCAGCCAAGGTTTATTCCGAAAAAACAGGAATCACACTTGAGGTACTGACAGATCTTCCCGGTGTGCAGTTTTACGCAGGAAACTTCCTTAACGGTGCTGAAGGCAAAAACGGAAAAGCAATAGCAAAACGTTCAGGTTTCTGTCTTGAAACACAGTTTTATCCTGATACACCTAACAAGTTTGAGTTTCCTCAGTGCACATTTGATGCAGGTGAAGAGTTTAACAGTACAACAATTTTCCGTTTCTCATTAAAAAAATAACAAGATATTGAGATTTTGTATTGCAAAAGATAATATTTTGTTATATAATAACTGTATATAAATATAGGAGGTTTATCCCTATGAAAAATATTTTAAAAAGGTTTCTTTGCTGTGTGCTCAGCGTTGTTCTTGTTTTAGGAACAGGTGTGTGTGCATTTGCTCAAGAAGCTGAAGTAACTCCGGTTATTATCATCAATGACATTGACCGCAACCCGATCTACAACACTGATGACGGAACAAAAGTTTTTGATTTTTCGGATTACAAATTTGACATTCTGTTTACTTCAGGATTTTCTGCAAATATAACAGATATGTTCAGTGCCGAGTTTATTGAGCAGATTACTTCAGGCGGTATCTCTGCGCTTGATCTTATTATGCTTCTTATGGACAACTTTGGTTTCGGCAGTGATATAATGTCAATCGCAGGAAAGGTGCTTGAACTCATTACTCCTCTTATGGGCAGTCTTGATTTTGAGAATCTTGACATCAATGAAATTATTTCTAAGATAGACTTCAAGCAGTACGCTGAAGATCTCAAGAATCAGATGTCTGAAGCAGTTGAAAGAATGAAACTTCTTGAGATGAATAATGACGGTACTCCCAAAAACGAAAATATCGGCATTATAACTTATGAAGAGTCACTTGAATACTACTATGGCGAAGACAGTGAGGTTGCTGCAGCGATTTCAGGTGATATTGCTGATAAAATAGCTGAAAACATCGGTTACGAAAACACATATATTTTCACATATGACTGGCGTCTTGATCCTATTGATAATGCAGCAAAGCTTGATGAATACATAGCTAACCTTAAATCAGCAACAGGTGCAGAAAAGGTATCCGTTCTCTCAGAGGGCTACGGTTCTGTTGTTGCTACAACATATCTTGCAGAAAATGAAGATGCAGCTGACTCTGTAAATAACTTTGTTACAGTTTCATCAGAATTCCTCGGCACATCACTTGTAGGTGACTATTTCAAGGGTGATATAGTTAATGAGTTTTCTAACATTACTCAGTTCTCAAGTGCTTATATCCGTTACACAAATGATATTTCTGACAACCCGATGACAGCATATATCACATGGTTGCTCAATTACATAATGAATAATGAGTGGGAGATTCAGGCACTTTGTCACAAGATTGAAGAAGTTGTTTCTGATGTAGAATTCTTCCTTAAGTTGTCGGGCGTGACAGCAGAAATTGCCAAGATGCCCGGTATATGGGCTCTTGTTCCCGCTTATGATTATGATGATGCACTTGCAAACATTTATGGAGAGAATGAGCCTGAATTTATTGATTCACTCAATACATTCAAGGATTATCAGTATGACTTTGAAACAATTCTTGTTGATGCTAAGGAAAGCGGCGTAAATGTTTATGTTGTTGCTGCTTGGGATCTTCAGATTCTTCCTATCGGTGAAAACAGCGCCGTTCAGAGTGACGGGATCGTTGATACCGAATATGCAAGCTTCGGTGCAACATGTATTGCACTTAACGATGTTGCTGATGCTACAGCAGCAGAACAGACTGTTGATGACGGTCATATGCATATGTCCGAAAACTACGATATGCTTACACCTTGGTATGCCTACGGCGGTATCTGCAGATATATTGATGCTTCTACATGTGCACTTCCCGAAAACACCTGGTTCATTAAGAATATGAAGCACGGTACATTTACTTATGACAGTAATTCAACTGACTTCCTTCTTTGGCTTGTTACGGCAGAAGAAGAAAGAACAATTTGGCAGGATGCTGCTTATAAGCAGTTTATGAATTACAACAGATACCTTGTTCCAGGTATTCTTAATTCAGACGGTCTTGTTGCAAATGATTCTCCTGTCGGCGGTTATCTTCTCGGTGATGTGAACCTTGATGGAGAAATCACGTCTCTCGATGCAAGATTTGCTTATGACGCAGTTAAAGGCAGCTATGATATTGAAGCTGATTCAGTTGCTTTTGCAAATGCAGATGTAAACTTTGACCTCGAAATAACAGAAGAGGATGCTAAAATCATTCTTGATATTTCAGCAGGACTTGTTTCAGATATGCTAAGCGGTATTGATTTTGATTATGTAGCTGAGCAGGGAGAGCTTGATGAAGCTGAGCAGAATATTGAACTCAGACCTTCATATAATCCTGCAAAGAATCAGCTTGAACTTACTCTTGTTGTACTTGATGCAAAGGGTACATATAACGGTAATTTTGTTGTAAAATACGATACAGAAATGTTCACTTATTCATCCGGCTCTGATAGTGAGCTTAAGAACGGAAGCGCAACTGCAGGTGGCCCCGAGGGTGTTGACGGCACACTGACATATGCTTACGCTTCATTTAAAGCTATAACTGCAAAAGATTGCGATGAAGACGGAAATCTTGTAGTCGGCACTTGCTATCTTAATGTTGCAAAAGAAATTATCCCCACAACTGTTACTGCAGGCGCTTCATACTTCTATGATGATGAAACTGTTGTATTTGTAGAACCTGTTTCTGTTGAGCTTGATGAAGAATTTTTCTTTATGCTCGGTGATGCAGATAACAACAGATATCTTTCAGCATACGATGCAAGACTTATCCTCAGAATTGCAGCTCAGCTTGATGAACCCACAGATGAAGTGATGTTCAGAAGATGCGATGTAGACGGAGACGGTGTTATCACTGCCAAGGATGCACGGCTTGTGCTCAGAGCATCTGCAAAGCTTATCGATTATTTCAACGCCTGATATCCAACTCAATAAAAATAAGACCTCTGATTTATTTCAGAGGTCTTTTCTTGTGTTTAGAGATAAAAAATCCCGCCATGCCGTCTCTCAGTTATAAGAACCTGCACATAAAGCAGGTGGGTGCCGCCCGCAGACATTGGCTCCCTTCGTCCGAAAAAATCGGGAGGTCTGCATTTCCAGACTACGGAGCTAAGCTCCCGAAAATATAATTGTAGGGTTAATATGAACTGAAAGATATATCGCACACAGCAGGAATTATTTATCAGTCTTCGAATTCAAACATATCAGCGAGTCTTTCTTCAAACATTTTGCCGATTCTCATAAACTCATCTTCGTCTTCAATAGGCTCAAGATAAATCTCATCATCACTGTCATAGTTTCTCAGGAGAATGATAAGTTCGCCGTCTTCGCCAACTACTTCTTCATCATAAATCGGGAGGAGGGCAACATATTCTTTGTCATCAATCGAAAGAACATCAAGTTCTTCAAAAATATGTTCAACACCGTCTTCATCAATTACGCTGACAATATCAGGTGAGAATTCTTCACCGTTAAGCTGTTCGTTATTATTTATATCACTCATATTGTTTCTCCTTTAATCTAAAAAATACTTTTATTATTTTATCAGCTATACAAATTATTGTCAATACAATAAAATATTATTCTGAAATCTCAGCTTCCCAGAAACATTCAAAATATTCACCTGCAGGCAGAGAGATAATAGCATCCTTCTGTGAAATATCTGCTTTTCTTTCGTGGGAATCGTTTACTCCCCACCAAGGCTCAAGACAAACATAAGGAGCTGCAGGCTTTGCCCAGATTCCGAGATAAGAACAGTCACTGAAATTGAATTTTACTGTTCTGTTGTGATTATCACTTGCAAGAGTGACATATGATGACTTCATACCTGTAAAAATAAGTGCATCATTGTTAAAAATATCTTTGGTAATTACAAGCTTGTTTTCGTCACAAAGAACAGGAGTTGTGTGTCCCGTTCTGAGGCATTCTGTGTCAATTTCTATTGTATCGAGTGTCTCATTTTTTTCAAAAATAAGATAATCTCCGATTGCGCAATTGAATCCGGGGTGTCCGCCTATTGAAAAATACATTGTCTTATTGTCATTATTTTCAATTTTGTGAGTAACTTTAAGCTTTTTACCGCAGATTTCAAATGTTACAAGAACCTTGAATTCATATGGAAATATCTTTCTTGTTTCTTCGTCAGCTTCCTGAGAAAATACCATAGAATCTTCATTTATTTCAACAAGCATAGCAGGTCTTTTTCTGAAAAGTCCGTGCTTAGGCATTGTATATTCCTTGCCGTCAAGATAATAAATGTCATCAAGAACTCTGCCGATAATAGGGAACAGAACAGGGGACTGACCGTACCATACATCAGGATTGCCCTGCCACAGATATTCAAAACCATTGTTTTTTGACACAAAACTTGTAAGTTCTGCACCGTCAGTTTTTACTCCGATTTTTATCTGATCATTTTCAATATAATGAATCATAGTTTTAACCATCCTTATTTATTTCAATTTATTATATCATATGTAAACTAAAATTACAACAGAATTATTTATTCATCACATATTTAACAGCATTATAAATGTTAAGAAGAGGGTAGTTAAAACCTCTGTAAGATATTATTTTATCTGAACTTGATATCAGAATATTTTTTATCTCGCTTCCTGTCAGATTATCATCAAGTTCAAATAAGAGTGCTGCGACTCCCGTAACAAAAGGTGCTGCCATTGATGTTCCTGACATAATCTCTTCTTTAAAATAAAATCCTGTACTATGAATATCTTCACCTGGCGCAACTATGTCAACTCTGTCACCAAGTGATGAAAAAGATGAAAGCTTCATCTGATTATTGCAGGATGAAACAATTATTATTCTGTCACGCACTTCATTGTTTTCAATTGAGTTAAAGCACAATTGATATGAAGTATCGCAGAAACGGGGTTTGGAACTGAATAGATTAAACAAATCAAGTTTACTCAATAATTCTTTATCACCGTAACCGAATAGGGAAGTCCTTGTTTTATACAGCTCTGTGTTCGCCTCGTTGCCTGCTGCAATACAAATAACATATTCATAGCCGGCATCAAGAATGTTATCCAAAACTGCCTCAAACAACATATTTTCACTAATAACAAATTGTATTGAGAATTCATCGCCAAGTGACGCAGATACAGGAATATAAGAGTTGTATCCCATACTTATATTTATTGCCCTGATGTTTTCATTGACAATCATATTTGTTAATGATGCAATCCAATAAGAAACAGAGTTGTTTGTTGCGTTTTCAGAATAAACAGAAGCGCCGGGAACAACGCCACAGAGTTTATTATCAGATTCTGCTGCAATTATACCGGAGACATGTGTCCCGTGAGATGCACTGCCTGAAAAAATTTCCTGATCCAGAATAAAGTCATCATAATCATCAGTATTTATGACATTCAATTGCTTATTGTTGTAATACACAGGGGTATCAAATACACCAACACGTATATCTCTGAAAACTTCATCTGAAATTAGTTTATATACTTTATCAAGACCAAGCAATTCATAATAATACATATCGTATGTGTTTCTGAAAATGAAATCATCAGTTGACTCTTCATTGTTGGTCGGAGTTTCTTCAAAATAATCAAACATTGCATATTCCACAAGATTATTACTGTTTAATTTAGAACATATGTTTGATAATTCATCATAAGTATCTGCAGAAACAGTTATCTGATAGAAATCAATTATGTCTATAAAACCGCAGATCTCAGCATTTATCGAATCAAATAGGGAAGTCAGCTGCTCCTGTGATGAATTATCGTCAGCAATAACAATAATAGTGTCATCAACATATTTAAGACGAAAATCATCTTCAGCTGATACGACATCTTTATATGAAATCTGTTTTATATAAAAAGATGAATTATTATCTGATGAAAACTTTTTATATAAATCAAACGAATAATCAGCTTGACTTAAATCAGGTGAATTGTAGCTGATAGGTTCAAATAAATATAAAACTCCACAAACAGAAAAATATAATAAAATAGTTGAAACTACAATACATAATACAATAGAAATTTTATTCCTTTGTTTCATCAGAAATCACTCCTGATGTAATTTTAGCAGATAAATGGAATACGGTCAATAAATATATTAAAAACAATAAAAATCATAACAGAGAAGTAACTGTTGACAATTGCTAAACAAAATGATATAATTATACAAAATAAATATTTTGTATAAATCAGGAGAGGGAAAAAGGAGGATTTTTCAATGATTAACTATAAACCAGACTATGATGCCTTGCCGGAGCTTCTTTGTGAATATCTAAGACACATTGATGTAATAAAAAACCGTTCTCAGAAAACTGTTTTTGAATATTCAATAAATCTTCGAGAGTTTTTAAGTTTTATCGTTGTTGATAAAAAAATCTGTAAAGAAAATGATGTTGATTTGAGAATGTGTGATGTTAATTTTTTTAAAAACATCACATTAGATGACGCATACAAATATCTGTCTTACTGTAAAAATGAAAAAAACAATTCAGCATCAACCCGTGCTCGTAAGGTTGTTGCAATTCGTCAGTTTTTTAAATATTTAGCCGATAATAAGCAGATTCTTGATAATAATCCTATGAAGGTGCTTGATTCGCCAAAAACTAAAAAAGCATTGCCAAAATATCTGACTCTTGATCAGAGCATAAATCTTCTTGAATCAGTTGACGGAAAAAATAAAGAGCGTGATTATGCAATTATGACAATTTTTCTCAATTGTGGTTTGCGTTTGTCTGAATTGGTTGCACTTAATTATAACGATATCAGATCTGATAATTCAATGAAAATACTCGGTAAAGGCAACAAAGAACGTATTATTTATCTGAATTCTGCCTGCATAAATGCTATAAACAATTATATGCGTGTGAGACCTAAAGACGGTGTTATAGACAAAAATGCACTGTTTCTAAGCTCAAGATTAAAAAGAATCAGCCCAAAAACAGTACAGTATATTGTTAAGAATTTTCTTGACAAATCAGGACTTGGAGGCACAGGTATGTCAGTACATAAATTAAGACATACTGCGGCAACTCTGATGTATCAATATGGTGATGCTGATGTGCTTGTACTGAAAGATATTCTGGGGCACGAAAATCTTTCTACAACGGAGATTTATACACATCTTGTTGATGAACAAAAAAGAACTGCTATTGAAAACAATCCGCTTGCAAAAATCAATAATGATTAAAAGCTGAATAATCCATTGAATGCTTTTTTTAAAAATACACTTATTAACGAAGCTATTATTGAAAATAATAACATCGGACACATCTTAATTATATATCCTTTAATCAATGATTTATCAGGTTGCATTTTATCCATAATAATCGATGTTATATCCCATGATAAAAAATATGAATTGTTTGCTGTTATAAGAAAACTGGCATTAAGGAATACATATGCAGGTAAAATTGTTATCAGGTAATAACATATACCGTTAATTGAGTATGATGAAAACAAGAAGCCTGCGAGCATTCCTGTGCTCATTCCTTTTATAAAAACTGTCAGAATTATAACAGGTATACCGGCGCAGCTGATACCTGAAAAGAAAATTAAAGCTAAAAAAAATATATTAACTATGATTTCATTTATAAGACTATGAAATACTGAATAATTCTGAAAATGTATATTTTGAAAAAAAACATTATTCAATATATCTGTTATATTATTGTTATGATAATTATATAATCCTGAGCCTATAATCATTCCGCTTGCAAATAATGCAACAGTAATAATTAACCCTTTGACTTCCCTATCCTTCTCAGGTGGTATTATTTGTTTTTTGTTGAACTTTATTGTGTTTATTTTCATTTTGGAATTATCACTTTCTTCTGATATTTGAGCCTGTTATACAACCTGCCAATGCCGCAATTATTACTGCCGGAAAAATTATATATGCCTGCCACACTAATTGTGCACTATTGAAGCACATAATTATTAAAAACTCTGTTATCCCTGCAGCAATTGACACCAGCATACCGAAAATCAGCTTTTTTGTGACGATCTTGTTACTGCACAAAGCAGACATTACAAAAGCGACAACAGCTGAATCTAAAATGACATATAACTGCATTATTCCTGCTTCAGTGTGATTTTTTGTTATTATAAATGAGATAACAGAAAGTATTGCTATAAATAATATTAATTCAAATATATATGAAATGGCAACAACAGAAAAAGGCGATAATTCCTTTTTCTTTTTATACTTTGCTTTAAATTCAGACATAAAAAATCCCTCCGTATCTGTTTAATAGATATGAAGGGATAAATTATTATATTACAGACAAAAGCATTATTCTTCTGTGTCTGATTTCTTTGAACGTCTGTTCTTTGCCTTTTCAGCCTTCTCAGCTTCTTTGGCTGCAGCCTGAGCTGCTCTTTCAGCCTGAAGTCTGTCTTCTGCAGTGTTGTTTGTCTGAATAGCCCAACGAGTAATTTTCATCTTTGTTCTGTCAGCACCTGTTTCAATAACAAGTGAGTCTTCTTTTACAGTAACTACTCTGCCGAGAATGCCGCCGATTGTTGTGATTTCATCACCAATCTGAATAGCATCTCGCATTTCCTGCTCTTCTTTCTGCTTTTTCTTCTGGGGTCTGATCATAACAAAATACATAACACCAAAAAGAGCAACCATAAGAAGAATAGTGGTCCAGGAATTGCCCTGAGGTGCAGTAGTGCCTGCATCAAGAAGTTTTAATACAAAATCCATTTTAAGTCCTCCGATTTGAACAATTTAAATAATATTATAGTATATTTATCTTACAAATGCAAGTGTTTAATTAAATTATTTTATTCTTGTGTCAAGTAAATCTACATATTTGCTGTAAAAATTATCGAATGTATCATTCTCAAGATTCTCTCTGATTCTTTCCATAAGCCTGTTATAGAAGTAAAGATTGTGTGTTACGGCAAGACGCAGAGCAAGTACTTCTTTTGCTTTAAAAAGATGTCTTATGTATCCCTTAGAATGATTACGGCATACAGGACAGTCGCATTCTTTATCAATAGGTGTATCGTCTTTTTCATATTTAGCATTATTAAGATTAATAATGCCATGCCACGTAAAAAGATGTCCGTGTCGAGCGTTACGGCTGGGCATAACACAATCAAACAGGTCAACTCCCCTTCTTACGGCTTCAAGAATATTTCCCGGAGTTCCGACGCCCATAAGATATCTGATTTTATCTTTAGGCATATATGGCTCTACAGCAGAAATAATACGGTACATATCTTCTTTCGGCTCACCTACAGCCAGACCGCCTATTGCATAGCCATCAAGCTCAAGCTCTGCAATTGCTTTCATATGTTCTATCCTCAGATCATCATAGGTACAGCCCTGATTTATGCCGAAAAGAAGCTGGTTTTTATTTATTGTTTCAGAGAGAGAATTGAGTCTTTCCATTTCAGCTTTGCATCTCTTTAGCCATCTTGTTGTTCTCTCGCAGGATTTTTTTGCATACTCATATGTAGCAGGATTTTCAACGCATTCATCAAAAGCCATAGCAATTGTAGATGCAAGATTTGACTGAATCTGCATACTTTCTTCAGGCCCCATAAAAATATGTCTGCCGTCAATATGAGACTGAAAGTACACACCCTCTTCTTTTATTTTTCTCAGAGAAGCAAGTGAAAAAACCTGAAATCCGCCGCTGTCTGTCAGAATAGGGCCTTGCCATCCGGTGAATTTATGCAATCCACCCATTTCGTATACAGTTTTATCTCCGGGACGTACGTGAAGATGATATGTGTTGCAAAGCATAACCTGACAGTTGATATTCTCAAGGTCAAATGCTGAAAGACCTCCTTTTATTGCTGCACAGGTTGCAACATTCATAAATCCCGGTGTTTTTATAGTTCCGTGTACTGTTTCAAACAAACCAAGTCGTGCAGTACCGTTGTTTTTTATAAGTTTATACATTGCATTACCTCATTAAAGAATCGCCATTGAATCACCGAAGCTGAAAAATCTGTATCGGTTTTCAATTGCAGTATTATAAGCATTGAGCACATTTTCTCTGCCTGCAAATGCAGAAACAAGCATAATAAGAGTGCTTTCGGGCAGATGAAAATTGGTAATGAGACCGTCGATACATCTGAAAGTGTATCCTGGATAGATAAATATGTTGGTTGAATCGTTACATTCCTTTAAATAGCCTTTTTCATCTGAAGCTGATTCAAGTGTTCTGCAGGATGTTGTTCCGACTGCAATAATTCTGCCTCCGGCTTTTTTTGTTGAATTTATTATGTCTGCGGTTTCAGATGAAATCCAATAATGTTCTGAGTGCATTTCGTGATCTTCAATATTGTCTGCCTTCACAGGGCGGAAAGTGCCGATTCCTACGTGCAAAGTCACATATACAACTTTTACCCCCATATTTTCAATCTTTTTTATAAGTTCAGGTGTAAAATGTAAACCTGCAGTGGGAGCGGCGGCAGAACCGAGTTCCTTTGAGTAGACAGTCTGATAGCGCTCTTTATCCTCAAGGGTGTGGGTTATATAGTGCGGAAGCGGCATTTCTCCGATTTTATCAAGCACTTCATAAATATTGGAAGCATTATAATTGAATTTTGCTATACGGTTGCCATTATCAAGAACATCAATTATTTCAGCATTGAGTAAACCGTCTCCGAATGTAAATGTATCACCTTTTCTTGCTTTTCTGCCTGGGCCTGTAATACATTCCCATTTGTCATTACCAAGATTATTAAGCATCAGGAATTCAACTCTTGCGCCTGTAGGCTTTATACCGTAAAGTCTTGCAGGTAATACTCTTGTATTATTAAGTACGAGACAGTCGCCGTTATGCAAATAATCGGTAATATCATAGAAATGACGGTGGGTAATTTCTCCTGATTCTCTGTCAAGATGTAACAATTTCGATTCATCACGTTTTATGATGGGTTCCTGTGCTATCAATTCTTTAGGTAAATCGAAATAAAAATCTGATTTTTTCATTAAAATTGCACCAATTTTCTAAAATTCTTTTATTTAAGTTGACACTTTAATTTAATAGTGATAATATATATTATATATTTTGAATTATATATTTTGTGATGTGTTTTTTTTCAAACACATTATATTGCAAAATGAATATAATTACAATAGTAAAATTAAATTTCTTTTTTACGGAGGAAAAATTAATGAAGAAATATAAAGTAGGTATTATCGGTGCAACAGGTATGGTTGGTCAGAGATTTGTAACACTTCTTAATGATCATCCCTGGTACGATATTGAAGTTCTTGCTGCAAGCCCCAGATCAGCCGGAAAGACTTATGAAGAAGCACTCGGCGGCAGATGGGTAATGAAAGCAGACCTTCCCGAAAATCTTAAGTCAAAGGTTATTCTTGACGCAACTGCAGACATTGAAAAAATTGCTTCACTCGTAGACTTTGTTTTCTGCGCAGTTGATATGAAGAAAGATGAAATAAAGGCTCTTGAAGAGGCATATGCAAAAGCAGAGTGCCCTGTTGTTTCAAATAACTCTGCACACAGATTCACAGATGATGTTCCTATGATTATTCCTGAAATCAACAATAATCATCTTGAAATTATCGAATCACAGAAAAAGAGACTCGGCACAAAGAGAGGATTTATTGCTGTAAAATCAAACTGCTCACTTCAGAGCTATGTTCCCGCACTTTATCCTCTTGATGAAAAGTTCGGCGTCAAGGATGTTCTTGTGTGCACCTATCAGGCAATTTCAGGTGCGGGTAAGACATTTGACAGATGGCCTGAAATGGTTGATAATGTCATTCCTTACATCGGCGGTGAAGAAGAAAAGAGTGAAAAAGAACCTCTTAAAATCTGGGGTACAATAGAAGACGGTAAAATTGTTCCTGCTTCAAAGCCCTATTTCACAGCTCAGTGTCTCAGAGTTCCCGTTTCAGACGGTCATATGGCAGCTTGCTTTGTACGCTTTGAAAAGAAACCCACAAAGGAAGAAATCCTTGAAGTATGGAAGAATTTCAAAGGCAGACCTCAGGAGCTTGACCTTCCCCACGCTCCCAAGCAGTTTCTTAACTACTATACAGAGGACAATATGCCTCAGACAAAAATTAACAGAGAGCTTGAAGGCGGTATGGCTATTTCAACAGGCCGTCTGAGAGAAGATACTCAGTATGATTACAAATTTGTCTGTATTTCACACAACACACTCAGAGGTGCAGCAGGCGGTGCAGTTCTTCTTGCTGAGCTTCTTTGCGCTGAAGGTTATATTGAACCCAAGTGCTGATATTTCATAAAAGGAGATTTTCTATATGAAAAAGAAAGTTATTTTTGAAGGCTCTGCTATTGCGATTATCACTCCTTTTACAGAAGACCTCAAGAAAATTGATTTTAATACTTTTGAAAAGATTATCAATGACCAGATTGATAACGGTACTGATGCAATTGTTGTATGTGGTACAACAGGTGAAGGCTCAACTCTTTCACACGCTGAGCATACAGACGCCATCAAATTCTGTGTTGATGTTGTAAATAAGAGAGTTCCTGTTATTGCAGGCACAGGTTCAAACGACACATTCTACGCTGTTGAACTTTCAAATGAAGCTGAAAAAGCAGGTGTTGACGGTCTTCTTATGGTAACTCCTTACTATAACAAGACATCTCAGTCAGGTCTTATAGAGCACTATAATTATATTGCTGACAGAGTTTCTGCTCCCATTATTCTTTATAATGTTCCTAGCAGAACAGGTATGTCAATCAAGCCTGAAACATATGTCGAACTTGCAAAGCACGAAAGAATCGTAGCAACAAAAGAAGCTTGCGGTGATATTTCTCTCATTCAGCAGACAGCAGCTCTTTGCGGTGACAGTCTTACAATCTACTCGGGTAATGATGACCAGATTCTACCCATAATGGCTCTCGGCGGCAAGGGTGTTATTTCAGTTCTTTCACACGTTGCACCCCGTGTAGCTCACGATATCGCAAGAAAGTATCTTGACGGTGATGTTATCGGTTCAAGAGACCTTCAGCTTGAGTATATCGACCTTTGCAACGCTCTTTTCTGCGATGTAAATCCCATCCCTGTAAAAGAAGCTATGAATATGTGCGGCTGGAATGTCGGCAGATGCAGAATGCCTCTCGGTCAGATGAATGAAGCATCAAAAGCTGTTCTTTACAAGGCACTTTCAAAACACGGTCTTGCAAAATAAGGTTTAAGGTCGGGTTTTATACCCGACTTTATTGTATAAAAGGATGTTTTAATGATGACAAAAGTTATATTAAGCGGTTGCTCAGGCAAAATGGGTTCTGCTGTTACAAAAGCAATCAGTGAAAGAGAAGATATTGAAATTGTTGCAGGTGTAGATATATTTGAAAGCAGTTCTCTGCCTTACCCAGTTTTTGCAACAATGAATGAAGTTCCTTGTGAAGCTGATGTTATAATAGATTTCTCAAATCCTTCTGCACTGGTTGGTATTCTTGAGTTTGCAAAGGCAAAGAAGATTCCTGCAGTGCTTTGCGCAACAGGTTATACTTCAGGACAGAATAAAATGATAGAAGATGCTTCAAAAGATGTTGCAATGTTCCGTTCAGGCAATATGTCACTGGGAATAAATCTTATATCGGAGCTTGCAAAAACTGCAGCAAAGATTCTCGGCGGTTCGTTTGATGTGGAAATTGTTGAAGCACATCATAATCTCAAGCTTGATGCCCCCAGCGGAACAGCAATAATGCTTGAAAAAGCTGTTGAAGAAGGTCTCGATTACGAGCCTGAACTCGTTTATGACAGACATAACCGTTCTCAGAAAAGAGATAAACACGAAATCGGTATGCACTCAATCAGAGGCGGTACAATTGTCGGTGAACATGAAGTGATTTTTGCAGGCAATGATGAAATCATAAAAATAAGCCATACAGCCCTCTCAAAAAATGTTTTTGCTGTTGGTGCAGTCAATGCCGCGATCTATATGAAAGATAAAAAAACAGGCATGTATAATATGTCAGATGTTATAAACGGATAATTTTTCAAAACTGTCTCTTTATGAGGCAGTTTTTTCACTATGATAGTTAATAATTATCAATTTATGAGTAGTTGAATTATATTGAATTTCAATTTATAATCATAATCAGAAGAGCGCACTTCAATAAATTACGGAGATGATTATATGAAACTCAGAACAGGTGAAAACATAAAGAAATTCAGAAAAGAAAAAGACATTACACAGGAACAGTTTGCGGAAATGCTTTGCGTTTCCTGTCAGTCTGTCTCACGTTGGGAGTCGGGCATCTGTTATCCGGATATTGAATTGCTTCCGACAATTGCAAAAATTCTCGGTATATCAGTAGATTATCTTCTCGGTGTCAATGAAATTACAGAAAATGAAGATGTTGAAAAATACCTTGAAAGATTTCAGAACGCAATCAGTCAGGGAAAAATCAACGAATGTATTGAAATTGCCCGTGAAGGCGTGAAAGAATATCCTAACAACTATGTCCTGCTTGATAAACTGATGTATGCACTTTTTGTTTCGGGTGATGATGACGGAAACATTCCCGAATGGAAAGAAAATATGGAAAAGTATGATGCAGAAATAACAGCACTCGGTGAAAGGATAATGAAATATTGTCCTGACCTGAATATCCGTCTTGAAGCGACATCCAGACTCGCTTTTAATCATTGTTTACAAGGCAGAAAAGAAATCGGCAGAAAAATATTTGAAACATTGCCTCCGATGGAATATAGTAGGGAAAGTCAAATTTGGTGGGCTCTTGAAGAGAATGAAAAATTGTCTTTTTTACAAAAAGCAATTCATAACAGTTATTATTCACTTTCATCATATTTATATTTACTTGCAAATTCAGGTGTTTTAAATGATGAAACTGAATTACAGGTTCTTATCAAGCGTATTGAACTTGATAAAATAATTTTTGACGGCAACAGACCGAAAAACAATTGGGGTGATGCTAATAACAATTTTAACATTGCAAAAAGATATATTGCACTCGGAGAAAAAGAAAAATGCTTCAAACATCTGAAACTTGCAGTTAAAGAGGCTGTTGATTTTGATAACAGACCCGATGAACAAAAATTCAATTCATTGCTTGTAGGTGAAGTTGTTGAGAAAAAAACAGACTTTGAAACATCTGATACAAGACCTCTCAGTGAAATTTTGCGTGATAAGTGGCTGATTCACGACGAGTTTGATTCTGTCAGAGATTCTGATGAATTTAAAGAAATTATAGAATTATTAAGTTAAAGAAAAAAGGTGTCAGAAATGACACCTTTTGATATTTACTGATATAATTTAGCAAGACCGCCTTCAGATGTTTCTCTGTAATGGTGTTTGAGGTCTTTACCTGTCTGATACATTGTTTCAACAACAAGGTCAAATGAAATTTTTCTTGTTGAAGAAAGGAAATTAGCAAGGTTGAGGGCATTTATTGCTCTCATTGCCGCAACAGCACCTCTTTCAATACACGGAATCTGAACAAGCCCGCAGATAGGGTCACAGGTAAGCCCCAGATGATGCTCCATTGCAACTTCAGCTGCATATTCAATCTGATCAATACCCATTTCAAAAAGTTCTCCGAGGGCTGCTGCTGTCATTGAACATGCTGTTCCTATTTCAGCCTGACAACCGCACTCAGCACCGCTTACAGATGCATTTGTTTTTACAATGTTACCGATAAGACCGCCAACAGCAAGTGCCCTGAGGATATCTTCATCTGTGAATCTTTTCTTTTCCTGCATATACTTGAGAGCGGCCGGCATTACACTGCATGCACCGCAGGTGGGAGCTGTAACAACAGTACCGGCTGAAGCATTCTGCTCACCGACTGCAAATGCATAAGCACAGACTGTTCTGTTTTCTCTTGTAACTTCACTTTCATCTATATGACGTTGATTATAAAGGAACTGAGCCTTTCTTTCAACACCGAGACCGCCTTCAAGTACTCCTGTAGCTTCCAGACCTTTATCAACACAATCTTTCATTGCATACCATACTTCATAAAGATGATTCTTTATTTCGGGTTCATACATAAATACATAATCACTGAGTCTGAGATTATATTTCTTACAGAAAGCGGCAATATCCGTGAATGTGTTTTCGGGATAAATGTCGGGCATTTCGGTAAATTCCTTGCCCTCAATCTTTATATCACCGCCACCAATACTCATAGCACGCATACGGGCAACTTCATTACCTTTTTTATAACCTGCAAAATCAAGTGTATTCTCATGAGGTAAATCGGTTTCATCATTGTTCCATATAATTTCCGCATCAATTTTATCAAAAGGAGAAAGGACTGCTTTATCGGTGTGATGCCCTTTACCTGTCTTTGATAATGAACCGTATAATGTAATTACAACCTTATCAATATCGGGATTTTCAGCAGCAAAAATCATTGCCGCTTTTTCGGGTCCCATTGTATGAGAGCTTGAAGGACCTTTACCGATTTTGAATACATCTGCAATTGATTTCAATAATATCACCTGTATCAGAGAGTATTTCCGTTATATACTATTCGTTTACCTTCTGTATTTCCGTTGAGTTTATAGTCAACAAGTTTACCGTCTTTCCATTCAATATCAACTTTGATATTGCCTTTTGCACGAAGACCTTTTATGCTACCGTTTGTCCATTTATCGGGAAGTGCGGGAAGAAGATAGATTGTGTCTTCTGTTGACTGCATAAGCATTTCTGCAATGCCGCTGACTGCACCGAAGTTGCCGTCAATCTGGAAAGGAGGATGAGCGTCAAACATATTAGGATATGTTCCGCCGCCACCTTTATAATTTATGTGATATCTGTTATCAACTGGTCGAAGCTGCATATCAATAAGCTTCATAGCATGGTTGCCGTCCCACATTCTTGCCCAAAAATTGATTTTCCAGCCAAGGCTCCAGCCTGTGCCTGCATCGCCTCTGTATTCAAGTGTTTTACGACAAGCTTCAATAAGTTCAGGAGTTTCTTCATGATTGATAAGTCTTGCGGGATGAAGGGCATACAGATGTGAAATGTGTCTGTGGTGAGGTTCTGTCCATTCTTCATCTTTATACCATTCGAGAAGGTCTCCCTTTGCACCGACCATAAACGGAAGCATTCTGGGAAGCTTATCCTTGATTTCAGCAATTACATCACAACTTTCACTGAGAATTTCCGATGCTCTGATGCAGTTACCGAAAAGTTCTTTTATAATTGACAAAGACATTGTTGATGTCTGAGAAACTGAGCAAGCTTCTTTTCCGTATTTGAAGCTGTTTTCAGGTGATGTTGAGGGCGCTATAATAAGTTTGCCGTCCTTATCGGGAACAAGCAAGTCAAGATAAAACTCTGCAGCCTTTTTCATAATGGGATAAGCTGTATTTTTAAGATAATCTGTATCAAGTGTATATTCATAATGCTCATAAAGATGTCTGCAAAACCATCCTGATGACATAGGCCAGAATGACCACTGTGAGTTACCCTGAACAGGAGTTGTCATTCTCCATATATCAACATTATGATGTCCTGTAAAACCTCTTGCATGATATATTTCCTTGGCAGTCTTTTCACCTGTTATGCTCATTTCCTTGATAAATTCAATAAGCGGAAGATGCATTTCAGGCATATCTATCATAAGTGTCGGGAAATAGTTCATTTCTGTGTTGATATTTACAGTGTAGTTTGAACTCCATGGTGGATTAACTCTGTGATTCCATATTCCCTGCAGATTCATTGCCTGTGTTCCTTCTCTGGAGCCTGCAATTGTAAGATATCTGCCGAAATTGAAAAGAAGTGCATAAAGACCTATATCACTTTTGTTTCTGCTGAATAAAGCAAGTCTTTTATCTGTGGGAACACGCTCTTTATTATCACTGCCGAGATCTAACCGAACTCTGTTATAATACTGTCTGTAATCTGCAATATGAGCTGCTTTTATGTTATCAAAATCTTTATTACAAACTGCATCCAGCATAGCAAGACAAGCATTTTTATATTCCTTACCTTCAAGGTTAGGATGCTTATCAAAGCCGTTAAAACTGCTCTCACAGGTGAAATATACTATTGCAACAGTTGCATCTGAAACATCAATACCGTTGTCAGAATATTCTGTTTTACCGTCAGCGCTGACTTTAACAGCACCTCTGAAGCTCATTCCTTTTTTTGCTTCGTCATCAGAATACTGAATAAATTCATCCTTGGGAATAACATCTACATTGCTGGGAGAGAGTGAAGGGCAAATACCGTCAAGAATAAGAGTGTCATTCTCAGCAAAAACTGTATTTCTGAGTGGTGAGTTCATACTAAGATTAAAACTCAACGCACCTTTTTCAGATGCTTCAAGCTTCATTACAAAAGCTTTGTCAGGGTAAGAAACTAATGATGTTCTTGTATATTTAACATCATTCTTTTCATATTCAACAGTATGTACAGCAGTTGAAAGATCAAGCTTTCTTGAATAATTCTTCACAAAGCCTTTGTGACAGCTGATAACAATATCACCGAAAGGCATATATGCCTCGGAATTCATACCCTCAAAATTATCCTGAAGAATCTGCTGTGCTTCATAAAGCTTTCCGTCAAGAGCTAGCTCTCTTGCTTTTATAAAGCTTTCATATGAACACATATGCTGATATGTCTTCGGATAGCCTGTCCAGAGCTGATCATAGTTAAGTGAAACTGTCTCTGTCTGTGCTTTGCCGTATATCATAGCGCCGATACTGCCGTTACCAAGAGGTAAGGCTTCAGTCCAAGCTTTAGCAGGTTTTTTATAATAAAGTAAGTTAGAATCGATACCCATAGTATTTCTCCTTTATATAATATTCTATGTGATATAATACCCCATAACATTCTTTATTGCAAGATTAAAATAAAATTATTTTACTTGCTTTTTTCTATATGATGAGTTAATATATAATAGATATGTTATGAAAGGAATACGAAAAATGTATGATGTTCTTGTCATAGGCGGTGGTGCGGCTGGCTGTATGGCTGCAGGCTTTGCTGCTGAAAACGGCAAAAATGTTCTTCTTTGTGAACGTAATGATAAAATAGGCAGAAAAGTAATGATAACCGGTAAAGGCAGATGCAACGTTACCAATGCATGCTCTCTTCTTAATGAGTTTATAGAAAATGTACCTGTTAACGGCAGATTTCTTTACGGTGCACTTTCACGGTTCATGCCGTTTGATACAATGGATTTCTTTGAAGATAACGGAGTCTCACTTAAAATTGAAAGAGGTAACAGAGTATTTCCCGAGTCAGATAAAGCAGTTGAAATTGTAGATGCTTTGTATAATTTTCTTAAAAAAAATAATGTAAAAAGAGTTAAGGCAAGAATAGTTAAATTCAATATTGAAGACGGAATAATCAGATCTGCAGAAGATGAAGACGGTAATATTTACCAAGCAGAAAAATATATTGTCGCAACAGGTGGTAAATCATACCCTCTTACAGGCTCAACCGGTGACGGTTATTTACTTGCAGAACAGTGTGGTCATACAATCACTGAATTAAAGCCTTCGCTGGTGCCTGTCAATACTACAGATGATTGGACAGGTTCATTACAGGGTTTAGCACTTAAAAACATAGCTATTTCAGTGCGTGATAATGACTCATATAATGAAATATTCAGTGATTTCGGTGAAATGCTGTTTACTCATTTTGGCGTCAGCGGACCTGTAATACTCAGTGCAAGTTCACATATGAAAAATATGAGAAGCGGAAAATACTCCATTGAAATCGACCTGAAGCCGGCACTTTCTGAAGAAAAGCTTGATGCAAGAATACTGAGAGACTTTGCTGAAAATGCAAACAAATCAATTGCAAATGCCCTAATGAAGCTTCTTCCGTCAAGACTGATTCCGATTATTGTTCGATTAAGCGAAATTCCTACTGATATGAAGGTAAATCAGATTACCAAGGATATGCGTAAAGAGCTTGTATATCTTCTTAAGCATTTTACCGTGACTGTTGACAGCTTCAGATCAATTGATGAAGCGATAGTTACATCCGGCGGTGTTTCAGTTAAAGAAATCAATCCTAAGACAATGCAATCAACATTATGTGACAATCTGTATTTTGCAGGTGAAATTATTGATGTGGATGCATACACAGGCGGTTTTAATTTACAGATAGCTTTTTCTACCGGTGTTCTTGCCGGCAAATCAATGTGATGAGGTGCTTATATGATAAATATTGCAATTGACGGTCCTGCAGGTGCAGGAAAAAGCAGTGTCGC
>CALEII010000062.1 GCA_937876205.1 uncultured Clostridia bacterium
CATCAGCTGAAGGTAGTCAATTACAATGCAGTCAACATTCTTAAGCTGTCTTGCTCTGGCTTTCATTTCAGGCACTGTGATACTTGCAGTGTCATCAAAATATAATTCAACATTTGCAAGAAAAACACTTGCTTCAGCAATTCTCTGCCATTCATCGGGAGACAATTTACCGGTTCTGAACTTTGTACTGAGCACCTTAGCCTCTGTTGAAAGAACTCTCTGTGCCAACTGCTCTTTTGACATTTCAAGAGAGAAGAAAAGCACCTTCTTACGGGCATACACAGCAACATTACGTGCAAGGTTAAGTGCAAAACTGGTTTTACCCATCGCAGGACGGGCACCGACAATAATAAGGTCAGAACGGTTGAGTCCTGTTATTTTCTTATCAAGGTCAGGGAAACCTGTGTTAAAGCCTGCATATTCATCTTTATCAAGCTGAGACAGATTATAAAGATTCTGATAAACAGTCGGTAAAACATCACCTATCTTTGCTGGTCCTGAAATTGCCTTACCTTGACGGATATCATAAATCTTCTGTTCAGCCATATCAAGCAGTTCATCAGCAGTCTGAGCTGAATCTGATGCTTTGTCTTTAATATCAGATGCAACATTTATAAGCGAGCGGACATAAAACTTCTCTCTTACAATTTTTGCATAGGATTCAACATTTGCAGTAGACGGTACAACTTTGGAAAGCTGAAGAAGATAAGTTTTTCCCGATTCATCACTGAATGTCTTGTCACCCTTGAGTGTTTCAAGAACAAGCAAAGGATCGATTTTACCGCCGTGAGCAGCATCCAAAGAAAGAATAGTGGTGAATATTGCTTTATGCTGAGGCAGATAAAAATAATCAGGTTTCAGTATCATTGTAACTGCAGACAGACACGAAGGATCCAGGAGTATAGCACCGAGAACAGCCTGCTCAGCTTCGAGACTGAAAGGCAGCAATCCGCCGTCTGCTGAAACAGAATTTACTTCGTTAGCCATTTATTATTCACCTACAACAACTGTAATTTTTGCATTAATACCCTGATAAAGCTTAATTTCAGCTTCTGCTGAGCCAAAGCTCTTTATATCGGACATAACGACCTTTCTCTTATCAACATCAACACCGAGCTGCTTCTTGATTTCAAGTGCAACTTCTTTTGATGTCACAGAGCCGAAAAGTTTACCGTTAGCACCTGCTTTTGCTGCAATTTTAAGCTCCTTGCCGTTAAGCTTGGAGGCAGCAGCTTTTGCATTTGCAATCTCAGTATCAATTTTATGCTGATTGGATGACTCTCTGTTTTTAAGTTCTGTTATAGACTGAGCAGAAACCTCAACAGCAAGCTTTCTGGGAAAAAGAAAGTTTCTTGCATATCCCTCTGCTACCGTAACCTTTTCACCCTTTTTACCGAGTGATTTAACGTCCTGATTTAAAATAACCTCCATTGGTTATTCCTCCTTTTTGTTGATCTTGTGGGAGCCCTTATTGTGCCAGAAATCAAAAACAGCATTTCCGAGCAAAGCATCGGCTTCCTCAACCGTTGTATTGTTTAGCTGTGCAGCTGCCATTGTCAGATGACCGCCACCGCCTAGTTTTTCCATAATAATATGAACATTTATTCTGCCGTAGGATCTTGCAGAAATTGCAACATCTGTTTCACTCACAGGGTAAATAACAAATGAAGCATCAACATTCTCAATATTGAGAAGATCATCGGCAGCCTTAGCAGAAACGAGCCTTGATGACGGATCGTTGACATATGTTCTGCCAAAGGCAAAGCTGCCTCTTATTTCTGCGCTGCTGACTATTGAACTGATAGCAGCATTCTCCTCTGCCGTGGCTGCAAAAAGCTTTCTTACAGTAATTGTGTCAGCCCCGTTATCACGCAATGATGCAGCAGCATCAAATGTTCTGACACCTGTTTTAAGTGTAAAATTCTTTGTATCAAGATAAATACCTGCAAGAAGTGCTTCTGATGCAGTCTTAGAAAGCACGGGCTTTGACGGCATATATTTGATAAGCTCAGTCACCATTTCACTTGCAGATGATGAATTGGGCTCATGATATAGCAGCAATGAATCTGACATATAATCAACGGACATTCTGTGGTGGTCAATAACAACCTTTTTATTTGCTTTTTCAATTATTACAGGGCTCTCGGTAAAGCCGGGGCGCATAACGTCTGTAACAACTACAAGAGTATCAGATGAAACCTTGTCAAGTGCAGTTTTCTCATCTATGAACACCGATGAACCCATATTTTTAACACAATGGTCATACAAAGCGATTGCCATTGTTGTTTTTTCATCAATAACAACATTAGCAGAAACACCGAGAGCGTTCACGGCTTCATATATACCGACAGCAGAGCCGAGTGCATCAAGATCTGAATTCTTATGTCCCATAATAAGAACATTAGATGAATGCTTCACAAGCTCCTCAAAAGAACTTGCGTAAGTTCTGGATTGCACCTGATTTCTGCTTTCAACGCCTGTTGCAACGCCACCGAAGAACTCATACTCATTATTCTCATTTATAACGACCTGATCGCCGCCTCTGCCCTTTGCCATATCAAGAGCTTTTCGTGCAGCTTCTTCGCAGACAGACATTTCATTTCCCGTCGCAATACCTATTGACAATGTAAGGCCTGATGTAACACCGTCAAGCCTGTAATCACGCACAGAATCAAGAATATTGAATTTATTATCTTTCATCTGTTCAAAAATATTTTTTTCAGAAACAACAAAAAATCTGCCGTCACCTGTTTTTCTGAGTATGCACTGATAATGCGTAAACCACGAAATTATCATTCTCTCTGCTTCACTGAGAAGTGTTGAAAACGCATTCTGAGATATTCTTGATGAAACATCATCCATTGCATCAACTGAAACAATCATTACAGCAGGTCTTGTTTTGTTGTATTCATCAGCAATATTTTTAAGATATGTATCATCTACAAAATAAAGCACATATTTTGAAGATGACGATTCTGAAAAATGTGTTACATATACAGTGTATCTCCTATCCTCATAAGATGCATCAAAACTGCCTTTAACAAGGCTTTCTTTTAGCTTATTTACGGGAATAAAAGAACCTATCTGTTTATTTGATAATGTCTTATTGCAGAGAATCACCTGTTCAAAAAGCTCATTATACCACACAATTGCACCGTTATCTGAGCAAACCACAAACGGTATAGGTACATTTGATGTGGTGCTGTCACCGTCAGAGATAAGGTATGAATTCAATATACTGACTGTCTTTTTCAGGTCATTGAAACTACGTTTTTCAGCAAAGTATACAATAACACCGAGAACAACAGCCATTACAAGCTCTGCAACAGCAATTATATATTGTTCAAGATAAAATGAAGTTGCAGATACCATCAGCGCAAAGAGCACAACGACAGAAAACATCGGATGCAGCTTCAGAAAATCTTTAAATTTCATATCTTGTGTTCCTTTCACACAACCGTAATCAAATTTCCTGAATAACAGGAATAACTATTGGGCTGCGCTTGGTTTTTTCGTGCATAAATCTAAGAACTTCATCCTTGATTCTGTTCTTGAGAGTATTTATATCACGTTTTTTGGAGTCTGCATATCTGTCAAGAATCTTAATTACAAGCTCCTGAGCTTCATCAAACAATTCAGTGGATTCCTTGACAAACACAAAGCCTCTCGAATGTATTTCAGGCGCACACAGATTGTACCCCGTTGCAGAATCAATAACGGCAGATACAACAATAACGCCGTCTTCAGAAAGAAGCTTTCTTTCACGAAGAACAAGACTGCCGACATCGCCAACACCGTATCCGTCAACAAAAACATTACCTGCAGGTACATCACTGAGTGTGTATTTTTTATCTGAAAGAAAAGAAACTTCGGTACCGTTTGATGCAATAATAATATTATCTGCAGGTACGCCCATTGCTTCGGCAAGAATTGCATGCTTACGAAGATGCTTCTGCTCACCGTGTGCAGGGATAAAGAACTTAGGCTTCACAAGACCGAGAACAAGCTTCAGTTCTTCCTGACATGCGTGACCTGAAACATGAACCTCATACATTCTCTCATAAACGACATTTGCACCGAGCTTCATAAGCTCATTTACAACCTTGCCGACAGTTTTTTCATTACCCGGTATCGGTGTGGCAGAGATAATAACATAGTCGTTTGGTCCGACAGATACACGTCTGTGGTCAGACATTGCCATTCTTGTAAGAGCAGACATCGGTTCACCCTGACTGCCAGTTGTGATGATGACAAGCTCTTCATCAGTATACTGTCTTATCGCTTCTATACCAATTATAAGCCCGTCAGGAACATTGAGATATCCCAATTCCTGACTGATAGCAACAACATTTTCAAGACTTCTTCCTGAAAGTGCAACCTTTCTGCCGAGAGATGAGGCAACATTTATTATCTGCTGAACACGGTGGATATTTGATGCAAAGGTTGCAACGATAAGTCTTCTTGAGCCCGCTTTTCTGAAAAGGTTTTCAAAAGACTCTCCTACCTTGCGCTCACTTTCGGTATATCCGCTTCTTTCTGCATTTGTAGAATCAGAAAGAAGACAAAGAACGCCTTCATTACCAAGCTGACCGAGTCTTGCAAGATTCATCATTTCTCCGTCAATAGGTGTGCTGTCAATTTTAAAGTCACCTGTGTGAAGAATAACACCTTCCTTACATCTTATCGCATAAGCAAGAGCATCAGGAATTGAATGATTTACATGAATTGCTTCAACCTCAAAGCCTCCGATTTTTATTCTGTCATCGGGCTTTACGGGAATAAGCTTGACTTTATTGCTTACTTTGGCTTCCTTCAGCTTATATTCGACAAGACCAAGCGTCAGTTTTGATGAATATACGGGAGCGCTGATAACATTAAGAAGGTATGACAGACCGCCGATATGGTCCTCATGACCGTGTGTTATAAAAATCGCTTTAATTTTATCTGCATTCTTTTCAAGATAAGTAAAATCAGGTATAACAAGGTCTATACCCGGCATAGAGGCATCGGGGAATGCAAGTCCGCAGTCAATGATAATAATTTCATTATTATATTCAATAACAGTCAGATTCTTACCAACCTCATTGAGTCCGCCGAGAAATGCAATCTTAACCGGTGATTCAAAGTTCTCACGCACTGTATTATGATTCTTTTTATGATAATGCAGAGCTGTCTGCTTTTTTCCTTTGGTATTCTGACGGGAATTACTCTTGATATTTTTTGTAAGTTTGCCGTAACGCTTAATTTTATCTGAATCTTTACGAGATGTGTCTTTTATATTTTTCTGATTACTCATTTCTACTCCTTTGCTGTTATAATATTTGTGTATGTAAAGCCTCCGGCTGAGGCTTAAAAATCAATGATTATATATCAACCCATTATTATTGTTATTTTACACTTATTGTGTCATATTGTCAATAGTATCAATATTTATTTTCCTTTGCACTTCGGCACAAATTTCAGTTGCGGCTTCGATTGTTTCAGCTTCAGCAATAATTCTGATGTGTCTGCCTGCATCCTGCCTTACAAGCGTCAGATAACCGTTTTTAAGAGTCTTTCTGACACCCTTTGAATTTCTGTCAAGGTTGATGTCAAGCACATCTGCAAGGCGTGAATGAGGGAAATTACACGATATGAGCTTTGAGCATACATTGTATGAAGGCACAGATTTCAGAAGCTGACTCAGAGACATATTTTTTCTGAGCATAATACCCATTACCGAGAATGCCAGGCACAATCCGTCATACGCCCACATACAGGCTCTTGCTAACACTCCTGTCTCTTCTGAAAATTCTTTATGATGTGCAGTACCTGTTCTGTAAACCGATTTATTATATTCAGATGCAATTTTTTCAATCATCGCCGGAGCTTCAAAAGGTACACAGATATTTTTGCCTTGCTCTAACGCATCTATACAGCAAAGAATAACAAGTTTTTCATATGATACAAAAGCAGAATTCTCATCGACAGCAGTCACTGTTCTTCCCGAAAAATCAACATTGAATTCCGGTGCACCTGAATTTCTTACACCAAGCAGATAAAAACATCTGTTAACTGTATCTGTAATGACGGGATTCAGACTTTTTACCGTTGCAGATGAGTTATATATTCTCTCGCCGCACAAAGAAAGAAGCTGACCGTAGTATATATCAGAAATATTACTCATGTCACGAACCTCTTCTGTATCACCTGAATGAGACCTTATAAAATCCTGCTTCTTATAAACAGACTCAATCTCACGCTCTGATTTGCAAGACAGGGGTAAGCCGTATTTACCAAAGAATTTGATATATGCCGTATTTTTGTCAGCAGAAATAAAAATTCCGCTGTCAAGTGAACAGAATGATACATAAAACTGCATCTGACTCTCAAAGCACTCACCAAAATCACTTATCTTACTGCCGCTTGAAATAAGCCCCGATAAAACTGCCATAGCAAGTGCTTTTGATTCCTTGGTAGAATTGTAGCCGATTGCAACCTTGCCGCCTGAGGATGAGCTTCCGAGCGACTCTCCGAGTCTGCAGCATCGTTCACACGAAATTTCAGTAAAAGTATTACCACGGACTGTGTCGCTCTCAATCAGATCAAATTCATTTCTGCCGTCTCTGAGATTATTTCTGAGAACAGAGCGATATGAAACCTTCTTTTCAGGCCACACAGAGATATTATTTGAAACCGTTGAACCGCTATCAATCACACATCCGTCACTGATACAGGAGCCTTCAAGGCATATAGTGTTGCGTTTAAAAACACATTTCTCACCTACTACAGAGCCTATAACATCACAGTTTCCGCAAATCTGACTGTTTTTCATAACTACAGAACGCTTGATTCTTGATGAATCACCGATATGAACATTATCTTCAAGGACAGTAAACGGTCCTACGGTTGAATTGACACCTATTCTGACATTTTTACCGAAAAAAACAGGCGGTACAATATTATAATCCCCCTCAGGAATACCCGAGACTGAGAATATACCGTTTCTGGATTCAGGAGTAGCAGCATTCACTCTATGTGACATTAGGTCAGCAGATGCTTTTCTTATATCATTTATATCGTTTATGCACAGCCAGTAACAATCAGTCTGATAACCGTAAACACGCTTATTATCTTCAACAGCATGCTCAAGAAATTGACCTGTAAAGCCCATTATCTTTTCATTTGTATTTTTCATCAGTTCAGGAGAAACTACAAATATCCCTGTGTTTGCAAGGTTTGATGAAGTATGATTCCATTCAGGTCTGTCATACAAACTTTCAACTGAGCCGTTTTTGTTGAGATTTATAATTCCGTATGCGGAAGTATCTTCAACAGTTGAACAGACGACAGTAAGGTCAGCATTTATTGCTTTATGATATAGCATTATTTTATTCATTTCAATGTCACAAAGACAATCTGCATTCATAACCACAAACGGTTCATTCCAATTACGTGTTACATTCTTAATACAGTTAATCTGGTGCTGAGATGCTGATTCCACACATCTGATATCGACTGTCTGAATGTCGCAATCTGAGATATATTCTTCTATATCTTCAGAACGATATCGTGTAATTACTACGATTTCGTCAAAGCCATTGTTAAGAAATAATTCAAGTGTATAACCCAGTATGGGTTTTCCGAGTAGTTTTATCATAGCCAACGGACGGGTACAGGTCACAGGTCTGAGTTTAGCACCGTCAGAATCGGCAAGTATAACAGCTTTCATATTTCATTCTCCTACCAAATAATAATGTGTTTTTATTATTCACAGGATAATCCAAAATAATCATTTACTATTTACTTATGATAAAAATATTGGTATAATGTTAATTAAAGAAATGAGGTATATTATGGCAGACAAAATTCTTATATACACAGACGGAGCCTGTTCAGGCAATCCCGGTCCCGGTGGCTGGTGCGCAATTCTCAGAGCAGGTGAATACGAAAAAGAAATCTCAGGCGGCAATAAAGATACAACAAACAACAGAATGGAGCTCACAGCCGTTATTGAAGGTCTCAAAGCACTGAAAAGACCTTGTGAAGTAACTGTCATTTCAGACTCAAAATATGTCTGCGATGCAGTGCTCAAAGGATGGGTGTACGGTTGGAAGAAAAAAGGATGGAAAAAAAGCGACGGCAAGCCTGCTCTCAATGTTGATTTATGGGAAGAGCTTCTGACACTACTTGGTACACATAAAGTTGAATTCAATTGGATAAAAGGCCACGCAGGACACCCAGAAAATGAAAGATGCGATAAAAAGGCTGTTGAAGAATATCAGAAATATCTGTAAATAAAAAAAACGGGCACTCGTGAGAGTACCCGTTAATTTTTTTTGCTTTGGAATCAGTCGATTTCAACCTGAATCTTCATATCCTTGCGGTTTGCAGTTGCACGCATAACAGTTCTGATTGCCTTAGCAATTCTTCCCTGCTTACCGATTACACGGCCCATATCGTCTGCAGCAACGTGAAGATGATAAACAACGATTCCTTCTTCGTTTTCAGGGTCAACAGTTACATTAACTGCTGCAGGTTCATCTACAAGACCCTGTGCAATAGCAACGAGTAATTCTTCCATTTTCATTTTCCTCCCTAAATAACTTTTAAATAAACAAGAAATTACTTTTCGATAATTCCCTGGTTTTTGAGAATTGATCTTACAGTGTCTGTGGGCTGAGCGCCGTTGCCGATCCACTTCTTAGCTGCTTCAGCATCAATTTTAACTGTTGCAGGCTCAGTTGTGGGGTTGTAGTAACCAATCTCTTCGATAAATCTGCCGTCACGGGGATATCTTGAGTCAGCAACAACTACACGATAGAAGGGAGCCTTCTTTGCACCCATACGACGAAGACGAATCTTAACTGCCATTTTTATTTACCTCCAAAATAATTATACAATATATATTTTCAAACACTTTTGTGTTGTGAAACCGTGATTTACATCGGGAAGCCGCCGAATCCGCCGCCACCCATCATATTCTGCATACGCTTCATTTTTTTCTTGCTGCCCTTACCTGTCATCTGCTTAAACATTTTCTGCATCTGACGGTATTGAGAAAGAAGTCTGTTGACATCCTCAACCTGCATACCGCAGCCTGCGGCAATTCTGCGTTTTCTTGAGGGATTGATTATATCGGGATTTTCTCTCTCTTTGGGAGTCATAGAATAAATAATTGAAGCTGTTTTATCAAGCTGACGGTCATCTATGTCGGTATCCTTGATTTTTATGCCGACACCGGGAATCATTGAAAGAATATCTTTCATTGAACCCATCTTCTTGACCTCCTGAAGCTGTGAAAGAAGGTCGTTAAGGTCAAATTTATTCTGTCTTAACTTTTCTTCTAGCTCAAGTGCTTTTTTCTCATCAAGAGTCTGCTCAGCTTTTTCAATAAGTGAAAGTACATCACCCATACCAAGGATTCTTGATGCCATTCGTTCAGGATGAAAGACATCAAGGTCGTCAAGCTTTTCACCTACACCCACAAATTTAATAGGTTTACCTGTGATTGCTCTGGCTGAAAGTGCCGCACCGCCTCGTGTGTCACCGTCAAGCTTAGTAAGAACAAGACCGTCAATACCGAGTGCATCATTGAACGTTGATGCAACATTAACTGCATCCTGACCTGTCATTGAGTCAACAACAAGGAGAATTTCGTGAGGCTTGACTTCTGCTTTTATATTTTTGAGTTCCTGCATAAGCTGTTCATCAATATGAAGACGGCCTGCAGTATCAAGAAACACATAGTCATAGCCTTTATCTTTAGCAAGCTTCAGAGCCTCTTTTGCAATTGTGACAGGATTTGTGTTACCCATTTCAAAAACAGGAACATCAGCCTGCTCACCGACAATCTGCAGCTGCTTGATAGCAGCAGGTCTGTAAACGTCACAGGCAACAAGTAACGGTCTGTGACCTTGTTTTTTTAGCATTTTTGTTATTTTTGCGCTGTGGGTCGTTTTACCTGAACCCTGAAGACCGCACATCATAACAACTGTCGGCGGATGAGCCGCATTGGCAAGCTTTGCCTGAGTGCCACCCATAAGAGCAGTAAGCTCTTCATTAACTATCTTTATGACCATCTGGGCAGGAGTAAGACTCTCCATAACCTTGGCACCGATAGCTTTGTTTGTTACGGAGGTTGTGAAATCTTTAGCAACTTTATAGCTTACGTCAGCTTCAAGAAGAGCCAGACGCACTTCTCGCATTGCTTCTTTTACATCACTCTCTGTAAGGCTACCTTTACTTTTAAGCTTTTTAAAAGCTGATTCAAGTCTGTCTGAAAGACCTTCAAATGCCATTTTTGATACCCCTTATTAAATTTCGGGGTCTGCGAGGTCAGCACAAAGTGACTGAATTTCAACCGTAAGGTCGTTAATATCCCTCGAAAGACCGCATTTAAGATTTTCTTCGTTGATTTTTCCTGCCTTAGCGCTTATAACAGCAAGTCCTGATTTAATCTGCTCAAAACGTGAAACAAAACCGACACGCTCTTCCATTTCAATAAGCTGGCTTTCGGCTCTCTTGATGGCATCACGGACACCTTGTCTTGTTATGCCGACATTTTCCGCAATCTCAGCAAGAGAGAGATCATCATTATAATAGAAGCTGACAAAATCACGCTGTTTTTCTGTAAGCATATCGCCGTAAAAATCAAGAAGCATTATCATATCCAGATTTTTTGCCATCAAAATTCACCTCTTTTACTGTAAAGATTTATTGCTTTACAGTCGTGTATTATACTAAAAGAAAGTGTGAATGTCAATAGCAAATTGAAAAAAAATTTATTTTATTTCAGAGTAGCAATAGTAACTCCGTTTTCACCCTCACCGAATGTACCCAGACGATAGCTTTTTATCTGACTGTGCTTCTTAAGATGCTGCTGTACTGCAGCTCTGAGAGCACCTGTTCCCTTGCCGTGAATTATTGTAAATTCACCAAGACCGGACATTATCATACTGTCAATAAACAAATCCAAGGTCATTATTGCTTCCTCAACAGTCATACCTCTCAGGTCACAACGGGTATCGGATGCAGCAGTAAGTCTGCTTTCTGTTTCGCGTCGGATAAATGTTTCTTTTTTCTGTTCCTTTTTCTTTTCAATAAGACGCAAGTCTGAAACCTTTACACGCATTTTCATACTGCCTGTCTGAATCTCAACATACCCCTTATTGTCAGGTGTGGCAAGTACTTTACCTTCACTGCCCATACCTGCAAGTCGAACTGAATCACCGACCTGTAAAGGTCTTGATAATTCATATCCGTCATCGGTACCGTCCATAACAGGATCTGCTGCAGCATCGACACCCGACAAGCCTTTTCTGAGCTTGGAGCGCATTTCATTGAGCTTATCAGTATTGGTCTGATTTTTAAGTTCTTTTTTGAGCTTTTCAATCTCAATTATAAGAGCGTTTGCTTCTCTCCTTGAGTTTTCAACCAGCCGCATTGCTTCACTTTTTGCTCTTTGTATTTCTTTTTCACGAAGCTTCTCAATTTCTGCAAGACGTTCTTCTGTTTTTCGTTTAAGAGCTTCATTCTCAAGTCTCAGCTTTTCTGCAACCTGTCTTTCTTTTTCCATTTCAAGACGGCGTTCTTCAAGAGTATCAACAACATCTTCAAAACGGACATTTTCGGAAGAGACAAGCTCTTTTGCTCTGTCAATAACAGAAGATTCAATTCCGAGTTTTTCAGAAATGGCAAAGGCGTTTGACCTGCCCGGAACACCGATAAGAAGACGGTATGTGGGTCTGAGAGTATTGACATCGAACTCACAGCTTCCATTTTCAACTCCAGGGGTGTCAAGTGCATAAGCCTTGAGCTCTGCATAATGAGTTGTAGCCGCAATCTTTGCACCCTGCAATTTAAGCCTTTCAAGAATAGACATAGCAAGTGCTGCACCTTCTACAGGGTCTGTACCTGCACCAAGCTCATCAATAAGAACAAGGCTTTCGTCATCAGCATCCTTCATTATATTGACAATATTGACCATATGTGATGAAAAAGTTGATAATGATTGCTCTATACTTTGTTCATCACCGATATCTGCAAAGACCTTTTTATAGACGCAGACCTTACTGCCGTCAGCAACGGGAATCATAAGTCCGCACATTGCCATAAGTGTAAGAAGACCCAAAGTTTTTATTGAGACTGTTTTTCCGCCTGTATTGGGACCTGTTATAACAAGCGTGTCAAATGTTTCACCAAGCTTTATGTCAACAGGGATAACCTTTTTACTGTCAAGCAACGGATGTCTTGCCTTCTTAAGGATTGTAATACCTGTATCATTGAGCTCGGGAACTGATGCCTTCATTTTATATGCAAGCTGTGCCTTGGCAAAAATCAGGTTAATTTCAAGTGCTGCTTCATAACTATACTTGATTTCATCCGCATAGCTTCCTGTTTCAGCAGAGAGCTCCGAGAGAATTCTCTCTATCTCATCCTGTTCCTTACCCTGGAGAACACGGATTTCATTATTTGCCTCAACAACAGCCATAGGCTCAACAAAAACCGTTGCTCCGCTTGATGATGTATCGTGAACAAGACCTGCTATCTGCCCTCTGAATTCAGACTTAACAGGTACAACAAATCTTCCGTTACGCTGAGTGACAATAGCATCCTGCAAACACTTCTGATATGTCTGAGAGCGTAAAATCCCATCAAGTTTTTCTCTGATTCTTGATGCTTGTTGCTTCATTTTACGCCTTATATCGGCAAGAGCCGGTGAAGCATTATCTGACATTTCTTCTTCGGAAGTGATTGAAGAAGATATTTTTGATTCAAGATACTGATTCGGTCTGAGTGAACCGAAATACACATCAATTGAATATGTTGCTTCGTCAGACTGTCTGCTTCGCCATTCGTGCAATGAGCGTATAACACGGAGATTTTCGCCAATGTCAAGAAGCTCACGCATAGTAAGAACGCCCCCTGCATTTGCTCTGGCAAGAGAATTATTCACATTCTTTATAGAGCCGAAGGAAGGCCCGCCGAACTTTGCAAGAAGAATATAGGCATCCTCAGTTTTTTTGAGTTCGCCTTTTGCAATTGTAATATTTGTTTCGGGCTTAAGATTGAGAGCCATTTCCTTGCTATCCTGTGCTGAAGCATATGATGACAGCATAGAAAGGACCTTATCAAGTTCAAGAGCCCTGTGATGTCTGTTTTTCATAAAATCACCGTAATATAAAAGAGTGCATCTGAAATGCAGATACACTCCTTCGTAAATTATTTAATCTCAGTTCCGCCGATGGGTCTGATGTTAAGCACATAACATGCACCCTCGCCGAAAATACTTTCAAGAGTGTTCTTATATGTCTCAAGAAGCTCTGTGGGAACAAAAGCCTGAATAGTGCCTGCAAAACCGCCACCGTGAACACGCCAGGCACCTTTGCCTCTGAGAATATAGTCACTTGCTGCAAGAGCAACTGAAACAGGCTGTGAAAGAGGCTGCTTTGCAGAGAACACATTCTGATTATACATATAAGATGAGAAACCGCTTTCGGTTATTATATTTTTAAATTCTTCAAAATTACCGCTTTCAAGTGCAGTAACAGCTTTTTCAACCCTGTTATTTTCGCCATAGAAATGAAGACCTCTGAGAACACTTCTGTCCCCTGCCTTTTCTCTTACTAAAGCAAGATTTGAAGCAAACTCTTCTTCCTCAACATCTCTGAGAGCTGAGCCGCCGAATACAGCAGCACCTTTTTCCATTTCTGTTCTGATAAAGCCGTATTCATCAGTAAGGTCTGCATGATTAGCTCTTGTATCAGTAATAACAAGTGAATGTCCGCAGGATGCAAAATCAAACTCAACGGGCTCAATAACAGGATTCGCATTATCCTTGAAATCAATCTTTACAAACGAGCCGACGGAACAAGCCATCTGATCCATAAGACCGCAAGGCTTATCAAAGAATACATTTTCTGCATACTGGGCAATCTGTGCTACCTCAACAGGTGATACATTCCCGTCATTATACATATAATTGATAATTGTACCGACAAGAACTTCAAATGCTGCCGATGATGAAAGACCTGAGCCTGAAAGCACCTGTGTCATTGTTGCAGCATCAAAACCGCCGATGTTGTAGCCTCTGTTTTTAAAGCCTGCACAAACGCCTCTGATGAGACCGGCCGAATGGCCGTATTCCTCAGCGTGAGGTGTAAGGTCTGTTATATCAATAACATCTATCTTATCATACTCTGCAGACTTAACACGGACAATCATTTCGTCGTTTTTTGCTGCGGCAGCAACAGCATCAAGATTGATAGCAGCTGCCATAACCTTACCTCTGTTATGGTCAGTATGGTTACCGCATACTTCTGTTCTGCCGGGAGCCGAGAAAAATCTGATTTCTCTGTCAGAATTATAGAATTCATCAAAGAGAGCAACAAGCTTTTTATATCTTTCCTTTTGAGCTGCAACAGCATCATCCGTAAAATATATTTTTTTCATTATCTCATCATACTGATTAGATTCAATTTTTCTGATTGCATTTTCTTTTGACATTATATATCTCTCCTATTCATGAACAATAACTTTATTTATAAAATCCCATGCTCCTCGGAGCAAGAGAAATACTATACCTGTAATCAACGAAAGAATAATAAGCGGTAAAGTGAATTCGGGTGAAAAAATATTCGCAAAATTATGACCGATTATTATATAAGATGTAAGCTTCGGTAAAAAACATACAATTGAAATAATTAAATATTTCACAAACGGAAAATCCATTGCGCCGTAAAGATGACTGGTCGGATTTATCGGCATAAACGGAAGCAATCGTATACCTGCGAGCACCCACGGATTGCCCTGTCCTTCACTTTCAATCAGCTGACGAATAAATCTGTTTTTCCTGACAAGCCACTGTGCGCTGCCGCCGCCTGCACTCATTCCTGTTGAATATCTGACAGAAAAAAGTATTGCAAGACCGCAGATATTGATAACAAAACATTCAGGCATATTAAAAACCATAGCAGAAGCAACACAGAGAATTGAAATCGGAAATACAGGAAAGGCTGTAAGAATAAAGTAAAGCAGTTCTATAACAAGAACAATAAGCCACTTATTTTCTATTGCAGCAACTCTGTTTTCGATTGAAGACAGCCAATCAATATATTGCCAATATTTCACCTCAAGGTAATTTATCTCAGATATGAAAAACCACACAACAAGCACTATACAGAGAATGAAACTCATCATAGCGGCAAGCAGAAGCAGTTTCTGCATCAATTTTTTAGTTGTCAAAAATATCACCGATTAAGTTATATAAATAAACATAATTATTTTAGCAAAAAAAATGGAAAACTTCAATAGTTTATGCTATAATATTTTTTAACAGATAAGAATATTACTGAGAGGCGGTTTAATTATGAAAATAGTTATGCTCGACGCATATACAACAAATCCGGGAGACTTGACCTGGGATGACTTCAATGCCTTCGGCGAAATAACTGTTTATGACAGAACTCCGTACGACAAAATAGTTGAAAGAACAAAAGATGCGGACATTATCATCACAAACAAAACCCCCATAACAAAAGAAATTATCGACTGTCTGCCAAAGCTTAAATTCATAGCTCTTATGTCAACAGGATATAACATAGTTGACTATGTATATCTTAAAGAAAAAGGTATTCCGGTATCAAACATACCATCTTATTCAACAGATGCAGTGGCGCAGCTTGTTATGTCGTTTATTCTGGAGCTTTCTATGAATGTCGGTCTTCATTCAGAATCAGTCAGAGACGGTGATTGGTGCAGATGCAATGATTTTTGTTTTTGGAAAACGCCTCTTGTTGAGCTATCGGGAAAAACACTCGGAATTTTCGGTCCGGGTAAAATCGGCAGAGCTGTTGCAGAAAGAGCAAAGGCATTCGGAATGAATATTGTTGCATATGCACCTAGAATTCACGGTGACGAGCCTGATTATATAAAGCTTATGTCACTTGACGATATGCTTGCTGTATCTGATATTGTTTCAATGCACTGCCCTCTTACTCCTGAAACAGAAGGCATCGTAAATGATGATTTCATAAATAAAATGAAAAACGGTGCATATTTCATAAATACATCCAGAGGAACTGTAGTGGACGAGAATTCACTTGCTACAGCCCTCAATTCAGGGAAACTCGCAGGTGCAGGACTTGATGTGCTGTCAACAGAGCCACCAATGGAAGACAATCCTCTTCTGTCAGCAAAAAACTGTTTTATAACTCCACATATAGCGTGGGCCGCATTTGAAACGAGAAAAAGACTTGTCGGTATTCTTAAAGACAATATAAAGGCATTTCTTGACTCAAAACCACAGAATGTAGTCAACAGGTAATCTGTTATTATTGATAATTGCGATTATATGCCCTGCGTATATATATGTTTTTGTGTGAGTTAAACAAATCTTTTAAAATCAGGTTAAATTTTTAACAAAAGACTTGAATATTTATTCAGTTTGAGTTAAAATAATAACGCAAAAATAACAATGACTTAAGTCATGTAAAAATGGAGGAAATTTTAAATGTCAGTTAAAGTTGCTATTAACGGTTTCGGCAGAATCGGCCGTCTTGCATTCCGTCAGATGTTCGGTGCAGAAGGTTATGAAGTTGTTGCTATCAACGATCTTACAAAGCCCTCAATGCTTGCTAATCTTCTCAAGTATGATACAGCACAGGGTGGTTACTGCGGCAGAATCGGCGAAGGTCTTCACACAGTTGAAGCTGACGACGAAGCAGGTACAATCACAGTTGACGGCAAGACTCTCACAATCTATGCAAAGGCAAACGCTGCTGAACTCCCCTGGGGTGAAATCGGTGTTGACGTAGTTCTTGAATGTACAGGTTTCTACTGCTCAAAGGACAAGTCACAGGCTCACATCGATGCAGGTGCTAAGAAGGTTGTTATTTCAGCTCCCGCAGGTAACGACCTCAAGACAATCGTTTTCAGTGTTAACGAAGATACACTTACAGCAGAAGATACAATCATCTCAGCTGCTTCTTGTACAACAAACTGCCTTGCTCCCATGGCAAAGGCTCTCAATGATTACGCTTCAATCCAGAGCGGTATCATGTCAACAATCCACGCTTACACAGGCGACCAGATGATCCTCGATGGTCCTCACAGAAAGGGTGACCTCAGAAGAGCAAGAGCAGGTGCTGCTAACATCGTTCCCAACTCAACAGGTGCAGCTAAGGCTATCGGTCTTGTTATTCCCGAGCTCAACGGCAAGCTCATCGGTTCAGCTCAGAGAGTTCCCGTTGCTACAGGTTCAACAACAATTCTTACAGCTGTTGTTAAGGGCACAGATGTTACTAAGGAAGGCATCAATGCTGCTATGAAGGCTGCTGCTTCAGAAAGCTACGGCTACAACGAAGATCAGATCGTTTCTTCAGACGTTATCGGTATGAGATACGGCTCACTCTTCGATGCAACACAGACAATGGTTGCAAAGATTGCTGATGATCTTTATGAAGTACAGGTTGTTGCTTGGTATGACAACGAAAACAGCTACACAAGCCAGATGGTTCGTACAATCAAATACTTTGCTGAACTCGCTTAATTCATAATCATAATAAATTTCTCCCGTAGGTTTCTACGGGAGTTTTTTTAATGTTTTGATATAACTTTTTGTTTCCGTTGAAATTCTGCAGCTCTCAACAGCTTTCTGTATTGCTTTGTTATGCACCCATTTTCCGAGCACTCCGTTTTCGATGTATTTAATCGTTTCATTATATTGTGCATAGAGTGCTGTTGCAAAAAACCAAGCAATCATCATATTCACATAATATTCATCACTTTTCACTTGAGCAACAATTTTCAGCATATCGGCATTGAATCTGTCACCAAGAAAATACCGCATCAGCATACCTATTCCGTAGCGGATTGTATATGTTTTGTCTGATTGTATCCATTCAAGACTTTTATCATAAATAATATCGGGATGCTTTGCAAAAACTCCGGGTGAAAACATATCACAAGTTGCCCAGTTATCAATATAAGGCAAAAACCTGTCAGTCTCACATATTACCTTTTCTATGTCCTTATACTGCTCAATTATAAATGCGTGAAGATTATCTTCCTCATAATACTCATGGGGCAGAATTTTTATATATTCCTCCCCTGTGCCGTCTCTGAAAAGCTCTTTTGCAAGAGAACGCAAAACAGGTACACGCACACCAATAATCTTTTCGTCAGGGACAGTGGGCATAAGCTTTGAATGAAATGCTTTATACTCATTATCACTCAGACTCAGAAGTCTTTCACGGACGCTTCTTTCTGTATCAGTCATATTTAATTATTCCTCTTGCCTTGTTCTCAGCAAGAATGAGAAAATCATACACATCCTTCATCAGCACAAGATCTTTACACAGCGTTTCTCCCAGTTTATCTGAAAATACAAGATCAAAATCAGTACTGTACTTAGTGCAGCAGACACATTTTCTGTCAAGCCAGTTACGGATGTTTTCAGGATAATCGGGATACTTTGTCCTCTTATACATTTCGCCCTCAAGTGTAAAGACATTCTGTTTTTCGTATGATTTCAGAGCTTTCTGCCATAAAGGATGATTTTCTTCAATAAGCTCACGCATTGCACTTACTGTTTCAGGCTTCATATAGTAATAACCGCAACCGTAGAGAAGCATCTGTGGATTGATTACAACAAAAAATTCAGGAAAATGACGGAATTCCTTTTTGTCCTTTTTAAATGATAGCCACACTGACTCCCTGAAAAGTGACTTATCCTTAGAAAAACGGGTGTCACGGTATATTCTTGAGAGCACTTTGTTGATTTTGGGAGTTGTGACAATTGCGGGATCAAGCATCTCAATTGTCGGCGCCATTTCAACAGCAAGCTCAGTCAGGGGTTTCAGAACATATTCATCATAAATATGCTTATGCTCGTGATACCATTCTTTGCTGTTCATAAAACGATTTTCCATAAGAAAATCAAAAGACTGTGCTGAAAACATTATTTCACCTGCATTTAGTTATTCTTCAATTTTTGCTTTCTGCAAATTACATTCTCTTATTTTTTTACGAGCTTCTTCACTGAATTTATGCTTTCTTTCATATGTGACAAGACCGTTTTGCTCCTGCTCAACATCAGTCAGCTGAGTGTAACACATCCCCATACAGCCACTTTGCATAAGTGCATTTGTGTCTGAAATATAATGAGCAACAAAATCATCTTCATTGCTTTCATTCACATAGCCCCAGGCTGATTCACCGATATTGAATGAAATTCCTCCATATTCAGAGCAGAATATTGGCAGTCCCTTCAAATCCTTGCGTGTAAGGTATCCGCTACGATGAATTTTATTAAGAACAAGCAGCTGTTTCTCTTCTTTTGTTCCGTTTTTATGCTCGTGGACATGAGCAATAAGCTCCTGAGCTGTATGTGAATAATCATGATAGTCATCAATATCAGTCACATAGAGATAACCACCACTTGCACCGATAACAGGTCGTGTGGTATCATATTTCTTTGTAAGAGAATATATTGATTTCTGAGAATAAGCATCACAGAAATGCTTTCCGTCCCACGTTTCGTTAAGAGGACACCAACCGATAATTGAAGGGTGATTATAATCTCTGATAAGCTCTTCTTCCCATTCTGAAAGGAAGTTTTTCAGTCCCTCGGGATTTTTCTTACTGTCAAGACAACAACCCCAGTTCGGGAATTCACCCCATACAAGATAGCCTTTCATATCTGCATAGTAAAAATAGTATTCCTCAAAGATTTTTTCGTGCGGTCTTGCGCCATTAAATCCAAAATCAATTGCAATATCTATATCTTTCTCTATGTCTTCAATTGCAGGGAATGTATAAATACCGTCAGGATGAAAGCCCTGATCAAGAATCTGACGAAGAAATACTGATTTGCCGTTAAGAAGAAATTTACCGTCACGCAGTTCTATACTTCTGAATCCGCAATATGTTTTTACAGTGTCTGACAAATCCCCGTTAGAATTAACTGTAAGAACAATATCATAAATCTCAGGCTTGAGTACATCCCAGAGTTTTATCTCGTCATCAATAACTGCAGTCATTGAAAATCTGCCGTTTTTTGACACAGCACAAGCATCAGCTTTTTTTTCTCCTTTGTAATAAATCTCTGCTTGCACCTGAGCTGAAGCTACACTGTTGAGACAGCCTTCGATTAAAATCGTCTTATTATCTGCATCAGGTGTGATTTTTCTTGTTTTTATATAAGCTCTGCCTGTAAATTCAAGCCACACAGTCTGCCATATACCTGTAGTTCTTGTATAACTGCAGCCATAACTTTCAAGTCTGTCTGACTGTTTGCCCATAGGTATTGCAGGATGTCTTGTGTCATCCTTGACTGATACAATAATTTCATTTTCCCCTACAGTAAGATGCTCAGTGATATCAAAAGAAAAAGATATATATCCGCCCTTGTGATAACCGGCTTTTTTACCATTAACAAACAAAGTTGTTTCATAGTCAACAGCTCCGAAATTTATTATAACACTTCCATCAAGCTGTTCTGCAGTAATGTCAATTTTTCGTCTGTACTGCACATCATACATAAAATCCTTATGTTCAATACCTGACAATCTGCTTTCAGGGCAAAACGGAACTTCAATCACCGTATCAAAGTTATTGCTGTTACCTATTTCAAAGTCCCATTTTCCGTTCAGATTCATCCAATTATTTCTGACAAATGACGGTCTGGGGTATTCACTTCTGTACATATTATCACATCCATAATTTATTGATTAAATTTTAGCACACAGAAAAAAAATATTCAATATATATTTACTTTTCACAAACCAAAACATATAATATATAATAAAATTCAGACAAAAGGAGGATAATGGTATGATTTATATTACAGGTGACACACACGGAGATATAGAACGCTTCAGAGGAAACACATTTAGTAACCTTACAAGTGATGACAAGCTGATAATCTGCGGTGATTTCGGCTTTGTAATTGCTGATGAGAGTAATAAAAAACGATACAGTGCAGAGCTTGAAAAACTTGATTTTCTGGCATCTCTTCCTTTTGAAATTCTTTTTGTTGACGGCAACCACGAAAACCACGACAGATTATCTGCAATGCCTGAAGAAAAACGCTATGGCGGTATTGTTCACAGAATAAGAAATAATATTTTTCATCTTACAAGAGGTGAAATCTTCACAATTGAAGATAAAACCTTTTTCGCTATGGGTGGTGCATACAGCATAGATAAAGCATTTCAGTTAAGTAAAGGTACCTGGTGGGCTGGTGAACAACCATGTGAAGAAGAATATCGCAATGCAATAAATAATCTTCAATTATATAATAAGAATGTAGATTATATAATAACGCATACATGTCCGAGTGGATTGATAATGCATATGGGGCACTACCCTGACCCGCATGATATGCAGTTGACAGGCTTCTTTGACGGATTATATTTTGATGTTCAGTTCAGAAACTGGTATTTCGGGCATTTTCACACAGATAAAACAATCACATATAAAGCAACAGCTTGTTATACGGAGCTTTATAAAATTGACTGACAAATGGAATTTTACTATTGACATTTAAGACTCAAAAAGTTATAATACATCTGTTGAAAACAGCTCGGGGTGTAGCGCAGTTGGTAGCGCGCCTGCTTTGGGAGCGTGCCTAGCAGTTACAGCCGAGATTTTGCAGAAGTCCCGAAAAGCCTTTGTTTATGCGGACTTTCGGCACTTTATGAAAACGCAAAACGGCGTGGAATTTGCGTTTGACCACAGTTTGTCCCACTTCCACGCAAAAGCGAGAAAAATTGAATAGGTATCCGGGTGTGGCGCAGCTGGGAGCGCGGGTGGTTTGGGACCATCAGGCCGCAGGTTCGATCCCTGTCACTCGGACCA
>CALEII010000063.1 GCA_937876205.1 uncultured Clostridia bacterium
TTTTACAGCTCCGCCTTTCGGGAGAGTTGCGTGGTCGGTAACAAGGAAGACCGCACCGAAAAGGAGCGAACCTGCCGAAAGCTCAAGCACAACACTGATGAGCGGCGAAGCACTGACTCTCGGAGAAACCATGGCAAAAATCACACACGCTCCGATGAAACCTGCTGTTGCGAGAAGTGCGCTTCTTCTGCGGACAAAAAGATAGCAGCAGCAAACAACCATCAGTATTCCGCAACCCGTTCCCATCGGACCTGAAATGTTGCCCGATATAACATCAAAAACATTGCTGATATTTATGCGTATCGGATTGCCCTGAGCAAGCAAGGATGCAAGCGACTGAGCACCGAAAAGCTTGTCATCTGTATTATGAGCGTAAGTAAAAACTTCTTCCTTGAAGCAGACGCTCGCAATCGCAAAGCCTGCCGCCGCAGGAACAAACGGAGTTCTCAGCGAACTGCCGAACGGGATTTTTGCCGTCAGAACACCTGCCGCAGAAGCAATCGTAGGTACATAGAGCGGCACACCTGCAGGCATCATTACCGCAATCGCCGTGCCGATAAAAATATTGCTGAGGTCTCTGAGCAGGAAACTTCTCTTGAGCATAAAATTCGCCGCAAAATCACTGATAATTGCGCTCAGAATGCTGACAGCGATAACCGCAATCGCCCTTGAGCCGTAATAAATGAAGGAGACTATACAGGGTGCGATGAGCATGATGATATAATCTCCGAAAATCTGCGAAGATGTAACCGTATTCTGTTTTGAGGCTTTATCTGCCAAGGTTAATCACCTCTTTAGTTACCAATATTTAATCATTGCATATCGATGCAAGGGAACATATTATATTATTATGAACAAAAAGGAGGCAAACCATGAAAATCAATTCACCTGCCGAGGATAAAATAATAGTTGACCTGACAAAGCAGGATATGCTTGAGCTTGATATTACATATGATGAGCTTGATTACTCTAATATTGAAACAAGGCGTGTTCTGTGGACCTTGCTTGATGAAGCCGGACACAGGCTCGGCAGAAGCATAAGTCTTGCCAGTCAGATGCTTATTGAAGCAGTTCCGTCTGATGACGGAGGGTGTATTCTGTATTTTACCGTTGCTGATGATGAGTATGACAGCTGTGTGTCATACGGCGGTAATGTATGGAAGCCGAAAAACGTTTGTCAGTCTGACAGCATTGACAACATCGGTGCTTTGTCAAGGGCACTTTACAACTCAGACTGTGTGTCTCACAGTGAGCTTTATACTGACGGCAGCAGATACCGTCTCATTATTGCGGCAAAGCCTGCCTGCTGTGAAAAGATAAGAACAATTGCAGGTGAGTATTGCGATGTGTTCAGTCACGAGGCAGTTGCTGTGACAGATGAACACTGGAAATTGCTTGCTTCACCCGATGCAATCGGAATTCTGACAGCGCTCAGCTGAAAAAGAAACGGATACACATTTCTGTGTATCCGTTAAATATTATTTCAGACTGAATTATCTTACGCTTTCTGCGAGGTCGTAGATAGCGCCGTAGATGTTTGATGCGGCATGATCGCCAAGAGATGTAAGACCCCAGCTGCTGTCAATTGTGATACCCATAAGGCCTTCGCCTTCTCTGTATCTGATTGTAGCATATGTGAAGAAGTTATCAGGCATAATGTAGCCGAGTGCATCGTTTACAAGGTCGCATACGATAACATCTTCTGTGCCGAAGATTTCGTAAGCTGAATCAAGAACAAATTCGTCCATGCTTCCGCCGCCCTTGATGAGCTCTGCGTATGTTTCACCGGGGCAAAGGATAACCTTGATGTCGCCGATTTCCATATAGCCTACTTCTGTAACTGCATAGTACTGACCGTTTGCATCATAAACCATCTTGTTGTTAGCTGCTGAGAGCTTGCCGAGAAGCTCATAAACACCGTTATCAACGGGAGCAAGATATTCGTTGTGAGCAACGTTGAGTACGGGAGCAACAATTCTTTCTTCAACTGTTTCTCTTGTGTACCAGGGAGTATAGTTTTCGTTGTCAGCTGCAACAGCTTCTCTTTCTTCATCAACGAGGAGCTCAAGTCTCTCTTCGGGAGTCATTGTCATACCGAGAAGGATGTAACCGAGTTCTTCACCGTAACGGATTGTTGAATCAATTCTGTCAAGGTCAAGACCGTCACTTGAAGCACTCTGATCTTCTGTGTATGTACCTACAGCACCCTGAAGGAAGATGAAGTTGTAGCCGCCTTCATTGATGATCTGTTCTGTGTAATAAACAAAGTCTGAAGTACCTACTTTTGTGCCGAAACCGATTGTTTCGGGATGAACGCCGAAGTTTGTGATGATTGTACCCATTGAACCGTCATCGGGAGTGAACATAAATCTGTAGAGGTCCTCCATCATAATGTCAGGTTCTGTACGGTCACGTACATATTCTGCTGCATTTGTTGTTGCATATGTAAGAGTACCTGTTGTCATTGATTCATAAGCTGACATAACACATTCAGCTGTCTTGTCAATGATAATCTGACGGAACTCGTTGTCAATGGCGGGAGCGAGGTTTTCACCGTGAATGAAAGCCTGAACGATGTTTGTCATAATCTTGTTTACAGTGTCAGTGTAGATACCCTGTGTATCAATACCACTGTGGACATGAGTTGCAGAAATATTGATACTTACAATGTTGTTTTCTGCTGCAAAGTCTGCAAGAGCATCTCTGATAAGAGCAACGTCAGCATTTGCAAGACCGAGACAGTCGATAGCTGCAATAGCAACTGAGCCTCTGCCTGAGCCGTCGTCAAGAACAACAACTCTTACCTTGAGATCGTCAATGAGTTCTTCGAGCTTGTGGCTTACATCGTAACCGCCTTTGTAGTATTTAATCTCATCAAAGTCATCGGGAACGATTGATGCCTGAGCATAACCGAGGCTCCACTGTGCATTTTCAGCGGGCTCATCAAGGAATTCATCATGACCTTCCATAAATGTGGGCTGAGTGTAGTTATCTGTTGTTTCAATAAGGTATGTAGGGGGGAAGAGCTTAACAATGAAGTTAAGAAGACCGTCTACAACTTTGTTGAAAACAGTGTTGAGCGTGTCTGCAACACTTGCCATAAAGGGCTGGTCTGCAGTTTCTTCAGCAACTGCAGCTGCTGATGCTCCTGTAACACCTGTGAAGAGAAGGGTGAAGCAAAGTGCGAGTGAAACAAAAATCTTTGTTCTCTTTTTCATTTTTCATTACCTACCTGTCTGAAAAATTTTCATTTGAATTTATTATATCATTGCAGTATTCAAAATGCAATAGAATATACAATAAATAATTTTGAACAGTTATTAAATATTTTATGAGGCAGCTTCAGTTGCTTGTGCAGGGATTTTCTTTTCCTTTGCGCTCTTTACAACTGCAGATATGCTCTGACAGATGAGTAAAATGAGCAGGAGCTGAACTGCCGCAAGAGAAATAAGGTTGTTTGCATTGTAAACCGTGTCAACGCCCAGTGATGTCAGGAACATTGTGAATCTGTGTGAATCGTATCTGAACCACTCGGGGAACGGAGTTATGATGAGTGCATATGTGCCCAGGTAAACCCAGTTGATGGCAGTGTGTTTTTTCTCGGCAAGAAGGAATACAAAGGGAATGAATATGAATATTGCAATAGCAGCATCTGAAACTGAGAATATATTAAGCATAAAATATGCTGCGGCAGTTGCTTTCTGCCATGTGTGCGGAAGCTTTATCATTGCAAACACTGCAATAAGCTGTGTGATAATGAAGATTGCATAAACTGCAATGCTGTTTGTGATGCCGAGATAGTGAATGAGGTTAACTATGCTTGTGTTGCCTGCGATGTAGCCGTTTGCGTTCACCGAAATATAAGCCCTGAGATATGTCAGCAGGTTGTCAAAGCCTGTGAATATTGCAGGTGTGATGAACAGAATAAGGAAATAAATCACTGTTCTTGCGAAGCAGGCAAGGCTTTTTTTGTTTTTATCCGTAAAGAGAAGCAGAGCAAAAATAATTGTGCAGGGAGTTATTGCTGCAGAAACAGCAAGCGCCACCAGTGAAAGCTCACGGAAAAGAGTCTTTTCTGACTGACGGAAAACGATAAACAGCATTGAAAGAACAAGACTTATTGCGACGAAATCTCCCTTTTCGATGCAGAATATTGCAGGGTATGACACAACAAGCAGGAAAGAAACTACTTCATCCCTGATGTTGAGTGAATTTCTTCTGAGAACATATCTGTTCATTCTGTAAATAAGTACAACAGTGAAGACTGCAAGCAGCAGATAAAGGAACATAAACTGCTGATTTCTGAGAATAAGGATATATTCCACAAGTGAATCGCTGAAAATGTAGCGGGGAGGCATAAACTGAGCCAGAATGAAGAATACCAGCATAAGGAACGGGGAGGTTGTTTCAGCTGAAAGGTGGAATTGCTGACTGCCTGCGTTGAGAAGATTTTTGAGATAGAACTCAAACTGTGTGAACGGTACTTCACTTGTTGGAGAGTGGTGCATAAGGTTTGACCAGGTCTCCCCGTCAGAAGCGAAAGCCATTGCAAGCGTTGCTATGCCGAAAACAGAGAAAAACACTATGAATGTGTTTGTCATAGCTGATGCTGATGAGTTATTAAGTACTTTTCTGAGCTTTTTGCTGAAAATGAGAATCAGAAGCACTGCAACACAGAATACAATTGCAGCTGCCAGCGCTGAGGGGCTTTTTATAAGGTTGCTGAATGCAAGCTTCACTGTTTTTTGCAAATCAGCAGATGATGAAGTGTGTGCCGATGCGTAGCCTGTCACTGCCGATGTGAAAAGCAGAGCAATAGTGGTAAACAGAGTCAGTAACTTTTTCATTGGCTTCTCCTTTTTAATTCGATAAACATAAATTCACAATATAATTTACCATAAAATACAATCAAAATCAATATGAAAAAAAATAATATATATAAAATATTATTCTTTGTTGACTAAAAGGTCAGTTTGTGTTATTCTTTATGTGTATATTTATATTCGGAGATGAATTTTTTTGAGTTCGGTAAAACGCAGATTTGATTGGGCACGGGTTCTGCCCTACGCAGCAGGCGGTCTTATAACCGTGGCTGTTGTGCTGGTTATATATGCCGTTAACGGAATATATCCGTTCGGAACGGGAAGTGTAGTCTGTGACGATATGGTACAGCAGACAATTTCCAACTATACATATTTCTGGGATTATCTTCATTCGGGCGGCGACAAGTCACTTCTTTTCAACTGGCAGACTGCCGCAGGCACTCAGGTTCTCACCACCGGCTTCTATATCCTTAAGCCTTGGGAAATAATATTCACGCTTCTTTGCAGCCGTGATGCAATTGTCAACGGTATACCGTTCCTCATCATATTCAAGATGACAATGGCAACGCTGTCAATGATTTTCTTCCTGAGAAAAGAGTTCAGAACAGCTCCCTTCTGGCAGGTGCTTCTCGGTATAGCCTACAGCTGCAGTGCATTTATCCTCATTTATTACACAAATATGGGCTGGATAGATGCTGCATTTATGTTCCCTGTGCTTATTGTGACTCTTCTTCATATGTTCAGAACGGGAAAATGGCTGCCGTATACACTTTTTCTCACCTATACGCTTCTGCTTTCAATATATATATCATATATGGTATTCCTGTTTCTGTTTTTTATCGGCTTTCTCTATCTTTTCATTGTTCAGCCCAAAGAAACAAGAAAAATGTCGATTATCCGTTTTGGTGTCACTTCTGTTATAGCTCTTGCGGGCTCGGCAGTTATAAATGTTCCGTCGGTTTACTATATGTTCCGTTCCACACGCTACTCAATCAAGAGTGAGGAAACGGCATTTGATTCAATACTCAAAATATTAAACACAGACACCACCTATTCAACAACAAAGCTCACAATTGTGCTTCTGTGCACGGCAATCTTCTTTGCTTTTCTTGTGATGCTGTTTGTGAATTTCAAGGAGCATAAGAAGGCATCTGCATTCTTCGGTCTGTCAGCACTTCTTCTTGTGCTTCCCGTATTCTTTGAAAATATCAATCTCATATGGCATCTGGGCTCATATGTCGGTTTCCCTCTGAGATATGCCTATATGATTATTTTCATTCTTGTGTGCACGGCTGCATATGTGTTGAGCAATATGGAGTCTCTTCTTCACTCAATAAAGGGCAAAAAAGCAATTGCCGTTATAGTTCCTGCCGTTGCCTGTGCCGCAGGCGGAATATATGTGCTCATAACAAAGGTTTATGAAAAGGTCGGCACCGTAAACGGACTCAAGTATAACAAGCTCGTTATCAGTGACTGTGATGTATGGATGTTTGTTGCTTTCGTGCTGCTTGCTCTTTTCTATGTTATGATGCTTTTTGCCGGATGGAAAAAGGTTGCATATGCACTTATGTCTGTAGTTATGCTCGCTGAAATCGGTCTTCTTGCAAATGTATCATTCGGTACTAATTCAGACACGGCAGAGCGCTCAAGTATGTACAGCCTTGAATTTGTAAGCGACTCGCTTGAAATGGCAGAGGATTTACAGCTTGAAAATGACAATCTGACAAGAATTAAGGATATGGATGTAAGACTCAACAGTAACTTCCCGATGTTCTTTGAGTATCCGTCACTTGCAAACTTCACACATCTTGTTTCGTCTGATATGACTTCCACAATGGAGGCTCTCGGCTATTCACAGATATATACACGAGTCATAGACAGTGTGGGTACGCTTCTTTCAGACGCATTGCTGAATATGAAATACACCTTCAGCTCCCGTGACCTTGATAAATATGAATATACTTATATGTATAATATCGGTGAAAGTCAGCTTTACAGCAACAATATGACTCTTCCCGTGGGACTTCTTGTTAACAATGAGTTTATGGATATTGATATTGTTAAAAATAACAATGTCTTTGAATCCAACAATCAGCTTTACACAGCTCTTACGGGTGATAAGAGTGAGCTGTGCACAACTGATGAATTCTATATGTCCTGTGATGAGGATTTTTCAGAGAAAATCCATGTTGACGGCACAAAGCACGTTTATCTTCACATTGATATAGAAAACAGTATACAGAACAGAGGCGCCGTTACCGTTATGATAAACGGCAAGAAAGCCAATCTGCGTTATTTCGGCGGTAGTGCAAACTATAACTATCCCAACAATTTCCACAATGAGCTTATTGACCTTGGCGTTGTTACAGATGACGATATCGACATTTTCATTTTTGCTCTTAAGGATATCGGTGATGATATAAAGGTCACAGTAGGTTATTTCGACTACACAAGACTTGAAAAGCTCTGTGATATGAACAAAGACAATCACGCAGAGATTGAAACAGGTGCAAAGAGCCTGACTGCAACAGTCAAGAACGGTAAAGCAGGGGAGTATGTGTTCCTGCCCGTGACATATGACGAGGGCTGGAGCTGTAAGGTGAACGGCGAAAAGAAGGATATTGACATAGCAATGAGCTCCTTTATGGCAGTTGAGCTTCAGGACGGTGAAAATGTTATTGAACTGAGCTACCTTCCCTACGGAATGAAGCTTGGTGCGATAATAACATTGATTACCGCACTTGCAATTGTTGCAATATGGCTTATTGAAAAGAAAAAGCCCTTCAGACAGGATGCCTCAAACACATTCCTTAAGGTTTTTGAAAAAGTTTACTTTGCCGGTATGTTATGTGCCGTTGCTATAGTATATGTAATTCCCGTAATATTCACACTTTACAATAACATTGTAGGTTAGAAAGGACAGATAATATGAAAGTTGTAATTCTTGCAGGTGGTTTCGGTACAAGAATAAGTGAAGAAAGCCATCTTATCCCCAAGCCCATGATACAGATAGGTGATATGCCCATTCTCTGGCACATTATGAAGCAGTATTCACACTACGGCTTCAATGAATTCGTCATCTGCTGCGGTTATAAGCAGCACGTTATAAAGGAGTTCTTTGCTGATTATTATCTTCACAGAAGTGATATCACATTTGACTTCTCAGACAACGGCGAAATGACAGTTCACACAAACTTCTCAGAGCCCTGGAAGGTTACACTTGTTGACACAGGCCTCAACACAATGACAGGCGGCAGAGTCAAGAGAGTAAAAGAATATCTCGGTGACGAGCCTTTCTTCCTGACATACGGTGACGGTGTATCAGATGTGGATATCAATAAGCTTCTCGAGTTCCACAAGGCACACGGCAAAATGGCAACTCTCACAGCTATCAAAATCACAGCCCGTTTCGGCGTGCTTGATATAAATGAAGAAGGCTGTATCCAGCAGTTCCGTGAAAAGACACAGCAGGATGGCGGTGTTATCAACGGCGGCTTTATGGTGCTTCAGCCCGAAATTCTCGACCTTATTGAGGGTGACTCAACAGTATTTGAGAAATATCCTCTTGAAGAGGCTGCAAGAAGAGGGGAGCTTATGGCTTATCCTCACGATGGCTTCTGGCAGTGTATGGATACTCTCCGTGATAAGAATTATCTTGAAAAACTCTGGGCTGACGGAACAGCACCCTGGAAAGTGTGGTAAAATAATTCGCAATTATCAATTCGCAATTCGCAATTGTCGGAACTGCGTTGGCATTATAATAGCTTATATTTTCAATAATTGTACATTGTAAATTGAAAGGAAATAATTATGAATCTTGATTTTTATAAAGGTAAAAAAGTTCTTCTGACAGGTCATACAGGCTTCAAAGGCTCATGGCTTTCAAAGATTCTTGTTATGGCAGGAGCAGATGTAACAGGCTATTCACTTGAGCCTCCTACAAATCCCAACCTTTTTTCGGTTGCAAGGCTTGAGGGAAAAATGAAGTCAGTTATCGGTGATATAAGAGATTATGATCACCTGAAGGCTGTGTTTGATGAAGTTCAGCCTGAAATCGTGCTTCATCTTGCGGCTCAGCCTATCGTTATTACTTCTTACGAACAGCCCAAGTACACATACGAAACAAACGTTATGGGTACCGTAAATCTGCTTGAGTGTGTGCGTCTTACACCCTCTGTAAAGTCTGTTCTTAATGTTACAACGGACAAGGTTTATAAGAACAACGAGTGGTGCTGGGGTTACCGTGAAAACGAGCCTCTTGACGGTTTTGATCCCTACTCAAACTCAAAATCCTGCTCAGAGCTTGTGACTCACAGCTACAAGGCGTCTTTCTTTGATAATTCAGGCGTTGCTGTTTCAACTGCAAGAGCAGGTAACGTTATCGGCGGCGGCGATTTCGCAGACAACCGTATCATCCCCGACTGTGTCCGTGCGGCAATGGCAAAACAGCCTGTAATAGTCAGAAATCCCAACTCCACAAGACCTTATCAGCACGTTCTTGAGCCACTTAACGCCTATCTTATGATAGCTGCAGCTCAGTATGAGGATATAAAATATCAGGGTTATTATAATGTAGGTCCTGATGAAAGAGACTGTCTTACAACAGGTCAGCTTGCAACTATTTTCTGCAATGCCTGGGGTGAAGGACAGACATTTGAGTGCCTTAAAAAAGACGGACCTCACGAAGCAAACTTCTTAAAGCTCGACTGTTCACTTCTCAAGACAACCTTCGGTTGGAAACCCACCTGGTCAGCAACCCAAGCCGTTGAAAAGACTGTTGAATGGACAAAGGTATTTGCAGCAAACGGCAATGTGCCTGCAATTACAGAAAAACAAATCAAAGAATTTTTTAATATATAATCTGAAAGGAATGTAAACCGTGAGCAATCAGGAACAGGATAAACAAGCCATACTCTCTGCTGTTGCAGAGTATTTTGAAAAATATCACAATGTAAAGAAAGATTTCGTGGAGGGACAGAGAATCCCTTATGCATCAAGAGTTTATGACAGCAATGAAGCCGTAAATCTTGTTGACAGCGCATTGGAATTCTGGCTTACAGCAGGCAGATATACAGACGAATTTGAAAAGAAGCTTGCTAAATATCTGGGCGTGCGTTCTTGTGCCCTTGTCAACTCAGGCTCAAGCGCAAATCTTCTTGCATTTATGACTCTTACATCACCTCTTCTGGGTGACAAGAGAGTTTTTCCCGGTGACGAGGTTATCACAGTTGCCGCAGGCTTCCCCACAACTGTTACTCCCATCATTCAGTACGGTGCAATTCCCGTGTTTGTTGATGTTACTATCCCTCAGTACAATATTGATGTAACAAAGATTGAAGATGCTTATTCAGAAAAGACAAAGGCTGTTATGATTGCACATACACTCGGCAATCCCTTTGACCTTAAGGCAGTCAAGGAATTCTGCACAAAGCACGGCATCTGGCTTATCGAAGACAACTGCGATGCTCTCGGCTCACAGTACACAATCGACGGTGAAAAGAAATTCACAGGCACAATCGGTGACATCGGTACATCATCATTCTATCCTCCCCACCATATGACAATGGGTGAGGGCGGTGCAGTTTACACTGATAATCCTCTTCTTGCAAGAATCAGCCGTTCAATCCGTGACTGGGGCAGAGACTGCGTATGTAACTCAGGTCAGGACAACCTCTGCGGTCACCGTTTTGACGGTCAGTACGGCGATCTTCCCTTCGGCTACGACCATAAATATGTATATTCACATTTTGGCTACAATCTCAAGGCAACAGACCTTCAGGCAGCTGTAGGCTGTGCTCAGCTTGAAAAATTCCCCTCATTCGTTGAGAGAAGAAAGCACAACTTTGCCCGTCTCAAGGCAGGCCTTGCTCCCATTGCAGACAAGGTTGTTCTTCCTGAAGCAGTTGAAAACGGCGACCCCTCCTGGTTCGGTTTCCTTATCACCTGTAACGAAGGCATCAGCAGAACTGAAGTTGTAAAGTATGTTGAGGCAAAGGGTGTACAGACAAGAATGCTCTTCGCAGGCAACCTTACAAAGCATCCCTGCTTCGATGAAATGAGAGCAAGCGGCAAAGGCTACAGAATTGTAGGCGAGCTTACCAATACAGACAGAATTATGAATGACACATTCTGGGTAGGCGTTTATCCCGGAATGACAGATGAAATGATTGACTATATGGCAAAAACAATTATTGAGGCAGTTGAAGCTAAATGAAAATAAAAGTTTCCAATTATATATCGCAGTTTCTTGTTGACCACGGTATCGACACCGCTTTCACCGTAACAGGCGGCGGTGCGATGCACCTTAACGATGCTTTCGGTCATCAGGAGGGTATGCACTGTGTTTATAACCATCACGAGCAGGCTTGTGCCATTGCGGCTGAGAGCTATGCAAGAATCCACAATAAAATCGCCGCTTGTGTTGTCACAACAGGCCCCGGCGGCACAAACGCAATAACGGGTGTTGTTGGCGGCTGGCTTGACTCTATCCCGATGCTTGTAATTTCCGGTCAGGTGCGTTATGATACAACTGCACGCTGGTCAGGTCTGGGCATCCGTGCTATGGGTGATCAGGAATTTGAAATTACAAAAGCCATTGACTGTATGACCAAATACTGTGAAATGGTTACGGATAAAAACAGAATCAGATATTGCCTTGAGAAAGCACTCAAGCTTTCTCAGCAGGGCAGACCCGGCCCCTGCTGGCTTGATATTCCTCTTGACATTCAGGGTTCATATATTGACACGGATGACCTTTACCCTTATGACGGTGAGGGTGATGAAATACTTCCCGAAGTACCTTCCGATGAAGTTATTCTTGAAGTTATCGATATGATAAAAAATGCCGAAAGACCTGTTTTTAATGCAGGTAACGGTATCAGAATCGCAGGTGCATTCGAGGAATTCAGAAGTGTTATTGAAAAACTGAACATTCCCGTTGTAACAGGCTGGGACAGCATTGACCTTATCGAGGACGAGCATCCTCTTTATGTGGGCAGAGCAGGTATTATGGGTGACAGACCCGGAAACTTTGCCGTGCAGAACAGTGATGTATTCTTCTCTGTGGGCAGCAGACTGAGCATCCGTCAGGTCGGCTATAACTACAAGTCATGGGCAAGAGCTGCAAAGAAAATCGTTGTTGATGTGGATGCAGAAGAGCTTAAGAAGCCCACAGTCAACCCAGATATGCCTATCTGTGCAGATGCAAAGGCATTCCTTAAGAGAATGAATGAGCTTCTCTCTGATGAAAAGCTTTTCACAAAGGAAGACTGGAACGAATGCTGCAGAAAATGGAAAAAGGATTATCCCGTTGTTCTTCCCAAACATTATGAGCAGACAGAGCCTGTAAATGTATACGCATTTATAAAAGAACTCAGTTCAAGACTCAATGAAGGTCAGATTACTGTTGTCGGTAACGGCTCAGCGTGTGTTGTTGGCAGTCACGGTTATGTTATTAAAAAAGACCAGCGATTTATCATAAATTCTGCCATCGCTTCCATGGGTTATGATTTACCGGCAGCAATTGGCGCTTGCGTTTGTGACCACAGTCAGGATATAATCAATGTGACAGGTGACGGAAGTATTCAGATGAATCTTCAGGAGCTTCAGACAATCGTTCAGAATAAATTGCCCATTAAAATTTTTATGATAAACAACGGCGGATATCATTCAATCAGACAGTCGCAGATGAATTTCTTCGGTGAGCCTCTTGTGGGTGTCGGTCAGGACAGCCATGACCTGAGCTTCCCCGATATGTCAAAGCTCATTCCCGCATACGGCATTCCTTATGTAAGAATTGAGAAAACGGCAGAGCTTGGTGCTAAAATCGAAGAAATACTTGCTATGGAGGGCTATGCTTTCTGCGAAATCATTGTTGACCCCGACCAGAAGTTTGAGCCCAAATCAGCTACAAAGAAGCTGCCCGACGGTTCACTTGTTTCAGCTCCTCTTGAGGATTTGGCACCGTTCCTGCCCCGTGAAGAGCTTGAGAAGATTATGTTTATACCCCTTATCACTGAATAAACGGAGTTTTTACCGATGAAAAGAGCCATTGTAACGGGTGCAACAGGTATGATTGCCTCTGCACTCATCAGAAAATTAGTCAAAGAGAATGTTGAGGTCATTGCACTGTGCAGAAAAGAAGACAACAAGGATGATGAATTCTTTAAAAGTCCTCTTGTAACTGCCATTGATGCAGATATTTCGGAGTATGCAACTCTTTCAGAAAAAATTGACAAAAAATGCGATGTTCTTTATCATTTTGCGTGGCTCGGAACATTCGGCAATGTCAGAAATGACACTTACACTCAGACAGATAATATAAAATATACTCTCGATGCCGTGAAGCTTGCCGCTGATACGGGCTGTGAATGCTTTGTGAGTGCAGGCTCTCAGGCAGAATACGGCAGAACGACCGAAAAGCTCACGGCAGATACGCCTGCAAATCCCGAAACGGGATACGGAATTGCAAAATATACTGCCGGTAAATTCAGCCGTATGTATGCCGAGCAGCTTGGCTTAAGACACTGCTGGGTACGCATTTTAAGCGTTTTCGGGCAGAAAGGTAACCCGAATTCTATTATTATGTCTAGCCTTGACAAAATGCTTAAAGGAGAGTATACTTCATTCACGAAGGGTGAACAGCAGTGGGATTTTCTCCATTGCGACGACGCTGCAACAGCATTTTACCTTATCGGTGAAAAGGGAAAGCACGGCTCGGTTTACCCCCTCGGCAGCGGAAAAACAAGGCTTCTTGCCGATTATATAATTGCTATGCGTGACTGCATAAACCCTGATTTGAAGGTCGGTATAGGCGACCTGCCCTATAATGAAGGTCAGGTTATGTACCTTTGTGCAGACATAACAAAGCTTACAGAAGACACAGGCTTTGTGCCTGAGCTTACATTTGAAGAAGCAATAATCCGTACTGCAGAATGGATGAAAGAGGTGCGAAAATGAAAAAAATAAGTATTCTCATTCCTTGTTATAATGAAAAAGAAAACGTCGGTCCTATGAGTGAAGCAATTGTCGATATGATGACAAAAAATCTTCCTCAGTATGACTATGAGCTTGTTTTTATTGACAACGATTCAAAGGACGGTACAAGAGATATTCTCAGAGCGATCTGTGCCGCAAATCCCAAAATAAAGGCGATTTTCAATGCCAAGAATTTCGGTCAGTTCAATTCACCTTACTACGGAGTACTGCAGGTAACCGGTGACTGTGTAATTCAGATGTGCTGTGACTTTCAGGACCCCGTTGAGCTTATTCCTCAGTATGTCAGAGAGTGGGAAAACGGCTACAAAATCGTTATCGGCATCAAGACAAGCAGCAAGGAAAGCAAGATTATGCGTTTCCTTCGTACCTGTTATTACAAGGTAATCAAGAAGATGTCTGATGTTGAACAGATTGAGCATTTCACAGGCTCGGGACTTTATGACAGAGCGTTTATTGAAGTTCTCCGTGACCTTGATGACCCCATTCCCTTTATGCGTGGCATCGTTGCAGAGCTTGGCTTTGAGAGAAAGGAGATTCCTTACGAACAGCCCAAGAGAAGAGCAGGTAAGACACACAACAACTTCTATTCTCTTTATGATGCTGCAATGCTCAGTATCACATCATACACAAAAATCGGTCTTCGTCTCGCAACCTTCGGCGGTATAGCAGTCGGCGGAATAAGCTTTATTCTCGGCGTTGTTTATTTTATACTCAAGCTTATGTATTGGGACAGATTTCCCGCAGGAACAATGCCTATTCTTCTGGGTATGCTGTTCCTCGGTGCAGTCCAGTTGTTCTTCATCGGCTTTATCGGTGAATATATTCTCAATATCAATAAGCGTATTATGAAACGCCCCCTTGTTATTGAAGCCGAAAGACTGAATTTCGATAAAGACAAAAACGGGAAAGTAATAAAATCCCCCGAAACAGCAGAAGAAAAAGAAGAAATGACAGTATAAAATCAGACCTTGTCCATAACGGGCAAGGTTTTTATATGATATGTTGTATTGAAAATAATAAAGATATGGTGTAAAATGTATTCAGAAACTTTTAGGAGTGGTGAATGTGAAAAAAATAATTTCGGTTTTTCTTGCAGTATTAATGTTTGTGACAATGTTCCCGTTGGCTGTGTTTGCGGAACAATTATATAATATTGCCGCGTTGCCGCAAGATCTTCCGATATATCCAGATGAGAACAAGTGTTGGGTTATTTTTAATGAAGGTTTTCGTAACGGACGACTTGAAATTTCTACATTTAATACAACAGGAGATCTTTCAGATACAAAAATTGTGTGGGACGGTTCATTAGAAGCAACTTGCAATGCTGGGAAAATCAGCAGATGCAAACAGTATCATTATGATGATGGTAATTGGATATATGATAGAGAATATGGTATTCTTACCGATAAAGCAATAAAAGTATTTGCAAGTAATGTAAATATATATAACAACTCAGGAGAATTGATAATTTCTGCAACTGATTTGTATAATGATTTATTACAAGATTATACCACTGACAAAACTCTTGTTATGGCAACATCTGCAAATTTTCCGCCATTTGAGTATGTTGAGAACGGTAATTATGTTGGTATTGATATTGAAATTGCAGAAAAAATTGCAGAAAAGCTGCATATGACTCTCGAAATTGTAGATGTTGATTTCAATTCAATCATAAATGGTGTTGAAACAGGCAAATATGACATAGGAATGGCGGGTATGACTGTTACAGATGAAAGCCTTGAAAGTGTTAATTTCTCAACAGCATACGTAACATGTATCCAGGTTGTTATTCTTGAAGAAGAATCAGCTATCACAACACTTGATGACCTCAAGAGTGACGGTTCAATGAAATTTGGTGTTCAGCAGGATACAATAGCTGATATTTATGCATCAGCTCCGCTTGAAGAATTTGGTTATGGCGAAGAAAATGTAGTTCGTTACAAAACAGGAGCAGACACTGTTCAGGCTCTCAAGAATGGCAATGTTGATGCAGTTATTATGGATAATGATTCCGCTAAGTCACTTGTAGCTACTAATGAAGGACTTAGAATTCTTAATGCTGAATGGGCGGTTGATGAATATGCAATTGCAATTGCAAAGAAAAATACTGCACTTCTTTCATCTGTAAACAGAGTACTTACAGAGCTTAAATCTGATGGTACTATTGACAAAATTAGAAATAAATATTCATCTGCGAATGAAATGAATACAAGTGGCACTGTAGCAAGTGGTGCATGTGGTGATAATCTGACATGGACTTTGTATAATAATGGAGAACTTGTTATAAGTGGCACAGGTAAAATGTATGATTATGATAATAGCAGTGAAGGACCATATCATGTATATGAATATAATACACCATGGATTAATGTTAAGGAATATATAAAAATAGTTACATTTAACGGAAATGTTACTTCAATTGGTGATTCAGCTTTTTCAAATTGCGTGAATCTTGAGCAAATTGATATTTCTGATTCGATAACATCAATAGGGGATTATGCTTTTTATAATTGTGAAAAACTTAAAGAGATTGTAATATCAGAAAAAATAACATCTATTGGATATTTTTATGTTTTTTCGGGATGCAAAAATCTTGAAAGAATTATTGGTTCAATCAATTTTGTTGGAACTGGAATTTTTAGTGGATGCAGTAAGATTTCAGAAATTACAATTTCTGATGGTGTTCAATCTGTTGAAAAATTTGCATTTTATGATTGCATTAGTCTTGATAAAATAACAATTCCTGCAAGTGTTTCAAATATACTTTATGGTGCATTTTCAGGATGTGAAAAACTTAATACTGTAGTTTTCGGTGGATCAAAAGAACAATGGAATAAAATTGTAATAGAATGGTATAATGATTGCTTAACAACTGCAACCGTTCTTTTTGATTCGCAAATTTCCGAAAATCCCATAGCACCTGTAACTGTATTCTCAGTATATTTCGCTGACTATTTAAAAGATTATACTTCAAAAATAGCAAATGTTGATATGCCCTGCGAAGCACTTATTGCCGCAGGAGGAATGCCCAGCCTTACATGGAATACTGTTGTTGAAAGCATAAAATCACTTACTAATTTTAAAATTGGTATTGATGAAAAAGGCTATTATGAGGCAATTCTTCTGGATTTGCTTGCAAATACCGTTACATCTGTTGATTACGATAAAGAAATGATTGAAACAACAGTTAAAATGGCAAATATGCTTACCAATTATCTTGTTGACAAAAATGTAGATGTTACAAAAGAAAAATTAGATAGTTTGGATTTGAAAAACTTACAGGCTAATTTACAAGATTATCTTACTGCATCTAATATTCAGATTACAAAAGAATGCTTTGACGCATTAATAGACGGTACAGAATCAACAGCGGAATGTCTTGATAAAATAAGTACATATGCTATTGCAATGCAAGAGGGACAGCATCTTGTAAGTGCATTAGCACTTATGGCTGAGCATTCAGATTATCAGCCACTGACCGATTGTTTAAACGAAGTCGCAACTTTGATGAATGCATCACCTGAGGAAATGGCAAAAACAGTTGCGAAAAAAGGTGTAGCCGCAAAAACATCGCAAGTTGTCGGTGATTATATTCTTGGTGTAATTAAAAATATTTTCCCTCTTGAAACAATCAAAGATATAATAAACATTGCTGATTACGGATGTAACTTGATTTTTCCCACATCAACAACAAGTGAACAGATGTACAGAATTTATACATTATATCATATTGAAGATGTTACAAAAGTAAGTTTCAAAACAGCAAGCAATAATTACAATTCTAATGATACTATAGCAAATGCAGAAAATGTTGTTTCGTGTTATGATATGATTGTTCGTGTCTATGAACACCAAATTGCTGAATGCAATACTCTTGCCGAATTACTTTATAAAAAAGGATTATTAAATGCGGTAAAAAACTTTTTCTCAACCAACAGCTCATATGACTATCAGAATGCTTTGGATTGGGTTGATTCATATAATGTAGGTTTAGACAGAATTAAAAGTTATAAACAAACGGCATATGAAGAAAGAGGATTGAGTTTAGGCTTATTGCAACCTGTTCGTTTTGTGGGTATTGCTGACGGTAAAATAATGGGATATAGTGAGCAGTTTGTAGAAACAGGAACCAGCATAACTGTTCCGAATTATTCAATATTAAAATCAAATAAGTTTTTGGAAAAATTAGGCACTTTTGAGGGATGGTATTATGATTCAGACTGTACAGTCCCTGTGTGGGCTACATCAATTCAAGTAAATAAGCCATTAGTTTTGTATTCAAAAATCAGTACAAAAAACATAAAGCAATTACAAATCAAGTGCCCGGTAAATGTAGAAATATATGATGAAAACAATAATATGTTGTTGAAAATTAAAAATGATGTTCTTGTTCAAAATCCAGCAAATCTTATTGTTGAGATTGAAGGATCTAAAAAAATCATATTGTTGCCGAGTGATGAGAATTACAATATAAAACTTATTGCTACAGATTCAGGAACGATGAATTACTCTGTTACTGAAATAGAAAATGGTACTTATGTTAAGAGATTTAACTTCTATGATGTTTCGTTGTATAACGGTCAAGAGTTTTTGGGAGATATAGAAAGCGGATTGAATGTTGCTCAATCAGATTATTCTTTGACAACGAAAACAATTGAAAATAAAACAGCTGAAATTACACCTAATGAAGTAATAGAAAAGAGTGAGATGCAGAAGCTGAATATTTCTGTAAATTGCGTAGGTAATGGTATTGTTAGCGGCAATATGCTTGTAACACAGGGAGATCATTGTGTTTTTGAAGCAATACCAAACGAGGATTCTGATTTTGACGGATGGTATTGTGATAATGAATTGTTGTCTTCAGAAAAATATTTTAGCTTCATTGTAAAAGAAAATATGTCGCTTACTGCTGTTTTTAGTGGGAATGATACTCACGAACACACTTTCAGCGAATGGGTAGTTGTAAAGGCTCCAACGGTGGCGGAAGAGGGTAGTGAGGAGAGAATTTGCTCTGTTTGCGGTGAGAAAGAAACACGAGTTATCGCAAAGCTTGAGTTCACCTCCGGTGATGTGAACTGTGACGGCAGAATTACTGCTGCTGATGCGAGACTTGTGCTCAGAATATCTGCAAAGCTCGATAAATCTGAGGATTATAATTTACCTCTTGAAGCATTTGACGTTACAGGTGACAGCAAAATTACCGCTGCCGATGCACGACGAATTCTCCGTATTGCTGCAAAGCTTGAGTAATTGAACAAAAATGAGAGGCTCACAATTGTGGGTCTCTTTTTCTGCGTAATACTGTATTGATTTTATTTTATATATATATTATAATATATAATGAATAATTATCCGATGAAGGAATTTGTTATGCAGTTTAATTCGATTCACTTTTTAATATTTTTCCCTGTTGTGCTGTTGGTATATTTTGTTATACCGAAGAAGCTCAGGTACTTATGGCTTCTTGCCGCCAGCTACTATTTTTATATGAGCTGGAATGTAAAGTACGCTATACTTATAGCCTTTTCTACTGTGGTGACGTACCTTTCGGCAATACTCATTGAGCAAGCAGACCTGCAAGGTGGCGGAGGCTGGCAAAAACTGAAAAAAGCAACCTTGATTATAGGCATTGGCTCAAATCTTGCCATACTTTTTATGTTCAAGTACCTTGATTTTGCAGTGGATAATCTCAATTCAATTCTTGCATTATTCGGCATTCAGACACTTGAAAACAACTTCAGTCTGCTGCTTCCCGTGGGTATATCATTTTACACGTTTCAGGCTCTGGGATATGTTATTGATGTCTACAGAAAAGATGTTCCTGCAGAATATAACCTGTTCAGATATGCGCTGTTTGTGTCATTCTTCCCGCAGCTTGTGGCAGGTCCCATTGAACGCTCGGGCAATCTTATGAAACAGCTCAATAATGTTCACAAAATAAAGCTGTGGAACTATGAACGCATTGTCAAGGGCTTTATGATAATGATGTGGGGCTATTTTATGAAGGTAGTTGTTGCCGACAGAGCTGCAACGGTTGCAAACAATGTCTTTGATGGCTACTATGCAATGAATTCATCAGCACTGATTCTCGGTACAGTGTTCTTTGCTCTTCAGATTTACTGCGATTTCGCAAGCTACTCAACCATTGCGGTGGGTGCTGCTCAGATTATGGGCTTTGAGCTTATGGATAACTTCGACACACCGTATTTTGCGATGTCGATAAAAGAATTCTGGCGCAGATGGCATATTTCACTGTCCACCTGGTTCAGGGATTATCTCTATATTCCTCTTGGCGGTAACAGGCACGGAACACGCAGAAAATATGTGAATCTGCTTACAGTTTTTCTTGTAAGCGGTCTGTGGCACGGCGCTGATTGGACTTATGTCATATGGGGCGGTCTGCACGGAGTGTATCAGATAATCGGTGACATAACAAGCCCCGCAAAGCGCAGGCTTGAAAAAAGATTCAATGTGAACACTCAGGCATTTTCATATAAGGCGGTAAAGGTGCTTATCACCTTTGCGCTGACCTGCTTTGCGTGGATATTCTTCAGAGCAGATTCTATAGGAATTGCCTTCAATTATATTGCAAGAATTTTCACCTGCCCTGACCCCTGGGCATGGACAACAGGTATCTTCTATAACATCGGCCTTGAACAGCAGGAGATGAATATTCTGCTTATTTCGGTTGCAGTGCTTATCTTTGTTGATATTCTTAAACGCAAGAAAAATATAAGAATTGAGAATATTGCTGATAATCAGAATTTCTGGGTAAGGGGAGTTATTCTGCTTATGCTGATTTTTGCCGTTGTCATTTTCGGCGCATACGGTATGAGCTTTGATGCACAGCAATTCATATATTTCCAGTTTTAAGGTGACAAAAGATGAAGAAGAATTTTTCAAAAATAACGGCATTTCTGCTTGCGTTTGTAATACTTTTCACAAGTGCCGTATATGTGCTTGACTTCAAATATCTTGACAGTATCTATAAGGTTGATTCATTTTATGAACTTGAGGACAACACTGTTGATGTTCTCGTTCTTGGCTCAAGTCACGCATATCAGGGCATAAATACAGCAGTTCTGTGGCGTGAATACGGTATATCTGCATTCAATTTCTGCGGTGCCGCACAGCCCATATGGAACACATATTACTATCTTGAAGAGGCACTGAAAACACAGACGCCCAAAGCCATAATTCTTGACACCTATTATGTGTATATGAGTGATGATTATACCGATGCGAGCACTGCAGTCAAGAATACATACGGACTTAAGTGGTCAGAAACAAAAAAGGAAGCCATAAAAGCAAGCTTTAATCAGGAAAAGGTCGGCAAGCAGTATTTCTTTGAAATATTACAGTATCATTCACGCTATTCAGACCTTTCGAAGACTGATTTCAGCCCCTATCAGGCAAATAAGGATATGTATGAAAATCACAAGGGATTTTACTGCTATTTCAAGAGTGCGGAAGTGCCTGAGGAGAATTATTCATATGTGAAAAGCTACCGTCAGCTGAGTGAAAAGGTCGAGATGTATTACAGAAAGATTTTTGAGCTTGCAAACAGCAAAGGAATTCCTGTGATTGCGACTGCGATACCTTTTAAATCTGACAGTAAGCTTCAGGAGAGCTACAATGAGGCAAGATATATTGCAGAGAAAGAGTACGGTGCTGAGTTTTATAATTTTATGGCAGAGTATAAGAACGAGCTCGGTCTTGACTATAAGAAGGATTTTGCCGACTCACAGCATCTGAATCATATGGGTAATACAAAGCTGTCGCAATTCTTTGGCAAAATACTCAGAGAGGATTACGGTGTTCCTGACAGGCGTGGCGATGAAAAATATCAGTCCTGGGAAGCTGATGCCGAGGTTTATTATAATCAGCTTGAAAATTATGCCGTGTCAAAAATCAATAAATTTGAAGAATATGCAGATGTTTTCAGAAATGAACGCTATACAGTTGTTATGACATCTTCATTCAACACGATTGAGGATATCAATGACGGCGCACTGGGCAGAATGGTGTACTTCTGCAAGCTGCTGGGTATCCCTGAGGGCGAATATGCCGCAGGCGGTATGTGGGTTTTTGAAGGCGGAGAGCAGGTGTATTACAACAGCTGTAATGCAGAAAATTTCAGAAAGGTTGTCAATTTCAAGGGCTACGGTGCAATTGAAATAAACAAGACAGAGATGATTTTTGATGAAGAAACGCAGGATACTTTCTTCTCATACAGAATAATGGATAAACAAAAGTCCGTGACAAAATTTGACCACGGACTGAACATATTCGTTTTTGATAATTTTACACAGACCAAGGTTGACCTGATAGCCCTGAACTACAACAACAATGCAATAAGCAGGTAAACAATAATTTAGCGGAGCTAAATTATTGTAAAGTAATAGGTAAGAAGTAAGAGTGAAGAAGTTCGGGCGGGACACCCGCACCCGATTATAAATAGGGTAAGGGGCAACGCCCCTTCCACACTTATTCACTATTACCTATTACTTCTTACTTCAACAATAATTTATCGCACAGCGATAAATTATTGTTTATAGAATTCCTCAATATACCTCTCAACATCCTCCCTCGTACCTTTGAAAGGTCCGGGGGTTTCCATTTTCAGCGAAACAGTAGCAGTTGCCGTAAGGAGAGCTTCTTCCATTGTGTGCGTGAGTCTTTCATTGATGTAAGCCGCAAATGTTGTATCGCCTCTGCCTGTTCTTCCGCTTAAGTTTCTTGCCTTTATGGGGCAGGCGCAGAATTTTTCACCGTCATATGCTATAACCTCTGTGTTGTGTGTGATTACGATTTCCTTTGCACCCCAGGAGTGAAGCAGCTTTGCAGCTTCATAACGGTCTTCAAGTCCCGTGAGAATTTCAGCTTCTGCGGCATCTGTTTTCAGAAAATGGATATAGGGGAGCATTTCTTTTTTGTCTTTCCAGTCTTCAAAGAACATTGTTCCCTCATTGTCGGTGTCTACATGGCGCAGACAAGCCTGAACATCAACGGCAACCTTGCCTCTTTCTGCCATTGATTTTATCATTTCGTTTGTGAAATCACCGTAAACGAGCCCTGCAAAGTGGAAAATGTCTGCTGTGACATCCTCGGGAATGTCATCAGGCTCAAAGGGAGAGCCCACAGAGGTGCAGACACACTTTCTTCTCTCTTTGTCAGGTGTAAAATACTGATTATACATATTTGAAGAGCTTTCACAGTCTATGCAGAGAATGTTCTCTTCGGGTACTGTGAATGCTTTGAGTCGTTCCTGGTCTTTTTTTGCAACTCTTGTCAAAGCCAGCACATTATGCCCCAGAGCATAAGCTGAAGCAGAAGAAAAAATGACTGCACCGCCGGGGCTTCTTATCTCATTGCCCAGATGGTCAACATTTCTGTCCATTGTGATATGACCTATAATAACTGATGAATAATGCTTCATATTTAACTCCTTGATATTATTTTTTTATATTATACCATTTATTTAACATAATAGCAATAAAAAATGCCACAGTAACAAGACTGTGGCAAAAACTGTTTATCAGATTTCAGGAATATCAACTGTTACTTCCTTGCCCTCTCTTGCTGAGCGGACAATACCGTCGATAATAGCCTGATTGTAGATAATCTGGCTTGAGGGAACGGGTGCGGGAAGACCGTACTTGACAGCGTCGATGAATGAACGAATTTTCTTGTCGAAATTGTCAGCATCGTTATCCTTTTCGGGAATAACAGTTTCAACCTTTTCTCCTGCAACATCGTGATAAATCTTGAGAGGACCGCCGATTGAGCCGTTCCAGCACTCTGTTGAGGGAATGCGGAGTGAACCCTTTGTACCCATGATAATTGTGTCACCCGGAGTGTCAAGGTGCATATCCCATGCAATTCTGAAGTCGAGGATTATGCCGCCTTCAAGACGGATAAAGCCTGCACCGAAATCATCAACGCTGAACTTCTCTGCATATTCGGGATGGTTGGGATATGTAGCAGGATTCTTGCCGAAGAAATCAGACATATAACCTGATACTGTAAGGGGCTTGGGATAGCCGACAGCATTGAGAACCATATCGAGTGAATAGCAACCGATGTCAGCAAGAGCGCCGATACCTGCTGTTTCGTCTTCTATAAATGATGTTCCGTAAGGCGTGGGGATACCCTTTCTTCTTCCGCCACCTGTCTGGATGTAATAAATCTGACCGAGCTCGCCTGATTCAACAACCTTTTTAACCATTTTCATATTCTCGTCAAATCTGGGCTGGAAGCCGATTGAAAGAACCTTGCCACTTGCCTTTTCTGCTCTGCAGATAGCAACAGCTTCTTCTGTTGTGACACACATAGGCTTTTCAAGAAGAACGTGAACGCCGTGTTCAAGAGCATAAATGGTACAGGGCGCGTGCTGTCTGTTATATGTACATACACTTACTGCATCAATGTCTTTTTCGTTGTCAATAAGCTCACGGTCGCTGTTGTAGATACGTGCACCTTCAATGCCGTTATCCTTTGCGAACTTTTCTGCCTTGCCGGGAACGATATCAGCAAGAGCAACGATTTCAACATCGGGGCATCTCTGATAACATGCTGCATGAGCTTCTGCAATCCAGCCTGTACCGATGATACCTACTTTGACTTTTTTTGAAGCATCGACCACATGCTCCTCAGTGTCTGTTTTGAAACGGTCAAGAATATTGTCTGCCATATTTAATACCTCCGCAGATATTATTTTCACTTGTTATATTAGCACAATCGTTCACCAATTACAAGCATATTTCAGTCCATTTCTGCAATACTTTTTTTTATTTCAGACATTTTTCTGTCAAGCTCGGCATTGATTTCGGCGCACTTCTTCAGCTCTTCCTGAACCTGGACGGCGTTTTTAATGTCTTTTTTATAAACAAGCTGATGCTCAAGACTTGCCCAGAAATCCATTGCAATTGTTCTCAGCTGAATTTCTGCACGCATGGGCTTTTTTTCATTTTCAAGGAAAATGGGAACCTCAACGATAAGGTGAAGACTTCTGTAACCGCCGTCTTTTGGCTCTTTTATGTAGTCCTTTATTTCGATAAGCGTTATATCATCCTGACTCAGGAAAGACTCTGCAAGATGATATACGTCATCTATAAAGGTGCATATGACACGGATACCTGCAACGTCATATATATTCTTTTCAACGGCTTCGCAGGTGACGGGCAGATTTTTTCTCTGCAGCTTTTCTGTAATGCTTTCAACAGATTTCAGCCTGCTTTTTACTGAAGCTATGGGATTTCTGTCGTGAGCGAGTGAAAACTGCTCGTTAAGAACATTGAATTTTGTTTCTATTTCCATTATTGCACAGCGATAGTATGCCATAAGTGTTTTCAGCGGCAGAGTCTGCTCTTCAATCCATTTTTTTGTTTTTTCGTCTGTAAGTATATTCAGTCCGCTTATTGAGGACTTGTAATCCATAATTATTTCTTCCTTAATAAAGTTTTAATAGATAATTTCATATCTTCACAGCGGCAGTTTCGCTATAAACTGGCCGCCGTTGTTTGTTTTTGATCGTCAATCATAGAACCGTCCGAAACCGTTTAAAACATCTTTTTTCAGAGGTTTTTAACCGTCACCTGATTGGTTTGGATTGGCTTGGTGAGATAAAAATCCAATAGCTTCACTTATTGATTTTCCAATTTTTGTTTCATTATATTGTTCATCTAAACCAGCATAAACATAAATATCTCCTAAAAAGTCAATAAGCAATTCACAAAAAGTTTGATTTCCAATTATGTCTTTTTCGGAAATAGGAAAATTTTTCATCAAATCTGTATTTTTAGAATTTTCAATCCACAAATTTATTGTATCTATACATTTATTGGAATCAAACATATGTTATTTTCCTCTCCAATATTCAATCATAATTTAATCCTCCGAAAAAATATTCCCCTGATTGCTCTCTGTCTTTTTTTTAACTGTTTACGGAGTTTTTGTTTTAGCTCTTTTTTTCTTTTCAATTATATTCCATTCTACAGTAAAAACATAACCATCAAATTCACTGTGTCCGGGGGCAACGCAAGAATACTTCACTTTGTTTTCACTGATTACAGTTTTTATCATTGCCATTTTTGGTGCTACATTACTGGCTCTAAAAAATCTTGCGCCTCTAAAATCCGTATCGTTATACTGATAAATAATTGCCATTTTACCAAGTTTTGAAGAAAACTCAAAAGAACACGAAGGATGTTCTTTACTCGAAAGTGTACTTACTGCCTTGCATTTTCTTGCAGGGGATACATTTCCCATTATATCCTCCACTTTTATGTCAGGCAAAATATATCCGCTCACCTCGGCAACAAATAATGTCGGTGTAATTTCAACAGAACAACAAGAAGACACATATTCTACAGTTATTTTATATTTTTGGTTTGGCAAAAAATCTAAAACATCCTTGGTTATTGCAGGATATTCAAAATCACTACTGTATTCAGGATGAGTACAACACCATAATAATTCTTCTTTTGTTGCTTCTCTTGCACGAACCTTATTTTTTTATTTCTTTACTGTATTCAACTAATTCTTGTGTTGTCATAGTTTTATCTCCCATAATGAAATAGCATATGATCTGAATGATTCATTGGATAGAATATAAAGAAATTATCTCCACCTTTACGTCCCAATGGATGATGTAAGTATAGGTTTATCTTCAAAGCCTAACGGAGCTTTACCTTTTTTCATTAAAGATAAATCTTCATCTCCATATTCATTAGGATTTAATAGAGCTTCGATTTTCCAACATAATCACTATAAACAATTATACATCCGTTTGTCAATTGTGTCAATGTTAATTGTCAGATAAACAACAAAACGAAGACATACTGTATGCCTTCGTTTGTTTTTATATATATTCAAGCTCCACCGCGTGTGCAATGCCGGGGATTGATTCCTTCTGCATCGTTGAGACAGGGGAGAGCAGAGCTCCCGTTGCCACAGCAAGCACTTTATTCAGTTCGCCATTGTGCATTTTTTTGAAAATGTGAGAACACAGAACACTGCCCATACAGCCGCAGCCTGAACCACCTGCGTGTACATCCTGCTCTTTTCGGTGATAAATCATCATTCCGCAGTCATTATGAACGGCAGAGATATCAATGCCCTCACGCTTCATAAGAAGCTCAAGCAGAAGCTCACTGCCCACAAAACCGAGATCACCGGTCAGAATAAGATCATAGTCCTCAGGTTTTGTTTTTGTGTCTCTGAGAAAGGAGCTTATGGTGTCGGCTGCAGCAGGGGTAAATGTCAAGAGAAAACCATAAAATTTTTCAAAATCCCGAAACCCTTGATTTTACTGGGTTTTCGGCACTTCAATTATGGGGGCAGCTATGGGGTGGTTGCAATGAAGGAAAGACTATAATGGGTGGCTTGTAGACATTTTTAATAAAAGTGTCGGATTTTATTAAATTGAGTTAACGGGGATAAAATTGCAATTTTTATAAATTACACCCCCTTAACTGCCATTTAACGCAAAAAATCAGCGTGCAGATTTTACTCCGCACGCTGTAATTTTATCACCATTTTTCTCTTAACAGGAAATCAGCAATATGTGTAATTTCAATTCCGTTATCGTTGCCGATTGCAAGTGTATCTCTGCAAACGACATATTTGTGATAGTGGTCTTTTATTTCCATAAGGTTATCTGTTTCTCTTGTTGATTCAGTAGGCAGTTCAACGCAAACCTGAACATAAATCTTTTCATCTCTGCGAACACCGATGAAATCTATTTCTTTAGTACCGTTTTTACCGATATAGACATCATAGCCTCTGCGTTTCATTTCAAGAAAAACAATGTTCTCAAAAACAGCCGATAACATTTTTCTGTCAAAGCCTTGTAAACTGTATTTTATTGAAATATCGGAAAGATAATATTTTTCCTGAGTTTTCAGGATTGCCTTACCTTGCAAATCATATCTTTTGCAGGGATAGATGATGAATGCTTCACTAAGCCATTTGAGATAATTATATATCGTTTCAACAGAAAGACTTCTGTTTTCACTTTTAAGAAATTTTACTATTGAAGAAGCAGAGAACGTCAGACCTACATTTTCAATAATATATCTTACAACTCTGTCAAACAGATCTTTGTTTCTTATCTTGTGTCTTTTAGAAATATCTCTCGTTATTACAGAAGCATAAATCCCCTCAACAACCTGATATGCTGATTTTGTATCAAAATCGCTTATGCCCACAATAGGAAAGCCACCGTACTGCACATATTCATCAAAAGCTTCTCGAGCATTTTTAATATCCTTGTTTTTAAAAGTCAGATATTCCTTAAAAGAAAGAGTGTAAACAGGAATCAGAACATATCTGCCTGTTAAATATGTTGATATTTCACTTGACATCAGCTTTGAGTTTGAGCCTGTAACATATATATCAACATCAAAGTCTTCCATAAGAGAGTTTACAGTCTTTTCCCAGCCGCTGATTTCCTGAAGCTCGTCAAGGAAAAGATAGCATCTTCCTTTTTCTTTTATGGCATCTTTTAAATCGGTATACATCTTTTTTGCCGTAAAGTCGTCATAATCAGGATTGTTATATTTTCTTTCAATAATGTTATCGGGAGAAACACCTTTATTTTTGATTTCCTGTACTAACATTTCAAAAATTGTGGATTTACCGCATCGACGGACACCGGCAAGAATTTTTACAAGCGGTGCATCTATAAAAGGAGTAATTGCATTAATATAATCCGGTCTTAAAATCATTCTGACCACCTCCGTTACCTAAAGTATATCGAAAAACTATGCTAAAGTCAATAGTTTTTACTTCTATACCGATAAAACTTTGCAATAATGCATATTTTTTCGAGTTAAAACAATACTATCTGTTTGCCTTATCTTCTCCCCAAACCCAAGTTTCATCAGCTTTTTTCTTGTTCGGTCGCGCACGTTTTCTTATTTTCTGTTTCTCGAACAAAGTTTTGTAATCAGGTTGAGGTTCAGGTATTAAAATATCTAAATTTTCTGAAAGTCCGATTTCATTCAAAATCTTAATAAGATTTGACAGCTTGGTATCATATCCCATTTCTGTACGGGCAATAGTTTTAAGAGAAAGTCCGCATCTTTGTGCAAGCTCTGATTGTGTAATATTCAAGGAAATCCTGTACTGCTGAATACGGTTTCCCAATTCCACTAATATTGATTTTTCATCATTATAATTTGAAATCTTCATAGAGCCTCCATAATAACAAGTCAAATTTGTACTATTATAATATCAAATCTGCTTTAATAAGTCAAGTTTGACTTGTTATTTTTCTTTTATAAATGCACAAAAAATATTTTTCTCAAAATACAGCTATATACCCTATTGATAATTTTACGCAGACTTCTTATCTGCTTCTTCAACGATTTCCTTATTCATTTCAATATAGTTAACCACATTTTCATAAGCATCGTTGAATTTGAATTTAATGGTAATGTTGCCGCCTTCGTGAACAAGAATTTCATCAATCAGTTCAACAACCATAGGTCTGTTAAGTGACTCAATATTGCCGTACTGCTTGAAGTGTGAGATAAACTCATTCTCACTATTCAGACCTTGAGCGTACTCTTCTGCTGTCTTTGTAAGACTCTTGATTGTGCTATCAATTGACTCGATTTTCTCCGTGAGATTGGCTTTTAACTGCATATATTCCTCCCTTGTGATAACACCTTGCTTCCAGTCAGGGTACAAATCGAGGGACATTTTTATGCACTTCTCACGCTCGGCAGATTGGGTTTTAATCATCTTCTGCAGATGAGTCGATTCCTTTTTTCGTTTACTGCTCTGATTGATAATTTCAAGAATTTCATCAAACTCAATGGCGGTATCAATCATTTTCTGCAAGGTAACAAGCACCGCAGTTTCAAGCTTGTCAATACGGATTGTGTGGTTAGTGCAGGCATCTTTACTCATTTTTCTTGATGTCATACATCTGTAATAGCGGTAGGTGCCGTATGAATGAGTGTTGGTTTTCTTGTTCATAATGCGGTGACAGTCGGCACAGCGTACAAGTCCCGAAAACAAATCAACCTCTTTTTTGACGGGTGAAGAACGAATATTCTTCCTGAAAAGCGACTGTGCCTTATTGAAGGTATCTTTGTCAACAATTGCCTCGTGTGTGTTTTCGACTATTATCCACTCGTCCTTTGGTATGGCTCTGCATTGCTTGATTTTGTAGCTGATTGTCGTATTCTTACCCTGCACCATATTGCCGATATACATTTCATTCTGCAAGATTCTTCGTACAGAGCTGTCGTGCCACAAACCGTCATTACTCTTTCCCATAGGGTGACGGTAGTTAAGTCCCTTCAGTTTCTTATGCATTGACGGATTAGGTATACCCTCATCATTCAAGGCTTTTGCAATACCGATAATGCTTTGCCCTGCTATGAATCTTTCAAAAATCATACGGATAACAGGTGCAGTTTCTTCATCGATAATAAGCTGATGATGGTCATTCGGGTCCTTTAAATATCCGTAGGTCGGAAAAGAGCCGATAAATTTGCCCTGAGCTCTGTTCACATTAAGAGTACCACGAACATTGACAGAAGTAGTTGCCGCAAGACTTTCGTTTATAACATTGGTAACACCTACGGAAATACATTGTGTGGCCGCATTCATACTGTTTGAAGCAGTATCAATTCCGTTGTTGAGAGCAATGAAACGCACCTTTAATCTTACGAAAACATTATCAAGATAATTACCTGCATCGGTGTAATTTCGTCCGAAACGGGACAAATCCTTAACAACAACGCAGTTAACCGTACCTGCATAAATATCTTCCATCATACGGACAAAGCCGGGACGGTCAAAGTTTGTACCGCTCCAACCATCATCCACATAAAAGTCATGAGCCTCAATATCGGGATGAAGCTTAAGGTATTCCTTTAAAATTTCACGCTGTGATGTGATGGAATAGCTTTCTGATTTATCTCCGTCCTCACGGGATAGACGAATATAAAGAGCAGCCTTCCAGGTTTTTAATTCCCTCTGAGGCTGCTCTAAATAATCCTTATATTTTGAATACATTAGTATAACCTCCGATAATCTATCTATATAGATTAAGCGGAAGCACCACAAATCTTACAAATGAATTGTAGCATACTTCCGCTTGTATTTCAATAATTTTATAAAATTAGCTTATGGTAATTTTTTCAGCAGGAACAAAGAGCACTGCTCAAGGCTCCCGAAAAATCTTTACCACCGCTATATGCTACTTTTACGATAACATCTCCGACTTTAAAGAGATACGGATTTTTTACCTGACCGGTAAAATTCTCTATTCTCTCCATAACACTTTTGCTTTTATCAACTGTAATATCTCTTAAGTCTGTGAGTGTGTTTTTATCGCAAAGAGCTATCTCCGCATCCTTGCAGAGGACAAGCTGGGATTTTGTGAGCATTAAGTTATCACTTCCTCTCATTAATAATTATTGTCAATTTAATTGAATTTAATCCAAGTTTTACCTTAAACTGATTAATAATTTCTTCTATATTTCTGTTGTTCAGCTCGTATAATCTGTAAGTGTTTTCTGACAGAATAGCCGGGTCTGCCCATATACTTGTGAGCATACTCCTGGGAAGACATTTCTTCCTCATGATAATTTTCACTATCAGATTTTTCAACTTCCTGCATTTTCTTACATAAATCTTCGGGGTTCATAATATCTACCTCCCGTCATAATCTTTTTCTTTGTTCCTTTGCCTTTCGGGGAAGTACCATTCACGGATAAGTTGTTTTTCCGTTTCGAGCTTCTCCTCAAGTGCGGGACTGTCTTTTATAATTCTTTTGGCAAGCTTCAGCTTTTCACGAAGCTCACCGATTTCAGCCGTTAAAAAATCCCGACGGGCAACAAGGTTTTCCTTGTCCGTCGGGTCTTTGCATCTTCTTATCTGATTGTAAATTCTGCCTCGCTGACTTTTCAGCTCCTCAATACGAAGCTCTGTCTTTGAAATAAACTTATCAACCTCTGCAAAATCATAAAGCTTTTCATTTATTGCAAGGTCAATCTGGTCCTGCATAAATTCTATTCTCGGCGATGAATATTTCATCTTTGGTGTAAACGGATGCGGGTTACAGTTATTCTTCTCGGCTATTGCTCCTGCAAAAAGTAGAGCAAGAAACAAAAGTGAAATAACAGGTGCACCAATTACGGCACCGCCCACAATCAGTTTTGTAAAATCTGAAACCATTCTGTTAAAGGTTTCAGGATGTCTGTAACACTCTCTCGATTCTTTGAATTCATAACCTTTGTAATTAAAAACGAATATTTGGTTTTGCAGAAAACTATTAGCGTACAGATAATTTCTGAAATTGTTGTTTGCAGTAAATTTATCCTGAGAGTAAATCCGTTCTCTGATTTTTTCGTAGGTGTAAATTTCACCGAGGGTTGTGAGCTTCACTGCGTGCTCATCATTACGATAAGCTATCTTTCCGTTATCAAACCAATAACCCTTCTGAGTCATAATTCTGAAAAACTGTTTTTCGTTTGCACTTCTCACTACTGCATAATCAATATCGTCACGCATATAATCGTATTTTGTTTTGATACCTTTCTGTATTGCCTTATAAATGTTATAAGGTATGCGTTTACCTTTCGGCTTTTCAATAACAGATAAACCGTGTTCAAGACAAACCTCATCACTTGTCTTTCTGAAAAGCTGATACATAGCTTTGTTTTCATTCATCTTTCTTCCGTCGGTCATAGAAACAGAATTAATGACTATATGACAGTGAACACAATTAGCATTAAGATGAGTTGCAACAATCATTTCATAATCCTTGCCCCACATTTTATTTGCAACTTCCATTGCAACCTGCTGTGCTTCTTCGGGTGAAACTTCACCGGGCTTGAAAGAAATATACGCGTGATAAGCAACCACACCGTCGGTCTTTCCGTAAATCTCTTTGGTATCAATCATCTGTCTTGCAGCAATGTCAGGATCACAATTGATTCCCTCAACGAGAAGCTTCTTCTCATTTTCGAGATTTGTTTTTTCACCATCGGCTGCATAGTGAAGCGCATCAATCAGGTCTGAATATTTCGAAAGGTCTGTTTTATTTTTGTTTGAAGCATAATCAACAACCTGAGAAAGATTATTTCTGACTGCCCAAATTCTTGTTACAGCCA
>CALEII010000064.1 GCA_937876205.1 uncultured Clostridia bacterium
ATAATTGCTAATTGCCAATTTAATTTGTCGAGGGCACCTCGACAAATTATTGTTTGTTCGTCTTAAAATACCCTACGCCTGCAGTTATTGCGAACTTCAGGCCGTTGGTCACAAGAAGTGCAATTGCCATACCCCAGACGCCGTACACCATAGTCAGAGGTATTACCGTTGCGGCATAAATAACAATATAAACAATATTTATATACATCTGATGCTTCTCTGTTGCAACACGAAGAATCACAGTCATAAGACAATTTGAAATGAAGTAGAAAATCTGACCTGCATTTGCCACAAGGAAATACTGCTCTGCTTCGGCAAAAACATCAGGATAAAACAGTTTTACAAAAATCTCTGATGCTATGTAACAGCCGCCCAGAGCCACAATACCGATTCCGAGAAGTGCCACAACAAAAACAGAAAACATCTTTTTTGTAAATTTACCGTCATATTTTGTAAGATAGCCGATAAGCACACCGTTAAGAGGAGTAGTCAGAAGTGAAATAACCTTGCCCAGAAGAGTCGCAACATAGAAGGTTGTTACTGCTTCACCACCCATTGCAAGACCGAGAACTATTTTATCTGACTGCTGTGCAATTGCGGAAAGAAGATTTGTTGCAGACAGCACACCGACAGATTTCATTGTGCCGGAGAACTCCGGTGAACGCTTCATAAGGTCCTTGCCCTTGAAAATATCTCCGTTAAACAGAACAAACAGTATTGCTGCAACCTCACCTGCAATGAAAGTAAGCATCCACAAAGGTGATACAAATTTATAGACAAGAAGTCCGAGACAATAGCCTGCTGTTATGATTGCATAATAGACGAAAAAGCCTTTATAGTTGAGCTTCAGACGGTAGTTCACATCACCGTAATAACGGAAAACCGTGGCAATCATAAGCACCGTAAGCAACAGAAAATGAATAATACTGAAGGACTGATACACAACAAGAGTTCCCGCTGCAACAGCAACACAGAGCACGGCAATAACAGTAAGAAATACATTATAATCGCCGTTTGTGTCTTTTTTGTCCCTCGAGCGCACCATTCGTGAGTAGTTTGCGGCAACACCGAAAGTCGTACCCATAATAGATACGACTGCAAATATAGACTGGTAATCACCAAAAGCATCCTCACCCATCCACTTGTTGAGCATGGGGTTTATAAGAACCTGCAAAAGTCCGTTCATAAGCATAAGCCCTGCAATACTGAACACAAGGTCGGATGCTATATTAAAAATTTTCTTCTTATCGGCTGCCATAAAACACTTCCGTAAAAATTATTTATTCATATCCTCAAGCATATATGAGGCATATTTCAGATCAAAATCATATGTGAGCTTGAGATTGTTCTTAAATTCAAAGTTAAGATACTTTTTTGTTTCTCTGGGCATCTGCCAGGCAAGCTCCTGACTGGGGAATGTGGTGGTAAAATGAGGAATGAGAGTCTTGAAGCGAAATGCCTCGGGAGACTGAGTCATATAATACTCTTCTCTGTCAAGGGGGTCATAGTTATAGTTACCCAGAGCACCTGTGATTTTCTGACAAGTAATAACAGCATCGTTATCATCGAGCTTTGTAAGATAATCGTCGATAAGCTCGCTTGTTACAAAGGGAGCGACTGCATCAAGAATAATAATTCTTTCACACTCGGGATAATTTGCCTGAATATGGTCAAATGCACTCTTGAGTGAATCAAGTCTTTCTTTACCGTTTACGGCAAAATCAAAGCCTGAATTCTTAAGAGCATCAGAATAGTCAATACAAGACGGGTCGCACACAACAATGACCTTGTCTGCAACCTTTGAGCCCTTTGCCGCATCTATAACATAATCAATAACGGGTCTGCCGTTGAGCTTGCAATACTGCTTGGGGATGTTTGCACCGAATCTGTTGCCGACACCGCCCGACATAATTATTATAATATTCATTTCTTTAAAACTCCTTAATCAAAAATCTCTGTTTTCAGAAGCTCAAAGTGACCGGGATGTCTGTCCTTCTCCTTGGGAAGGTCCTGCCAGTTTGTGTAAAGATACTCAAGCACCCTGATATATTCTGCGGGGGCCATTGCCATATCATCCCTGATGGGAACTTCTGTATATGAAGCGAAGAAATCCTTGGGGAAAACATTTCTGTGCTGTACGGGCAGGGGCACACTGGGCTTGAAGTAAAGATCGCCCTCACCTGTTTTTACGCTGTTTACACAGTCTTCGTACATCTTGTAAATCTTCTTTAAAGGCATCATCTTGCCCATTGTTGTGAGAACAGCAACCTGAGCCTTCTGCATAAAGCTGTAGCCTGATGAATCTGTGGGAATGAGTCTGTGGCCCATTGCAAGGCCGTAAATCATCTTGACCTTGAAAATCTGCTTTTTCACAAGCTTTGTATCTGTATCGTGCAGGCAGTAAAGCTCAATAAAAATTCTGTTCATTCTTTCATCGTTGGCAAAATTGTTCTTGCCGCCGTCAGTGCTGAAGGAATTGACCGCCTTACTTTTTCTGTAATAAATTCTGGGAATGAAATCGCAATGATACTCACCGAATTCATTGTAATTGACAAATTCAAACTCATCTCCCAGTTCTTCGGGAAGAACCGAAAGAAGCTTGTTGAAATCATCTCTCTTGAGGTCAATATCGATATCGTCATCCCAGGGGATAAAATCCTTGTGACGGATGGCTCCGAGCAACGTTCCGCCGCTGAGTGAATAGTGAAGGCCGTACTTTTTGCATATTCTGTCAACCTCACGGAGAATTTTCAGTTCAATTCCCTGAATTTCGTGAAGCTTTACCTTCTGTTCGTCGGTAAAATCTTTATATAACTGCTGTGCAATATCCATAATTACCATCCTTCCGATTTTCATTCATTATAAATCATACCACAACCGCACTTATTTTGCAACATATTTATAAATTTAATATTGAAGTTTAAATAATATAATGCTATAATTTTACAAACGGAGGTATGATTATGAATACTGTAAAATTCAATAAAAAGAATGCTCTTGTTGTAGCACACAGAGGCCTCAGCGGTCTTGAAAAGGAGAACACAAACGCCGCTTTCGTTGCAGCAGGCAACAGAAGTTACTACGGCATTGAGACAGATGTCCACATCACTCTTGACGGCAAATATGTTGTTTTTCACGATGACACAACCGGCAGAGTGGCTGTTGATAATATGGAGGTTGAAAAAACAACCTTTGACTGTCTGAGAAACCTTCTTCTGACAGATATTGACGGCAAAAAGGGCAGAAGTGACATCAGAATCCCGACTCTTCAGGAATACATATCAATATGTAAAAAGTATGAGAAGGTTGCAGTGCTTGAGCTTAAAAATGCTTTCACAGAGGAGCAGATTTATGAAATTGTTGACATCATAAAAGACCTCGGCTATCTTGAAAATGTCATTTTCATTTCATTCTGTCTTGAAAATCTTATTTTTCTTAGAAAGAAATATCCCGCTCAGGCGGCACAGTTCCTCATTGACGATTACGAGCCGTGGCTTCTTGATACTCTCAAAGAACACAAGCTTGACCTTGACATAAAATACACCTCACTCAATGCAGAAAATATGAAAGAGCTTCACGATGCCGGCATAAAGGTCAACTGCTGGACCTGTGACGACCCGAAAGCCGGAGAACAGCTGGCAGACTGGGGCATTGAGTTCATCACATCAAACATTCTCGAATGATAACGGTCTGGGAAAGAGCGGCACAGACGGACAAACCCGTTCTCATCTACGGCACGGGCAACGGAGCAGATAAAATAATTGACGAGCTGTACCGTCTCGGAATACCCGTGGCAGGCATTTTTGCCTCAGACGGATTTGTCAGAAGCCGTACATTCAGAGGATTCCCCGTAATAAGCTACAGTGAAGCAAAAGAAAAATACGGTGATTTTCTCACTCTTATCTCTTTCGGTTCACAAAGAGAAGAAGTTCTTGAAAACTTCAGAAAAATTTCACTTGAACGAGAAACATATTCCGTTGACGTTCCCGTATACGGTGACAGTATTTTCAACAGAGATTTTCTGAATGTTCATAAAAAAGAGATTGAAGCCGTTTACAATATGCTGTGTGACGAAAAATCACGCAAAACATATGAGAATATCATAAAATTCAAGCTGACGGGTGACATAGATCTGCTCACTGACTGCCAGGCACCAAGATGCGAAGCTTATGAAAATATCCTTAAGCTGACCGATGATGAAATATATATGGATCTTGGTGCATTCAACGGTGATACTGTGGCTGAATTTACGGAAAAAGTGAATTCATACAGAAAAATTTATGCCGCAGAGCCTGACAGGAAGAATTTCGCAAAGCTTGAAAGAAACACTGCGGGCACAGAAAATATTCAACTTATGAATGTTTGCATAAGTGACCGTTGCGGTGAAATAAGCTTTTCTTCCCACGGCGGCAGAAATGCCACAGAAGAAAAAGCAGGCAACACGGTAAAATGCTCCACTGTTGATGAAATTCTCCGTTCAGAGCCTGTCACATACATCAAATTTGACGTAGAAGGCTTTGAGAAAAAAGCACTTAACGGCGCAAAAGAAACGATAAAACGCCACAAGCCAAAAATGCTTGTTTCCTGTTACCACAGAAGTGAGGATATTTTTGAATTACCTCTTATCGTAAAGAGTATAAGTAGCGATTATGGCGTTTATATAAGACACAATCCGTATATCCCTGCGTGGGATACACAATTTTATTTTGTATAAAGGATGATAAATTATGAGAAAAGTTTCAGCAATAATAATTGCAGTGCTCCTGCTTACCGTTTCACTGATGCCGATGACAGCACTTGCAAAGGGCAACCCCGAACTGATGCTTGCCGCATACTTCAATGATGAAGCAGACACAATTACGGTTTATTACAGAGTGCTGAATTTCCTTGGCACAGAGAGTGCAGATTTCAGACTGCGCTTCAATCCCGATGTTGTGGAATATATTGAAAATGAAAAAACAAAAATGTCAGATGTTATTATGGAAATCGGTGTTCTGCCCGACAAGCCCGACACACTTGCAATAGAGTTTGTTGACCTTTATTTTGCTGATGAGGATGACTGCGAGGAAGACGGCAGTGCAACAGTTGTAAAATTCACATTCAAGGTCAAGGATGCGAGCGCAACAGAGGCAGTTTTCATCTCAACATCAGACAGCTATAACATAACTCCCGATTCACAGGAGATAACAACAGAGAGAGCAACTCTCAAGGTTATGCTCAACGAAGGCAGCAAGGGCTTCTCAACAGTTGACGGCTATGTTGTTCCTGAGGAAAGAAAATCAGAAGAAAACAACGGTAACATCACAAAAATTATCGTAGCAGCAGCCGTAACGGCAGTTGTTTTCGTAGCCGGACTTGTTGCAGTTGTCATAAAGTACAGAAAGAAATAATCCCGACAAAAAAATCGGAGCTGTAAAAAAAATACAGCTCCTTTTTCAGGGGATAGGGAAAAATGCGCAGAATGAACAAACTGAGCCCAAACAACGCAGATGCGTTGTTTGGGGTTACCCGAAGGCGTACAAAGATACGTCGAGTGGTGAAGTTTATTTATAGTAAAAACGCCTTTTTCTTCATTTTTTATATTTTGTCGTTATTTTTTAGTTTTAACATATTAAAAATCTTTATGTGTAGCCGTTTTTGCGGTCTACACTTTTTTTACATCCACTTTTATATGATGTTATTTTATAAACTCTATTTTTGCCGAATGACGAAGAATAGCACGGGCATCAAGAGCCGTTATTCTTCCGTCTCCCGTCACATCGGCAAGCGAAAGAAAATCATCATCAAAAGTGTCCAGCTTTGAAGCAACACGAAGCGTAAGTCTTGCGTCCATTGCGTTTATTTTTCCGTCTCTGTTTACATCCCCGAGGGCACATAAAGCAGGTATTGACCGCTGTTCAAAAATCGTCTCGCAGAGAGCGCACTGATAGATTTCGGCTCCGTCAATTCCTGCCTGCGGCTCTGTGACGGTAATCCAACCGCATTCGTGCTCAAGCATACCAACATAATCATCAATATAGCTTTCTCCGCAGACACAAAGGTATTCGGTATAGCCGCTTTCAAAACAGGTGGGCTCTTTCACTATCGGCAGATAGCTGTGCTCGGTTTTATCCGTGTAATTATCATTATAACTGTCTCCGCAGGGGCAGGCATATGTTGTAAAGCCCTTTTCCGTGCAGGTTGCGTCTGTTACGGAAACAACACTGTATTTGTGGGTGTGGGGCAGAACAACTAATTCAACAGTTGATATTTCTTTGCCGTTTACTGTTGCAGTAACAACATTTTCGCCTACTGCCGCTCCTTTTACAGTGGCAGTGCTTGTGAGTCTGAAAAAGCTTCCCATCACTATAGTTGTGCTTTTCACATCGGTAATTACAGCGTTATCTTCAGCGAGCTTCCACTCAATTTCAGTTTTTTCTTCCACAGTTACCGACAGAGAAACTGTTTCTCCCACTTCTGCAATTATCCTTTCACACATATCACATTTTCCGTTTGTTGTTGTGTGAGCTGTCCTGTCAGTATATGAATCCGTGTCAATGTATTCATCGCCGCAGATTCTGCAGACATATTTTGTATACCCTTCATCTTTACAGGTGGGAGCGATTACGACAGGCTCATAATTATGACAGACAGTATCAAAGAATATATTATCGGCATTTTTCAGATAACCGTTTCCCTGTCCAAAAATTATACTGTCCCACTGCTCCCGTGTTCCTCTGAAATACACGGTATCAATTTCATCACAACCGCCGAAGGCATTTTCTTCAATCAGTGTAACACTTGCGGGAATTACGACCGTGTCAAGATCAAAGCAATCAGAAAAAGTACCTTCTTTTATTACCGTTATTTTTTCCGGAATAACAATTCGGTCAATATTTGCCCGATAAAATGCTTTTTTATCTATATCGGTTACATTTACGGGGATTTTTATTTCAGAAAAATTATCAATGTGAAACCCGCCGAAGGATGTCCATCCGAATGAATATTCACCGATAGAAACAACGCTGTCGGCAATATTGAACTCAGCAGCATAATACAAACCACGGAAGGCATTGTCACCCACAGATGTTACTCCGTTTTCAACAGTGACCTTCCTGATTGAATTGCCGTATGCTTCTTCCCACGGGATGTTGTATACACCGAAATCAGCCATTTCTCCCTCACCGCTGATAACAAGCTCACCGTCTTTGTACAATGTCCATAAGACATTGTCGCCGTCAGCACCGCACAAACCGCTGTCAAGCACTGTTCTTGCGGTTTCTGCAGAGACTGACATTGATAAAACACTGAGAGCAATCAACACAGACAAAAAAACACAAATCAGTTTTTTCATACATACAACTCCGTTTTACCCGTTGTAAATTGCCTTTATCATCGCAATTTCTTTTGCGTAGCCGTCAATTTCATTGGGAGTTTCCAGATTTATGGGAAGTCCCTCAAGCTGGGGCATTTTAATAAATTTCATAAGAGCTTCAAAGCCGATATGCCCATCACCGATTTTCTGATGTCTGTCCTTATGAGCTCCTGTGGGATTCATACTGTCATTGAGGTGAATTGCCTTGAGCCTGTCAATGCCGATTACTCTGTCAAACTCCTCAAGCACTGCTTCAGGGTTATTTATGATATCGTATCCGCCGTCTGAAATATGGCAGGTGTCAAGACAGACACCGATTTTGTCGCTGAGCTCGGTTCTGTCGATAATGGCTTTAAGCTCCTCAAAGCTTCTGCCAACTTCACTTCCCTTGCCTGCCATTGTTTCAAGCAGAACAGTTGTGGTCATCTCAGGAAAAAGCACCTTATTGAGAACCTCAGAAATGAGCTCAATCCCCTTTTCTGCGCCCTGCCCCACGTGGCTGCCGGGATGAAAATTATAGTAATTATCAGGCACATATTCCATTCTTTTAAGGTCATCTGCAAATGTTTCAAGTGCGAATTCACGTACTCTCGCATCTGCACCCGCCGCATTGAGCGTGTATGGTGCGTGAGCCACAATTCTGCCGAAGTTATGCTCCTTGGCAAACTCAAGATAAGCCTTCACATCGGCTTCATCAATGTCCTTTGCCTTGCCGCCTCTGGGGTTGCGTGTAAAAAACTGAAAAGTATTTGCACCTATTGCGTGAGCCTGCTTACCCATTGCAAGAAAGCCCTTTGATGCTGATAAATGACAACCTATATATAACATTTTATCTCTCCTTTAACGCTCTGAATGAATTGAGCACTGCAAGCACCATTACGCCCACATCACCGAAAACGGCAACACCCATACCGACGATATTGAATGAGCAGAGTATCAGTATACCGACCTTTATCGCAACAGAAAGTATAATATTCTGTTTTGCAATATTCATTGTCCTTTTTGATATTTTCACTGCAGTGTCAATTTTTGATATCTCATCTGTCATTATGACGATATCTGCTGCTTCAATTGCCGCATCTGAGCCCAGTGCACCCATTGCAATGCCTGTATCGGCACGGGCAAGCACGGGCGCATCATTTATGCCGTCACCCACATAAACGGTTTTACCCTTTGATTCTGAAATGATTTTTTCAATTTCACTTACCTTTTCATCGGGAAGAAGCTCTGCCGAGTATTCATCAATACCGAGTATTTCAGCTGTTTTTTCTGCTGTTTTCTTCACATCACCCGTAAGCATAACAGTCTTTTTTATGCCCGATTTTTTAAGCTCTGCAATGCCTGATGCGGCATCCTTTTTAAGCTCATCAGCTATAATTATACTGCCGCAGAATTTTTTGTCAACAGCCACATAAATAACAGCCGTACCGTCTGTTCTCTCAAAGCATATATTTTCACTTTCCATAAGCTTTATATTGCCTGCGAGCACGGTTTTTCCGTCAACAACAGCTTTTACACCGTGACCGGCAATCTCTTCGGATGATGAAATTCTGTTTATGTCAATATTCCCCTGATATGCTTCACGCACACTCTTTGCAATGGGGTGTGACGACACATTCTCGGCATATGCGGCAAGTCTGATAAGCTCACCTTCACTTATATCAACGGCATTGACCTTCTGCACACTGAAAACTCCCTTTGTAAGAGTTCCCGTCTTGTCAAAAACAACATTCTCTGCCTTTGAAAGCGTTTCAATATAGTTTCCGCCTTTAATAAGAATACCTTTTTTTGCAGCACCTCCGATACCGCCGAAAAATGCCAGAGGTACAGAAATAACAAGTGCACAGGGACAGGAAACAACAAGAAACGACAACGCCCTGTATATGAAATCACTGAATTCTGCACCCTCAATGACAAGAGGCGGAACAACTGCAAGAACAAGCGCACAGACAAGCACAACGGGAGTATAGTACTTTGCAAATTTTGTGATGAATTTCTCTGAAGACGACTTTCTTGCCGATGCTGTTTCAACCAGCTCAAGAATTCTTGAAACGGTGGAATCATCAAAGCTTTTTGTGACTCTTACCGTGAGTGTTGCGTTTTTATTTATGCATCCGCTGAGAATTTCATCACCCTCATTCACCTCACGGGGCACTGATTCACCCGTCAGAGCAGATGTGTCAAGGAATGACTTCCCCGACACCACAATTCCGTCAAGCGCAACCCTTTCACCTGCACCGACAACAATCATATCGCCTATTTCAACGTCGTCCGGGTCAACCTTTTCGGTTTTTCCGTCAATGAGAAGATTTGCATAGTCGGGGCAGATATTCATAACATCACTGATTGATTTACGGGATTTTTTCACAGCATAGTCCTCAAACAGCTCACCCACTCTGTAAAACAGCACAACAAAAACTGCTTCAGGGTATTCCTTTATGCAGAATGCCCCCACTGCGGCAACAACCATAAGTGTGTTTTCATTGAATATATTACCCTTGGCAATTCCCTTTACGGCACTGATAATTACCTTCATACCGCTGAAAATGAACGCAAGCAGAAACAGAATAAACCGCAGAATATTCAATTCCTCAGGCACAAAAAAAGCACCGACAAACAGGACTGCACCCGAAACAAGCAATAAAATTTCTTTTTTCATATCAGATATATTCTATTTCCACATCGGGCTCAATCTTATGAATGATTTTTTCTGCCTGTGATTTAATGTCCTCGATTTTTGCTTCGTCGGCAACAAGTATCATTTTCTCTGTCAGAAAATTCACCGTAACAGACTCAACACCGTCAAGTCTTGAAATCTTTTCTTCGATTTTTGCTGCACAGTTTGCACAGCAGAGATCGTGAAGCTTTGCTTTAATTTTCATAATAAATCAGTCCCTTTCCTTGATATGCTCAATACCCATTTCGAGTATGGTCTTAACGTGGTCATCTTTAAGTGTATAAAACACGTTTTTGCCGTCTCGCCTGAATTTGACAAGCTGTGCATCCTTCAGAACTTTAAGCTGATGTGATATTGCCGATTTTGTCATACCCAGCACCTCAGACAGGTCACAGACACACATTTCTTCATTGTCAAGTGCAGCCATTATCCTCATTCGGGTACTGTCACTCATAACCTTGAAGAAATCCGACACGGCATAAAGCACCTCGGTATCTTCCATCACTTCTTTAACGTGCGCCACCACATCAGAATGCACAACATCGCATTCACACATTTCACTGTGCTGATGAATATCCATATTCCCACCTCAATTCATTTAAACAGTTGAGCAATCATTCAACTGTCATTCATATTATAGTTGAACAACCGCTCAATTGTCAATAGAAAAATCAGAATTTATCGAACCGAAGTTCGACAAGAATTCGCAATTGGAAATTCGCAATTCGCAATTGTGGAAGGGGCAAGCCCCTTAAACCCCATTATAATGGTTCAAAAGGCGGAGCCTTTTCCTAAATTGCGCATTGATAATTGCTAATTGCCAATTTAATTTATCGAGGGCACCTCGACAAATTATTGTGCAAATTCCCTCACCTGCACAAAGCGTTTATATATTTATTTATCGTATTTGCACTCTTGACAGAGGTTTTTATTAGTGGTATAATCTCTATGCCGCATATGGCAGGCAGGGCTTTTTGCGCCCAAAAAGTGGTTTTTACCCGCCCGTCGTAGCGAGTCTTAATAAGGAAGGTAAATCTGATGTACGCAATTATCGAAACAGGCGGCAAGCAGTACAAAGTAGAAGAAGGCTCAATCGTCTTCATCGAAAAGCTTGACGTTGAAGCTGACAGCGAAGTAGTTTTTGATAAGGTTATTGCTGTAGGTGCAGACGACGGCATCAAAGTCGGCGCTCCCTATGTTGCAGGTGCAACCGTTACAGCTAAGGCTGTTAAGAACGGCAAGGGCAAGAAAATTACTGTTGCTACCTACAAAGCAAAGAAAAACGAAAAGCGTAAGATGGGCCACAGACAGCCCTACACAAAGATTGAAGTTGCTTCAATCAACGCTTAATGATCAGAGCTAAGTTTAATATCCGCAAAGGTAGTTTCACTATCGAAGGGCATTCGGGCTCGGCTGAATCGGGGCAGGACATTGTATGTGCCGCAGTTTCATCGGCAGCATATATGGCTGTGAACACGATAACCGAAATACTCGGTGAACAGGTCAGTGCTGATGTCAGTGACGGATATATGAAAATTTCTCTGAGCGGCAGAAATCAAGCCGCAACGGATATCCTCAGAGGGCTGGAACTTCATATTTCAGAGCTTAAAAAGGACTATCCCGACTTTATCAAAATAATTACGGAGGTATAAGCTATGCTCAAGATAAACATTCAGCTTTTTGCGCATAAAAAAGGTATGGGTTCAACCCGTAACGGCCGTGACTCAGAATCAAAGAGACTCGGCGTTAAGCGTGCAGACGGCCAGACTGTTAATGCAGGAACAATTCTTGTTCGTCAGAGAGGCACAAAGATCCACCCCGGCAACAACGTTGGTAAGGGTTCTGACGATACACTTTTCGCTCTTGTTAACGGTACTGTTAAGTTTGAGAGAATGGGCAAAGACCGCAAAAAGGTCAGCGTTTACGAAAACTAAGATTTTATTCCATAAAGCCTGTGCTGCGGCACAGGCTTTTAACATTTTTCTTGACATAAAATGTCCTTTATTATATAATTGTTTTTAACGGAACTTTATGTTCTAAAATTTGTGATGAAAGTGTTGTGTCAGTATGGATCAGAAATATGATGCCTTATTTACCCCCTGGAAAATAGGTAATGTTGAGATCAAGAACAGAATCGTTATGTGCCCTATGGGCGGTACATCTCTCTTCGGTTGGTTTGAGCTCGGCGGTTGCCATTTTGACAAGGAGGCTGCAAAGCTCTTCCTCGAAAGAGCACAGAATAATGTAGGTCTTATCATTCCCGGTATTGCACCCCTGCGTGATACCTTCTGGGGCAAGTGGCTCTGGCAGAATCCCAAGATGTTTGAAGACCTCAAGGAGTTTATGGATGAAATTCACAAAACAGGTGCAAAGCTGTTCATTCAGCTCACTGCAGGTATGGGCCGTTCATGGGCTATTACCGAGCTTGTTGCGCCTCTTCATAAAAATAAAATCACCCGTGCTCTCGTAAAGCCTATTCTTGATACATCACACGAACTTGCTTCTCCCTCTCCTCAGCCTTCACGTTGGGCACACGATATAATCTGCCCCGAGATGACTGTTGAGCAGATTCACGAAATCATTGAAGCATTTGCAAAGACAGCAAAGCTCTGCCGTGATGCAGGCGTTGACGGTGTTGAGGTTCACGCTGTTCACGAAGGTTATCTTCTTGACCAGTTTGCAATCGAATTCTTCAATAAGCGTGTGGACCAGTACGGCGGCAACTTCGAGAACAGATACCGTTTCGCTGTTGAAGTTGTAAAGGCTATCAAGGAATCCTGCGGTGACGATTACCCCGTATCACTGCGTTACTCAGTTGAGTCAAAGATGAAGGGCTTCTGCGAAGGTGCAATGCCCGGTGAAGAATACACAGAAGTGGGCAGAGCTATGGCTGAATCAGAGAAGGCTGCAAAGTACCTTCAGGATGCAGGCTACGATATGCTCAATGCAGATAACGGTACATACGACTCCTGGTACTGGGCACATCCCCCTATGTATATGCCTCAGAACTGTAATCTTGACGATGTTGCTCACATCAAGAATTTTGTTGACATTCCCGTTGTCTGTGCAGGCCGTATGGAACCCGATGTGGGTGCAAAAGCTGTTGCAGAGGGCAAGATTGACGGTGTAGGTATTGCACGTCAGTTCCTTGTTGACCCCGAATGGATTACAAAGCTTATTGAAGACAGACTTGAGGACATCAAGCCCTGTATCTGCTGTCACAGCGGTTGCTTCAACTTCTCCTCATCAAAGGGCCACGCAAATACACAGGATCTTCTCGACACAATGGGTCTTGCCCGTTGTGCTCTGAATCCTCAGACAATGCAGTCAAAGAAATACAATATCAAGCCTGCAAAGAAATCAAAGAGAATTGCTGTTGTCGGCGGCGGTATCGGCGGTATGGAAGCAGCAATCGTCTGCGCAAAGCGTGGTCATAAAGTAGACCTTTATGAAAAGAGTGACAAGCTCGGCGGTGTATTCATTGCTGCTGCAGCTCCCTCTTTCAAGGAAAAGGACCGTGACCTTATCGCATGGTACATCCGTGAAATCGGTAAGTACAACATAAATGTACATTTCAATACAGAAATCAAGAGTACTGAATCTCTTCAGGCTGACGAAGTAATTATTGCAACCGGCTCAGTTGCAAACTCAATCCCCGTAAAGGGTGCTAAGGAATACGGCATTGAAGCTGTTGATTACCTTCTGGGCAATAAGACAGTGGGTGACAACGTTGTTGTTGTCGGCGGCGGTCTTACAGGCTGTGAAATTGCTTACGACCTCTATCTTCAGGGCAAGAAGCCTGTTATCATCGAGATGCAGGATGACCTTATCACAACTCCCGGTGTGGCTCTTGCAAACACAAGCTTCCTTCGTGACTGCTTCAAGACAAACAAGGTTCCCGTTTATCTTGAGACAAAGACAACAGAAATCCGTGCAGACGGCGTTACTGTTGCCGACAAGGACGGCAAAACAACAGATATCCCCTGCGACAATGTTATCCTTTCAGTCGGCTACAAGCCTGCTCCTCTTGCTCCCAAGGCAAAGCACGTTCATATCGTGGGCGATGCAAGCAAGGTAGGCAATCTCAGAACTGTTATCTGGCAGGCATGGGATGTTGCAATGAAGCTGTAATTCAGAAATATTTTCAGGACTTATCCGTTCAGACGGGTAAGTCCTGTTGATTTTCTCAGCAAAGTGTGTTAATATTCATCTGTGTGAGGTGATAAAATGTTTTACTGTCAGTTCAGAGCAGGAGAAATAGTGATGGATGTCTGCACTCCCGAAAAGCTTAATATTTCAGAGCCATATTCCTTGTTTGTGTGTGAAGGAGAAAAAGCAGACTTTTCCGTTGAATTTTCATACTGCAATGCTATCGATGCTGCATCGGGAAAAATGCTTTACCGTGGTGATGCCTACGATGTAACAGATGACGGCGACTGTATTCATTTTTATTACCATATTCAGGGTGAAAACGATTATTATGCAAAAAGAATTGTCAAAAAGTCAGATAACACCGTGCACAGAATTTTCATTCCCGAAAAATTCAAAGGAAAAATCTGGACAAGACTTGTTTTCAGCCTGATAAACTTTGACGAAATCGCAGCTGAGCACGGCGCCAGTGTTTTTCACGCCTCTGTTATTGAGTACAATGGCAGTGCAATACTTTTCACTGCCCCTTGCGGCACAGGCAAATCAACTCAGGCTGCACTGTGGGAAAAACACCGCAATGCAGAGATTATCAACGGTGACAAGGCACTGATTTATGAAAATAAAAACGAATTCTTTGTCTCCGGTCTGCCGTTTTCAGGCTCATCTGACATATGTGTAAATAAGATATTGCCCGTGAAAGCCATTGTAAGACTCTCACAGGCAAAAGAAAATATTATTTCACGGCTGACAGGTCTCAGAGCATACAAAGCCGTTTTTGAGGGTTGTTACCACTCAAAATGGAGTGGAGAATACAACAATGCAACCTCCCTGACTGCAGAAAGATTCGCTTCCTGCGTGCCGGTGCTTTCACTTGCCTGTCTGCCGGACGAATCAGCTGTTGAAACACTTGAAAATTTTATTTCACAGTTATAAAAAAGCATCATCCCGTAAAAAATATTTACGGGGTGATTTTTTTATGAAAAAAGATAAGAAAAAAGATGAAGTAAAAACTCCGTCTATGCTTGATAATGACGGTCAGCCGAAGAATGCCTTTGAGCAGGTGAATTTTTACGGCACTTATAACATTCAGCCTACACAGGCGTCTGACAACACCTATCCTGCAATCGGGCAAGGGCTTGACAGAAAAACTGCAGAAAGGCTCAGCAAAGAAGCTGACAGATGGCAGAAAGAAGACAGCAAAGTTCCGCAAAGACCGGGGAACTGAGCAATAATTTATATGCGATAAATTATTGTTTCTTCTTTATTGAATAAAAATGTATCACATTCATATCTTCATCCATATCAAGTCCGTGTGAGCCGCATTCACCGTCAATTTCGTGACATCCGTGGTCAGGCATAAAGCCGTAGAAGACATTGTGATGAGACCATTTTTTCTCTATTGCGTCTGCAAGCTCACTGTAAGCTTTTATATTATGTCTGAGTGCATTCATTGATGCTTCAGACTCGGGACCGTGCTTGTGCATTGTTCCGTCATAATTTCCGTTATAAATAACAATAAGGTCATAAATATCCTTATCAATCAGCTCAAGAGCCTTTGCATTTACTTTGTCAGCTGTGTCATAGATAAAATAGTCCATTTCACGCTCAAGAAAAATCATTGATATGCTGTCCCGTTCTGTTGAAACGATAGCACACTTTTTGCCTGCTTTAATAAAATAGTCAAAGAGGGTGTCAGTGCGCAGAACGGGCTTTTCATATTTTCTGATACCGTGCACCTCAGGCATAACACCCGTATACATAGATGCAAAGCACACCGGTGTAACGCTGGGCATAACAGAAAGCTTCGGCACTGCAAGGTCTGAACGCACTGCCGCATCTGCAAACATACCGGTATATTTCTGATAAAGCCACAATGCCACAGCATCGGGATTATAGAGCACGGCTCTGTCGGTTTTTTCCTCACCGAGCTTTCTCTCAGCCAGAGCCATTACCAGCGGATCAGGTTTTTCTGCCGCTTGAGATGTATCTATGCCGAACAGCTTACATACTGTTGCATTCACACTTGTTATACAGATTGAATTATATATGTCAGACATTGCAATTACCTCTTTTCAGTAAGAGATTTTAGCATTATTTTATCTTGTTTTCAATATAATTAACAAAATATGTTTAATAACTTTGTGAAGTTTGGTCTGTTCATATCGTTGATTTTTTATTTATTATATGTTAAAATTATAACAAATTATTTTGGCGTAATATTATGTTTTATTTATATTGGAGGTCATTATTATGGCAAGAGTATTTAATTTCTCAGCAGGTCCCTCAATGCTCCCCGAAGAGGTACTCAAAAAGGCAGCAGAGGAAATGCTTGATTATCAGGGCAGCGGACAGTCTGTTATGGAAATGAGCCACCGTTCAAAGGTTTTCGATGCAATCATCAAGGATACAGAAAAGCTTTTCAGAGAGCTTTACAATATCCCCGAAAACTACAAGGTGCTTTTCCTTCAGGGCGGTGCTTCAACACAGTTTGCTGCAATCCCCCTCAACTTTATGAACGGCTCAGGCAAGGCTGATTTCATCATTACAGGTCAGTGGGCAAAGAAGGCTTATCAGGAGGCCGCAAAATACGGCGAAGCAAGAGCCGTTGCTTCATCTGCTGACAAGACTTTCTCATACATTCCAAAGACAACAAAGGCTGACTTCGACCCCGAAGCTGACTATGTTTACATCTGTATGAACAACACAATTTACGGCACAATCTTCCACGAGCTTCCCGATACAGGTGATGTTCCCCTTATCGCAGACGTTTCATCCTGCTTCCTTTCAGAGCCCCTTGACATCAGCAAGTTTGCTGTAGTTTACGGCGGTGCTCAGAAGAACGTTGCTCCCGCAGGTGTCACAATCTGCATCATCCGTGAGGATATGCTCGGCAAGGCAAGAGATATCACTCCCACAATGCTCAATTATCAGGTTATGGCTGATAATGATTCTCTTTACAATACTCCTCCCTGCTGGAACATCTATATCACAAAGCTTGTTCTTGAATGGATCAAGGATATGGGCGGTCTTGAGGCTATGAAGGCAAGAAACGAAAAGAAGGCTAAGATTCTTTACGATTTCCTTGACAATTCAAAGATGTTCAAGGGCACAGTTGTTCCCGAGGACCGTTCACTTATGAATGTGCCTTTCGTTACAGACAGCGAAGAGCTCAATGCAAAATTCATCAAGGAAGCTACAGAAAACGGCTTCGTTAACCTCAAGGGTCACCGTTCAGTCGGCGGTATGAGAGCTTCAATCTACAACGCAATGCCCGTTGAAGGTGTTGAAAAGCTCGTTGAATTTATGGCAGCTTTTGAAGCAGCTAATTCATAAAAGGTGATTTAATATGTTTAATATTCTTACTCTCAATAAAATTTCAAAAACAGGTCTTGCAAATTTTGATTCTGCAAAGTATACCTGTGCTGATGATTTTGCAGCACCCGATGCTGTAATCGTCCGCAGTGCTTCAATGCACGAAATGGAAATTCCCGCATCAGTTCTTGCAATCGCAAGAGCAGGTGCAGGCTACAATAACATTCCTGTTGACGCTTGCACAGAAAAGGGCATCTGTGTGTTCAACACACCCGGTGCAAACGCAAACGCTGTTAAAGAGCTTGTTATCTGCGGACTTCTTCTTGCTTCAAGAAGAATTGTTCCCTCAATTGACTGGTGCAGAACTCTCAAGGGTGAAGACGAAATCAGCAAGAAGATTGAAAAGGGCAAGTCAAACTTTGCAGGTCCCGAAATTATGGGCAAAACACTCGGTGTTATCGGTCTTGGTGCTATCGGTATCAAGGTATGTAATGCAGCTGTTGCTCTGGGTATGAGTGTTATCGGCTATGACCCCTATCTTTCAGACAAGGGTGCAGCAATGCTCGACTCTTCAGTTACCGTTACAGCAAAGCTTGATGAAATCTTCGTAAACAGCGATTATATCTCAGTTCACGCTCCTCTTACAGATTCAACAAAGAACATCGTCGGCAAAGAAACACTTGCAATGGCAAAGGACGGCGTAAGAGTTCTCAACTTTGCACGTGGCGGTCTTGTTGATAACGAAGCAATCGTTGAAGCAATCAAGAGTGGCAAATGTGCAGCTTACGCAACAGATTTCCCCACAGACGAACAGCTTTGTCTCGACGGTGTTATTGCCCTGCCTCACCTCGGTGCTTCAACTCCCGAATCAGAAGAGAACTGTGCTGTTATGGCAGTCAACCAGATTGCAGAATACCTTGAAAAAGGTAATGTTGTGAACTCTGTAAATCTTCCCTGCATTTCAAAGGATATGACAGGCGGCAAGAGAATTACAGTTATCACAAAGGGTGATGTAAGTGCAGCAGTCCTTGCAGCAGCAGGCAGTGACGACGCTGTTTCAGCTGTAAGAAAAGATGTCGGCTATGTTATTGTTGACGGCGCAAAAGACGATGCTGTTGATACAGTCAAGGCTGTTGACGGCGTAGTCGCAGTAAGAGCAATATAAAATCAAATCAACAAAAAAGATATGAAAGAAGCACCCTCCGTATGAAGGGTGCTTCAGTTATATTTGCCTGACGGCAGGTTATATTGCTTCGCAGTTATATTTGGGCAAACCCCTTCAATAATTGCAATTATTGTTTAATCGTCCCATTCACAGCCCGTGACTGTTTCCATATCAACTCCGCTGGTGTCGTGTGTTTTCTTTATCATAACTGCAAGGGCGCCGATAAATGCGGGTACAAGCAGAGCAAATGACACAATTCCTGTCACGCTGTTACCCAGAATTGACATAAGAGGAAGTCCTATGATGTAAGACAGAGCAAAGCCCACAGCCGTAACAATAAACTGCGCTGACATTGTTGAAGAACGCAGATTTGTGGGCGAAGACTCACCTATCATCATTATAATAACATCATTTGTTGAATAATAACTGCCCACAAACGCTCCGCAAAGGAAGCCTACAAGATAGGCATTCCAGCCGAGTCTTGCTCCCACCGAGAACAGAATAAACATAACGACACAGTCTGTTGCAGTTGCAATTGCCGCCGCCTTTCTGCCGAGCTTTGAGTCAGAGATAAAGCCCATTATTACCTGCGCACAGGAGCAGCCTACAGGGAACATAAACAGTGCAGCCGTTACAGGGCCCAGACTGACGGCATCCATTACAGCATCACCCATTTCGGCAAAAAGTCCGTTTGCGACATAGTTCTGGGCATAGCCGTAAGACATAATAACCTGATAATTTATTGAGCCGATGAAACCTACATTCGCAATGGCAGCAGTGATATAGAGCCACTTGAGCTGCTTGTGCTTCATTGCAAACTTAAGGGCATAAATCAAGCCTCCCTGAGCGTTTTCAGCGCTCTTTTTCTCTTTCTCTGCGGCTCTTTCTTCATCTGTCATCTTAAGATAACGCAGTCTTGAATCAATGAACGGGTCAGTCTCCCTTGCAAAAAGCAGTGCAACAAGACATGTAAACACACCGACAATCGCAGGGATAACATATACGTTTCTCCACTCTGAAGCGCTGTGCATAAGAGTTCTTCTGAGCAAAGGTATGAGCATAACACCCATATTTGCAACAAATTTGATTGATGAATAAATCCTTGCTCTGCTCTTTGACGGCGAGGATTCCATTATGTAAACCACGTGCATATCGTGAGGAATAAAAAACTGCACAAGGCACGCACCTATAAAATACAGAAAAACATTGTTTGAAAGAAAGATTATGAGCATTGCAAAGCTCATACCGAAAGTGTTGATGATAAGAAACTTTTTGCGTCCCCAACGGTCTGCAAGAGGTCTGTAAAGAAGTCCGATTGCCTGAAACGGCACAACAAGTATCGACAACAGGTCCAGAAGACCAACCGAGCTCTCACCGAAATTCTGAAACAGGTCATTTGCTATTTCAGTTTTCATCAGAGTACCTATCTGTGACGCAATTTCATCAGTTGCATAGATGAGCGTGATAAGCAACACAAGATAAACAAAATAAAGATTGCGTTTAGGACGTGCTTTTTCCCTTTCCCACTTCTTTATTTCCTTCTCACGCCTCAAACGGAGCCTCTCCTGTTTCTCAGGACTGATAACCTTCGTTGCCATAAAACCTCTCCTTTCCTCAGTATAATTATTATATTCCAATATAATAAACGTGTCAAGCAAACAATAATTTATCGTTCCGATAAATTATTGTTGAAGTAAGAAGTAATAGGTAATAGTGAATAAGTGTGGAAGGGGCGTTGCCCCTTACCCTATTTATAATCGGGTGCGGGTGTCCCGCCCGAACTTCTTCACTCTTACTTCTTACCTATTACTTTACAATAATTTAGCTCCGCTAAATTATTGATCCTCTTTCTATTGATTTTTTTATTCATTGGGTGTAGAATATTATGTAATATTTTTTTCGGAGGCAATATTATGGAAAACATATGGCATTCAATAAATCCTGAGAGAATAAAGCCCCACGACTTTATGGCAGTTGTAGAAATTCCCAAGGGAAGCAAAAAGAAATATGAGCTTGACAAAGAAACAGGTCTCATTATGCTTGACAGAATTCTTCATACATCCACACACTATCCGGCAAATTACGGTTTTATTCCCCTCACATACGGTGATGACCTTGACCCTCTTGATGTGCTGGTTCTCTGCTCTGAGCCTCTTGACCCTCTCACACTTGTCAGATGCTATCCCATCGGCGTTATCAAAATGATGGATAACGGCAGAGGGGACGAAAAAATCATTGCAGTTCCCTACGGTGACCCCACATATAATGTTTACAGAAGCATCTTTGCACTTCCCAAGCACGTTTATGATGAAATGTCTCACTTCTTCAAGGTTTATAAATCACTTGAGCACAAAGAAACAGTTGTTGACGATGTAAAGGATGCAGACGAAGCAATAAAAATCATCACTGAATGCATTGAAAACTACAAAACACATTTCAGCGATGAAAAATAATTTCATAAGAGATGATATAAAATGAAAAACAAAAAACTGATAAAGCTTGCAACAGCAGCTATGTTTGCCGCACTCATTACGGGGCTGACTTTCTTTCCGAAAATACCTATTCCCGGTGGCGGATATGTGCATCTCGGTGACGCAATGATTTATCTTACAGCGTCTTTTCTGCCTATGCCTTATGCAATGGCAGCTGCGGCAATCGGCGGCGGTCTTGCCGATATTCTTTCAGGCTTCGCATCGTATGCGCCGTTTACGGTTGCGGTCAAGGCTCTCCTGACAGTTTCATTTTCATACAAAAATGAAAAAATTCTCTCAAAAAGAAATTATATATCCCCTCTTGCAGGTCTTGTCATAACGCCCGTAATTTATTTTGCGGCAGACTCTCTGCTCTACGGAGTTACAGGAGCCTTACCGGGCATAATATGGAATGTGTGTCAGGCAGCAGCAAGCATTCTTGTTTATTATTTTCTGGGGACAGCATTCGACAAAATGCAGCTTAAAAAGAAATTATCAACAAAACTATATTAAGGATCTCTTTATGAATAATATTGTTTACACCTACGGCAATAAAATATATCTGAACATCACAAACGCTTGTCCCTGCAACTGTGATTTCTGTGTGCGTAACAACACAGACGGTCTCGGCGATATGGGTAGCCTCTGGCTTTCTCACGAGCCTTCGCTTGATGAAATCATTGCAGCTGTTGACAGTTTTGATTTTACCGGATACACAGACGTTGTTTTCTGTGGCTTCGGTGAGCCCACCTGCGCTCTTGAAAAGCTCTTAAAAACAGCCGAGCATATCAAAAAAACAAAAAACATAAAAATAAGACTCAACACAAACGGACTTTCTGACCTTATAAATAAAACAGACTGCTCAGCTGAGCGTATGGCAGGTCTTATTGACGCTGTTTCAATAAGCCTTAATGCTTCTGATGCAGAGAAATATGAAAATATCGTTCACCCGTCATTCGGACTCAAGTCCTTTGATGCGATGATAAAGTTCACTAAGGATGCCCAGAAATACATTCCCTGTGTTAAAATGACAGTTGTTGACACAATTGGCGAAGAAGAAATTGAAAAATGCAAAAAGCTTTGTGAAGACAACAAAATTGAGCTCAGAGTCAGAACTTATATAAAATAAATACGGAGGATTGAGATGGATACTTTTCCTCAGACTGCTGACACACCTGCAGAAAATATAATTTACTGCAGATACTGTCACAGAGAACTCAATGAATTATCACCTTACTCACTTAAAAAACGAATCCCGATGTGTGAATTCTGCGAAATAAAGCACAGGGAATTCACAGAAATAAAGTTACTTCAAAAAAAGAGGATGTAATGCGTGAGTGTCCTGAGGACACTCACGCAGTTTTATTCGCCTTACGGCGAGTTATATTGCTTCGCAGTTATATAATGCTTCGCATTGTGATATTGTCCTTCGGACAGTTTTATGCGAATAAAATAACACTGAAATCGAAGATTTCAATATCACTATGCCGAAAAGTGCATAATATCACTCTTTCCGAAGGAAAGAATATCACTTAAAGTTAAAAGCGCACTTACTCACCACTTTTAGTGACAGTGCAAAAAAGTAAGAGTTAATGCAGTTTTTGCTACATTAACTCTTTTTGTCCTTTAGAGTACGGCTCGAAAAAACGAAAGTTTTTTACATCTTTTTTTCTATTTCAACTCCGCTATAATAGTGACTGATAATTTCTTTATAATCATAGCCGTTCTGTGCCATACAGTTGGCTCCGTTCTGGCTCATTCCCACGCCGTGTCCATAGCCCTTCACTGAAAAAATATACTCATCGCCGTCTTTCTCAACTGTAAATGCGGGACTTCTGAGTCCTAACAGTTCTCTCACCTGTGACCCTGACATTATTTCACCGCACATATCAATTTCAAGCACAGTTCCCGCATCGGAAACATCCTTTGTTTTCACATATACATCTGCATAATCTTTTTCAAACAGCTCAGCAAGCTCCTGCCGTGAAAATACAACCTCAGAATCAAAACGGGTGCTGTCCTCATCCCAGCTGCTGTCAACACTGCAAAGATAAGCTACATCCTTTCCCCATACATTTTCAGCAGACTCGGTTCTGCCGGCACTTATTGCGTGATACGCAGCCATTATCGGCTCACCGTCATAGGTTATGACTTCATCAATGACACTGTCAACGGCATCACATATTTTTTCATAATAAGCATCAAAAGCTTCGCCCCATTTTGTCTGCATTTCCTCTTTTGATATATAGCCCTGATGTCTGTTGCTGTCGTCAGAAATTACTGCAGAATCCATTGTCGGGTCACTGCCGAGCATCTGTCTGTATCTTGTATATGTCACGGCAACGAGTGCCTGCGCTTTAACAGCTTCCTCTTCGTATGATGCGGGCACCTCTGAGGCAACAACCCCTATAATATAATCACGCATTGACAGTGTACGGGCTTCATTCTCCTGAGTCATAAACACGCTCACATAATCGTCATTGTGCGTATCAGCCTGAGTCTGAACGGACACCGGCTCCTGAGCCTGCTCAGTCATCTCGGTTTCAGCGTTATTTTCACTTTTTCCGAATGGTAATGCAGCAATAGGCGCCAGCAGCATTATCACTGCAACGGCAATACAGACTGCGCCGTACAATTTCATAAATATCCCTCTTTTTTACATTGTTACTGTAATTTTCTTTTCTGCAGTTCTTGACTATAAAGTTAAAACATTATATAATAAAGTGTATTGCTATAATAAAGTATAATATACATAAGGAGATGAAAAAGTGAGCAAAACAATTATAAAAGATGAAGCTATTTCATTATTATGCAACGGACTTGCAGATAAGAACTACATAAATATATCAGACTACTCAAAGTACGGCGTAAAAAGAGGTCTCAGAAATGCAGACGGAACAGGCGTTATGGCGGGACTTACAAAAATATGCAGTGTTGAAGGCTATTATATGAACGACGGTGAGAAAGTACCTAAAGAAGGTCATCTCTATTACCGTGGTATTGACATAAATGATATTGTAAATGCTTGCAAAGCAGAAAACCGTTTCGGTTTTGAAGAAGTTATCTGGCTTCTTCTTTTCGGCACGCTTCCCACACAGAATCAGCTTGACAGATTCAATACAGCTCTTGCCGAAATGCGTGAATTACCCGACAATTTCACAGAAGATATGATAATGAAAGCTCCCTCGCCAAATATTATGAATAAGCTTGCAAGAGGCGTTATGGCTCTGTATTCTTACGATGATAATCCCGATGACACATCGATTGAGAACGTGCTCAATCAGTCTCTGCACCTTATTGCACAGCTTCCCTCAATAATGTCATATGCTTATCAGGTAAAGAGAAGACACTATTACCACAAGAGTATGTACATTCATCCTCCCAAGCCTCATCATCATACAGCAGAGGTTATTCTCAACTCCATACGCTCAGACAAGATATTTACAGATGCAGAAGCAAAGCTTCTTGACACCTGTCTCATACTCCACGCTGAGCACGGCGGCGGTAACAACTCAACATTTGCCACAAGAGTTCTCTCATCATCAGGCACAGACACATACTCAGCAATTGCTGCAGGCATCGGCTCACTCAAGGGACCCAAGCACGGCGGCGCAAACCATAAGGTGTCCTGTATGATAGACAGCTTCAAGGAAAACTGTAATGACATCACAGATGAAGGTCAGGTAGCAGATTATCTGACAAAGATTATGAAAAAAGAAGGCGGAGACGGCTCAGGTCTTGTTTACGGTATGGGACACGCAGTTTACACACTTTCAGACCCCAGAGCAAAGATTCTCAGAGCCAGCGCAGAGGAATTTTCAAAGGGAACTGAATTTGAAAACGAATTCAGACTTCTCAGCAATATCGAAAATCTCACGCCCGAGCTTTTCCTTAAGGTCACAGGCAAAGAAAAAACAGTTTGTGCAAATGTGGACCTTTACTCAGGTCTTGTCTACAAAATGCTTCGTATACCCGAAGACCTTTATACTCCTCTTTTTGCAACAGCAAGAATGGCAGGCTGGTGTGCCCACAGAATTGAAGAGCTTTTCACAGGCAGCAGAATCATCCGTCCCGCATACAAAAGCCTTTCATCACACACTCAGTATGTTTCCATTGACAAAAGAACAGAATAAAAGGAGAAATTAAAGTGAAAATAAAAAACAGCACACAGTCAGTTTCACCTGATGCTTCAATAATTATTATGTGTGTGGGCATTCTCGTTGCATGCCCTCTCAGAATTTTTCAGATGCTCAGAAGCATTGACCCTATAACAGGCTTTTACGACAATTATTCATCTCTGAGCGTAATTGTATTTTACAGCGTGCTTGCACTGGCAACTCTTCTGATACTCATTCTTACCTTTGTCAGCGCAAAGGTACCTGCTGCAATTGCTCCTCAGGGCAGAAAATTCGGCATTTTTATGTCATCACTTCTGCTTTCGGCAACACTTCTTTTTGACGCAATATATAACTATATTCCCAGAAACAACGAGACAGCAACTATTGTTCAGAATGCTCAGTCTCTTACTAATCTTCATCATTTTCACGCTGTTTTCGCACTTTTATCCTGCATATATTTCCTTGTTTTCTCCGTTTCATACATTGCAGGCAAAAGCTTTTACAAATCAGTCAAGCTTCTTTCACTGGCACCGCTGGTGCTCTGCCTTGTGCGTGTACTTGAAAGAATCTCGGTAATAATAAGCATCATCAGAGTTTCTGAGCTTCTGCTTGAGCTTTGCGCCTGCGTATTCCTTATGATATTCTTTATGACTTTTGCAAGAGTGGCATCAGGCATCAACGAAAAAGGCTCTATGTGGAGTGTGATTGCCTGCGGCAGCGTCAGTGCAATGTTCATTCTTGTGTATTCAATTCCCAGAGTTATGCTCACACTTACAGGTAATGCAGACAGACTCGTTTCAGGATACCCCGTCTACTGGTCAGATATTGCCTGTGCCCTGTTTATAATTGTATTCATTATCACAACTCTGCGTTCAGGCTATAAGGTTGAAGACGTTGAAAAAATGTATAATGAAATTGAGAGTCCCTCACTCGACACATTTGACATTTATGATGATGACGATGATGACGACGGATATCAGATGTCAATATATCCCCGTAAGGACGACGATGGAAATATTCTTCTTTCAAAAAACACAGATGCTGAAGACTCAGCCGAATAATTATCAGGGAGGTTAACAGATGGAGCTTTTCTTTCAGAATATGGGGACTGCTGCAGGGCAGGTTTTTGTCCTGTATATAATGGTTGCTGTCGGCTTTATATCAGATAAGCTTCACGTGTTTACCGAAAAGACTGCAAGGGCATCAAATGACCTGCTGTTCTATGTTATAACGCCGTGCGTTATTGTCAACTCTTTTCTGGGGACTCAGTTTTCCTCATCAACAGCAAGCGGTTTTGCTCTTGCCATTCTGTGCTCAATAATAGCACACGCAGCGGGAATACTTTTTTCAATTCCCCTCTTTAACAAGAACAAAGAAGATAAAAACAGAACTATCTATAAATATGCCTGTGTGTACGGCAACCTCGGATATATGGCGTTGCCGCTTGCGAATGCCGTACTCGGTGAAATGGGCGTTTTCTTCTGCTCAGGAGCCGTAATCGTATTTAACGCACTCGCTTTCACACACGGAATATGGCTCATTAACAGAGGCAACAAAGAAATAAAATTCAGTATAAAATCACTGATACTCAATCCGGGTGTCATATCTGTCATCATCGGTCTGCCGTTATTCCTGCTCTCTGTCAAGCTGCCCGATGTCATCAGTCAGCCTATAAGCTTTATTGCAAGTATGAACACCCCCTTTGCAATGATTATCTTCGGCACCTACCTTGCCAATACAGACCTTAAAACAATGTTTAAAGTCAAGGAGCAGTATCTTATAATGCTAGTCAGACTCATTGCAGTGCCTCTTGTAATAATTCTTGTTTCAAAAGTACTGAAGCTTGACAGCACACTTACAACAGCGTGTATGATATCAGCATCTGCACCTTGCGCAAATAACACAGTTATGTTTGCCGCAAAATACGGCAAGGACACAGCTCAGGCATCAAAAATCGTTGCACTCAACAGCTTTGTTTCAATAATAACAATGCCGATAATGATTGCATTGTCTCAGATATAGGTATTTTATGAATTTCGGAAAATTAGAACTGAACGAAGAAGTCAGAAAAAGAATATCTTCAGCTGTCGATTCGGGCACACTCTCCCACGCAATTCTTCTGACCGGCGGCACTGAAAAGGAGCGTAAGGAGCTCTCAATTCTCCTTTCGCAGGCACTTCTTTGCGAAGATTCCGTCAAGCCCTGCCTTAAATGCAACACCTGTAAGAGGATAAAATCGGGAATTCATCCCGACATCGTCATCACAGAGGGTGAAGCAGGCAAGCAGAAAAGCATCAAAATCGATACTATCCGTGCAATCCGTTCAAGGGCTTACATCATACCCAATGAAGCGCCGTATCATATTTTTATTATTCTTGAGGCATCGGGAATGGGAGAAGAGGCACAGAATGCCCTTCTCAAAATTCTTGAGGAGCCACCTGCCACAGCAAGATTCATTCTTGCCTCACGCTCAAGAGACGATTTCAGGCAGACAATACTATCCCGAGTCACACCTTTCGCAATCAGTGAAGACAGCGGTCAGGCTGCAGGCGAAAAAGAGAACACAAAGGCTGTAAAGACCGCAGAAGAGCTTTTTATTGCAATGCTGAGTCGCAATGAGGCAAAAATTATGCTGGCAACAGCAGCCCTTGAAAAGGATAAGAAGACGTTCAAAGCCTGTGCCGAAAAAATGATACTTATGCTCAGAAACAGCATAATTGCAAAATTCCGTGATGACACGGGAATCACTGCAGCAGAAAAAAAATTCTCAGACAGATTTACTGAGAAAGAAATATTGAATATGATGGGTGTCCTTAAAGAGCTTTTAAGTGATGCCGATAAAAACGCAAACGACAATCTTCTCGTGACACGGCTTACACTCGGTCTGATGTCATGTATTGAAAAAACAGGAGGTTACAATGGTTGAAGTAATCGGAGTTAAATTCAAGCAAAGCGGAAAGGTCTATTATTTTGACCCCTGCGGAAAAACAATAAAAAAGGGTGACAGCGCAATCGTTGAAACTGCAAGAGGAATTGAGTGCGGTGAGGTTGCAATGGAAAATAAAATGGTTGAAGAAGAAAATATCATTCAGCCACTTAAAAAAGTGATAAGAAAAGCAACACCCGAAGATCTTGCTATTGTAAAAAAGAATAAAGAGAAGGAGCAGAAGGCTGCTGCCGTATTTGAAGAGAAAGTTGCAATGCGTAAGCTCGCAATGAAACTTGTGGATGTGGAATATACATTTGACGGAGGAAAAATCCTTTTTTATTACACAGCACCGTCAAGAGTTGACTTCCGTGAGCTCGTAAAAGACCTTGCAGGCGTTTTCAGAGCAAGAATAGAGCTTCGTCAGATCGGCGTAAGAGATGAATCAAAGATGCTTGGCGGTCTTGGCATCTGCGGGCGTCCCTTCTGCTGTAAAGAATTCCTCAGTGACTTCCAGCCCGTCTCAATCAAAATGGCAAAAGAACAGGGACTTTCACTCAACACACTCAAAATCAGCGGTTCCTGCGGCAGACTGATGTGCTGCCTTAAATACGAACAGGATGCCTATGAGCATCTGCTGAGAATAACACCGAAAATCGGTGCAATTGTGGACACAAAGCAGGGCAAGGGTGAGGTTATTGATATGAACCTTCTCACAGGCAAGCTGACCGTCAGACTTGAAAGAAACCCTGATGCAGCGCCCATTATTGTCAAGCGTGATGAAGTCAGGCTTATAAAAGATGCTAAAATCACAATCGCAAAAGAAGAGCTTGATGCCCTCAAGGAAATTGAAGGAAACTGATACAAAAATTTTCGCAAGAAAATATGACTTTTCTATTGCATTTTACAAAAAGTGTGTTACAATAAAGTAAATTCACAAAAGGGAGGTTTAACAATGGCTTACAAAATCACAGACGCATGTATCAGCTGTGGTGCTTGTGCAGCAGATTGCCCCGTAGAGGCTATTTCTGAAGGCGACGGCATCTATGTTATCGATGCAGATACTTGTATTGATTGCGGTGCTTGTGCAGCATCCTGCCCCGTAGAGGCTCCCGTAGCAGAATAATTGTTGAACATAAAAAGAGTTGTCGTTAGACAACTCTTTTTTTCTTTTTTAACCAACCATAATCACTGACTATTCTTTAATTATCATTCTTACTCTTTTCCTGTTCAAGTTTTTCAACATGCTTCTTCATTGTGATGTTGATATATTGAGAAAGGGATCGGTCTTCCTCTTCTGCCAATGCAATAAGCTTTTGTCTTAAATCTGAATCTATTGTAATACTGATTCTGTCTTTTAATGGTTTCATAATACCACCTCTGAATATATAATAACACATTTTATTCAGAAGTATTGACAACGTTTATTAAATAATATATAGTATTACTAAATATTATTTTATATTGTCTGGAATGATAAAAATGAATGATAAACTTTTTAATAAAAACATCGCATTTTTACTGTATTGTGTGATTACACTGATTAACTATATTACTCTTTCTTTGTTGAGTCTGGTAAATTATCCGGAATGTGTAATCAACAATATTGTTATTTCTTCATTCAGATATGCGCAGATACTCAGTGTCATTTCCGTTGTCTTTTTTGTACTTATCGCTGTAAAAATAATAAAATGTACTTTTACAAAATTTGAAAAATATGTATTTGGTATTTTTGTGATAATACAGATTTTAATTTGTTTATTCTATATGTATGCTTTATTAAATCGATAAAAACGTTTTTCTCTTTTGAGATTATAGTGTTTCTATGACATTTTGATTTATGAATAAAAAAATCCCGTCTGCTTCTGCAAACGGGACATTTTTGTATGTTTTACTTAAATTACTTAAGTTCAACCTTTGCGCCAGCTTCTTCAAGCTTAGCCTTGAGATCTTCAGCTTCTTCCTTAGAAACAGCTTCCTTAAGAGTCTTGGGAGCGCCTTCAACAGCAGCCTTTGCTTCACCAAGGCCGAGACCTGTGATCTCACGAACAACCTTGATAACCTTGATCTTTGCAGCAGCATCGAAGCCTGCAAGAACAACGTCAAATTCTGTCTTTTCTTCAGCAGCTTCTGCAGGGCCTGCAGCTACAGCTACAGCTACGGGAGCAGCAGCGCTAACGCCGAATCTTTCTTCAACTTCCTTAACGAGCTCTGAGAGTTCGAGAACTGAGAGCTCAGCAACTTCATCAACAATCTTAGTGATTTTCTCTGATGCCATTTTAAATTACCTCCGAATAATTTTCATTAATTTTTTAATTTTGTTTACAGCAGATAATTATTCTGCTGCGGGTGCTTCCTCAACTGCGGGTGCAGCTTCTTCTGCTGCGGGTGCCTCTTCAGCTGCAGGAGCTTCGTCTGCTGCGGGAGCTGCCTCGCCATCCTTTTCAACAATAGCATTGATTGCTCTTGCGAAGGAAGCCATAGGAGCCTGGAATGCAGCTGCGACAGTTGCGAGAAGAACTTCTTTTGAGGGAAGCTTTGCAAGACTGTCAATCTTTTCAAGAGAGATAACCTCACCGTCGAGGAAACCGCCCTTAACTGAGAAATTCTCATGCTTTTCAGCAAATTCTGAGAGAATCTTTGCAGAAGCAACAGCGTCATCCTTACTTACTGCGAGAGCTGTTGTACCTTCAAGAACTGATGTGAGTCCCTCAAGAGCTGTGCCCTTTACAGCGAGAGTAAGAAGAGTGTTCTTTACAACAGCGTAGTCAACGCCTGCTTTTCTGAGGTTTGCACGAAGAACTGTGTCATCAGCAACAGTAATACCCTTGTAATCAACAAGAACACCTGCAACCGCACCGCTCAGCTTCTCAGAAAGTTCAGCAACCTGCTGCTTCTTCTGCTCTAAAACTTTTGCACTTGGCATGCTTGGTTTCACCTGCCCATAAATATTTTAGTGCTGTTCAATATGGAAAAATGCCTCTCTGACATAAAGACAGAAAGGCATACAATTCATAAATCGTATTCCATTCCTCGGCAGGCGTCAATGCTTATACGGTAAAACCGAACCTGCTGTCTTTAGAACAGCTAACATATGATAACATATTGATAGTGGAATGTCAAGTATAAAAAACAATTTTATGAATTATTTTTTATTGTTTCTTCATTATTGATAATTATTTCGGTATTCTCATCTTTCTTTAAAACCGGTTTTTTCTTGTAGCGGAATATTCTTGAGAAACCGTAACCCAGAATGGTTGACATTACAAGCACAAATAGCAAGTACAATATCAGATAGAAAAAGTTTTTTTCAACCATTATCATTTTGTACTGATTGTAAACCAGAGCATGGAATATATAGAAATATAATGATATTCCCGAGAACCAATCTATAATGCGCAACGGATTTTTTCTGATATTTGACAAGGTGGGCAAAGCATTTTTCTTTTCTCTTTCATAATCAAAAGCAAAAAAATAAAAAAGGCAGATAACTACATAAATTGTGGGGAATATATTCTTGTAAACAAAATTCTTACCCAGCAACGCAATATGACAGTTGATTTCTATCATTGATAAAATGGCAATGCTTGCAATGATTTTTGCAGAAATACGCAGTTTTTTGTTTCCTTCTTTTCTGTTTCTTGTAAAAAAACTGAAAACCAATCCGGCTAAAAACAAATCAAGGTTTCCATAAGCAGACGTATACACATGAGAATACCAATCAAGTCCATACTCGGCAGCAAGCAATCTGTATGTAAGGCCTGCCACAGCAATAACAACAGCCAGCACGATAAAAACGAATGAAGGAACTTTTTTTGATAATTTTTCCATAATATATGATGCAAGGGGAACAATTATATAAAGCATCATCATAGGAAAAACAAACCACAAGTGTCCTTCACCTGACAATCCGGGTTTTCCGTTATATGTCAGCAATAACATCTGGAGTAAAACCTTCGGATTGTTTATAAGCCAAGATGGATTTTTAAAAATGCTGAATACAAATATGAATACCATTGTGGGAATATATGTCTTTTTTATTCGGGTCAGGTAATATCTGCCTGTATCTTTCAGTGTGTAGGAGTATCTTCCTGTGGCAAAGCTCTTACCTGCAAGATATCCACCCAGAATGAATAATATCCATACTCCTGCCCATGCGGGAGTGTTAAATATAGCTACCCATTTCCAATCCATAATTATATAGTATAAGTTAAGTAGCATTCCTGATGCCGAAAGAGTATGCAAAATAAAAACACAAAATGTCGCAATCACTCTGAGCATATTAAGTGCATCGACACTATTTCTTTCATTACTCAAGCTTCTGCTTTTAAACATAAAAACCTCCGTTTCAAACACTCAATAATAAAAAAGTATCTACCGTTGATTCAGTAGATACTTTTGTTATCAAAATTTATTCAGCGTCTGCTGCTGTAACTACAACCTTATTGGGGTTAACACGGACGCCGGGGCCCATTGTTGATGCAACAACGCAGGAACGGATGTACTGACCCTTTGCAGCAGCGGGCTTAGCCTTAACGATAGCATCGAGAAGTGTTGCGAAGTTTTCGCCGAGCTTCTCTGCACCGAAAGATGCCTTACCGATAGGACAGTGAATGATGTTTGTCTTGTCAAGACGGTACTCAATCTTACCTGCCTTAGCTTCTTCAACAGCCTTAGCTACGTCAGGAGTAACTGTACCTGCCTTGGGGCTGGGCATAAGACCACGGGGACCGAGAACCTTACCGAGACGGCCTACAAGACCCATCATATTGGGAGCAG
>CALEII010000065.1 GCA_937876205.1 uncultured Clostridia bacterium
TTGAGAACCATATCAACACGCATAGCATCGTTAACCTTAAAGGTATCGTTTTCAACGGGATTATAAACTGCCTTGAGAGTATAATTGCCGCTCTTTTCGGGGCGCCATACAAATCTTGTCTGGTAAGCGATATCTTCCATAACAAGTTCGCCGTTTACATACAGGTCAAATGTACCCTTAGGCTTTGTTTTGTAGTCACCTGTTGTTATTTCATACTCATCATTACCGTATGCAGTAAAGTAAGGAGAAACCTCACGGGGTTCAACTGCCAGTTTAAATTCAAGCTCGGTTGCTTTATAGTTTGAATTTGAACTATACGGTACAGCTGTAACTTTATATGTGTGTGTTCCTATCTCAGGTATGGTGTTTATATAATCATAATTATTACCGTTTAAATCACGGAAATAAATCCATATATTTTCATTGATGTTTACATATTCAGTTATTAAATTTGCAAGATATGAATCAAATTTTGTACCGTAAGGTACTTCAACAGTAGGTAATATTTCATTTCCACCGTTGTCTGTAAATTTAATTGGAGCATAATCAACAACAACATCTACAGTACCATTTATTTCACCATAAGATTCCTTATCATCAGGAACAAATGTAATTAAAACATTTTTATTTGTTCCTATAGGTAAAATGTAATCTTTTGCAAATTTAAAAGAGCCATTAACTTTCGTTGTGGTACCTGCAATTGTTACCTTTCCACCAGTAAGTGTTACATCACTGAGTCTTGTACCATATAAGATTTCTTCTACTGTAGGTAATTCTTCAATTGATATAGGCAATTTACTCTGAGGGGAAGTGTCTCCTTGAATACGGACATAAATATATTCAATAATTGGTTCATAACCTATAGGACGCATTATAGCCTGATGATATCCGCTTTCGGTTATTACAGTATCCGGATATAACCAACCCCACTCTGCTGCAACGATATTCGCTTCTAAAGGATTGTAAGGATTTGAAACATTTCCTCCAGTGAAAGTCGCTGTCGAAAGTATTGAACCTGAAATAATTTCGCTTGCAACAACAGGATCATTATCTCTATCATAAATCATTGTTGTAGTTTCAACATTGAAATACATTTTGCATCTAAGTTTGGTAACACTAAATTCTGCATATATATTTGTATCCGCAGGAATAAATACAATGGCATCCTTTACGTTTGTTCCAGCAGTAGGAATTTTTGACGGATTACTAAAAACAAAATATCCTTCTACCTGATTACCTTCGGCATCTCGCACGACTTCATTATCATTTATAATCAAACCTTGTTCTAATGTCTGCCCATAGTACATTTTTCCGTCAGCATTCTTGTATGATACCGTGGGCCATGTTTCAACATTTTTATAAGTAAGAGTTTCAACATCTGCTGCAAATGCAACAACAGGTACGCATGACATTGTCATAATCACGGCTAAAAATACAGATAATAATTTTTTAGATTTATTCAAATTAAACACTCCTTACAAAATAATAGAACTTCTTTTTCCGTGTTTGCAGAAAATGCGGACAGATAAACGGAATGACGAAGTTTTGGTCGTTTTTTATTTGCCCGCTTTTTTTTACAATGCCATTGGTATCACCACCATAAAAAGTATATATTTTACTCATACATTCAGCAGAATTTATGCTATAATATGATAAATCAGGATTAGTATTTTTAATGTTAGCACACAACTTTTTTAATTTCTTCATTTTGTCTTTTCGGTTTATTTTTCGGGTTAAACGGTTATTTTTCCGTTGAGTACATTTTTTATTACCACCGAAACAAAAAAATGTTTTTTAACACATACTTTCCGTTATAATGATAATGGATAAATATAATTTGACTTATAGCAAAAAAGAGGGATATAAAAATGATTAACATTGCAATTTGTGACGACAGTGAACTTGATATAATACTCCTTCAAGCAGAGCTTGACAAATATTCATCGAAAAAACATATACAGTTTAATATTAATATTTTTACAAATCCTGACTCACTTATATATGAAATCGGAGACAGCAAAATTGCTGATATTTTTATATTAGATGTTTCAATGCCCGGCAAAGACGGTTTTCAATTAGCTGATGAAATAAGAAAACATACGTCTACATCTGTTATTCTTTTTCTGACTTCACATGAAGATATGGCGGCAAACGGCTACAAAGCAAAGGCTCTGAGATATATTATAAAAATGAATTTATCAAGAGATATCGAAGAGGCTTTGGACAGTGCAATTAAAGAATTACGAAAATTGGAAGAAAGCACAATAATACTCCACCGTTACAACGATTACTGGCGCATTCCTTTCAGTGAAATTATTTCCGTTACACGCATTTCAAGAAAATTGTTTGTAACAACAAACTCATATGGCGAAATAACCGATAACCGTGGAATAATGGAATTTTTCAATTCTCTTGACGACAGCAGATTTTTATTTATCGACAGAAGCTGTTTTGTAAACATTGATTACATATCTCAGATTTCAGGCTACAGCCTGAAACTTAAAAACGGACAGGATTTACCGATAAGCAGAAGGTCGCTTCAAAAAGTCAAGCAGACAATAATTGAACAATGGAAATATTAAGGAGATGAAGTAGTTGGATTTGTTATATCAGTTTGTGGAACTGTTAGCATCTTTTACAGAAGCGGCAATTGTTATTTCTGTTGCAAGCAGTATGGCACAAAAGCGATACACAGGTAAAAAACACTTTCTGTTAGTGTTTATTTTTTCCGTTATTTTTACTGTTGTGGTCACAGTATTAAATAAATGGCAAGCCTTTTCGTTTGTTACCATAGGTATAGGAGTAATAAGTACAATTCTGATTCTGTCTGTACTTTCAACCGGAAATCTTCTTCTCAAAGCTACCTCAGCAATACTTGCATGGATGTTTATGTTTGCTGTTGATTATGTGCTTGTATACGGTCTTTTTATGATTATCGGAAATTCCGTTAACATATCACACGGTTTTTCTTTAATTATGACTCAAGGAACTTTGAGAACTACGTTTCTTATCACTGATAAAATAATACAGATTATAATATTCACTTTATGCAGAAAACTATACCCGAAGATACTGTTGCTGAATAAAAAAAATATGCGATTTTTATTTGTTATTGCATTTTTATCTTTTATTGTTATACATATTTTAACCGTAATAACCCTGATGGATTCAATCCTCAGTATTCAGATTGCAGTAATTTTTACAGTGTTTTTTTTGGTTCTGTCTTTAATTACAACAATTTTTGCAATAACAATCAGCGCAAAGCATCAGAATGAAAGAAGAACTGTTGAACTTATGAAACTGTCAAGTCAGATGATGGAAAAGAATTATAACGAGATGCATTCTTCACAGGAACTTATTCGCCAGCAAGTACACGACTTTAAAAACCATCTAAGAACAATTGACGGTATGCTTAAAAACGACTCAAAAGCAAAGGAATACACACAAAACCTTTTGGAAACATCATATTCGTATGCAAAAATGTGCAACTGCGGAAACGAGATTATTGACTCTATAATAAACTGTAAGAAAGCCGAAGCAAAAGAAAAAAACATACATTTTGAATATAGTATTTGTTTATCTGCTCCGTTGAATATCAAGGCGATTGATATATGTGCCATTCTGGCAAACCAAATAGACAATGCAATAGAAGCCTGTATGAAAATTGATAATAAAGACAGAAATATTACTGTTCACATTTCACAAAAAGAAGCATTTTTGTTTTTCAAAGTGATAAATACAACAGCAAATAACCCTTTTGATAAAAACAGAGAATTACTTACAACAAAAAATAACAATGACGGCTTACACGGCTTCGGAATAAGAATTATCCGTGAAACTGCAGAAAAATATAACGGTGCAGTAGAAAACAGTTTTGAAAATGGTAGCTTTATTTCGGCTGTTATGTTGACAAACAATTGTTGACAAACTGCCATTTGCCATAAAGAAATCCACAGGATAATTACAGCATAAGCGTTTTGCTCCGCAGCAAACATTGTTGCTCTCCGCTACTGAATATTAGTTTGTCATTATATATTTTTTTGTTTACAAAAAGCAATTGAAAATTGAAAAGATATATGTTAATATATCTTATATAGAAAAACCGGAGGTAATCCTATGGACAGAAAAAAATATGTTCAGAAAAATGAAATGACTGCATTCTGCGTTGCAGGTCTCGGTCAGGGTATGATTTATGCACTTATGTCAAGCTACATAAGTGACTATTATCTCAATGTTTTACAGCTGGCACCCATGTTTGTGCTGCTTCTTATGCTTCTTGCCCGAGTATGGGACGCAATCAATGACCCCCTTATGGGTATGATTGTTGACAGAAGTAATCTTAAAAGCGGCAAAATGATACCTTTTATCCGTTTTGCGCTTATTCCCATTGCAATTGTGACGATACTTATGTATCTCAGCCCCAATCTCGACAAAACACAGATGATGATTTATTCAGCAATCGTCTATGTGGCGTGGGGTATGCTTTACACAATCGGTGATGTTTCATTCTGGGGACTTCCCAATGTTATGACTCCCGATTCAGAAGAAAGAAGCTCCGTTATTTCAGTCAGCAAGATTTTCAACAGCATCGGTTCAGCTGTTCCCGAAGTGCTTTTCCTTGTCGTGGGTCTTATTATGGCTGCTATTGTTGAAAACTCAGCAGAACCTATGGATGCTCTTACTGTTCAGAAGAAAAAGTATCTCATTATGGCTATCGTAACAGTCGGTATCGGCTCAGTTCTTTATGCAGTTTCTTGTTTTGGTGTTAAAGAAAGAGTCAAGATGCCTCCCCGTAAGCGTCAGCCCGGTGAGCCCTCTCAGCTCAAGCGCATTTTTACTTGTAAGCCCCTTATGCTTGTCCTTCTTATGGGTATCCTTTCAAGCGGCAGATATATGGTCGGTGCAGCTGCAATTCATGTTGCCCGTTATTCATTCTACATAGGCCCCGAGCTTGCAACACTTGCAACTGAGGCTGAAAGAATTGCCGCTGTTGAAGCAAGTATTTCAACTGTAAAGACTGTTTTCCAGATAAGCTCAATTGTCGGTCTTTTCGGTGCAACTCTCTTTATGCCCAAGCTTATGAAGAAGTTTGACTATAAGAAGCTTGTTATTGTTTCCTGTCTTGCAGGTTTCGTTGCAAGTATAGTGACAACACTTGTAGGCTGGTTCACAATGAACCTTTATGCATGTATTCCTTTCATCATCATTTCATGTATTCCTCTCGGCGTTATCAACACAGTATGCTTTGCAATGATCTGCGACTGCCTTGACTATATGGAACTTACAACAGGCTTCCGTGACAATGCTCTCGGTGCTGCCTGTCAGGGCTTTATTAACAAAATCGGCAACGCATTTGCAACATCAGGCATCGTTATTATGTATATGGTAATCGGTCTCAAGCCCGAGCAGATGCTTTCATCAACAGCAGTTGTTGCGGCAACTGAAATGCCCGACAATCTCCGTTTTGCAATGTTTACTCTTGTTTCAATCGTTCCCGGTATCAGTATGCTTCTTTGCTCAATTCCCATGTTCTTCTACAAGATTGCAGGTAAGGAAAAGGAAAGAATAGTTTCTGAGCTTGCTGAAAAAAGAAAGACAAGCGGAATCAGCATTTCTGAATAATTACAGCACTATTACAAAAGCGATACTTCGGTTAAGAAGTATCGCTCATTTTTTCCATTTTTTATTTTATGAAAATCGGATTAGTCCATGCTCTCCTACCCTCTTTGTCCATAACAACAGCACGTACATAGACATAATCATCTTTAAGGTCTGCTTCTGCGTGGTCAGTGTTCTCGAACTGCTTGTTGGGATGAGCATCTGCGCTGAACCATATCTTTGCGCACTCGCCTTCGGTATCAACAAAAACCTTGCCGTCTTCAACATAAAAATCCTTGATGACAGGACCGCAGGAAGAATAGAAGCTGCCTTCCTTCAATGCATCAAGAATTGATTTTACATTCTTTTCCGCATTGACCATTACCCAGCCTTTGCAGTGGTGATGCTTCTGGTGTCCGTCATCAACGGCAACGCCCCAGAGTTTATGTCCCATACCGAGCATATCGTCCCAGTAAGCAGCATTTGTATCCATAAAGTTCTCATCAGCACCGCCTGAATTCCATATTTCCATAGCAAAAAAGCCCTTGAGTTTTTCAAAATATCTTGTGGGCGTGCCGCTCCATTCGGGGTGACAGTAGAATGTAAGATTATTCTTTGAATGAACAATATCGAGGTATTTCTGAAAATCCTCCTGTGTTTTTACATTTTCACATATAAATTTCTCATCCTGACTGAAACCGTTTGTTTCATTATCGGGACCGAGACAAACTGTGTGATATGTACGAAAACCGATTTCCCTGTCAAAAGTGGCATCAATCTCCATACCGGGGATTATAAGAAGTCCCGTTTCGGGTGCAAAGTTTTTATAATTGTACTGACGATGGTCGGTTATTGCAAGAAAATCATAACCATTTTCAGCGTGAAGAATCATTGTTTCTTCAGGTGTGCATTTGCCGTCTGAGCGTGTTGTGTGACAATGAAGACCGCCCTTGAGCATTTTATTTCCGCCTGTAAAAGCTGATTGTCTTATCATAGAAAAGCCTCCTGTTGCTCTTAATAAAATAATAATATCACAGATAAAAGGACAAAACAAGGATAAAAAATTTTATTATTATCTTGACAAAACTGCGCAGTAATGATATTATATTTAGGCATTCTGTGAATGTACTGCAGATAAGTCGTAAGACCTGCCTCGGATACCTCTGCCGTGTAAAATTTAAGAGGAATTGCGGAACAGCTTATTTGCCCGCCTCGGTTTCTCCTACCGTGTAAAATTTAAGGAGGCTATTTTGATATGCGGATGTGGCGGAATTGGCAGCATCGAATTCGACCGCTCCCTGTGGGAGATAAAGGAGAATGAGATGGCGCAGCGGTCAGAATTCTGCGAAGCGAACAGCGAGCAAAGAATTCTGGGCACCGCAAGAGTCACGCGCTCACCTTTTAAGGTACAGAAATCAAGTTAATATGCGGATGTGGCGGAATTGGCAGACGCGCTAGATTCAGGTTCTAGTGAACGCTAAGTTCATGTGGGTTCAAGTCCCGTCATCCGCACCATATTGAGTATTCATAAGGGATTTGACCTGTGAATACTCAATTTTTTTT
>CALEII010000066.1 GCA_937876205.1 uncultured Clostridia bacterium
GAATGGGCAGGCGCACAGGCTTTCTCATCATTCGACACATATCTTGCTCCTTTTGTTAAGGTTGATAATCTTTCATACGATCAGGTAAAGAAGTGTATTGAGTCATTCATTTACGGCGTAAACACTCCCAGCCGTTGGGGTACTCAGGCTCCCTTCTCAAACATAACTCTTGACTGGGTTGTTCCCGCTGACCTTGCAGAGCTCAACTGTATTATCGGCGGTAAGGAAGTTGATTTCCGTTACAAAGACTGTCAGAAAGAAATGGATATGGTCAACAAGGCTTTCATTGAAATTATGATTGAAGGCGACGCTAACGGCAGAGGCTTCCAGTATCCCATTCCCACATATTCAATCACAAGCAATTTTGACTGGTCAGAAACAGAGAACAACAAGCTTCTCTTTGAAATGACATCAAAATACGGCACACCTTACTTCTCAAACTACATCAACTCCGATATGGAGCCCAGCGATGTACGTTCAATGTGCTGCCGTCTTCGTCTTGACCTTCGTGAGCTCAGAAAGAAATCAGGCGGTTTCTTCGGCAGCGGCGAAAGCACAGGTTCAGTCGGTGTTGTTACAATCAATATGCCCAGAATTGCATACCTTTCAAAGGATGAAAATGAGTTCTATGCACGTCTTGACAAGATGATGGACATCTCAGCCCGTTCACTCAAGGTCAAGAGAACTGTTATCACAAAGCTTCTTGATGCAGGTCTTTACCCCTACACAAAGAGATACCTCGGCACATTCAACAACCATTTCTCAACAATCGGTCTTGTGGGTATGAATGAAGTAGGTCTGAATGCAAAGTGGCTCAAGAAGGACCTTACTCATACAGAAACTCAGGAATTCACAAAGCAGGTTCTTGACCATATGCGTGAAAGACTTTCTGATTATCAGGTTGAATACGGCGATCTCTACAACCTTGAAGCAACTCCCGCAGAATCAACCTCATACAGACTTGCAAAGCACGATGTAAAGCATTACCCCGACATCATCACAGCAAATGAGTACTCAAACGGTACACATTACTATACAAACAGCTCACATCTTCCCGTTGGTTACACAGATGATATCTTCTCAGCTCTCGATATTCAGGACGAGCTTCAGACAAGATATACATCAGGTACTGTATTCCACGCATTCCTCGGTGAAAAGCTTCCCGACTGGAAGGCTGCAGCAAACCTCGTTAAGAAGATTGCTGAAAACTACAAGCTTCCTTATTACACACTTTCTCCCACATACTCTGTATGTAAAAACCACGGTTACATCACCGGTGAGGTTTATGAGTGTCCCGAATGCGGTGAGAAGACAGAGGTTTACAGCCGTATCACAGGTTATTACCGTCCCGTTCAGAACTGGAATGACGGTAAGAGTCAGGAATACAAGGACAGAAAGGTTTACAACATCGAAACTTCTGTTCTCAAGAAAGACGGCGTAGCAGAAGAAATCAAGCCGGCTGCTGAAGAAGTATGTGCAGTTGAAACACTTGATGCGGCATACCTTTTCACAACAGCAACATGTCCCAACTGTAAAATAGCTTGTTCGGTTCTTGATAAGAATGATTTCAAGTATGAAAAGCTCCTTGCTAATGAACACGCAGACCTTGTTGAGCAGTTCGGCATCAAGCAGGCTCCCACACTTGTTGTTGTAAAAGACGGCTCATTTGAGAAGTTTGCAGGTGTTTCAGACATCAAGAAATTCCTTAAGGCATAAGAGGGATTGTTAATGTACGATATTATTATCATCGGCGGTGGCCCTGCGGGGCTTACCGCCGCCATATATGCTCTTAGAGCAAATAAAACCGTCCTTGTTCTTGAAAAGGGCAGCTTCGGCGGTCAGATAACATATTCACCCAAGGTTGAGAATATTCCCGGTTTTGTAAGTGTAACAGGTAATGAGTTTGCTGAAAAACTTGTTGAACAGGCTCTTGAGCTCGGCGCAGAGATTGAGCCTACCGAGGTTTTCTCCGTAAAAGACGGTAAAATCAAGACAGTCGTTACAGAAGACGGTGATTACGAGGCAAAAGCTGTTATCATTGCAACAGGTGCAAAGCATCGTCTTTTGGGCGTTGACAATGAAGAAAACCTTATTGGCAACGGTATATCCTTCTGCGCAGTGTGTGACGGTGCATTTTATAAGGATGAAGAGGTTGCAGTTATAGGCGGAGGTAATTCAGCTTTGCAGGAAGCAATTCTTCTTTCAGATGTGGCATCAAGGGTTTATGTTGTTCAGAATCTTGATTTCCTTACAGGTGAAAAGAAGCTTGCAGAACAGCTTTATGCAAAAGAAAATGTTGAAATCATCACTGGCTCTGTTGTGAAAGAGATTATCGGTGGCGATGAGCTTGAAAGCATCGTTATTACAAAAACAGCAGACGGGGAAGACAGAAAAATTGATGTAAAAGGTATGTTTGTTGCTATCGGTCTTATTCCTCAGAACGCACCTTTCTCAGATGTTCTTTCTCTGGATTCATACGGTTATGCCGATGCAGACGAAAGCTGTACAACAAAAACAGAAGGTATTTTTGTTGCAGGTGACTGCCGAAAAAAGAGAATCCGTCAGGTCGCAACAGCTTGCTCAGACGGTGCAATTGCCGCCCTTGCCGCATGTGATTATATTGATTCATAAAATAAAAACTGAGCTGAAAATCTTGTTTTCAGCTCAATTTTTTTTAATTCATTTTTTATTTGAACACAACTTCACCGTCAACAACTTTTATTGTCGGTAATGAATACTGTTTTTTCAGCTCATATTCAGTGTCCAGATTTGCTGACAGTCTGAGTGCAAGGCGGGCATCTGCTGCATTTACCTTACCGTCATTGTTTATATCTGAAACCTTCTTCTGAAGCTCTGAGAAGCCTGTTTCGAGCCCTGATGAATATCTGAGGATAAGTCTTGCATCGGCAGCAGAAAGCTGTTCAGAGAGGGTTGCATCGCCCCAGCAGGGTAGATACACTACATTTTTTATCCATTTTGCGTAAAGTGTGATGTTGCCTGTGGTGTAGCCGCTGATTGCTTCGGTTTTCTGTGTGTAATCACTGTCAAGATACCAACCGCCGAACTTATAATCCTTATTGATTGTCTGAGGTTCATTCAGCTCGACTCTCTGTGTGGTTGTACGCACAGTTTCATTTTTATTAACAACCTGAGAAGCAGTAACCTCAGCGTAATCAAGAACATATGATATAGAGTATGTTTTCTCTGTGAAATCGGCATAAAGAGTGATATCGCCGTAAACACCATCGGGAAGCTCAGTCAGCTTTTCTTTAAGCTTTGCATCTCTGCACCAGCCGTTGAATATAAATCCGTCTGCCTCTACGTCGGTAAACACTGTTTTGTCACCGTAATGATATTCTGTGGGATTCGGATTTGTTATCGGCAGCATTATCTGATTGACAATACCGTAGTCGTAGCTGATTGTATATACAGCCTGAGACCATTTTGCATAAAGAGTTATGTCTTTGTTTGTGTTGTCGGGAATATACTCAATGTATGCCTTTTCGTCAAAATCAGGCGAAGTATACCAACCGTCAAATTCAAAGTTTTTATCATCGGTTATGGGGGATGAAAGAGTCACGCCTGAATTTGCCTCAAATGATTCGGGATTATAGTTGTGAATAACATCTTCACTTATCCCGCTGTCATCTGTGAGTACATAAGTTATATTGAAGCTTTTTACAATCCATTTTGCATAAAGTACTATTCTGCCTGTAGTGCCTGCTTCAATTTTTTCGGCTTTCTGAGTAAAAAATTCATCGGTATACCATCCGTCAAATGTATAGAACGGGTCATTTGTAGATGCGTCAAGAAGCAACAGCTCTTCAGAAAATTCATATCTGTCAGGGTTATTGTTTTCTGATGTGTAGACGCTCTGTGAAACAACGCCCATTTCATAATGAACAGGGTAGTAGGTATTTACCCATTTTGCATAAAGAGTTATATCAGAGCAGGTGAAAGAATCAATATATGTTACTTTATTTGTATATGTGCTGTCGGTATACCATCCGTCAAAGGTGTAAACATCTGTGTTGCAGACAGGGGCTGTGAGATATGTTGATTCACTTGCAAGGCGTGAATGACTGTTGAGGTTTGTTATTTCTTCATTTTTCAGGTCAATGCCCGGTGTTTCAAGCACATATGAAATGTTATATGTCATCTCATACCATTTTGCATATAATGTTATGTCTTTGCCTGACGATGTGTCCGGAGAGGAGACAGGGGTTGAATAATCTGACTCAAGATACCAGCCGGCGAACTCAAAACCGTCACAGACAGGCGCAGTGAGTGAAATCTGCTGACCTTTTGTGTAGCTTTGTGGGTTACTGTTTGTTACATTGTCAGAAAACATTGCGGCAACACCGTAATCATAATCTATTGTGAATATATCATCGGCTGATACGGATAATGATGCCGTTATAATCAGGCAAAGCACTATACATATAAAACTCAGTGTTTTTTTCATATCGGTATTCCTTCCGTAAAATTAGCATATGTTTATATTATAGAATACTGAAAAAAATAAGTCAACTGTAACATTTTGAGCTGAATTGTTACAACTTTGTAATAACTTATTACAAAGTTGTTATAATCGTTGACATCTGATGTAAATTGTTGTAAAGTATGTTTTGCGTGAGACACATCAGATTGTGTGCTCATAAGGTTTAAAAACCGACATATTGTGATTATTATGAAAGGAGCTAACATACAATGAAGAAGGTTGTACTTACAGTTGCTGCTCTCCTCGTTTCAGCTGCTATGGTATTCTCATTTGCAGGCTGCACAAAAGAGCCCACAGGTGAAGAAACATCAAGCGATGCTGCAGTAGTTACAGAAGTTGATTCAACAGCTGCTTAATTGTTAGCAAAATTTTTACTTAAAATGAAAAGTGCTCCCATCAGATGATGGGAGTTTTTCATTTTTATTTTTTTCTTTTCACAAGCTCAAGAAGCTGTTCTTTTGTGTTCTTTGTCGGGTCGGCAGTAACAATATCGAGCAGATAATCAAGTGTATTGCCTATCTCATTGCCGTTGACATATTTTTTTATGTCATTGCCGTTGACAGCCAACTGCGGGAGAGAATAGGGCTCATTGCTGTTCATAACATCATCAAATGTGCTGTATGCAAACAACAACTTGTCTGTTATGTCACGGTAGCCTTTGGCAAGCCCTGATTTGTCAGCCCGTCTGATTTTCATAAGTCTTATGTAGTTTTCTTCACCCAGCAGGCGTATATATTTTTTTACATCCTCTCTTGTTTCAGGCACTTCCTTATCGTGCACGGAAACAAGGAATGATACGGTTGAAATATAGTTTTTGCTGAATTTCAGGCGTCTGAGAATATTTTCTGCTATGACACCGCCTACTGCAGCGTGGTTTCTGAAGGTGGAGTTTCCGTTTTCATCAATTGCGTGTGTGGCAACCTTTCCGCAATCGTGAAGAAGCATTGTAAGTCTGAGTATCGGGTCATTATCAATATTGTTTACGGTATGAACTGTGTGCATCCACACATCATAACCGTGTTTTTTTCCGTATTGAGGGAAGTCAAATTCCAGCTTCAGCTCGGGCATAAAAACGCCTATAACGCTTCTGTATTTTTCAAGCACACTGAAGACATTTTCACCGCAGAGAAGCTTTATAAGCTCATTTGATATACGCTCTGCAGCAATTCCGGAGAGAAGATTTTCATTTTTCAGTATTGATTGTGAAGTGTTTTCTTCTATACTGAAGCCGAGAACTGATGAAAATCTCACTGCACGCATAATTCTCAGTGCATCTTCACCGAAGCGTGTATCTGCGTCGCCGACGCAGCGTATAATTTTGTTTTTTATGTCATCAGCACCGCCGAAAGGGTCTATCAGACCGTCTGTTTCATTGTATGCCATTGCATTTATTGTGAAATCACGCCTTGCAAGGTCATCTTTTATGTCAGAAGTGAACGAAACCGATTCGGGATGCCTGTTATCCTTGTATTCACCGTCAACACGGAATGTTGTTGTTTCAACAGGTGTTTTTCCTGACACAATAAGCACAGTTCCGTGCTGAATTCCCGTATCAACAGTTCTGAAAGAAGAAAAAAGCTCCTTAATTCTGTCGGGTGTGGCACTTGTTGTCACATCCCAGTCATTGGGTTCTCTGCCCATAATTGAGTCACGCACACAGCCGCCCACTACATAAGCCTTATGGCCTGCCGAGGTAAGAATATTCATTACATTTTTTACATCTGAGGGTATTTTTATCATAAAAATTGCTCCCGAAGAGAATATATTGTATTTGTAAAATTTTTGCTTGCAATATTTGGTGGTATGTGTTAAAATATATAAAAGAATTTTTTTGTTTTCAGGTGATATTATGAGATGTCCGTTCTGCGGTTATGAGGAAAGCAAGGTTATCGACTCAAGACCTACTGACGAAGGTGAAAAAATCAGAAGAAGACGTGAGTGCCTTCAGTGTCAGAAGAGATTTACAACCTATGAGATTATTGAAACTTTACCCATAGTTGTTGTGAAGAAAGATAAGTCAAGACAGGTGTTTGACCGTACAAAGCTCATCGGCGGTATGCTCAGAGCCTGTGAGAAGCGTCCTGTTCCTCTTGAGGTTATTGAAGAAGCTGTCAACGATATAGAAACTCAGCTTCAGAATTCAATCGACAGGGAAGTTACTTCAATAAGAATCGGTGAGCTTGCTATGGATAAGCTCAAGAATATTGATGAAGTTGCTTATGTCCGTTTTGCTTCTGTTTACAGACAGTTCCGTGATATCAATTCATTTATGGATGAGCTTGCAAGACTTCTCGGGACTCAGGCATAAATTAAATATCTGTATTTTCTGCGGGTAATCGCACAATGAAAGTTGTGCCTTTACCCGTTTTGCTTTTTACATCAATTGTGCCCGAACAAAGCTTTACGACTCTCTTTGCAAGAGGCAGACCGAGTCCGTTACCGAGACCTGAATGTGAAGCATCGCCCTGATAGAACTTGTCAAAGATGTGTTTTTGTGTATTCTCATCCATACCTATGCCGGTATCCTGAATTTTTACGGTTATATCAGAAGCATCCTTATAACACTTTATAGTTATTCTTCCGGTTTCAGGTGTGAACTTTATTGCATTGTTGATAATATTCATCCATACATGAGAGAGCATTTCTTCGTTTGAATAGTATCTGATTTCATTCAGCTCAAGATCAAACTCTATGTTCTTTTTTGACCACTGTTTTTCAAGAAGCAGAATGCATTTTCTCAGCTGTTCGTCAAGGTAAAAATATGTTTTGTCAGTGACCATCTGCTGATTTTCGAACTTTGTCAGAAGCAGAATGTTGGATGACATAGAAGCAAGTCTGTCTGATTCATTGACAATGATGTTTATATATTCCTGTTTCTGTTCTTCACTCAGTTCGCCTTTCTGAAGCTGTTTTGCAAAGCCTTTTATTGACACAATCGGTGTTTTGAATTCATGTGAAAAGTTATTTATGAAGTCATTCCTGAACATCTCTGTGCTGCCGAGCTCTTCTGTCATTGAATTGAAACCGTTTACAAGGTCAGTGATGATTGTTTCACTTTTCGGCGGTGTTACTCTTACAGAGAAATCGCCGTTTGCAACCTTTTTCTGTGATTTGATTATTCCGTCAACAGGCTTGAAAAAATGACGGCTTACAAACAGTGTTACACCGGTGCCAATAAGTGTACTTGTTATGAATGCTATGAATGTGAGTGAAACAGGTGCAAGCTGAATGAATAACTGAGGGAAAATTCTTCTGATAAGCAGAATAACCAACATTGTTGTGCCGCTTGATGACAAAAGAATGAAGAATGATATAATTGTCAGTGTTATATGTATAGCCCAGTCTTTTCTTAAAATGTTTTTTAACCAACTCATCACTGTTATACCGCCTTATAGCCCAGTCCTCTTATTGTGACAATACTGAAATCCGTGTTTGTTCTGAACTTTTCTCGGAGTCTGTTTATATGAACATCAACGGTTCTTTCGTCTGTGTCTGTGTCCATATCCCAGATTTCGTCCATAAGCTGTCTTCTGGTGAAGATTTTATCTTTATATGAAAGAAGCTGAAACAGCAGCATAAATTCCTTCTGAGGCAGTTCGATTGTGCCGTCAGGGGTTGCGACTGTCAAAGAATCGTGGTCAAGAATTGTAGAGCCTATTGTGATTTTTCTTTCACTTGCAATTTTTGATCTGCGGAGTAATGCTGCAATTCTCAGAAGCATTTCTTCATCATCAACAGGCTTTACCATATAGTCATCGGTACCTGAAAGAAAGCCTTCTTTCTTGTCAATGTGCGATTCCTTTGCCGTAACCATAAGAATCGGTGTTTCCCATCCGCACTCTCTGAGTGTTCTCGTCAGCTCAAAGCCGTTCATTTTAGGCATCATAATATCAAGTATTATAAGGTCAATATGAACCTTGTCCATCACTTCAAGTGCTTCCTCACCGTCGCAGGCACATACAGTATCATAACCGTTCTGTCTGAGCACCGTACTTGTGAGCTTTCTTGTGTTATCATTGTCGTCTACTACCATTATTCTCAGCATATATGCCACCTCTGTTACCATTATATAATATAATCCATTTCAGCACAATATAATTTTAAAAATTATAATATAAGAAATTATAATATGCTAATCTTAAAGTAATGTTGACCAAAATCAGTTCTTTTATTTTGTTTGTTGTGCGTATTGAAGACAGTAGGTTAAAATGATAGAATATCTTTATCATAAATTAAAGGAATGAGCAGCTTAATGGTGAAAGAGCTTATAAATAAAGCAAAAGAACTGATTCAGGAGGTTATTCTCTATTGGAATAATCCGAGACCCGGTGAATATGTCTGCTACAGAGAAATAATGATGCTGAGTATAGGTTGGCTTGCTCAGTATTTTGTTATTCAGTTTTCTATCGGTTTCGGTGTCGGTGATGCGTTTACAGGTCAGACTCTCGGTATGCAGCATAATGAATCGCTGATAGTAAGCTACATATGTCAGATTATCGGCTATGTTCAGGCACCTGTGAATGCGTGGCTGACGGATAATCTGAGAAGTAAACACGGTAAATACAGAGTTTATATCAAGCTTGCATTACCTCTTATGTTCCTGAATATTCTTTGCCTGTGGTTTCCGTATGAACAGCTGCGTGACGGCGTTTCAAGATATGCTATGATTGCTGTTCTGTTCCTTTTTGCACAAATTCAGGGATATGTCAGAAGCTGGCTTATTACAGGTGTTACCAGTATGGTACATGTTATGACACCCAATACGCAGGAACGAGCAAAGATTATGTCAATCACATCAATCATATACAGCTTTGCTCCCACGATTCTTAATGTTTATATGCCTCTTATGGTTGACATTCTTCCCATTCAGGGTAATAAGTTCACAATGACATATTACCGTGGTACATATACGCCGCTTGCTATTTTTGCTCCGTTGATTCTTGTTTCATTCTACGGCACAAAGGAGAGAATTGTTGTACCTAAGAGCAGAATGGAAAGTATGAGCTTTATGAACTCTCTCAGAAGCGTTATGAACAACAGAATATTCTGGATCAAGTGCTTTGACGCGTGGAATGACTTCCTTGAAGGCGCAAAAGGCAATGTATGGGATATGCTTGTTTACCGTGCGCATATTATGAAGAGTACAACCTACGGTATTCTCAACACTCTTTGTCATAATGCTCAGCTGTGGGCTATGATTTTTGCTCCGAAGATGATAAAAACCTTCGGTAAGAAGAATATTAAGGTTTTTAAAAACATAATGCAGGTATTTCTGATTGCCGGTATCGGTTTTACATACAAATCGAGATTTGCAATTGTTTTTCTGTTTATAATAAACTACATAAACAGATTTATCGACTGTGCAGAAGTTATTGACAAAGCCATTGAATCGGATATGCGTGACACTCAGCAATATCTGTGCGGTGAGCGAATTGACGGTTCTTTTGGTCTTGTTTCAACCTACGCCAACGGTGCTGTCAGTATGGTCACGAATCTGTTCCTGCCGTGGGTTTACAAAAAATGCGGTTATGACGGCAGTGACTATACCGTTCTTGATGTTTATCTTGACTATAACCCCGATTTGCCGAACAGTCAGCAGAAAAAGAATCCCAACAGCGTTCTTTACAGTATGCTTGATGTGCTTATAACAATTTCTGTTGTGGGTGCAGCGCTTGACGTTATTCCGTGGCTGTTCTATGATGTCAGCGAAACAGGTCAGAAATCAATGATACGTGTCATCAGACTGCGTACCCTTGTTGAAGATTATAACTCCGGTAAGGAAGATAAGTCGAATTATATTGAGGGCTGCGAGGCAGTTCTCAATGCCCGTAAATATAAGAATGCCGAAAAACAGATTTCACCTAAGTCTGAAATGAAGCAAGCCCGCCTTATGCCTAAGAATACAGAAGAGGAAAAGGCTCTCAGAAAAGAAAAAATCAGAGAACTCAGACGCAGAATCAACGAAATCAACGATATTAACGAAGAAATAGAAATCGCAAAATTTGTGAATTTTGAAATTGAAAGATTCGGTACGGATTTCGGTAAAAAACAGCTTGAGATTGTAAGACTTATAGTTGATGCAGGTGAGAACTATTTCTATAACGTCTGTGATGAAGCAGTGATGCTTGCAGCTGCGCTTCCTCAGTCAAAAAATAAAGAGGAAAAGCGTTGGCGTAAGCAGGAAATCAGAAATGCCAAGGCTCTCAGAAGAAGCGCAAGACTTGCTAAGAGATATTACGAAAACGGTGCAGTTTCATTTGACCGTCAGGTGATTGAGGATGCGTATAATATGCCGGATAACACTCCTGAAGAGCAAAAACTCCGCCGCAAGGCAATGAAAGCTGCAAACAGGGAAATGAACCGCTATACAAAGGTTGCAACACCTTATCTAACAGCTCTCAGAACTGCAAAGCTTGCTGAAGGTTACCGGAATCTTGATGAAATCCTTGACGGCTACGATGAGGCAAGAACTGAAATGATGAACAAGCAAGCAGAGGCAGAAGCTGAAGCACGCCTTCTTGCCGAGCAGAGAAAACTTGACGGTGAGCGTAAAAAAGCTCAGCGAAAAATGAAAAATAAACGATAAGTTGCGTTGACTTTATGTTACTATAATGTTGTTTTAATAATACAAAAGACTGTTCATTTCCGAACAGTCTTTTGTATTATAAGTTCATCAATTGCCTTTGCAACTCCGCCATCTTTAGCATCGCAGGAAATGTATGTACATATTTCTTTTATTTCGGGTATTGCATTTCCCATTGCAACGGAAATGCCTGATGCAAGAAGCATATCTGTGTCGTTTGAGCTGTCACCCATTGCTATACATCTTTCTTCAGGTATTCCTATATAGTCAAGCATTTTTTTCATTCCCACAGCCTTACCGAAGCCCTTGCCTACAAATTCGGCATAGTATTCGTGCTGGTAAAGAATGTAATCCTTTCCGAAGATTTCGCATTCTTCTTCTGTCAGCTTTCCCTGAACATACATTTTTGAAATTCTGAAATCCTTATATTCATTATCAAACTGTTTTATATCAGAGAGAATGTGTGTGGCGCAGCGTCTTTCTGTGGGATTTATCCATAGCATCTCATCTTCACCCTCAAACGATATCTCACGATTATCATTCAGAAAGTGTGCACCTATGAATTTCAGTTCATCTGTTGACAGTGTTTTGCTGAATATCTGCTTACCGTGAAGTCGTAAATCTGTGCCTATTCCTGCTACATATCCGTCCGTCAAGTCATCTTCTTTCAGCACATCCGGAATAAACCCGTATGAACGGGCAGTGTTTATGAATACATAATGCCCGAGAGAGCGTGCCTGTGCGATTTTTTCTTTATTTATCTGCGGAATAATGCCGTCTGACATAAGAGTGTTGTCTATGTCAAGAAAAACGGCAAATTTTTCTGAATTCATATTACCATTTCCGTTATTCTTTAAATTGTGATTCTTCTGTCAGTGCCTGAATTACACTTTCATAAAGTCTTACAGGGTTGTTTAAAAAAGTGCTTTTCATTGTTTCTGCTTGTTGTGAATCGGTAGCATAAACGGAGACCTTGAGAAGTGCTTCACTATCTTCGCTATCTGCTTCAGCTGACAGAAGAGTGATATCAAGTCTCAGCTTTCCGTCATCGGTTTTTGTGACAGAAACAATATTCTCTCTTTTTCTTTTTTCATATAATGCTGTGAGCTTAACGGCTCTTACAGCCTTGTTTCTTATGAACAGAGAAAGCTCATTTTCAAGGTCACGGGCAATCTGAATGCCGTTGTCATTTATAATAAGTCTGTTGTCAACTGTAGAAATTGCATTGACCTCAAGCAGGTCATCAACAGCCTGACAAAGTTCAAAATAATTAGCTATTCCGTTGTCATACAGGGCAGAAAGCAGGTCGTCCTTTGACAGAACACCTGAGCAGCTTCTGAGAACATAGCATATTATTATCCTGATTTTCTCGGTGCTTCTTATGCCGCCCGTGTTGTCATCAACGGGAAACGCATCTAATTTAAAATCCATAAATTTTCACCTCAGAGGTTAGCTAAATCATAGGGCGTACGCTGATATACAAAGTAGTTGAGCCAGTTTGTGAAAAGCAGTACACCGGTGCTTCTCCACGTTACGGGAGGTTTTTTTGTTGTGTCGTCATCGGGGAAGTAGTTGACCGGAATGTCAATATCAAGCCCTTTGTTCTTATCTCTGAAATACTCTGTTGCAAGAGTATCAGCGTCATACTCGGAATGACCTGTTGAGAAAAAGTTGCGGCAGTTCATATCGGAAAGAAGATGTACACCTGATTCGTTTGAATATGATAACACCTGAAGGTCCTTGATTTTTGCAATATCTTCCATTCTGATTTCGGTATGGCGTGAATGGGGGACATAATACTTTTCATCAAGCCCTCTCATAAGAGGATGGAACAGGTCGAGGGGCTGATGCTCGAAAATACCGAACATCTTTTTGTCAAGAGGATATTTTTTTAATCCGTAATGGTAGTAAAGACCTGCCTGAGCACCCCAGCAGATATAAAATGTGGAATATACATTCGTTTTTGCCCATTCAAAGATTGTGCACAGCTCGTCCCAGTAGTCAACATCTTCAAATTCCATATGTTCAACAGGTGCACCCGTTACAATCATACCGTCAAATTTCTGATCCTTGACCTCATCAAAAGACTTATAGAACTTTGTCAGATGCTCCTGAGAAGTGTTTTTTGACACGTGTGTCACAGTCTGCATAAGCTCAACATCAACCTGAAGAGGAGTGTTGCTGAGAAGTCTGAGAATCTGTGTTTCGGTTGCAATTTTTGTGGGCATCAGATTCAGAATGAGTATTTTAAGGGGTCTTATATCCTGAGAGTCAGCTCTGTCTTCAGACATTACAAATACATTTTCCTGCTCAAGAAACGATTTTGCGGGCAATTCATTTGATATTCTGATAGGCATAATTTTTGCTCCTTATCTTTTTACTTTAACATAGTCATAGGGACCTACAGCAATGCTTCCGGGTGTGGTAACAATGCTGCCGGTGTAATTTACATATATTTCAGTGCCGTCTGAGTACTGTGTGCAATACAGACCTGAAACGGCTTTACCGTCAATATCGGTTGTGATTTTTCTGTGACTGACAATACGGTCATCTGAAAGCTCTGCAAGCATTTCTGACGCATCGTTATAAAAATCTACTATTTCACTAATTCTTTCAGACAGAAGATATCCGTTATAACAGTAAACATTTGCGTTTTCATATATCCATTCATATGCGGGAACAGCACCGTATTCAATATATCTGAGCATTTCATATCTGTAGAGGGGGTTTCCTGCATCAATGGGTGTTCCCGAGTACAGAACAGAGCCGTGAAGAACGCACTGCGCAAACGGAACAGCTTCATAGGCATCGCTTTCGTCATAAAAGGTGTCAAAGCACATATCTGTAATGATTGATGCGTTATAGAGTGAATAGAGATTGCCTCCCGAAACGGCGAGTGTGCCGTAATTTGAGACTGCACGAAGCATTGAAGACACTTCATTCATTGCATTCTGACGGTCAGTGCTGCTGTCAGAATAAAGAATTTTCCCCGCATCTGTCACACTGATTCCGTCTGAAAAATCAAGGGCATTGCTGCCAAGAAATCTTCTGAATTCATTCTTGAATGAATCGATTCTGTAAAGACTCAGACTGAATGATGAATTCTGTGAATAAATTGATTTGTCCGTTTTTTCTTTACCCAGCTCAGCTGCGTCCTGACCGATTCTTGTCACAAGACCTGAAGAGGCTTTTTCGTTATAAGCAAGAGAGTTTCTCATATTATACTCAGCCTTATCAGATGAAAGGTCATAAAGCCTGTGTGCAGGCAGAACTGAACCTGCTGAGAGGATATTAACACTCTGAAGAAGCGTACAGCCCTGTTTCTGAGCAAAATCATAGAGGTTTTTAAGTCCGTTCCTGCCGCCGAGCTTGTTGCTGACAGAGCCGGTATATATATTGCCTGCGCCGACTCCGCCTTTGTACAGACCTTTGTAATTGAGAATTATATTGCTGATTCCTTTTCCCTTGAGAATGCCGAGAATGTCTGTTGTCTGGCTTGTTTTTGTCAGAGGCTCATTTTTTTCACTTCCGACAATTGAGAGACAGAACGGGATATTCATTTCAGATTCCGTTGTAACCGATGAAAGACGGAAGCTTTTTATCAGCTCTTCTCTGCAGGCAGATGCCATCATCGGGTATGTTGCATTCTGACCTGAGAGAAATTTGTAGACAACGGTAATTTTTCCGTTATACGACGGGCTCTTTTTTATTCTGCCGTTTTGATTATCCGTTGTTTCGGTAACGGTGAATACTGCACCTGCCGAGGAATTGACTGTTTCGTTTTTTCTCTGTGCGTTTATCTGAGAGAGAGCATCACCGTCAGTTATTGTTGCACAGAATGCACTGTTACCTCTTTTTATGCCGAAAACAGGCAGGGTAGCCGATGCTGATTCAGCCTGTTCCGTGTCGGGATTATAGATATTTTCGCCATAGACTTTCACTGATACACTGTCAGTTTTGCTGTCAGTTTTACCAAGGTGCATTATTGCTCCCGAATTGTCGGGAATAAGAAAACTGTCATCTGCCAGATCCTTTTCAGAGCCGAAATAAGGCATAACTGTGATTTCTGACACAAAGCCTTTTTTTGTGCACTGCATATTTTCAAGATTGATGCTCATATAAACAGCCTGTTCTTTTAGCTCATATGTCACATCAAAGCATACAAAAATATCTTCATCTGTCATTTCATCATATTGCTTGACGGCTGTATCTTTTTTGTCAGCAAGTGTGTATCTGACTGTAAGAATACCGTTTTCTTGTGAATATTCGGATGCAGCGAATGCAACACTGTTGTCCTGCGTGTTAAGTCTGCAGTAGCCGTTGGGGGTGAAAAGCTTTACATCAAAAGCATAGCTGTATTGATTTGACTCTTTGCATAGTGCAGTCCATTTGTGACCTGTTGACAGATCTTTTACGCATAATGAATGATTCTGAGTGTCAATGCACATTTCAATGTAATCGTTTTTTGATACGGTTTCATATCTGCCTGAATCAGTGTGAAAGGAATTCTCAGCCTTTTCGGTGCTGATTTCGTTTTTTGCATTGTAGCTGTCTGATACGCCACAGGCTGTGAACAGTGTGCATAAGCACAGTATTACAAGCATAATTGCAACAGTTTGTTTTACCTTATACACCTGATCACTCCTTTCGCATTAAATTATTATAACATAATATTCAGTTCAGTTCAATATTTTTATCTCTTTTATTGACAATAAATATACCGACACACACAAGTATAATTGCACTTATTCCTTTTATTCCGAATGCTTCTCCTTTTTCATTGAGTAAAAGAGCAGACAGAATAAAACCGAACATAGGATTCATAAAGCCGTAAACAGCAACAGAAGAAACATTGTTATATTTAAGCAGAGTACTCCACATTGAATACGCCGCCGCTGAAAGAAATGCAAGATATATAAGAATTCCGGCATCTGCAGCACTGTCTGCTGACACTGTGCCGCCCATAACAAGCCCGCCTGCAATCATAATGATACCGCCGAAAATAAATTGCCAGGAGCTCAGAAGTGTTGTATCGTGTCTGTCAGAATATTTCTTCATCAGTGACGATGAAAAAGCATATGCAACGGTGGAAAACAACACAAAGCCTTCACCCGTAAATGACAGTGAGCCGTCGGTGAGACCTGAAAGATTGATGATTATAATGCCGGCAAAGCCCACCGCACTGCCTGCAATTTTCTTTGAGTTTATCTTCTCGGTTCTGAACACAAGGCAGGATATGAGAATTGCAATAAAAACATTTGCACCTATAATTACAGAAGCCTTTACACCTGTTGTGTTTGCAAGACCGATGTAGAAAAAGAAGTATTGAAGCACTGTCTGAAAAAGGCACAGTTTAAATGAGGGGATGATGTCGCACTTTTTTGGTATAAGCAATTTTTTCTTTGCTATGCTTCCCATTATAACTGCAAGAATACCTGCAATTAAAAATCTTATGCCTGCAAACAGAATCTGAGATGCAGTGTCATCGCTTGAAATACTGAATTGTTCATAGCCGATTTTAAGCATCGGAAACGCACTGCCCCAGAGCAGACTGCACAATCCTGCAATAAGGCAGACGATATACGGTTTTGTAAGTAATACTTCCTTTTTCAAACTGACTCCACTCCGTAAGAAATATGCTTAATATTATACGATATCATAAAAAATAAAGCAAGTTTTATGTTGACAAAAATATAAAAATAAAATATACTAACTTACATAAAGGAGGAATGAAAATATGAGCAAATCAAGTGCTGATAAAAAGATAATTCTGAGCATAGTCGGTTTTGTTGCGGTTATGGCAGTAATTGTCGGTGCATTGCTTTTTCTCGGGCGTGACAAGGAGCCCGAACAGCCTCTTGATGACAATCAGGTGAATCTTTATGAGCCCGGCTCGGTTATATATGATGAAGACACTACAGCTGTAGATGTCACTTTGTCTCCTGCGATGAACAACGCTGTTCAGGGTGCGGCAAATCCCGCACACAGCAAGGCTATCGAGGCTTTTGTCATAGGTACATATTATATGACAATGATTGACTACAGCAGCGGAACTGCTACTGAAATGAGTCTTGCTCTCAGAGGCGATAGTTTCCAGATGTCAACTGAAATGAACGGTATGAAGCTCGATATTATGATGATCGCTGACAATGTTTACTTTGTTAACTCAACTGAGAAGAAGTATATAGATTTTAAGTCAATAATGCAGATGGCAGGTGCTTCATCAGATGATTTTGATATATCTGAAATGCGTGAGGTTGCCGATATGCTTAAGGTGTCAGAATATGAGTTCACAGGTCTTGAAAATCTTGAAGAGGACCGTAACGGTGAGTCATATGTGGGATATAAATTCTATTCCAACGATATGGAGCTTTATTTCTGGTTTGTTGGTGATGAACTCCGTCAGCTTGAGTTTGCATCCGTGGGCGGAGAAAAAGCCTCTGTTGATGTAGAAGAGTTTTATCCCTATATTCCCGACGGAATGCTTACTCTTATCGGTCTGACAAGGACAACTATTTTTGAATTCTTCGGTGACGAATTTATGAATTCACTTGAGTAATAAGGTGGAATTAAAATGAAATTACTATTTAAACAGCGTTTTTTGTCGTGGCTCGGAAGCTATGATATTTTTAACGAGGCAGGTGAAGTCCTTTATACTGTAAAGGGCAAGGTCGGTCTCGGTCACAGATTCAATGTCTATGATTCACACGGCAATCAGGTAGGTGAAATCAATCAGGTCGTTTTCAGGTTTCTGCCTGAGTATGCAATCACTGTGGGCGGTCAGCAGCTTGGCCGTGTAAAAAAGAAATTTCACCTGTTTAAGCAGGATTATGATATTGATTATATGGGTTGGTATGCTGACGGTGATATTTTCGGCTTTGATTATGCGATATATGATGCTTCGGGTAATCAGGTTGCATCAATCAGCAAACAGCTTTTTAAGTTTACCGATACTTATGTCATCGATGTTCTCAATCCGCAGAATGCACTGTATGCACTTATGCTGACAGTTGCAATTGATGCGGAAAGAAGCGGCGGCGGTGTAACGGTAAGCTTTGGAAATTAACGGCGTATAAAAAGTGAGGTTTTACTATGGGCGGTTTTTTTGGCGTAGCATCTAAAGAGGATTGCGTTTTCGATTTATTTTTCGGCACAGACTATCATTTTCATCTTGGAACAAGGCGTGCAGGTCTTGCCGTGTATAACAAGGAGTCTGGCTTTGACAAGGCAATCCATAATATTGAAAATGCGCCCTTCAGAACAAAGTTTTTAAGTGAATTTGAAGATATGCACGGCAGCTATGGTATCGGATGCATTTCCGACTTTGAGGCACAGCCGATACTTGTCAGAAGTCAGCACGGCACTTATGCCATAACGACTGTCGGCAAAATAAATAATATAGATGAGATTCTTGAAAATGTAATCGGCAGTCACACACATTTCTTTGAAATGCGAAACGGTGAAATAAATCCCACAGAGCTTGTCGCTGCCATTATTAACCGAAAAGATAATTTCATTGAAGGTATTAAATATGCGCAGGAGATTATTGACGGCTCTCTGAGTATGCTTATTCTCACAAAAAAGGGAATTTATGCTGCCAGAGACAAATTCGGCAGAACTCCCGTTGTTATAGGCAAAAAGGAAGAGGGATATTGTGCAAGCTTTGAGAGCTTTGCATATCTTAATCTCGGTTATCACGATTGCAAGGAGCTTGGCCCCGGTGAAGTTGTTGTTTTTGATGAAAACAGCGTAAAGACTCTTGTTGCTCCCGGTGATGAGATGAAAATCTGCACATTTCTCTGGGTTTATTACGGCTATCCGTCATCATCATATGAAGGCATAAGCGTTGAAAAGATGCGTAATAAGTGCGGTGCGCTCATTGCAAAGCGTGATAATGTAAGACCCGACTGTGTTGCGGGTATTCCCGATTCGGGTATTGCTCATGCAGTAGGCTATGCAAATGAATCGGGCGTACCTTATTCAAGACCTTTTGTCAAGTACACACCCACATGGCCCCGATCATTTATGCCCGCAAATCAGAGCAAGAGAAATCTTATTGCAAAGATGAAACTTATTCCCATTCACGACCTGATTGACGGCAAGAGCCTTCTGCTTATTGATGACTCAATAGTCAGAGGTACACAGCTTCGTGAAACTACAGAATTTCTTTACGAAAGCGGTGCTAAAGAGGTTCACATAAGACCTGCTTGTCCGCCCTTGTTGTTTGGATGTAAATATCTCAATTTCTCCCGTTCAAATTCGGAAATGGAGCTTATCACAAGGCGTGTTATTGCTGAGATTGAGGGTGACAACGTAAGTGATGAGATTATTCAGGAATATGCAGACCCCGACAGTGAGAGATATCAGAAAATGCTTGATAAAATCTGTGAAAAGCTTCACTTTACATCGCTGAGATATAACCGTCTTGATGATATGATTGAAGCAACAGGCCTCCCTGCAGAAAAGCTTTGCACATATTGCTGGAGCGGTAAGGAATAAATAATATTAGATTATTATGCGGCATTTTCATCCGAAGATGCCGTTTGCTTTTTGTTTGCAATAAATATAACTGCTTTTTTACTTTAAACAGTTGAAATTTTTTGTCGTATATGGTATATTAACAAAATAGATTTTAATCCACGGAGGTTTATATAATGGCTAAAAAGCTTTTGCTGGGTAACGAAGCCGTTGCAAGAGGTCTGTTTGAAGCAGGCTGTAACGTTGTTTCAAGTTATCCCGGTACACCAAGTACAGAAATTACTGAATTTGCGGCTACATACGATGAGATGTATTCAGAATGGGCTCCCAACGAGAAGGTAGCCTGTGAAGTTGCACTCGGTGCAGCAATTGCAGGTGCAAGAGCATTCTGCGGTATGAAGCACGTTGGTCTCAACGTTGCTGCTGACCCTCTTTTCACTGCATCATACACCGGCGTAAACGGCGGTTTTGTTATCGGCGTTGCTGATGACCCCGGTATGCATTCATCACAGAATGAGCAGGATTCAAGACACTATGCCGAAGGTGCAAAGGTAATGATGATTGAGCCTGCTGATTCAAAAGAATGTCTTGAATACACAAAGAAGGCATTTGAGCTTTCAGAGAAGTTTGATACACCCGTTATTCTCAGACTCACAACAAGAGTTGCTCATTCAAGAAGCCTCGCTGAGCTTTCTGACAGAGCAGATGTGCCCGTAAAAGAGTATATCAAGAATCCTCAGAAGTATGTTATGATGCCTGCTAATGCAATTCCTAAGCACGTTGTTGTTGAAGACAGAATTGCAAAGCAGATTGAATACTGTGAAACAGATGATATCAACACTGTTGAATACTATGACAAGAAAATCGGTATCATCACAGCAGGTAACTGCTATAACTACGCAAAAGAAGTTCTCGGTAAGAACGCATCATATCTGAAGCTCGGTTGTGTATATCCTCTTCCCGAAAAGAAAATTATTGATTTCGCAAATGAATGTGAAACAATCTATGTTATCGAAGAGCTTGACCCTGTCATTGAAAATCATTGTAAGAAGCTCGGTCTTACTGTTCACGGTAAAGATGTTTTCACTCTTCAGGGTGAATATTCACAGGCTCTTGTTGCAAAGGCTGTTCTCGGTGAAACAAAGGATTTTGATGCTGTCAGCTTTGATATTCCCCGCCGTCCTCCCGTGCTTTGTGCAGGCTGTCCCCACAGAGGTCTTTTCTATGCCCTTAAGCAGGAAAAGGTGACAGTCAGCGGTGATATCGGCTGTTATACTCTCGGTGCTCTTCAGCCCCTTGATTCAATTGATACCGTTATCTGTATGGGTGCTTCTGTATCTGCACTTCACGGCAGAAACAAGGTTGACCCCGAGAACGCAAAGAAGAGTGTTGCTGTTATCGGTGACTCAACATTCATCCATTCAGGCGTAACAGGTCTTATTGACATCGCATATAACAACAGTGCTTCAACTGTTATTGTTCTTGATAACTCAATTACAGGTATGACAGGTCATCAGCAGAATCCCACAACAGGTAAAAATATCAAGGGTGACCCTGCAACTCAGGTTGATATTGTTGCTCTCGCTCACGCTGTGGGCATAAAGAGAGTAAGAGTTGTTGACCCTTATAATCTCAAGGAAACAAGAGATGCTATTCACGAAGAGGTTGCTGCAGATGAACCTTCACTCATAATTTCAAGAAGACCCTGTGCACTTCTCAAGACAGTCAAGCACAATCCTCCTCTCAAGGTAAACAAGGATAAGTGCAAGAGCTGTAAGATGTGTATGAAAATCGGTTGTCCTGCCATCAGTATGAAGGACGGCAAGGCAGAAATTGACTTTACACAGTGTGTAGGCTGTAATGTATGTACACAGATGTGTAAGTTTGATGCTATTGAGGCTTAAGAAAGGGGTTAACTGAAAATGAATACATACAGTGTAATGATCGTCGGTGTCGGCGGACAGGGAACTCTTCTTGCAAGCCGCCTTCTCGGTAATGCCGTTATCAGTGCAGGCTATGATGTAAAGGTTTCCGAAGTACACGGAATGAGCCAGAGAGGCGGTTCCGTTATAACATACGTAAGATACGGTGAAGAAGTATATTCACCCATCATCGAAAAAGGCGAAGCAGACCTTATTATTGCATTTGAGCTTCTCGAGGCTGCAAGATATCTTCCATTCCTCAAAAAGGGCGGTAAGATTGTTGTCAACACACAGAAGATTGACCCTATGTCAGTTGTAACAGGTGCAACCGAATATCCTGCAGGTGTTCTTGAAGAGCTTAACACAAAGGCTGATGTTACTGCACTTGATGCACTTTCACTTGCAGTCGAAGCAGGCTCATCAAAGGCTGTCAACGTTGTGCTTATGGGTGTTGTTGCAAAGCATATGGAATTCACAAAGGAAGCCTGGCTTAAGGTTATTGAAGAAACAGTTCCTCCTAAATTCAAGGAGCTTAACCTCAAGGCTTTTGAGCTTGGTTACAATATTTAAAAAATATCCGGAGTCTGATGTTCAGACTCCATTTTTTTTATGTTGTTCACATTGATTTTTATATATAATTATGTTATTATTAAGTGTAAAATAAAGAGAATTGAGGTGAGGCGTTCTGACCGGCATTTGTATAGGTATTGATATAGGTACATCAAATATGACTGCTTATGTTGAGGGGAAGGGGATAGTGTTTTCCCGTCCGTCTGTTATAGCCTGCGATGCACATAACGGCAGGATTCTCGCTCTTGGCGAAGACGCTTTTGCTATGATGGGCAGAACACCCGGCTCAATCAGAGTTATCCGCCCGTTTGTTGACGGTGTTGTTTCTGATGTTGATATGACGGTTGCAATGCTCAGTGCTTTTGTTGACAGCGTCTGCAGATTTTCAGTTCTTAAGCCGAATCTCATAGTCGGCGTGCCGTCAGGTCTTACAAGCCTTGAGAAGAAGGCAATTCTTGATGTGCTTGAAATGTCAGGCTGTGCAAAAATATGTATTATGGAGCACACATTTGCTGCTGCAGTCGGTGCAGATATAGCTTCATCAAAGCCATCAGGAACAATGGTAATCGATATAGGCGGCGGCACTGTTGATATTGCCGTTATATCAATGAACGGCATTGCGGCATCCCGTACTCTCCGTTTTGCGTCAGAGACACTTACGCAGGATATTATCCGTTATCTCAGGCGTGAGCGAGACATTGAGGTCGGCTATCTTACGGCTGAACATATTAAGCGCACAATTGGCGGCGCAGTAGTCAGAAATGAAGAAATTGCCCTTGTGTCAAAGGGCAGAAATGCCGTAACGGGAGCACCTATCAACTTTGAAGTCACTTCCACGGAAGTGTATTGGGCTATAAAAGATCATCTTGAGCTTATTCTTTCAGCAATCAAAGAGCTTTTTTCTGCTTTATCGCCCGAGCTTTCGGCAGATATTTTTGACAACGGAATTGTTCTTACAGGTAAAGGTTCTTTACTTTACGGAATTGATATATTTATTGAAAATGTTGTCGGAGTACCCGTCAGAATTGCAAAGGAGCCCTGGCTGTGCGTAGCAAAGGGACTCGGAAAATCACTTCACAATATAAAGAAACTCAGAAAAAGCGGTTACGATTTCAGATACCGTGAAGAGCTGTAAACGGAGCATATATGCAGGATTATACAGAGTATCAACAGATAACAGGTGTTGTGGAAGATGTTGTGTTCTATAACACTGAGAATTCATTCACTGTCCTTGATGTTTCAACGGGCGGTGAACTTATTACTGCTGTCGGTGTTCTGCCTGAGATTTCTGCAGGTGAAAAAGTTGTGCTCACAGGCACCTGGGATATGCACCAGTCCTTCGGCAGACAGTTCAAAGTAATCCGTTTTGAGCGATATCTTCCCGATACTGCAGCGCAGTTTCTCAAATATCTTTCTTCGGGTGCGATTAAGGGCATCGGTCCTAAAACAGCAACATATATTGTTGAGCGTTTCGGCGATAATGCTTTTAATGTCATAGAAAATGAGCCTGAACGCCTTACTGTGATAAGGGGTATATCAAAAGATAAGGCAAATATGATTTCTGCAGAGTTCAAGAAGCAGTTTGCTGTCAGAACAGTCATATTGGGGCTCGAAAAATACGGTCTTTCTCCTGCTGAATGTATCAGGATATTCAAGGAGCTTGGCATAAATGCAGTTGAAATCATAACAGAGAATCCGTATGTGCTTTGCGGAGATGCACAGATAATTTCTTTTGACAGAGCAGAGAAAATTGCATCAGAGCTTGACAGTCAGCCTATGCCGCATCATCGTATGCGTGCAGGCATCGCTCATATTATCAGACACAATCTGATTAACGGTCACACGTGCCTGCCAAGAAATAAGGTCGTGATGCTTTGCTGTGAGCTTTTGTCCGTCAGTGAAAGTGAAGCTGAAGAAGCAGTTGATGAAATGCTTGAAAATAAGCTTCTGATGCCGTTTGTTATGAAAGAAAAGCAGTTTCTCAGCTTACCTGATGTATATAAAGCAGAAAAAACCATTTCAGAAAAACTGAAGCTTTTTATGAAATTTTCTGCAAGTGATATGAATGCGGCAGACAGTGACATAAAACGCATTGAAAAAGCTAATAATATAAAATATGAAGAAAAACAGAAAGAAGCAATAAAGCTTGCAGCCCACGGCGGTATACTTGCTCTGACAGGAGGTCCCGGTACCGGAAAAACAACTGTTGTCAAGGGAATAATAAGCTTCTTTGAAAAAAAGAATATGAATATAATGCTCGCAGCCCCCACAGGCAGAGCCGCAAAGAGAATGAGTGAGCTTACAGGCTATGAGGCAAAGACAATTCACCGTCTTCTTGAGGTTGAGTGGACAGACGGCAGAAGACTGGATTTCAAGAAAAACAGCCTTGAGCCGCTTGAAACAGATGTCATCATTCTTGATGAGGTATCTATGGTTGATGTGTTTCTGTTTTCACATTTTCTTGATGCCGTCAGATTCGGTTGCCGTGTTATTCTTGTGGGTGACCCTGATCAGCTTCCGGCTGTAGATGCAGGTAATGTTCTCGGTGATATAATCGGCTCGGGAATTGTCCCTGTTGTGAAGCTTACAGAGATTTTTCGTCAGGCAAAGGAAAGCCTTATTGTTACCAATGCTCACGATGTAATCGAAGGCAGACAGCCTGTTCTTGATGCAAAGGATAACGATTTCTTTTTTATGCAAAGAGACAATCCGATTCTTGCTTCTAAAACTGTTTCAGAGCTTTGTGCAGAGCGTTTGCCTAAAGCGTATGATTTTTCACCTGTGGCAGATATTCAGGTGCTTTGTCCGTCCCGTAAAGGGGATTGCGGCACAATAAACCTTAACAGACAGCTGCAGAATGTGCTCAATCCTCATTCTGAAAAGAAAAATGAATGTAAGGTCGCAGGCAGGCTGTTCCGTGAAGGCGATAAGGTTATGCAGATTAAGAATAATTATGATATTCCTTGGGAAAGAGGCCGTGAATCAGGCTCCGGACTTTTTAACGGAGATATCGGCATTATTCAGGAGATAAATGTCAAAAACGAATGTATGAGAATTGTTTTTGATGAGGGCAGAGAAGTCGTTTATCCGATTCCCTCGGCATCCGAGCTTGAGCTGGCTTATGCAGTAACCGTTCACAAAAGTCAGGGCAGTGAGTATGATTGTGTTGTTATGCCTGTTGCTGATGTACCGCCGATGCTCCTTTACAGAAATCTTCTTTATACAGCTATTACAAGAGCAAAAAAGATGATTATAATTGTTGGCAACAGAGACAAGCTGAACAGTATGATAGAGAATAACAGACAGAATAAAAGATATTCTATGCTTAAGACTATGCTGAAGCAGTAAATTTTTCATTAAAAAATTCTGATTTATTATAATACGGAGGAAACTATGACACTGCAAGAACTGAAAGACTTTTTTAAGAATGACCGTGTTGCAATGAATTTCGGTTGTGAAATCATTGAAGCCGATAATACTCATTCTGTAGTTTCAATTGATATTGATGAAAGACATTACAACGGCAATAACTGTGTGCAGGGCGGTGTTATGTTCACACTGGCCGATTTTGCCTGTGCAGTTGCCGCTAATGCAGATGAAATTGCCTTTGTTTCTGCAGACGGTAATATCAGCTTCTTGAGTGCAGGCACAGGAAAAAAGCTTATCGCCGAAGCAAATGTTATAAAAAGAGGCAAGACACTTGTTTTCTGTGAAGCTGTGCTGACAGACGAAAACGGCAGAAATATTGCAAAGGCAAGCTTTACAATGTGCAGAGTAAAACAATAATTTATCGGGCTGTTGCCCGACAAATTAAATTGGCAATTAGCAATTATCAATGCGCAATTAAGGAAAAGGCTTCGCCTTTTGAACCATTATAATGGGGTTTAAGGGGCTTGCCCCTTCCACAATTGCGAATTGCGAATTTCCAATTGCGAATTTGAAAGACCCCGACAAATTCTGATTAATCAGTTGACAAACAATATTCATTGTGTTAAAATAATTTCAATATTGTTATTTCGTTGATCGGGAGAAGTAATTCTTTCTTGCTCTCAGAGAGAAGGCGGTTGGTGCAAGCCTTTGAGTAAAGACTGAATGAAAGTAGCCCGTGAGAAGCGGAAAGAAAGGCAATTGCCCGTAGGGGCGCCCATTGGGCGTCCGCTAAGAAAGATTTGCTAAGTAGAATCCGCCGTATGTCTGCGTTAAAGATTTTTGAGTGCAGTCGGTTGACTGAATTCAGGTGGTACCACGGAGAGTTTCCCTTCGTCCTGTTTTACGGGACGAATTTTTTATATTTAAGGAGGTAATTTTATGAGTAAGGAACTTGAAAAACAGTATAATCCTAAAAACGTTGAAGACAGAATATACAAAACCTGGCTCGACGGCAAATATTTTCACGCAAACCGTGATGAAAGCAAACAGACCTACACAATAGTTATTCCCCCACCGAATATTACAGGTCAGCTTCATATGGGTCACGCTCTTGACAACACTCTTCAGGATATTCTTATCCGTTTCAGAAGAATGCAGGGCTTTGACACTCTCTGGCTTCCCGGCACTGACCACGCTTCAATTGCTACAGAGGCAAAAATTGTTGAGGCTATGAAGAAGGAAGGTCTTACAAAGGAAGACCTCGGCAGAGAAAAATTCCTTGAAAGAGCCTGGGACTGGAAGAAGCAGTACGGCGGCAGAATCGTTGAACAGCTCAAAAAAATGGGCTCATCCTGTGACTGGGACAGAGAGCGATTCACTCTTGACGAGGGCTGTAACAAGGCTGTTAATGAAGTTTTTGTCCGTCTTTATGAGAAAGACCTTATTTACAGAGGCAACCGTATGGTTAACTGGTGTCCTTTCTGTAATACATCAATTTCAGACGCTGAAGTTGAATATGAAGAAAAAGACGGCAACTTCTGGCATCTCCTTTACACAGTTAAGGAAACAGGAGAAAAGCTTGAGCTTGCAACAACCCGTCCCGAAACAATGCTCGGTGATACAGCTGTTGCAATCAATGCAGAGGATGAAAGATACAAGCATCTTCACGGCTGTCACGTTATTCTTCCTCTTCTTAATAAGGAAATACCCATCGTTTGCGATGAACACGCAGATATGACAAAGGGAACGGGTGTTGTTAAAATCACACCTGCTCACGACCCCAACGACTTTGAAGTCGGTCAGAGAAACAATCTTCCCATTGTCCGTACATTCACATATGACGGTCACCTCACAGGTGCAGAGGATAAGAGAATCGCCGATGAGCTTATCGCAAGTGGCAGAGCAACGGAGAATGAACCCGAGGTTCTTGACTGCGGTAAGTATGCAGGTATGACAACTCTTGAAGCAAGAAAAGCAATTCTTGCAGACCTTGAAGCAGGCGGTTACCTCAAGGAAGTTGAACCCCGTAAGCACGAAGTCGGTACTTGCTACCGTTGTCACAACACAATCGAACCTATGGTTTCAAAGCAGTGGTTTGTACGTATGGTACCTCTTGCAAAGCCTGCAATTGAAGCAGTTGAAAAGGGCGAAACAAAGTTTATCCCCGAAAGATTCACAAAGAACTACCTTAATTGGATGAACGGCACCCGTGACTGGTGTATTTCACGTCAGCTTTGGTGGGGTCACAGAATCCCTGCCTGGTATTGTGAAGACTGCGGTAAGATGACTGTTTCAAAGACAAATATTGATACTTGTCCTCATTGCGGCAGCAAAAATCTTAATCAGGATCCCGATACACTTGATACATGGTTCTCATCTGCTCTCTGGCCCTTCTCAACACTCGGCTGGCCTGAAGATACAGCAGACCTCAAGCATTATTATCCCACAAACACACTCGTTACAGGCTATGATATCATCGGTTTCTGGGTATCCCGTATGATTTTCTCAGCTCTTGAATACACAGGACAGGTACCCTTTGACACAGTTCTTATTCACGGTCTTGTCCGTGATGCTCAGGGCAGAAAGATGTCAAAGTCACTCGGTAACGGTATTGATCCCCTTGAAATTATCGATAAGTTTGGTGCTGATGCTCTCAGATTCACTCTTGCAACAGGTAACAGCCCCGGAAACGATATGCGTTTCTCAGACGAAAAGGTTGAAGCAAGCCGTAACTTTGCAAACAAGCTCTGGAATGCTGCAAGATTCGTTCTTATGAATCTCAATGAGAACGAGCCTGCTCCCTATGTTCCCGAAAAGCTTTCAATTGAAGATAAATGGATTCTCAGCCAGTTCAACACACTTGCAAAGGAAGTAACGGCTTCACTTGATAAATTTGAGCTGGGTCTCGCAGTTCAGAAGCTCTATGACTTCATCTGGGACGTACTCTGTGACTGGTATATTGAGCTTTGTAAAATCCGTCTTAACTCAGATGATGCAGAAAAGAAAGCAACCTGCAAGGGTGTTCTTGTTTATGTTATGTCAAACACTCTCAAGCTCCTCCATCCCTTTATGCCTTTCATTACAGAAGAAATCTGGCAGACTCTTCCTCACGACGGCGAATCAATTATGATTTCACAGTGGCCTGAGTTCACAGATGCACTTGTTTTTGCTGATGAAGAGGCAGAAATGGAACGCATTATGACAGCTATCAAGGCTGTGAGAAACCGCCGTGCAGAAATGAATGTTGCTCCCTCAAAGAAGGCTGAGGTTTATGTTGCAACTTCATATAAAGATACATTTACGACAGGTGTTGAGTTCTTCAAGAGACTTGCATCTGCTTCAGATGTTCAGGTTGCAGACAGTTTCGATATCGAAGGCAGTGTAAGTGTTGTTACTGCAGACGCAACAATCTATCTTCCTCTTGCACAGCTTGTTGATTTTGAGGCTGAGAAGAAGAGACTGAATAAGGAACTTGCAGAAGCTGAAAAGAAATTAGGCTTTATTGAGAATAAGCTTAATAATCCCGGTTTCCTTGCAAAGGCTCCCGAAGCAGTTATTGCTCAGCAGAAGGAAGACGGAGCAAAGCTTCAGGAGAAGATTGCACTTCTTAAATCAAGTATTGAAAAGCTTGGATAATAAACTAATGGCGGGCTGATTTTCAGTCCGCCTCAATTTCCCTTAATAAGGAGATATTATGACAAAAGCTGAAACCTATTTTCACTCACTTCTGACCTTTGGTATAATGCCGGGACTTGACAGAATAAAAATACTTCTTGAAAGACTCGGAAATCCCGAAAAAAGTCTTCGCTGTATCCATGTTGCCGGTACAAACGGCAAAGGTACGGTCTGCTCATTTCTTGCATCTGTGCTGAAAGAGGCAGGTTATAAAACGGGACTTTATACCTCACCTTATATTGTTGATTTCCGTGAGAGAATCCGTGTTGACGGTGAAATGATAAGTGAAGCAGCCCTTGAAGAAGTCACTGAAACCGTAAAAACTGAGATTGAAAAGCTCAGAAGAGAAGATGTTATTATAACTGAATTTGAGGCTGTCACAGCTGCTGCATTTCTTTATTACAAAAATACCGGTTGCGATTTTGTGGTTCTTGAAACAGGACTCGGCGGCAGATTTGACGCAACAAATGTAATAGAAAGACCGCTTGCGAGTGTTATTGTTTCAATTTCTCTTGATCATATCAATATATTAGGCAATACAATAAGTGAAATTGCTTATGAAAAATGCGGAATAATAAAAAACAGCTGTCCTGTTGTTACGAATTCTGCTCAGCCGTCAGATGCCCTCAGAATGATAAAAGAGCAGTCTGAAATGAGAAATTCAGAGCTTTATGTAGCCGATGTATCGTCAATCAGGGTGCTTGATGAATCAGTCTCAGGCAGCAATATTTTTTATTCCGGCAGAAGTGTGTTTGTGCCGTTCCCCGGTAAGCACCAGACAGAAAACTGTATAAACGCACTGACAGTTATTGATTTGCTCAAAGAGCAGGGGATTGCCATATCAGAAAAAGCAATCAGAGAAGGCATTGCAAAGACAAGAAACCCTGCCAGATGTGAGATTATTTCTGAAAAGCCTCTTGTTATTCTTGACGGCTGTCATAATGAAGACAGTGCAAAGGCATTGTGTTCAGTAATGGAAAAGCATCTTAAAAATAAAAAAATAACAGCCGTTATGGGAATGATGGCTGATAAGGATATTGATAAGGTTCTGTATCTGATGCTGCCTTATTTTGATAAGGTTTACACTGTAACGCCGTCAAATCCGAGAGCAATAAGTAGTGATGAGCTTGCGGAGAAAATAAAAAGGCTCGGTGGTAAAGCTGTTGCTTATGATGATGTTCACAAAGCATTCAGTGATGCTTTCAATAATATCGGAGACGATGTACTGCTTGTCTGCGGGTCACTTTATCTTTGTTCTGATATATATGAATATGCAAAAAAAATCAGCAGTTGCACTTGAATTGCAGCTGCTGTCTTTTTATTCTTCAATACCGAGAAGCCAATTGACGGATACACCGAGCACTTCGCTGAGCGCTACAAGCTCATAGTCATTGATGCTTCTGATCTGACCTTCTAATTTTGAAAGACCTGATGCGTTAAGGTCCACACCTCTTACCTGAAGCTGAGTTAAAAGATCCTTCTGCTTCATACCGATTGCTTTTCTTCTCTGTTCGACTCTTGCACCTGCAATATTTCTGTCGCCGAGCTCTTGTTTTCTGACTCTCATTTGTATGACCTCCGTCGAGTTTGACTACATTTTATCATATTTTGTAGATGAATTCAATATGTATTTGCATTTTATTTTCGTATTTTAAAAATATTTATACCTATTTCACAATTGATTATCATTTTATTATGTGTTATTATATCAGTAATGAAAAGAGATGATTTTATGTTCAGTAAAACAGAAAAAAATAATCTGATAATGGATTTCTATGAGTTTGCTCTTGCGAACGGATTTATAAAGGAGCAGATGGGTGACACTGTTGCCTGGTTTGATCTGTTTTTCAGACCCTCACAGCAGATAGGCGGATTTTGCATTATGGCAGGTGTTGAACATCTGTGTGAAACTCTGAGAAATCTTTCGTTTGATGACAGTGATATTGAATTTCTGCGTGAAAAAGGTATTTCAGAAGATTTTCTTGATTACCTTCGCAATTTTGAGTTTATGTGTGATATCTGGGCTGTCCCCGAAGGTACTCCCATTTTTGCAGGTGAGCCTATAGTCAAGGTCAGAGGCCCTGTTATTCAGGCTCTGCTTATTGAAACAATACTTCTGCTTACAGTCAATCATCAGACGCTTATTGCTACTAAAGCAAACAGGGTAGTCAGAGCTGCACAGGGCAGAAGCGTTGTTGAAGCAGGCTCAAGGCGTGCGCACGGTCTGCAGGCATCTGTGTACGGCGCAAGAAGTGCATACATAGGCGGTTGTGTTGCCACAACAAATGCTCAGGCAGGCAAGCTGTTTGATATTCCTCTGTACGGCGGAATGAGTCATACCTGGATTCAGGTTTTTGATAACGAGCTTGATGCTTTCTGTGCTTATGCGAGAGAATATCCTGATAACTGTATACTTCTTGTTGACACTTACGATACAATACACAGCGGTGTACCAAATGCCATTGAAGCTTTCAAAAGAGAACTGCTGCCCAGAGGCTACAGACCGAAGGGGATAAGAATAGACAGCGGTGATCTTGCATATTTGTCAAAAAAGATACGTAAAATGCTTAATGAAGCAGGTTTTCCTGACTGTGATATATATGCATCAAACTCACTTGACGAGTATATTATCAGAGAAATGCTCGGTCACGGTGCAAGAGTTGACACATTCCTTGTCGGCGAAAGACTTATCACATCTGCTGATTCTCCTGTGTTCAGCGGTGTATATAAGCTTGCTGCCATTGAGAAAAACGGAGAAATCAGAAACTGTATTAAGCTGAGTGAAAATGTGTCAAAAATCACAACTCCCTGTCCTAAGCTCTTATGGCGTCTTTTTGATATGGAAACAGGCAAAGCCATTGCTGATTTGCTGACACTTGAGGATGAAAATATATCTGAAATGACTGAATATGAGCTCTTTGACCCTGATTATTCATGGAAGAGAAAGACAGTGACAAACTTTGTTGCAAGACAGCTTCTGGTGTCTGTCTTTGAAAAAGGCAAGTGTGTCTATCAGTCACCCGACATTTCAGATATACGTTCATACTGCGCAGAACAGGTTGACACGCTGTGGGAAGAGGTTCTGCGTTTTGAATATCCGCATAATTATTATGTGGACCTGTCACAGCGACTGTGGGATGAGAAACAGAAGCTTATTAAAGATGCCCGTAATAAAAATTGATTACAAAACTTTAATAATTGTTGACTCAGGTAATGTTTAATGATAATATAATATAGTTAAATATATCGGAAGGTGAATATTATGTCTATTGTTTTTGCTGAATCTGTAGCAATAACCAAGAGCCGTCTTGTCAAGGGATTTAACGGAGACAATCTCAATCTTAACGGTAAGGTTGTTTCTATGGAAGAGGCTGATGCAGGTTTTAAGGCTGCAGGTAATGTAAAGCCCCCTTACATAGCTGTTGTTGCTTCAGGAAATCAGAAAGGTTTTGCATCAGGTGCTGCTACTGCATTTAATGATTATGTTAAAGATATACATCTCAATAAATACAATGCTGAGGCTGTAATCGGCAGATATTTTGACGATATGCAGGCTGTCGTTGAAAAATGTGACCTCCCCGGCAGTAAATTATCAGTAGGTATTGTCTGTGTTTATGACGACTGTGTCATTGCAGCAAAGACAGGTGATTGCCACATTCTCAGATTTTCAGACGGTGAGCTTTTTGAAATAGCTCTTTCTGACGATGAGGGTGGCAGAGGTTATCAGTTTGTTGATGTTGTCAACAACGGTGATATGTTTGCTCTTATCGGTGAAGAAGCATCTGCAGATCTCGATTATGACGGCATTGTCAATTCATTTGATACTGGTGCAGATCTTAAAGAGATGATTAAGGAATTTTACAGAATCCTTTCAGCAAATGCAAAGGGTAAGGACTGTACAGTTGTTCTTATGAAGCTCAGCTGTGATGAGGAACGTACTTATGCAGCTGCACCTCTTGCTGTTGCAGCAGATGACGCAGATGTTTCCGTAAGCCCTGATAAGTTTGCTGTTGAGCCTCCTGTTTCTGCAGATGAGCTCAGAGAAAATGACAGTGATGTGTCAGATGATGATGCTCCCGAAACAGGTAAGAAGACTGTGTCATCAAAGAAAAAGCTTCTCAGCTTTATCCCCGTTGCAATTCTTGTTATTATTATCGCTGTAACTGTTGCACTTTATCTTGCAACCCGTCCTTCAAATCCTTTAGGTGGTTTTGAGGGCAATTCAGATGATAATTCTCCTATCTTCAATGAAGGTGAATCATTTGATGATGACTTCAACGGCAGCAACGGTATGCAGTCAGTTGATGATACAGAATATGGCGGAAGTGTTGATGCTCCCGAAGAGGATGATAACACCACAACAACTGAGCCTGAGAGACAGACTCAGCAGGAAAAACCTACAGAGGCAGAGAAGACAACTGATGCCGAAACAACAACTGCTGACGATGAAACTACTACTGCAGATGATGAAACAACAACCACAGACGGCTCAGAGGATACAACTGCTGAAACAACCACAGCAGAAACAACTGAAGCTCCCGCAGATGAACCTGCAGACGAGCCTGAAGAAGGCAATGACGAGCCTGCAAATGCAGAGCCTGCAGGTGATACAGAATAATATAATAGAAAAAAGCTTGATTCGTTATCTGAATCAAGCTTAATTTTTTTTTGCGTTGTTTATTTACCTGAAACCGTAACGCCGTCAAAAGCCACCCAGGGGAAGACAGTTGAGCCGTCCATAGCTGTTTCGGCAGAAATATCTGTTACATTAAGCAGCATTTCTGCAAGATTACCGCTTATCATAGTCTCAAGCACAGGTTTTGTGATTTTACCGTTTTCAATGAGAAAGCTGTTCTTTGCAACGCCTGAAAAATCACCGTTTCCTGCAGGCTGACCGCCTGAAATTCTGCAGACAAGTATTCCCTTGTCGATTTTCTTTATCATTTCGTCATAGGGTGTTGCTCCGGCTTTTACTTCCATACAGCTGCTGAGTGTGGGGCATCTTTTTTCGCCTGACTTCTTTGCAGCGTATTCAGAAAGTGTGAAATTCTTCAGAACACCGTCTTTTATGATGTCGCAGTTTTCACTTCTGTAGCCTTCAAGTGTATATCTTTCACCACCGATAATTCTGTCGTCTATGGGAATAAGTGACACTGTCAGATTGTCAGAAGCAACTTTCTCACCCAGCTTTTTTCTCCAGGGGCTGGTGCTGTCAATAATGGTGTCATCACCTGTGAAGCTGTCAACAGCTGTACCGATGATGTCACAAAGACAAGACGGAGCAAAGACTGCAGTGCCTGTGAATTTACCCTCAAAGGGGACTGCTTCAAGCTCTTTTTCACACATTTCATACATCATTCTCTGTGTGCCCTTGTCAATGATTTTTTCATTGAGGTCAACAAAGTCAATACCTGTTGAATTGAATGATGTGGTTTTTTCACCGTCGTGTGCAGAATACATAGAGCCAAGTGAATAATATGCTGCTGTGTATGAGTACTCAACACCGTTTGTGTTTGCAAAAACAGATTTTCCCTCAGAGTAGTCAGCAATTAGCTGTTCAATGAACACCTTAGGATAATCTTTCTTCATATCTTCGAGATATTCATTTATTCTGTCAAAGAATTTGTCTCTGTCACATTCCTCTGCACCGAAAACAAAGTCCTCATTTTTGTCAAGGACTGCAATTGACAGACAGTCATCTTCTGTTGAAACCTCTGCCGCAGCTATACATTCCTTTGCTGCTTCATCAATTGAAGCTTTATCTGTTTTGTTTATTGCGATAACGCCTTTTTTATTGTTTTTTATGACCTTCATTGTGACGCCGCTGTCAAAAGTTGAACGCATAAGGCTGAATTCACCTGCATCAACATTGATTTCGTCAACAAGACCGAATTTTACCTTACACTGGGCGTCATCAGCACCGTATTCCTTAAGACGGGAGAGGGTATACTGTGCAATTTCTTTTATCTGTGAAATTTCCATTACTGCTCCTCCTTAGCGCCCGCCGATGTTAATTTTGCATTTTACTGCAGGGCCGCCGTCTGATACGGGCATAGGCTGTTTTTTGCCGCAGTAGCCTGAACAAGCCCAGGAAATGCTGTCTGAAAGCATATCAACAGTTTTCAGCATATCAAATGCAACACCTGATATTGTTGTGTCTCTTATGGCTCTGCCGAGCTTGCCGTTCTTAATTTCATAGCCCATTGTTATGCCGAACATAAACTCACCGGTTGTGTCAGCCTGACCGTTCTGGGTCTTTGTGAGATAATAGCCGTTGTCAATTGAAGCGATCATATCACTGAGCTTATCTGTTCCGGGCAGAATTGCAGTGTTTCTCATTCTGATAAGAGGCTCGTCTGAGAAAGCATATGCTCTCGCATTGCCGCAGGGAGTCATACCAAAATGCATTGCACTTTCTTTGTTATTCATATAGCCCTTGAGAATACCGTTTTCAATAATAACTGCATCCTCGCACTTTGTTCCTTCGTCATCAACATAAACAGGCAGAGGAACCTCCTTGCCGAATGCTGTATGTGCAAAGTCAACTATTGATATTTTATCTGATGCGACCTTTTTGCCGATGTTGCCTGCAGCAACTGAGCCTGCAAGAACAAGGTCTGCTTCAACGGTGTGACCGATTGCTTCGTGTGCAATCATACCTGAGATAGATGAGTCGATGATACAGTCGCATACACCTGCTTCTGAGAAAACGCCTTCTTTTTTTGCCATAAGCATTTCATAAAGAGCGTCAACCTTTTCGTAAAGCTCACAGGGAGTGGTGAAAAGCTGAGTGAAAAAGCCTTTTCCGCAGTTCATTGCTTCAAAAAGCTCAATATTTGAGCCATCATTTGCTTCAGCAGTCATTGTCACGTAAATACACGATCTCGGAGAGAGTGAATGTGAAAAACTGCCGTTTGTGACATAAAGGAGTCGTTCAATGCTGTCACAGCTGATTATTACGCCTCTGCTTGAGAGGTCAGGGTATTTTGATGCAATATAATCATCAAGCTCTCTTGCATAGTCAAGAAGCACTTTCTGAGGCACATCGATATAGTCGTTTGTGTCACGGTAAAATGCGGGCTGTGTTTCGGTGAGAGGTGCTTTGCCTTTATTTACACGTCTGTCAAGAAACAGAGCATTGTCACGGGCTGCATTTATAACATTTTTAATGCTTTCTTCTGAGTATTCACCCATTGAAGAAAATCCGTAAACACCGTTTTTATATACTCTTGAGCATACACCGCCTGATGTTGCACGGGAATTGCCCACAAGATTACCTGATATAATACTGATTTTACTGTTAGTATTGACCTGTGCACGCACCTCGGCATAGTCACTCACAGAGCTAATGCTGTTTTTTATAAGATCATTCAGCAAAACGCCGTACCTCCTTAGAAGAAGCTTTGAATTGTGTTTCCGAGTCCGCTTACACTGTCACTCAGCCTTCCGAATATACTGTCAAGAATTGAATCAGACGATGTTATTTCACTGCCGCTGGGAGTAGACTGATTTGACTGAGCTTTCGGCTCACCCCAGATTTCAATTGTTATTTCAGTACCTTCATATACAACAGAGCCTGCAGCAGGGGACATTGTCGCAACGTGACCTGCAGTCTGCTGACCGTTGTTTTCTTTTTCAATAATGTTATATGACAGATTCAGTTTGCCCAGATAATATACAGTTTCGGTAAACGGGGCTCCCGTGAAGTTCGGGAGAGTGACTGTAGATGCACCCTTACTGTATGTAAGAATAAGCTCAGAGCCTCGTGCAACCTTTGTGCCGGGAGCGATATTCTGCTTGAATATAACATCCTTTGCAACTGTTGCTGAGGATTCGGGCTGAAGTGTTATGTTAAGACCGTAGCTGTTGGCAATCTGTACGATATAAGCATCGTCTTTTCGATAGTTTTCAAAGTTCGGCATTTCAACAACTGCAGATGAAGAGCCTGTGAAATTGAATGTGACAATTCCCGTAAGTGCAAGGCAGGCAAAGAATATAAGCATAACTGCGACAATACTTATGCTCAGAACAATTGTTGATGCAGTTGATGTTGTCTTGCCGTCAGAGTTATCTTTTGAAATAACGGGCACTGCAGGCGTTGTGTTGACAATAACGGGAGCCTTTGTTTTCTCAGTTCTGATGTCGTCATTGTCAATGTCACTTATAGGGTCAATAAGAGAAGCGCCGGTGAGAACTGCAGTCTGCTTTTTGTGGTGCTCAAATGCCTCTTTAGTGAATGATTCTCTGAGCGCAGCAATATTCTGTGTTCTTTCGTCCTGCTTGACCTGAAGAGCACTGATAAATGCTGCAAGCACATAGTCAGGGAGTTTTCTTGCATATTCTGCAGGGATTGTAAGCAGATCTTCATTATCTCTTGTTTTTGCATCAATGGGCATTGTGCCTGTAATGCACTTATAAAGAGTTGCAATAAAACCGTAGACATCTGTTGCCGCTGTCAGCTCAGTTCTTCTTGAATACTGCTCAATTGCTGCATATCCGGGGCGCAGATCAGCTGCAACTCTGCCTTCTGTCTGTCTGACCTCTTTTATACCGAAGCCCCACAGTTTGAATGTGCCGTTTGCACAAAGGAAAAGAGTATCGGGTGAAATCGCACCGTGAATTACATTTTCTCGGTGAAGAGCATCGAGAGCTTCAAGCACAGTAAACAGTTTTTTATTTATTGTTTCCCAGTCAAGAATTCCGTTCTGACTGTCAAGATATTCAGACAGCGTCTGGCTTCCGTCAGCCTCAGCAATCGCATATGCTGTGTCATTTGCCTCAAAAACATCAAGCACGGTGATCATTGAATCAAGGGTCTTAAGCTTCTTTATCTTGTGCCACATATCAAGAAAACTCTTGCGCATAGTCTTGAAAAAATCAACATCAGCCTCTGCAACAAGGGGCTTCAGAGCATCCTTCTGACGTATACACAGTATTTCGGGCAGAAATTCTCTTATTCTTACACAGTTGTTAGTGATGGTATCAAGTCCGAGATATGTCACACCTTCAGAGTTTCTTTCAAGAATGTCGCCCACTACATATTTTCCCGCAAGAACGGTGCCGTATGCAAGATAAGGCGCAGATTGTTCGGATTTTGTATCAAAGCCGCAGTAGGGACAATTTTCAGCGTCACCGATTTCATTCATACAACCGGGACACAGATTGTTATAAAAGCCCATAAAATTACCTCCGGATAACTATTTTAAGTTTATTTTATAATTATAACATAAAAATTATATTTAAACAACAAGAAAAATGAAAACGTTAGGTTTCATCGCCGAGAACAGCTTCTGCACATCTGATTCCGTCAACAGCTGCTGACACAATGCCTCCTGCATAGCCTGCTCCCTCACCACAGGGGTAGAGGCCTCTTATGTTTGTCTGATAGAACTCATCACGGAGAATTCTGACAGGTGACGAGCTTCTGCTTTCGGGGAATGTGAGAACTGCATCAGGTAAAGCAAAACCGTGAAGCTTTTTGTCAAATGCAACAATTGCATCATAAATTGTTTTTGTTACGCAGTCAGGCAGTACACTTTTTATATTTGTGAAGCTGACTCCTGTCGGGCAGGTCGGATTGACAGCACCTTTTTTCACGGATGTTCTGTCATTCAGAAAATCACCCACAAGCTGAGCCGGAGCCGTGTAATCACCGCCGCCGTATTCAAAGCCTGCTCTTTCTATTTTTCGCTGAAAATCAAAGCCCGAAAGAGGGTGGTCGCTCTCAAAATAATCAGGCTCTATACCGACAAGAATTGCTGAATTGGCATTTTCACCGTCACGTGCGTATTCGCTCATACCGTTTGTGACCATTCCGCCTTCCTCTGATGATGCGGCAACAACAGTTCCTCCGGGGCACATACAGAAGGTATATCCGCCTCTGCCGTGCAGGGGATGATTTGAGAGCTTGTAGTCAGCGGCCCCCAGAACAGGATTGTTCCACATATTTCCGTACTGAGCCTTGTTGATAAGCTCCTGCGGGTGTTCTATTCTTGTGCCGACAGAGAATGCTTTTTTCTCCATTCTGACACCTTTCTCATAGAGCATTGTGACAGTATCTCTTGCTGAATGACCTGTACACAGAACAACACAGTCTGTCTCAATGTCAGCATATGTTCCCTCGGGTGTTCTGTATGTGAGACCGTGAATAAAATTGTTGGCAACAATGATATCTGTCATCGTACAGCCGAATTTTACTTCTCCGCCCATAGAAATTATATCTTTTCTGATGTTTTTTACAACCTCACCGAGCTTGTCCGTACCGATGTGAGGTCTTGCAGAGTACATTATTTCTTCAGGTGCTCCATGGGCATAAAGCTGATTGAATACCTCTCTGCATCTGCCGTCTTTTATGCCTGTTGTGAGCTTGCCGTCAGAAAAAGTGCCTGCTCCGCCTTCGCCGAACTGCACATTTGAGCTTGTGTTGAGCTTACGGTGTGCCCAGAAGCTTCTGACATCCTTTGTGCGTGTGTCAACATCATTTCCCCGTTCAAGAATTATCGGGCGGAGTCCGCATTTTGCAAGCATAAGTCCACAGAGCATTCCTGCAGGGCCGAAACCAATAATTACGGGTCTGAGAACTGAGGTTCTCTTTACTTCAGGGATTGTGTAATTGTATCTTTCTCTGTAAAGAACCTTGTTCGCAGGAAATCGTGCAGCAACATCCTCTTCACCTGAAGAAAGCTCCACATCCACGGAGTATACCATTTTAATGTAATTCTTTTTTCTTGAATCTATTGATTCTCTTGATATCTCGAAAGATGTGAATTCATCACTGCTGACACCTATATAATCTGCAGCAAGTTTTTTGAGGTGTTCAACAGGCTCACCCACATCAAGAGCTAATTCATTTATTCTGAGCATATTATTTCTCCGTTAAATATTTTATGGCATTTGCGCCTGCACAGCGCCCTGAGCTCCACGCCCAGGCAAGATTATAACCACCGCATATTGCATCTGCATCAAGTACTTCACCGCAAGCAAAAAGAGACGGTATACTTTTGCAGCTCATTGTCAGGCTGTTAAACAGCTTTGTGTCTGCACCGCCTGCAGTGACCTGTGAATTTTCAAAACCGAGCACACCGCTGACTTCAAAAATCTCTGAGCTTATAATTTCTGTAAGCAGTGCAATGTCATTTTTGCTCAGTGTTGATGCTCTTGCAGTGCAGCTGATTGAAGCTGATGACAGCTTTGCTACTGCTAACTTCTTGGGCATTATTCCTGACAGTATATCTTCACACAGCAGGTTCGGATTATGCTTTTTTCTTGTGATTATGTAGTCAAATATCTCTTCAGGCTCAAAAAATGGCAGTGAATTTATAACAACAGTGATTTTACCTTTCTTTTTATAGGCAAAATGCTTTGAAACAGCTCTTGAGACCTCCATTGCAGGTATTCCTGAAATGCCGTAATCGGTATATTGCAGTTCACCTTCTGAAGAAGCAATTACTTTACCGTTTTCAACAACATAAATTTCTCCCTGCGACCTGACGCCTTTGAGTGCTTTATTCTTTTTCTTAAGCATTATGCCGGTTAGAGAGGGAAAAGGAGTTTTAATTTTAACACCGAGTGATGCAAGAATGTCGTAGCAGGAGCCGTCTGAGCCCTGAACAGGTGCAGATTTGCCGCCGCCTGCAATGATAAGTGCATCAGTGTGGATATTTCCGTTGAGAAGAAAACCGTCAGCTGTTTTCTCTGCACTTTCAATTTTTGTGTCGCAGACAATATTCACACCGAGATGCTCTGCCTCAAAGCGCAGTGCATCAAGAACCGATGCTGCCTGAAAGCTCATAGGATAAAGTCTTCCGTCTGATTCCTCGGCAAGATAAATACCTATGCTTCTGAAGAACTCGGCGTTGCTTTCAACAGGGTAGTTCTCAAAGACCTTATTTATGAATTCTGTGTCACCGTGATAGTTTTCTTCTGCAACCGACGTGTTCATAATATTGCATCTGCCGTTACCTGTAGCAAGAATTTTTTTGCCGGCTTTAGGCAGCTTCTCATATACAGTGACGGTTATGTCTGCAGCTGATTTTTTGCATTGTCTTGCCGCTTCTATTGCGGCCGCAAGACCTGAAGCACCGCCGCCTACAACTGAAAGTGTTTTCTTCACCATTGAAATATCCTTTTCATAAAATATAACTTTTCACTAACTTATTATTTTACGCCCAAAGCTGTCAACTGTCAAGTAAATTCATATATTTAATTGTATGTATATTAAATATATTCAATTTATCTTGACAATTTTACTATGCTGTGATATAATGTTGACGAATTTTAACCGTATTTCTACGGCAATAATATGAATTGGAGATATGAATTATGGAAAGAATTACTACTCTTGAAACTCGTAACCTTTGTGAAAGCGCTCAGAACGGCGGCTGCGGTGAATGCCAGACATCATGCCAGTCAGCATGTAAGACAAGCTGCGGTATTGCAAATCAGCAGTGCGAGAATAAGGAATAATTCAATTTAAGATTGATGCCGCTTTATGCGGCATTTTTTTCTGTAGTGGTGATATAATATGGTACATCAATATAAACTGAACGGCTTTAATATCGTTATAGACAGTTGCTCGGGCTCAATTCACTCTGTTGATGATGTTGCTTACGATATTATTTCAATGTTCAGTGATAAAAATGAAGATGAAATAGTGAGTGAAATTCTCGCCGAATATTCTGACCGTGAGGATGTGACTGAGCAGGATATAAGAGCCTGTGTAAGTGATATCCGTTCACTTAAGCTGGCAGGTAAGCTTTTTACACCTGATACATTTGAAAAGGATGCAACAAGGTTCAAGGAGAAAAGCGGTAATATTATCAAGGCTTTGTGCCTTCATGTTGCACACACCTGCAACCTTAACTGTGGTTATTGTTTTGCAAGTCAGGGCAATTATCACGGTGACAGAGCTGTAATGAGCTTTGAAGTTGGTAAGCGTGCTCTCGATTTCCTTGTTGAGAATTCAGGTAGCAGAACAAATCTTGAGGTTGACTTCTTCGGCGGAGAGCCTCTTATGAACTGGGATGTTGTGAAAAAGCTTGTTGTGTATGCCCGTTCAATTGAAAAAGAAAAGGGAAAGAACTTCCGTTTTACTCTTACGACAAACGGTGTGCTGGTTGACGATGATGTTATTGAATTTGCCAATAAGGAGATGCACAATGTCGTTCTCAGTCTGGATGGCAGAAAGGAAATCCACGATGCTGTCCGTGTTGACTACGCAGGTAACGGCAGCTGGGAAAAAATTGTGCCGAAATTTCAGAAATTTGTCAAGGCAAGGGGTAACAGAGAGTACTATATGAGAGGTACTTTCACACACGCAAATCCTGATTTTACAAAAGACATAAATGTTATGCTTGACCTTGGGTTCAATAAGCTGAGTATGGAGCCTGTTGTATGTGCTCCCGAGGATGCCTCTGCACTTACTCAGGAAGACCTGCCGATAGTTCTTGAGCAGTATGAGCTTCTCGCCAAGGATATGCTCAGAAAAGAAAAAGAGGGAAAGCCCTATACATTCTACCATTATATGATAGACCTTACAGGCGGACCATGTATATATAAGCGTATTTCGGGCTGTGGCTCAGGCACCGAGTATATGGCTGTCACTCCCTGGGGTGATCTTTATCCTTGTCATCAGTTCGTCGGTGAAGAAAAGTTCAGACTCGGCAATGTCTTTGACGGTGTCACAAATAATGACATACGTGAAGAATTCAGAAGCTGTAATGTCTATGTCCGTCCCGAATGTAAGGACTGCTGGGCAAAGCTCTGGTGCTCAGGAGGTTGTGCCGCAAACGCATATCACGCAACAGGTTCGATCAGAGGTGTATATGAATACGGATGCACACTCTTTAAGAAGAGAATGGAATGTGCAATAATGATGCAGGTTTCAAGAGCACTTGATAAACGATGAAAACACCGATATATGATTTTGTAAAACAGTATTCTCAGTCAGGCATTGCAAGACTTCATATGCCCGGTCACAAGGGCGTTTCATTTCTCGGCTGTGAAAATGCTGATATAACAGAAGTGAATGGTGCTGATGCTCTGTATCACTCTTCAGGTATTATTTCTGAGAGTGAAAAAAACGCAACTTCACTTTTCGGTTCCTTTGCAACATTTTATTCTGCAGAAGGGGCATCACAATGTATCAAAGCAATGCTTTTTCTGGCAAAGACAAAAAGCAACAGCACTGATTTCACAGTTCTTGCCGCAAGAAATGTGCATAAATCTTTTGTTTATGCCTGCGCATTGCTTGGTATAAAGGTTCGATGGCTGTTTGATGATTCAGATGATTACACTCTCTGCAGATGCCGTATAACTGCTGTTCAGCTTGAGGCAGAGCTTAAGAAAAGAAAGGCAGATGCTGTATATATCACAAGCCCCGATTATCTCGGCACAATGTCAGATATTTCTTCTCTTGCTGAGGTTGCGCACAGATACGGTGCATTTATGCTTGTTGACAATGCTCACGGAGCTTATCTCAGATTTCTTGATAAAAGTCTTCATCCGATGGATAAAGGGGCAGATATGTGCTGTGACTCTGCGCATAAGACCTTGCCTGTCCTGACCGGAGGAGCTTATCTTCATATTAAAAATGACATTTTTGCTGATAATGCAAAGAGAGCTCTTGAAATGTTCGGGTCAACCAGTCCGTCATATCTGATTCTTCAGTCTCTTGACCTATGCAATGTCTATCTTGCTGATGATTACGGCAGTAAGCTTGCTTCCTGTGTTGAGAAGGTCAATAACCTGAAACAAAGGCTTTCAGATAACGGATGGAAAATATATGACAGTGACCCGTTAAAGCTTACTGTTTATACAGGTAACACCGATTTCTGTAACAGGCTGAGAAAAAACGGTATTGAGTGTGAATACGAAGACCCTGACTATACAGTTATGATGTTTACCCCTGAAACAGACAGTGATGTTTATGATAATCTGCTGTCAGCTGCAGGTGTCAACGATGTTTCCGTTACTCAATCAGTATTGTCCTTTTCTGAACCTAAAAAGATGTCCGAAATCCGTGATGCAATTTTTGCAGAATGTGAAGAAATCAGTATTGAAAATGCTGCAGGCAGGGTAGTGGCAGACACCTGCGTCGGCTGCCCACCCGCAGTTCCCGTGCTTGTAAGCGGTGAAGAAGTAACTGCAGAAGCTGTTGAAGTTATGAGGTATTACGGAATAAATACAATAAAGGTAATAAAAAAGCAGTAGTTCACTTCATTTCTGTGAACTACTGCAAATTTTTTTGTCTGAATTACTGCTTTGCGCCCTCGTCGAACTTTTCGAGCACCTTTACGCTTACTGCATAGCAGTCTGCAAGACCTTCAAGATTCATATTGTCGTATGTGTCACGTCTTGTGTGGTAATAATCCTCAAGAGCGTGGTTGAGACCTGTGATACCTGCTGAACGGAAGCCTGCCTGAGTAAAAGCAGCGTTATCTGTTGCACCGCCGAGAGGAGGAACCATACCCTTAAGGCACTTGATACCGAGTTCATCTGCACATTCCATAAACAGGTCAGTAACTTCCTTGTCTGACTTTACCGTTGCGTTAAGGTCACGGTAGTTTGCCATAAGGTACTTGGGATCGTGTATTGTATCGTATGAATAGAAGAATGTGGGAACATCACGGAATTCATCCATATGAGCTTCACACCAGGCTTTTGAGCCTCTGAGACCTGCTTCCTCTGAGCCTGTGATAACTACGCCGACCTCTGTGTTTTCAAACTCAATGCCTTCATCCTGAAGTGCCTTGAGGATTGCAATACCCATATAACAGCCTGAAAGGTTATCGTTTGCACCGTCAACAACATTCTTCTTGTCCCACATTTTATAAAGACCGAGCATAAAGGGAACAAAAACAAGACCTGCAAGTGAAGCTATGAAAAGTGGTTCTTTTATATCAAAAGGAATATATCCGAAACCATACTTAATGAGCTTGATAATTGAGAGTATAAGATAATAAACAGCACCGAGTACACAGATAACCGAGTGCATTTCAAATGCAACTCCGCCGAAACGGTAGTTAACGGGCCATTCCCAGCAGGCATCGGGGTGACCGTTGAAAAGAATTCTTCTCTTCACTTCACCCTTACAGCTCTTGATAGCGGTAACATTTGTGCCTGTCATTTCAGGGAAGAATCTGTCAACAACCTTTTTATACATACCGAACTGCAGGAACATAATTGTAAAACCTGCAATTATGAGTAATACAGATGCGAGAGGGAATACAAAAAACATAGGGATTGCAAGAAGAGCAAACGTGATTGTGAAATATATCCAACCGAAGAATGAACCCGGATTCTCTTTGAAGGATTCAATCTGAATTCTGTCACAACCTAAATTTTTAAGTGTTTCAGCCATATATTCACAGGCCTGTCTTTCACCTTTAGAGCCGGGACCACGTTTTTCAAAATTTTTAATAATGTAAGTGATTTCGTCAAGCATATATTTTGCGGCATCATTTTTTTTGTCAATGAGTTTTCTGAGATCCACAAAAATTGCCTCCTTTAAAAAATATTTAACAATATTTTAATAAATAATTATAACTAATATGTCAAAAAATGATGAATTTTGTGTAAAGTTATCATTTGATTGTTATATATAATTTAATTTAATGTTTTGCTTGAATAATCTGATAATATATGGTATTATAATGTGTAACTATTTGTTTTTATGAAAGGGTCGATATTTTTTGAAAACAACAAAACTCGGAAAGAAGCAGGGTATTATCAAGCGTAATTCAGATTGCTTTTTATCTGCAGTCATCGCAGCTGTAATAATGCTTTTTGCTTATGTCGTGTGGGAGTTTTTCCCCTTCGGCAGCAACATCATTCTCAGAATGGACCTTTACCATCAGTATGCTCCTCTTTTTGCAGAGCTTTATGAGCGTGTTTTCGGTGGTGACAGTCTGCTTTATTCATTCACATCAGGTCTCGGCAGCAGCTTCCTGGGTAATTACTTTAATTATCTGTCCAGCCCGACACTTCTTTTTGTTCTTATTTTCGGTCATAAGAATATTCCCGAAGCTATTGCGGCAATGGTACTTGTAAAGGCTGCAGCATCAGCTTACACATTTACCTATTTTGCCGGCAAGATAACAAAGAAGAGCTCTGTTGCCACATCTGCATTCGGTCTTCTTTATGCTTTCTGCGGTTATTTCGTGGCATATTACTGGAACATTATGTGGCTTGACGCTGTTGTTCTTTTCCCGCTTGTTATGCTCGGTATCTGGTACATTATAAATGAACGCAAGTATATGATGTATATTCTGTCACTGGGCGTTATTATGATGACAAACTACTATATGGCATATATGGTATGTGTTCTGTCTGTAATTTTCTTCCTTTATTTCTACTTTTCAGACCACACAACATCAGAGAAGCTTTATAATGATGTTATCATAAAGAGTAAGTACAAGAGAACACTCGGTGTCAGAATTTTCAATTCAAGATTCCTTACAAGCGGCTTTGCTTTTGCAGGGTCTTCTGTTCTTGCTGCAATGCTTGCTGCATTTGCGCTTCTGCCTGTGTTCTTCATTCTTCAGAATTCATCTGCAACCAATTCAAATTTCCCGACCACTTTCTCATCATATTTTTCAGTATTTGATTTCTTTGCAAATCACCTTGCAGGTGTAGAGCCCACAATCAGAAGCAGCGGCAACACCGTTTATCCTAATATTTACTGCGGTATTATTACTCTTGTTCTTGTGCCGCTTTATATGTTCTCAAGAAAATTCTCAATCAGAGAGAAGATTGCATCCACTGCAGTTGCTGCTCTTTTCTTCTTCAGCTTCAACACAAATGTGCTCAATTATATCTGGCACGGCTTCCATTTCCCCAATGACCTGCCTTACAGATTCTCTTTTGCATATTCTTTCTTCCTTCTTTTCATTGCATATAAGGTGTTTACAAAGATAGAGAAAATTTCTGCACGTGACATTCTTATGTCAGCATCAGGTGTTGCTCTGTTCTGCGTCTTTGTTGAGGAAATCGGCTCTGCAAATGTTGACCAGACTGTTGTCTGGACAAGCATTATTTTTGCTATTGTTTATGCAGTGGTGCTTGCCTTTTTCAAGAATCCCAAGTATGCAAAAACATCTATTGCAATTCTTCTTGTGACAGCTGTCTGTGCTGAGATTCTTATTGCCGACACTCCTAACTATAAGGTTACTCAGACAAAGGATTCATACACAAGCTCATACGATGATACATCTGCTGCAATTGATATAGTTGAAGAAAAAGAAGGCGAAGACACTTTCTACCGTATGGAGCTTGCAGATCTTCTCACAAGAATGGATAACTGCTGGTTCTATTACCCCGGTGTATCAACATTTACTTCAATGGCGTATGAGGATGTTGCACATCTTCAGTATTATCTCGGTCTTTTCGGTAATGAGATAAACAGCTACACATATAATCCTCAGACAGCTCTTTACAACTCAATGATGTCAATTAAGTATGTCATTGATAACGATGAATATGTCCCAACAGATAACTATAAGCCTCAGATGGACGGCAACTTCCTTTATACCAAGGTTGACTCTGTCAATGACGCTGTTATCTATGAAAACAATTACTGGCTTCCTGTTGCTTTCTCAGTTAATGAAGGCACAGATGTGAACTGGGTTCACAATACCGGTGCAGAAAACGGTGACAATAACAATCCTTTTGAAGTCCAGAATGGTTTCTACTATAATGCAACAGGCATTTCTGATATTCTTGTTCCTCTCACGGGTAAAATGTCAGACACAAGAAATATTGAAGATGTAAATGATACCTTTGTCGAAGAAGGCAACTTCAATATTTATAAGCAGAATACCAATGAAGCTGCTAATGAAATCACATTCCTTTATACTGTAGAGAAGAGTCAGAATGTATATCTGTACTTTGCCTGCAGAGATGTATCCTCAGTGCTTGTAACTGCTGATGATTTCACATATAATCAGTCACTTGACAACAAGCCTTATATACTTGATATCGGTCCGGTAGAAGGCGGTACTGAGATTTATGTTTCATACAGCCTTAAGGATGATTCCATCAGCGGCAGTGTAAATCAGTATGTATACGCAATGGACAAGGATAAGTTTATTGATGCCTACGATGCAATCAACGAAAACGGCGTTCTTGAGGTTGCAGAAAACAGAGAAAGCTATATAAAGGGTACAATCAATCTTTCAGCAGGCAAGATGCTTTACACATCTATTCCGTATGATAAGGGATGGAGTGTATATGTTGACGGCACAAAGCTCGATGATGAAAACATTGTAAAGGTCGGCAACGCTCTTATGGGTGTATATATGGATTCAGGTGAACACACTGTTGAATTCAGATACACTCCCAGAGGTCTTGTTCTCGGTCTTGGTCTGACATTTGTCGGAATTCTTCTTCTCATTCTTATGTTTATTTTCAAGAAGAAAAAGATATCCGTATTTTCTGAATCATTCAGAAATGATGTTCTTGAGCTCGGCAGATGGAGAGATTCTGCAGCCGAGTCAGAAAAAGAGCAGGAAGCTCAGATTGCTGAGGAAGAATTTACAGAAATTCTTGACGAAGCTATCAGCGAAGATGCTGTTTTACCTGAAATAGATGATGCTTGGAATGCTGCTCTTGCTGTCGCAGAGGGGTATTCAAGAACAGTTGCTCAGGCAGACGACTCTGAGGCTGAAACCGAGTCTGAATCACCTGAAACAGATGCTGCTGAGGAAGAAATCATACTTCCCGTTTCATCAGATGAAGAAACTGCAGATGAATCTGACGTAGATGATGAAGATGATGAAGATGAGCTCTCTGAAGACGGAGTATACAACACATCTGGTGCCGTTATTTCTCCCGAAGAGCTTGATTCATTCGAGGCTGCCACAAACGGTATTGAAGAAAATGTAAAGCAGAGAATCTCAGCTGATGATAAAAAATCGGCTCAAAAAAAAAGACTTAATCTGACTATTTTCGTTGTTGTGATGGTAATTGCAGTTCTTGCATCTGTCGGTATTATGATTTATGCTGCCACAACATCAGATGACAAGCCCACTGATGTCAACAGTGTGCCCGAAATAACGTTGTCAGATGAAACTGACACGGATAGTGTTCCGGAAGAAGAGTCTTCAGAGGTTCTTACCACAATTGCAACCACTGCAGCCGAAACAACTTCTGCAACACCTGAAACAACAACAAAGGCTCCCGTGACAACAACAAAAGCTCCCGTGAGCACAACTGCAGCAAGAGAAACTCAGGCATATAACGGTGATTATATCACATATACTGTTAAATCAGGTGATAATTATTACTCAATTCTTCGTGCCTGCGGTATAGCTGATACACCTGCAAATGTTCAGAAATTCTGCGATTTCAACGGCATTTCTGTGTACTCAGGTCTTTCTGTCGGTCAGGTTCTTAAGGTTCCTACAGAATATTAAAAATGAAGGGCAGCAATTGATTTTGCTGTCCTTTTATGGTGATATGTATGTCAGTTTGTTATATAATTGCAGCCGGTGAATGTAACGGCATAAATATTGATAAAAAAAATTCTGATATAGTGATTGCTGCCGATGCAGGTCTGAGACACTGTGAGAACTACGGTATTTTGCCTGACATAGTTGTGGGTGATTTTGATTCTCTCGGTGCAGTCCCTTGCTGTGATAATGTCATTAAGCTTCCTGTTGAAAAGGACGATACCGATACTTCATTTGCCGTGAAATATGCAATGAAAAAGGGCTTTTATGAATTTGTCATTTTCGGTGGCACAGGTGGAAAACGCTCCGACCACACATTTGCAAACATTGCTCTGCTCAGCTTTATTTCAAAAAACGGCGGAAAAGGCTTTCTTGATTGCGGTGATTATACTGTCACTGCAATAACGGACGCAAAAGTTTCTTTTCCTGAATATATGAAAGGAGATATCTCTGTTTTTTCTTTTGACACTAAAGCATACGGTGTGACAGAAACGGGATTATATTATAATTTTGATAACAATGATGTTGAGAATTCCGTTGTAACAGGAGTCAGCAATTCATTTACAGGGCAGAAGAGCTCTGTCAGTGTAAAGGACGGAACTCTTATAATTTATTTTTCGGGAAAATTTTCTGATTGCACTATTGACAAATGACATTATGGTGATATAATACTCTTGAAAAATGAATACACACCATATAGGGGTGCTGTAAAAAGCTGAGATGCACGTTAGTGTGAACCCTTTAACCTGATACGGATAATGCCGGCGTAGGGAATATACAGACCGATTGATTTGTTTTCAATCCACGCACTGCATTGGTTTATGTGGTGCGTTTTTGTTTTATCAAAAGAAACGGAGTTGGTTAAAATGAAAGAAAACCGAAAAACAAATCTTCTTAAGCTCACAGAATGTGCGATAATGCTTGCTCTTGCAACGGTGCTCAGCTTTATCAAAATCATTCAGATGCCTATGGGCGGTGCTGTAACACTGTGCAGTATGTTACCCATTATGCTTATTGGTATCAAATACGGCAATGTCACAGGTGCCTGTGTGGGCCTTATGTATTCACTTTTACAGCTTGTATTGGATCTGCCGGGCGGTAATGTGTTCTATGCAGGTATGTCTGCAGGTGTTGTTATTGTCGTTGCATTGTTCGATTACATTGTGCCCTTTACTGCATTAGGCTTTGCCGGAATGTTCAGAAAGCTCAGGTGTGAAAAGCTGCCTATGCTTGGCGCCTATATCGGTGTGGTTGTTACGATTGTTATAAGATTTGCCTGTCACTTTATAACAGGCTTCTCTATATGGGGACAGTGGGCACCTGAAGGAATGGGAAAATATTATTATTCTCTCGTTTACAACGGTACATATCTTCTGCCTGAATTGGGTATAACACTTGTTGTTGCTGTTCTTCTGCTTCAGGTTCCTCAGATGCGTAAACTTCTTATAAATAATAATAAAAATAAATAAAAAATTTTTAAAAAAATGCTTGACAAATGAAAGTTATTAGTATATAATAACTTTCGTCTTAGAGGTATAGTGTAACGGTAACACTCCGGACTCTGACTCCGTCATTTAAGGTTCGAATCCTTATACCTCTGCCAGTAATCGACAATCTTCGAAAGAAGGTTGTCGATTTTTACTTATTACTTATTTACTGTTCACTCTTACAGCTACGGCATTTGAAATTATAAAAGTAAGTAATTATGTTAAGCAAAATAAGAAGCAGTTGTAATAATGTATAATAATCAGAATTTACATTTATGAGGTTTTTTGTGTGTATTACGGAATAGTTTCAGCAGCCGTTATAATGTTCGGCTTGCAGTTTTTCTTTAATCAGAAATATGAATCAGAGACGGGAAACGGAAGAAAGGCTTCAATGTGGTTTATCCTTCTGAGTAATGCTGTCGGCTTGGTTATTCTTCTTGCTGTCAACAGATTCAGGCTTGAGTATACCCATTTCACCGTTATTCTTGCTTTTATTGCCGCTGTCAATATGCTGCTTTATAACATCTGCAGTATGAAGGCTCTGGGTAAAATCAATCTTTCTTTGTATTCACTTTTCAGTATGCTCGGAGGTATGGTTTTACCTTTTTGTGCAGGCGTGTTTTTCTTTGATGAAGAGTTTACTCTCGGTAAAGCATTGTGCCTTGTGACGGTTGTTATTGCACTTCTTCTGAATGTAAAAAAAGGGGAGAGCAAGGGCGGCACAATTTACTATGCGGGAATTTTTGTTTTCAACGGAATGTCAGGTGTGATTTCAAAATTCTTTCAGGCATTACCTTATGAAAAAACAAGCGAAGCCGCCTATTCAGTATGGAGCGCATTGCTTACTGTTGCTTTTGCTTCATTTGCACTTCTGCTTATGCACAAAGATAAAACAAAACCCAATTTCAGAGCGGTCCTGTGGGGCTCGGGCTACGGTGTGCTCAATAAAATTGCCAATTTGCTGCTTCTTATAGCTCTTGTGCATCTTCCTGCATCTGTTCAGTATCCTATGGTTACGGGTGGAGTTATGATTGTTTCAACGCTTCTGAGCTATTTTACACCGAAGAAACCGGGTGTCAGAGAGATTATTTCTGTGGTACTGTCATTTGCAGGTATTATGGCGCTTATTCTGCTTTAAATTCCATAAAAAAAAGGAGCTGTAAAAAAATACAGCTCCTTTTTCAGGGGATAGGGAAAAATGCGTAGAATGAATAAACTTCACAAAAATCAAGCAATTGCTTGATTTTTGCTTTGCCCGAAGGCGTACAAAGGTACGTCGAGTGGTGAAGTTTATTTATAGCAAAAACGCCTTTTTCTTCATTTTTTATATTTTGTCGTTATTTTTTTGTTTTAACATGTTAAAAATCTTTATGTGTAGCCGTTTTTGCGGTCTACACTTTTTTTACATCCCCTTTTCTTTATATGTTTTTCAGTCTTAAGCCTTTAGGATAATGGTTTTTTGCATTGCCGTTAACAACCTTCACACCGCCTGCCGTACAACCGTCAACAGTTACCACAGCCCAGCCGTTAGGGCAGTCAGTTGCAATTTCTTCACCGTGGAGATATTTTCTTGTTCTTTCATCGTCAGCAGTCAGCTCAATCTTTCTTCTGAAATCCTTGCCCAAAGCCATAAAAAACTGATGATGAGGCTGAATGTAATTCTTTCTGATTTCGCCGATTGTTACTCCGCAGCAGAATGCAGCACCTTTCTGGATTTCAATGTCAGGGGAGAAATAAACAGGATTACCGTTGTATGTTGTGACATCTGATTTATTGTATTCAGTCAGCACATCATCAAGAAAATCAGTGATAATTCTGTCCGTCTTTTCAGAATTTTTGTTACATTTTGAATTGACGAAATAGTTTTCATTCTTGTTGTGAAGAACAGCCATAAACTGACCTTCGCCCTTTGATATATGAGGGTAAAAACGCCGTGTAAAGTGAATATTCTCTGCTGTGCAACCCTCAAAGCAAATGCCGTCTGCCGTGTTTTCTTTGACTTTTTCATTGACTTCAACCAATTCAAAATCAGGATGCTCATCAAGAAATGATGCAATCACCATTTCATTTTCTTCAAGAGAGAATGTGCAGGTGGCATAGACTATATAACCGCCGTTTTTCAGAAGAGGAACAGCATTTTCAAGAATTTCTTTCTGCCTTTCGGCGCACATTTTTACATTTTCTTCACTCCACTCATCTATTGCAATCTGTTCTTTTCTGAACATTCCTTCACCTGAGCAGGGCGCATCGCACATAATAAAATCAAATGTATCAGTGAAATATTTTGCAAGCTTTTTGGTGTCCATACAGGTTGTGACACAGTTTCTGAGCCCTAGTCTCTCAATGTTACCCGTGAGAATTTTGCATCTTGATGATATAATTTCATTAGATATAAGAATACCGTTTTCACCGAGTTTGTTTTTAATCTGAGTGCTTTTGCCTCCGGGGGCAGCACACATATCCAGGCATACCCAGTCAGGTTTAATAGCAACACATTCTGCAGGTGCCATTGCGCCCGGCTCCTGAATATAAATCATTCCTGCGTGGTGATAGGGATGATTACCTGCTTTTTCATAGCGGAGATAATACCCGTTCTCAACATAGGGTATTTTTTCATTGCCGAAAATGTTTATCTTTTCAAATTCTTCTACAGAGATTTTGTCTGTATTCACTCTGAACCCTTTTACGGGCTCGCATTCAAGAGCCTCGGCATATTTATCAAAATCATTGCCTAAAAGAATTCTCATTCTTTTTTCAAATGCCTCAGGTAACTTAATCATCCGTTTTCTCCGTTCATTTCAATATGAAGCATACACATTGCGACTGATGTTATGGCTGCAGTTTCTGTTCTGAGAATTCTCTTGCCGAGAGATACAATATCTGCACCCTTTTCCTTTGCAAGGGTAATTTCATTGTCATCAAAACCGCCCTCAGAACCGATAAATATACCAATGCTCATACCGCTTTTTATCTTGCTGAGAGTCTCTGCGGTGCCGTTCATTCCGTTTTCTGATTCATATGGCACAATTATCATATCAAGTCTTTCTGCAAAGCTGAGAGCCTCTTTGTAGCTCATAACATTCATTATTTCTGGTATAATGTTGCGCTTGCTCTGTTTTGCAGCACTTTCAGAGATAGCCTGCCATCTTTCAACCTTGTTTTTCTTTTTCTTCTCTTCAAGCTTTACAACGCATCTGCTCATTTCTGTGGGGATAATTGCAAAAACGCCCAGCTCAACACATTTCTGAATGATAAGCTCCATTTTGTCACTTTTGGGAAGCCCCTGAAAGAGATATATTTTTACATCGAGCTCTGTGTTCTGATAATTCTCTTCAATTATCTTCGCAACAGCCGTTTCACCATCAAAAGCTTCTATTTCGCAAAGGTGACTTTCACCCTCGTCGCTTACAAGAAACGTGTCACCCGTTTTCATTCTCAGCACGTTTTTTATATGATTGAAGTCAGAGCCTGAAATATAATAATATTCACCCTGTCTTGAATTTTTATCTGCAAAGAAATTGAACATAGTTTTCACCAAAAAGTTTTTTATTATATGATACACCAACAATGGAATTATCGCAATATATTTTTTTGTATAATGTTGAATTTCTTTTTTTTAGGTAGTATAATGAAAAAAAATCATCAAAGGAGAAACACTATGGATAATTCATATATTGAAAAGGTAATTTCACTTACAAAAAACGGTCTTTACAATGAAAATGACCCTATTTATATAACTGCTCACAGAGGTGTCACAACTTATTCGCCCGAAAACACAATTCCTGCTTACGAAAAGAGTGTTGAACTTGGCTACTACACTGCAGAATGTGACATAAGACTCACAAAAGACGGTGTATGGGTGCTTCATCACAACGGTGACCTTGATATTTTCGGCAAAGATGGCACAATAGAAGACCATACATATGAAGAGCTTTGTTCATATAAATACGTCAAAGGTGCGAATTGCGACAGGGAAGGGCTTAAAATCTGTACGCTTGACGAATATCTTGATGTGTTTGTCGGTACTCAGACAAGACCTCAGATTGAAATCAAGACAGAAACCTATGACACACTGGGCTCTGTTGTTGAAGCAGTTGAGAAAAAGGGGATGGCTAAGCAGTCAATCGTAATTTCCTTTGACCTTAAACAGCTTGAAATTATACATAAACTTAATCCCGATATTGAGCTTTGGTACCTTATCGGCAAAATCACTCCCGAAAATATCGCTGAAGCAAAGTCAATCGGCGGTAATGTGTGGCTTTCACCCTGCTATGACGATAATGATGATGAATCAATCACACTTGCTCTCAAAGAAAAAATCGGTGTGTCTTTCTGGACTGTCAATACTGTTGCAGACGCAAAAAGACTTTACGATCTGGGTGTAAGATATATAGAAACTGATATAATATGCAAGTAAAATATTGCAGAGGAAAGAGAAATTTTTCCTCTGTTTATTTTTTAACAAATTCTGTTGACTTGACTGAGCTGTTGATGTATAATTTATTTGTCTAAAAAATTTGGAAAAGGAAGATTTCAAATGATCGATTACAAAATGGAGCTGAATGACGAGCAGATCGCCATACTTAAGGGCGAAAAAGGCGAAGCCATGCAGCAGGTTCTTGAAACTATCGTTCTTTTCGGCGATATTTTCGGCGCAAAAAGACTTGTTCCCGTAACTCACAAGGACACACATCTTGTTACATCCTTCGGTATGGGTGTTCTTAAGCCTCTCTATGCTTGTATGGAAAAGCTTACAAGCGAAGGTATCAAGGCTCAGGGCTATCTTACACTTGACCCCAGACCTACCGATTACGAGAATGTTAAGTGCAACTTTATTGAAAAAATCGTTTTCAACAAGGTTATGTACTCAATGCAGGCTCCCTATGAAGAGTATCTGAAGAAGCTCGGTCTTAAAGATAACAATGCTTTCTCTTGTACATGTTACCTCGATGAAGTTGGCAATATCCCCAAAGAGGGTGATGTTATTGCCTGGGCAGAATCAAGTGCTGTTGTTTACGCTAACTCCGTTCTCGGTGCAAGATGTAACAGAAACAGCGGTATGATTGACCTTTTCGGTGCTATCCTCGGCTATGTTCCTGAGTTCGGTTTCCTTACCGATGAAGGCAGAAAGGCTACATGGAAGGTTTATGTTAAGACAACAAAGAAGCCTGAAGCACAGATTCTCGGTTCTGCAATCGGTATGAAGGTTATGGAAGCTGTTCCTTATGTTTACGGACTTGACGCATTCATCGGTGATGAGCTCAATGACGAAAATAAGTCATACCTTAAGGACTTCGGCGCAGCAACTGCTTCAAACGGTGCAGTCGGTCTTTATCATATTGACAATCTCACTCCCGAAGCAAAGAAGCAGGGTGAGAGCCTTATTGCTGACGATGCTCAGGTTTATGTTATTGATGATGCTGAACTTGAAAGAGTTTACAATTCATATCCTGTTATGTGGAAAAAGCCCGATGCAAAGCCCAATCTTTGCTTCATCGGCTGTCCTCACCTGACTTATGATCAGCTTTGCCAGTGGACAACCGACATTGTAAACGGTCTTAAGGAAACAGGTAAGAAGAAGGTTGTTCTTCGTACAATTATGACTGCATCTCCCGACGTTGTTGAAAAGTTCAAGAAGACAACAAAGTATCAGCTTCTTATGAGAAGCGGTGTAAAGCTTTCATCAATCTGTCCTCTTATGTACACAAACAACCCCGTTGCAAGAGGTCTTCATAACATCATCACAAACTCCAATAAACTGCGTACTTATTCTACTTCCAGATATTATAAAGATGCAGATATTCTTGATATTATCACAGGCAAGGGGGTAAAATAAAATGAAAGAATTCAAAGGCAGAGTTATCGCAGCAGGTAACTGGGAAGGCGAAGCTGCTGTTTCAAAGCAGGGTTTCAATACACTTGCATCATTCCAGTCAAGTGCTATCGGCGGTAAGGATCACGCAGAAGTAGGCGACCAGAACAATAAGGACCTTTACGGTAAGAATATTACAGGTAAGGCTCTTTGTCTGCCCATCACAATCGGCTCAACAACAGGCGGTCTTGTTATTCAGACTGTTTGTCAGATGGGTATCAGCCCTGATTGCTATCTCTTTGCAGAGCATATTGATTCACTTGCTGCAAGTGGAATCGTTCTTGCAAGAGTTTGGGAAAAGAGTAATGTAATCTGTATTGACCAGCTTGGTGAGGAATTCCTCAACACAGTCAAGACAGGTGACAAGCTCAAGGTCACAGAAGACGGCACAGTTACAATACTTTAATCAAAAAAAAGGAGACGGTTTTCCGTCTCCTTACAGTTTGTCGAAAAAGACTTTTCGACAAACTGTAAGACTGTTGAGAAAGTAGACAAGATTGCGTGTTCTTCGCTCCGAAGGCGTACAAAGGTACTCCGAGAGGGCGAAAACACGCAAAATACATAAAATAATGGACATATCTAACCGGATATATCCATTATCTTTTTTTATTATCACGTTTAAAAGCTTTTTTTAAATACTTATTTATTTTTTTTGTTTTATGTATTGTCTTGTCACTTTATCGACAGCCTGAAAGGAGACGGTTTTCCGTCTCCTTAATTTATAAGCTCACTTATTATATAATTTGAAATTAAAAATCCGTCAGTTGTCAGAGCAATTCCCGTTTCTGAAACTGTCATAAGTCCTTGCTTTTCAAAATCAAGGGCTTTTTTTATTGCTTCAGTCGGAAAATCTTTATCGAAACGGTTTTTGTATTCATCAAAAACGACGCCGTCAGCAAGTCTCAATCTCAGCATTATGTATTCTTCTCTGTCACCGCCTGAGCTGTCGTAAACGGCGTTTTCTCCGTTTGTGAATAAACTTATATCTCGTTCAAAAAAGAACCTCTTGCCGCCAATAAACGAATGTGCCGAGGGGCCTATGCCAAGGTACTCTCCACAGTTCCAGTATTTTGTGTTGTGACGGCTTTCATATCCGTTTTTAGCAAAATTAGATATCTCATAATGCCTGTAGCCTGCATTTCTGAGCTTTCGGGAAAGATGAGTATACATATCACAGACAGTGTCTTCATCGGGGAGCCGGAGCGTGTCGATTCTTTTATGATAGACTGTACCTTCCTCAATTGAGAGCATATATGCACTGATATGAGGAACTCCCGTGCTTATACAGAAATCGATTGTTTCATCAAGGCTTTCAACAGTCTGGTCGGGAATGCCGAGCATAACATCGAGTGAAATGTTGTCAATTCCGTATTTCTTTGCACTGCTTATTACGGACAGAATCTGATTTCTGTCAGCTGTTCTGCCGAGTTTTCTTCTTTCGTTGTCTACTGCGGACTGCATACCAAGGGAGATTCTGTTTACGCCGTAAAAGGAGAGTGTTCTGAAAAACTCATCATCAACAGTTGAGGGATTGCATTCGACTGTAATTTCAGCATCATCAGAAATATTGCAGCAATCTTTTGCACAGTTTATGATTTTTCCTATGTTGTCAGCACCGATAACAGAGGGGGTACCTCCTCCGAAATAGATTGTATCAAAGCTGAAATCGGTTTTTGCAGTGAATTCCTTTGTTCGTCTGCCTGTTTTTAATTCATCAATTACTTCTGCAACATAGCTATCAGTGTCTGCATTTTTTGAAAGACAGGAATAAAAATCGCAATAGGGGCATTTGCTTCGGCAGAAAGGAATGTGTATATATAAACCTTTCATTACTGCTCGTCGAGTTTGAGGATAGCCATAAATGCCTCCTGAGGCACTTCAACAGTACCGAATGAACGCATTCTCTTTTTACCCTCTTTCTGCTTTTCAAGAAGCTTCTTCTTTCTTGTGATGTCACCGCCGTAGCACTTTGCAAGAACATCTTTTCTCATTGCCTTGACAGTTTCTCTTGCAATGACTTTACCGCCGATTGCAATCTGCACAGGTATTTCAAACTGATGCTTCGGAATGTTATCCTTGAGCTTTTCAGCAATTTTTCTTGCTCTGCCGTAGGCCTTGTCTGAGTGAATGATGAATGAAAGCGCATCAATTGTGTCACCGTTAAGAAGAACATCGAGCTTTACAAGGTTGCTTCTTGCATAGCCTGCCAGCTCATAGTCAAATGATGCGTAACCTCTTGTTCTTGATTTGAGTGCGTCGAAGAAATCGTAAATGATTTCATTCAGAGGCAGGTCATAGCTGAGCTCAACACGGTCTGCGGAGAGGTATTTCATATCTTTATAGAAGCCTCTGCGTTCCTGACAAAGGTCCATAATTGTGCCCACAAATTCAGGGGGAGAGAAAATGTGCGCATCTGTCATAGGTTCCTCGCTGAAATCAATTTCAGCAGGGTCGGGGTACTTTGTGGGATTGTCAATTTCAAGCACTTCGCCGCCACGCATATGAATTTTGTAAATAACGCTGGGAACTGTTGAAACAAGGTCAAGGTTATATTCTCTCTCAAGTCTTTCCTGAATAATTTCAAGGTGAAGAAGACCGAGGAATCCGCAACGGAAACCGAAACCGAGAGCACCCGATGTTTCGGGTTCAAAGGACAGTGCGGCATCGTTGAGCTGAAGCTTTTCAAGTGCTTCCTTAAGTGCTTCATAATCGGCACCGTCAGCGGGATAAATACCGCAGAAAACCATAGGATTGACTTTTTTGTAGCCTGCAAGGGGTTCTGTTGCAGGATTAGATGCAAGTGTGATAGTGTCACCTACACGTGCATCACGAACAGTCTTGATTGATGCTGTGATGTAACCTACTTCACCTGCTGAGAGCTTGTCCTTGGGGGAAAGAGATGTTGCCGCCATTTTGCCCACTTCTACAACTGTGAACTGAGCACCCGTTGCCATCATTTTCATTGTGTCACCGGGCTTGATAGTGCCGTCCATAATTCTTACATAGACGATAACACCTTTATAGTTATCATAAATTGAGTCGAAAACAAGAGCTCTCAGAGGTGCATCATCATCACCCTCGGGACAGGGAACAAGTTTTACAATCTGTTTGAGTACATCTTCAACATTTTCGCCTGTTTTTGCAGAAACTCTCGGAGCTTCTGAGCCGTCAAGACCGATAACCTCTTCAATATCTGCGGCAACTCTCTCGGGGTCAGCGGCAGGCAGGTCAATCTTGTTGATTACGGGAACAAGCTCAAGGTCGTGGTCGAGCGCTAAGTATGTATTGGCAAGTGTCTGAGCCTCAATACCCTGTGTTGCGTCAACGATAAGCACAGCACCCTCACAGGCTGCAAGAGAACGGGAAACCTCATAGTTGAAGTCAACGTGGCCGGGAGTGTCAATTAGATTGAGCTCGTATTCTTCACCGTCTTCGTTGTAGCCGAGTGTTACGGCGTGAGCCTTGATTGTAATACCTCTTTCTCTTTCAAGGTCCATATCGTCAAGAATCTGCTGCTGCATATCACGTTTTGCAACAGTGTTTGTAACTTCAAGCAGACGGTCGGCAAGGGTTGACTTGCCGTGGTCGATATGTGCGATGATTGAGAAATTTCTTATGTGTTTTTTCTTTTCTGTCATATATTTTCTCCTGTGTTATAGGTCTTTATCTGTTGGTTTGAAGCCGAGACCGAGAATTTCGGCGGCATCTGATATGATTATAAAGGGTTTTGCATCAAACCGTTTTACAATTTTACGCATTTTAGCCACTTCGTGAGGTCTTACGACTGACAGTAGCATATGCTTTGCCTTACCTGTGTAAGCACCCTGACAGGGTAGAATTGATACACCTCTCGGTGTTTCTGTTGTGATAGCTTTTGCTATTTCATCTGCATTGTCTGAAATTATCAGCATCATTTTACCGCTGTCTGAGCCGTAGAGCACAAGGTCAATGGATTTACTGGAAACAATGAAAACGATTGTGGCATACAGTATGCTTTCAATGTTTTTGTAAACTACACCTGCAAGAAGCACAATGAAAAGGTCGCATATCATAACAAGGCGTCCCATTGAAAAATGAGGAAATGCTTTTTTCAGAAGCTTTCCCATAATATCGGTGCCACCGCTTGTGGAGCCTCTTGTGAAAATGACGCCAAGACCAATACCCATTATTGCACCGCCGAAAACTGCGGCAAGAATCTTGTCACCTTCGTACGTCGGCATAAAGAGTGTGCCGACATCAATAAAAAGTGAAGTCATAAATGTAGAAAACAGTGTTTTTACAATAAATCCCTTGCCGAAAACTATGAGTGAAATTATAAACAAAGGAATATTGATTACAAACATAGCTGTACCGATGGGGAAATTCCACAGATGATTTGCAAGGATTGCAAGACCTGTTGCTCCGCCCGATGAAATCTCATTTGGGGACACAAAGCAGTTTACGCCTACTGCATAAATGAACGCACCTGCCGAGCAGATGAGAATATCAAGAAACAGCTCTTTGAAATTGATTTTTCGTTTATTCATCAGGCACCTCTGTAACCATACGGAATAATTCTTTCAGTCTGTCTGTGTTTCCGTTTATGTAAAGCCAGCCGAAAAGCACTTCAAGGCCTGTTGCGGCGTGGTACTCACTTTTTGACTTGTTACGGGGAGTGTGTGCAGTGTGGGTGTTTCTGCCCCTTATAAACATTGTGTTCTCTTCTTCTGTAAGACAGGGGAGAAGCTTTTTTATTGCATTTGACTGATATGTTGCATTGACCATTTCAATGTTTCTTTCGTGAAGCTTGTCTGCTTTGCATTTTGCCGAAACAGTCAGATATTCACGCACCATAATACCCCACACACCGTCACCTAAAAAAGCGAGAGCAGAAACAGGGTAGCCGTCAGATGAGATGTCACCTGTTTTCAGGCTGTCAAAGTTAAGTGTTACATCAGGGCACATACTCAAACTCCAGGTCATAGATATTTACTGTGTCACCCTCCTGAATACCTCTTCTGCGAAGCTCGTCAAGAATACCGCTTGTGCCCAGCACTGTCTGGAAATACTGCAGTGACTCATAGTCGTCCATATCTGTTTTGTTGAGTATTTTAAGAAGCCATTCCGCCTCGACATAGTATGTGTCGTCGATAACAGAAACCCTGAAGCCTGTGTTCTTTTTCTTTTCGAGCATTTCCATAGGAATGGGCTCTGCTTCATACTGCTTGATGGGAGGAAGTGTAGCAAGCATTGCCGCTGCTGCATTTACAACCTCCTGAGTACCCTCAAGAATAGGTGCACAGATTTCAAAATACTGTAAGCCTTTGCTTTCAATATAGTTTCTGAATTCCTCTCTCTGCTCGTCAGTTGCCATATCGATTTTGTTACCTGCGACAATCTGAGGACACTTTGAAAGCTCTTCATTGAATACAACAAGTTCCTTGTTGATTGTTTCAAAGTCTTCAATGGGGTTTCTGCCCTCACTTCCTGCAACGTCAACAACGTGTATGAGCATACGGCATCTTTCAACGTGACGCAGGAATGCGTGGCCGAGGCCTGCACCTTCACCCGCACCTTCAATCAGACCGGGGATATCAGCCATAACGAATGAGCTTTCGGGACCCATTCTCACGACACCTAAAACGGGTGTGATTGTCGTAAAATGATAGTCAGCAATAATGGGCTTTGCTTCACTTACAACGGAAACAAGAGTTGACTTGCCTACATTGGGGAAACCGATGAGTCCCACGTCTGCAAGGAGTTTCAGTTCAAGGATAACTTCCCATTCTTCGCCGGGGACACCGTCTTTTGCAAAACGGGGAGTCTGACGGGTGGGAGTTGCAAAATGAGAGTTGCCCCAACCGCCTTTACCGCCCTTTGCGGCAATGAAAGGCTCGTCCGAGGACATATCGGCAATAACAACTCCGCTTTCAGCTTCACGGATTATTGTACCGCGGGGGACTCTGATTATAAGGTCCTGACCCTTTTTGCCGTTTTTACGGGAGCCTGAACCGTTCTGACCGCTTTCGGCTGTGTATTTTCTTTTGTAACGGAAATCGGCAAGTGTTGAAAGGTTTGTGTCAACCTTAAAGACAATGTCGCCGCCTTTTCCGCCGTCACCACCGTCGGGACCGCCCGATGCAACATATTTTTCTCTGTGGAACGCAACGGCACCGTTACCGCCGTTACCTGCCTTTATTTTTATTTTTGCTTTATCAACAAACATACTTTATACCTCGTAGTTTTATGTTTACATAATTAATCATTATAAGTATAACATATATTATTTAAAATATAAATAGGGAAAATTAAATTTTTACAAAAATTTGTGCTATAATGTGTAATGCACCGTATATATCGGACGGTATATGGTACAGCAGTAACCCTGATATGGTTTTTTTAGGGGAGCCTGAAAGTGAATACGGATGGGGAATATGGGCGAAAGGTCTTGCAAGAAGCATAAATTATTTCTTTGACGAAATCGGAATTAAGGCAGATGCTGTATATTCCTGCTCAGACACACTGGATAATCTGTGCTTCAGATACATCCGAAATAATATCCCTGTTATAGTGTGGTGTACCATGGATATGGCAGAGCCTTACAGGAACATAAGTCCCCGTATCGAAAACAGTGCAGACAGCTTTACATGGATAAGTCCCAATCACTGTATGGTTCTTGTGGGATATGATGCAACAGGCTATTATTTCAATGACCCCTATGACAGGCGAATGCCGAAAATTCGGGAAAACGGAGTCTCAGACAGCTTTCAGTGCCAACAATTCTCAGTCCGTTGTTATTGTCACAGATAATTAATTCATAAATTTCCTTTTAACTCTTGCATTTTCTTTTATGAAGTTGTAAAATAATCTGTAGATTATTGAAAGGAAAGTGTAAAATGAAAAAGTTTATTGTTGAAACATCTGCAAGACACGTTCATGTATCACGTGAAGACCTTGATATTCTCTTCGGTGAAGGCTATGAACTCACAGTTAAGAAGGAACTCTCACAGCCCGGTCAGTATGTAACTAACGAAAGAGTTGCTGTTGTAGGTCCTAAGAGTCAGTTCCCTGCAGTTTCAATCCTCGGTCCTGTAAGACCTGCTACTCAGGTTGAAATTTCAGCTACAGACGCAAGAACAATCGGCGTTGTTGCTCCTATCAGAGAATCAGGCGACACAGCTGAATCAGGCTGTTGCAAGCTTGTAGGTCCCAAGGGTGAAGTTGAACTCAAGGACGGCGTTATCGTTGCTAAGAGACATATCCACATGACAACTGCTGATGCTGCAGAGCTTCAGGTTGCTGACAAGGACGTTGTTAACGTAAAGATTGAAACAGAAGGCAGAAGCCTTGTATTCGGTGATGTTGTTGTAAGAGTTAATGATAACTTCGGCCTTGCAATGCATATCGATACAGACGAAGCAAATGCTTGCTCTGCAACTCCCTCAACAATGGGCGAAATCGTTAAATAATTTTTTTAACATAATAAAGCAGGTACTTTTACGGTACCTGCTTTTTGTAATTTATATAGGTAAATTCAGCGCATATCCTGAGATTATTCCCACAACAGCAGAAATGACAATTATCAGAATCGGGTGCGCTTTTTTGAATGCCAGCACTGACATAACTGCAAACAGCACAAGAGATATATAAAATTCTACGCTTGTAAATATTTCAAGTGAAAAGCCATCGGGCACAAAAACTATCAGCGCCATTGACACAACTGCAGATGCGATAAGACCAACTGCGGCAGGCTTGAGACCTGACATAGCACCCTTTACATATTTGTTCTTCTTGAATTGTTCAAAGAGCTTTGCAACAATCAGAATAACGATAAATGACGGCATAACAACGCCCAGTGTTGAGCATACTCCGCCAAGAAGTCCGCCCATCTGCGTGCCTACATACGTTGCCATATTTATTGCAAAGGGACCGGGTGTGCTTTCGCTGACAGCAATGAAGTTTATAAGGTCTTCCATTGCAATCCAGTTGTGTGCAATAACCTCTTCCTGAATCAGGGGGAGCATCGCATATCCGCCGCCGAAGGTGAAAAGGCCTATTTTAAAGAAAGTATAAAACAGTTCCCAATAAATCATTTCTGTTTCTCCTTTCTCTCTGTTATTACTGATGTCACAATACCGAATATCGCACTGCCTGCAATCACAAATAATACATTAAGGTCAGTAAATACCGACAGAACAAAAGAAACAGCAACAATGATGTATGGTATAACTGATTTCTTTACTTTTCTGAACATAGTCCACAAAGACTTGAGTATCAGTGCAAGAACACCTGCACGGATGCCGAAAAATGCGTACTGTACAGCCTTGATATCACTGAATTGCTGAAGAAGGAGTGAAATAATTGAAATAATGATATAAGAGGGGAGTACAACACCGAATGTTGAACAGAATGAGCCCCAGAAGCCTGCAACCTTGTAGCCTACAAAGGTTGCTGAATTGATTGCGATGGGGCCGGGGGTTGACTCGGCAATTGCAATAATTTCAAGAATATCATCGTCAGAAATCCATTTGTGTTTTTCTACCGTTTCTCTCTGAATTAACGGAATCATAGCGTATCCACCGCCGAATGTGAACGCACCGATTCTGAGAAAAGTCAGAAGCAATGTCAGGCATCTTTTTGCTTTTTCCATATTTTTTATCTCCTTTAAAATATCTAAGCTAGTATAACAAATATTGTAATACAAATCAATATCAATATTTCATAATAAATCAGACACTATATAATAATGAGTAATATGCTTCTTGACAAAAGTGATGATTTATCGTAAAATTTATAATGTATAATTTTGAATACAAAGGACTGATACTATGAAACTTTCTTTCCGTTGGTATGGCAAGGATGACAAAATCACATTACAGCACATCAGACAGATTCCCGGTATGGATTCCGTTGTTACTGCCGTTTACGATGTTCCCGTAGGCGAAGTCTGGAGCCGTGAAAGCATCGCAGAACTCAAGAAGATGACTGAAGATGCAGGTCTGAAGTTCGATGTGATCGAGAGTGTTCCCGTTCACGAAGACATCAAGCTCGGTAAACCCACCCGTGAGAAATATATTGAAAATTATTGCGAAAATATAAGAAGACTCGGTGAAGCAGGTGTTAAATGTATATGCTATAACTTTATGCCTGTGTTTGACTGGACAAGAACTCAGCTTGACCACGTCCTTCCCGACGGCTCAACATCACTTGTTTATTATCAGGAGCAGGTTGATAAGGTTGACCCTCTCAAGAGTGATTCTGACCTTACTCTTCCCGGTTGGGACGCAAGCTATACAAGAGATGAGCTTGCTTCTGTTGTCTCTCAGTACAACGCTATGACAGAGGATGACCTCTGGGACAATCTTCAGTATTTCCTTGAAAAAATTATCCCCGTTGCTGCTGAGTGTGACATAAATATGGCTATTCACGAGGATGATCCCTGCTGGAGTATCTTCGGTCTTCCCAGAATCATTACCGACGAAAAGAATCTTGACCGTTTCCTTTCACTTGTTGATGATTCACACAACGGTATCACACTTTGTGTCGGTTCTCTGGGCTGTTCCTGCAAGAATGATGTTGTAGCAATGGCAGAGAAGTATGCAAAAATGGGCAGAGTGCATTTTGTTCATATGCGTAATGTGGCAGTTCTTGAAAACGGATTTGAAGAGAGAGCACATCTTTCATCCTGCGGAAGCATTGATATGTATGCCGTTATGAAGGCTCTTCACGACAACGGCTTCAGAGGCTATGTCAGACCTGACCACGGCAGAATGATATGGGGTGAAACAGGCAGACCCGGTTACGGTCTGTTTGACAGAGCACTCGGTGCAACATATCTAAACGGTCTGTGGGAAGCAATCGAAAAGGCAAGTAAGGAGTAATTGAAATGAATGAAATTCTTAAAGAAATAGGCAAAATCGGTATTGTTCCTGTTGTTAAGCTTGATAATGCAAAGGATGCCGTACCTCTTGCAAAGGCTCTTATAAACGGTGGTCTGCCCTGTGCTGAGGTTACATTCAGGACAGCAGCTGCTGAGGAAGCAATTGCTCTTATGACAAAGGAATTCCCCGAGATGCTTGTCGGTGCGGGAACTGTCCTTACAACTGAGCAGGTTGACAAGGCTGTGAATGCAGGTGCAAAATTTATTGTCACACCGGGTTTCAATGAAAAGGTTGTTAAATACTGTGTTGATAAGAACATCCCTATCACACCCGGTTGCCCATCAACATCTGATATTGAAGCAGCACTTGCTCTGGGGCTTGATGTTGTTAAATTCTTTCCTGCAGAGAATCTCGGCGGTATCAATATGATAAAAGCTCTCGCAGCTCCTTATGTCGGTGTTAAGTTTATGCCCACAGGCGGCATCAATGCAAAGAATATCAATTCTTATCTTGACTGTGATAAGATTCTTGCCTGCGGCGGCAGCTGGATGGTTAAGGATACTCTTATCAATGAAGGTAAGTTTGATGAAATCGAGGCTCTTACAAAAGAGGCTGTTGCTAATATGCTCGGTTTCAGACTTGCACATCTTGCTATCAATTGTGAAGACGAAGCAAAGGCAAAGGCAACTGCTGATATGTTCACTATGGCATTCAATTTCTCACAGAGAGAGATTCCCGTAAGCTACTTCTGTACTGATGAAATCGAAGTTATGAAATATAACGGCAGAGGTACAATGGGTCACATTGCTGTAAAAACAAACTATATGGATAAGGCTGTTGCTTATCTTGAAAGAAAAGGTATTGCCCTTGATTATGAATCAGCACAGTATGACGCAAAGGGTAATATGACATTTATATATCTTCAAGAAGAATTCGGCGGCTTTGCTGTTCATCTTTGTCTGTAAATAAGTGTCTTAGAGTCTGTCTTCGGACAGACTTTTTTTGTTTTTATTTTATAAAATAATATAAATTTCAGCACATAAATATATTGATTATGTTGTATTGTTATGTTATAATTATAAAAATATTATAAAGGAGGATGATTACAATGAGTGAAAAATTTGACAAAGCTGTCACCACCGTAAAAAACTTTGCCACTGAAGTAAAAACTCATTGGAACACTCCGGCAGATGGTAAATATGTTCCTTATAAAGAGTATAAGGATGTAGTTATCGGTGTCGGTGCCAACTATACTGGGCATAAAACGCTTGAATATATCGGTTTCTTTTCAAGCTGTTTCCTTATTATGCACCATTACAAGCTGCCTTATCTTACATTCTCGGTTATAGGTCTTCTTAATATGCCTCTTGGCTATATTACAGCCCTTATCTGGTGGTATGTCTGTGATAACCTCGGTTTTCTTCCAAAAAAGCAGGAAAGAAAGGTCTATTTTGTATACGGTCTTATGATGGCTTTCGGTATATCGACACTGTTGTTTGACTATTCAAGGCTGTTTGACCAATCGGGCACGTTTATTACAATGCTTAACAGCTTTGAGGGTATGAATGCCACAGCTTGCTTCAAGACCTTCGGCACGCATTTCCTGTATTCGGGCTGGGTCGGCGCAAGAAATATTTTCTGGCGTAAAAAGCTTCTTCCCAAATACGGCAGATATAAGTATTCACTTTATTGTGATGTTGTACCAAAGTGTATAATGGTTTTCCTTATCGGCTGGCTTCCTGTATATAATATCCCCGATGTTGCCACCCGTGTATGGGTTGCAAACCTTCTTTTTGCTACATATAACGTATTCGGTTTCGGAAATGTTCTTGAAGAGTGTACAAAACGAATCAGCCCCAATCTTCAGGAAAGAATTCTTGTCAGAAGCTATCCTGTCAAGATTTCGCATATCTTCAATTCTATTCTTGCAATCATTCTCCCTGCAATTGTAGGTATGCTCCGTCACGAATGGGCAGATATCAACTTCTACAGATTTGTAATCCCAATTACTTTTACTGTTTCTGCCGCATTCACAATGCTCCTCGCAGGCAGAATCAAGGAGAGAATTCCTCAGCCGCCGATTGAAAAGAAAGTACAGATTAAGTTCTGGGACGGTATGCTCGGCGTTCTTAAGAATAAGTATCTGCTTATCAATACAATAGTCGGTCTTATTGACGCACTTGGTAACGGTATGCTGCCCTTTGCAACAATTCTTTATTTCTATACATTCCGTCTCAGTGGTCTGCCTTATTCACTTATTGTTGCACTGATTTCATTTGCAGGCACTCCGCCCGATCTTCTTTCACCGTATTTCCTTAAGAGATTTTCATACAAGCAGATTATGATATTCTATCAGCTCAGTCGTGCAATCGGTAACGGTATTATCGCTGTTGCTATGTGGACTCTTGGTGATAATCTTGCACTCTGCGGTACAATCTGTATTATTGTTCTTTTCTTTATGGAAATGACAAAGACTGTTCCCACAACGGCAGGTCACGATATGGGTGTACGTATCAGCGACTATCAGATGTACCTTTCAGGTGAGCGTCTTGAAAGCTTCGGCGGTATTTTCGGTTGGTTTACCGGCCCCATCACATCATTTATAGGTCTTATTATTCCTATTTTCCTGCTCAAGTACGGCTTCAACAGCAACTGGGAAATCCTGTTCTTTGACGGCTCAAGAAGAAATATTGTTGTTATTCCCATTATCATTGATGTTATAGGATTCTTCCTGATGACGATTCCTTATCTGTTCTGGGATTATGATAACAGGAAGCAAAACCTTGTTATGGAAGTTCTCAAACGCCGTGCAGAGGTTACGGAAAAGAAGGCAGAAGAAGAAGGTAAATCAACTGCCGGCAGTTATAAAGGTTAAAGGAGGTCAGTTTTATGAGCAAAAAAGAAAAAAAGGCTGATAAAGGCACAGTTTTGCAGGATGATATAAAGCTTGACATTCCCGAAGATGAAATATGGACATATCAGGTTGAAGGTCTTGCAGCGCCTCATATCAATAAGCCTTATAAATACTATAATCTGAAAAAAGCAATATTTGTAATTGTCATAATAATTGCCGTATCACTTTCAATTTATTTCAGTGTTATGGCTCTTCAGAATGAAACATTTGAATATACTCAGCTTGATGACGGTTATGAGTTCACACATTTTGCAAATACAGGTTATCTTTATGAGCTTGATATTGACTATGTATCTGATATAGAGTATATTCCCGGCAATAATGACCCTGCTACTAATTTCAGAGTTGTTAAGGATGAATCCAAGCCGGTCAAATCTGTAAGACAGTTTACACTCAATTGTGACGGCAAGATTACAACAATCAGAATCGGCCCTGATGTGGAATTTGTTGATGAAAAGGCATTCTACTCCTGCTGGGCATTGCAGAAAATTGAAGTTGACGAAAACAACCCCAATTACTGTGATATCGACGGCGTTCTTTATAATAAGGATAAAACAGAGCTTCTTTGCTATCCTTCTGACCATGATGAATATCTCAGACAGAAATACGGTTATGAGGCAGAGCTTTATACTGCTGACATCACTCCCGAGTATGAAAGAGATATACAGACATATGTCGTACCATCTACCGTTACAAGACTCGGAGTAATGTGTCTCAATTATTCAAATCTGAGAGTTCTGTATCTTCCCGAAGGTCTTGAAAGGGTTGAAACTCTTGCTGTATTCAAGCTTCACGAGCGTAAAGACCAGTGGGGAACAACACCCTCACTTCATTCAATCTATACTTATAAAGCTGATGATGTTGAGGATACTCATTTTACATTAAATAAAACACTCGGTGAAGTATATCTTTCACTTCCCGAAGGACTCGAATTCATCGGCTCTGATGCCTTCAGCTTCAATCAGAATCTTCAGTATATGTTTATTCCCGATAGTGTAAAGGAAATCGGCCACCACGCATTCTGGGATACCTGCTATAAAGAAGACGGTGAAATCAAAGGCGTATCTGTTATGAATGTTGCTGTCAGTGAAGAACAGTTTGAATCATTGACAGTCGGTGATAACTGGATTCCTCAGTATGACTACCTTCTTTTTAAAAAGAATATTGATGTCAGCTATTCTGCCGAGCGTGCAGTAATTAAATAACAACAAAAAAAGATGGGCACGTCATAAGTGTCCATCTTATTATTTTAGCTGTCAGACAGTCCTTTTTGCTATATCAATAATCTTCTTAAGTCTGTGATTGACTCCCGAACGGGAAATCGGTACAGTCAGATTTGCACCAAGCTCAGAAAGTGTCATTTCAGGGTTGTCAAGTCTCAGCAGTGCAATTTCTTTTAATTCCTGCGGCAGTTCATCAAGCTTGTCAGCATCCATAAGCTGCATAATAGCTTTTATCTGTTCACCTGCAGCCTGACAGGTTTTTCGGATGTTTGCTTTATCGCAGTTGACTTTTCTGTTGACCTTGTTGCGTACATCCTTGAATATCTTTTCATTTATCAGTGTCAGCACTGCCTGCTGTGCACCCATAACGGTCAGAATATCTTCAATCTGATAACTGTCCTTGAAATAAACAAGATTGACGCCGTTTCTGTCTGAATTCTTAGGTGTGACAGGGAAGTCTTCAAAAACCTCAGTCAGGTCACGGCATTTACTCATATATGTTACATCGAACTCAAGATGATATTCTTTTTTAGGGTCTGTGATAATGCCGCACGAAAGAAATACTCCTCTTATAAAAGCACCGAAGCAACAGTCCTCATTTTCGATATTTGTTGTCAGAAGTCTGAGTGTACGTTCCTTACCCGAGTAGCCAAGCTCATTCAGTATAGCAATTCTGTCATCCTTGTTGTTAACGGAAACAGTAATTTTACCCGATTTTGATATAACAACCTCGGGCTGTGTCTGAACAAGAAACTCAATTGACTGTCTGTATCTTTCAGCCACGAAATCGTAGTCTGTCATCAGGCTTATTTCGTCAACACCGAAGGCCCTTCCGAAAAAAAGCATTCCGTATGCTTCAGCAAGATTGCAACAGTAATTTGTTTGTTGAATATCACATAATTCTTTTTTTACATCTGATGAAAATGACATAGTTACGGTATAATTCTCACTTCAGGCTCAAGAGTGATGCCTGTTTCATTTTTTACTGTATTTTTTACATACTCTATCAGCTCAAGAATATCTGTTGCCGTAGCAGAGCCCGAGTTGATGACAAAGCCTGCGTGTTTTTCGCTTACTCTTGCTCCGCCTACAGTGTAGCCTTTAAGCTTGCACTGCTCAATAAGAGCACCTGCAAAATGACCTTCCGGACGCTTGAAGGTGCTGCCTGCACTTGGGTATTCGAGCGGCTGTTTATCTTTTCGTCTGCCCATAAGATCATCCATTTTTGCTCTGATTTCATCTCTGACGCCTTCACTGAGCATAAATTCTGCAGACAGAATAATGTTTTCGGGGTTTTTTGAGAAAAAGCTTTCTCTGTAGCCGAGGCAGAGCTCATCTGCAGTTTTTTCAATAATATTGCAGTCCTTGTCAATGTACCTGACTGAGCAAAGTACATCTTTCATTTCTCCGCCGTATGCTCCCGCATTCATATATACAGCGCCTCCCACTGTGCCGGGTATGCCGTATGCGAACTCAAGCCCTGTAAGGCAATTCTCAAGAGCAGTAACACAGAGCTTTGAAAGAGGAGTGCCGGCTGAGCAGCTGAGAGTATTGCTCTCAAGCTTTATTTCAGGCTCCATTGCAGTGGTTTTAATTACAACACCTCTGATACCTGAGTCACGCACAAGCAGGTTGCTGCCGTTGCCGATTACAATAAACTGAAGATTTGCTTCTTTTACTCTGCATAAAATTTCTGTAAGTGCTTTTTCATTCTTCGGAAATGCAATAATATCAGCATTGCCGCCGACCTTGAAGGAGGTCTGGCGGCTCATTGGCGAATCTACGAGAATTTCACAATATTCTGATTTTAAACTTTCTGCAAAAGCTGATAAATCAATCATAAAAAACTCTTTTCGTTAAAATTATTCTGTAAGAAGAGCTGCACCGATGATACCTGCATCGTTGCCGAGCTCTGCACAGCAGATCTTTGTCTGCTTTTCAGCGTGAACACTGTATCTCTGTGAGTAAATCATTTTTCTGACGGGACCGAGGAGGTTTTCCTTTTCATTACCTACACCACCGCCTACACAAAGAACTTCAGGCTGGAATGTGTTGATGATGTTTGACATACCGCAAGCGAGGTATCCCATATATTTTGTGACTACCTCTTTTGCTGTGCTGTCGCCTGCTCTCATACCGTCAAATGCTGTTCTGCCGTCAACCTTTCTGATGTCGCCGTCAACAATATCCCACATCTTTGTGAAAGGATCTTTAATCATAGCATCCTTTGTCTGCTGAATAAGAGCAGTAGCTGATGAATATCTTTCCCAACAGCCTTTTCTGCCGCAGTTACACTGTTCTCCGTCATAAACAATAACTGTGTGTCCCATTTCGCCTGCTGCATAGTTTGTACCTGTGACAAGCTTACCGTCAACAACGATACCGCTGCCGACACCTGTGCCGAGAGTGATTGCAACAAAGTCCTTTGCGCCCTTACCTACACCTGCAACAGCTTCGCCGAGTGCGGCACAGTTTGCATCGTTATCAAAATAGATGTTCTTGCAGCCTGTTCTTTCTTTGAGAAGTGCGTATGCGGGAACATTGTCAAAGCCGAGGTTGTTTGCGAACTCAATAAGTCCTTTAGCCTTATTGACTGAGCCGGGTGTACCGACGCCGATTGATTCAATATCATCCATTGTAAGGCCTGCTGAATAGAGAGCATCCTTTACTGTTTTTGCAATGTCGTCAAAAATTTCTTCTGCAGGGCGGGGAGCATTTGTCTTCTCCTTAGCTCTTGCAATGATTTTGTTGTTTTCGTCTACTACAGCTGAAACAATATTTGTTCCGCCGAGGTCAACACCGATTCTGTACATTTTAATTTCCTCCTGATAATCAGATATATTCAGCGTCGTGGTTGTTATCCCAGACTTCAATTTCCTGTTTGATTGGCTCAAAGCCGTCCATCCCGAGGCTCTGCATAAGCTCCTGTGCTGCAACATAACCCATTTTCTTCTGTCTGTTTGCGATTGCAGCCGTTTCTATAATAACCGAGAGATTACGGCCGGGTGTTACGGGGACAACAGTTGCGGGAACGCTTATACCCATTATATTTATATAGTTTTCCTCAAGTCCCATTCTGTCATACACTTTTGCGGAATCCCAGGGCTCAAGTCTTATGACCATATCGATTTTTTCTGATAATTTGACAGATTCAAGACCGAAAAGTCTTCTTGCGTTGATGATGCCGACACCACGCACCTCAATGTAATGTCTGATATTGTCAGGTGCCTGACCGACAACAGTCTTGGAAGATACTTTTCTTATTTCAACGGCATCGTCTGCTATAAGACGGTGACCTCTTTTTATGAGCTCAACAGCTGTCTCACTTTTACCGACACCGCTGTCACCTACAATAAGTACACCTTCACCAAGCACTTCAACAAGTACACCATGTCTTGTGATTCTGTCTGCAAGCTCAATGCCAAGGTATGCGATAAGCGTTGCCATATTTGCAGATGTATCGTCAGCTGTTCTGAGAATAGGTACTTCATATTTTTCAGCCTTGTTCAAAAGACCTTCAACAGGCTCAAGATTTCTTGTTATTATAACTGCAGCAGGGCGTGTTGAAAAGTATCTTTCAAGACATTGCTCACGCTTGCTGACTGACAGACTGTTCAGAAAGCTGTTTTCCGTAAAACCGAGAAGCTGTATTCTTTCAGGGTCGAAATAATCTTCGTAGCCCGTGAGAATGAGTCCGGGTCTTGTGATATCCTTTGATGATATATAGATATCTGCCGGTGACTTCGGAGTATACAGAACTTCATAACCGTTGTTATTGATTATCTTTTCAAGAGATACCGTATATTTGACAGCCATAAAACTACCTCCTTATATAATCATAATATATTATACTTATTTTTATTATTATTTCAATACTTACTCAGTAAAAAAACAGACGGAAAATTAAAAATCCGTCTGTCATTATTATTTTATTCAGCTGTGATGAAATCTTCTGATTTCAGATTTCCCTGCGAATCGTAGCTTCTTGATATTGTCATATTTCCGTTTTCGTCATATTCAAAAGTGTAATATGAAAGAAGCTCGTTGTTGCCGTCAAAATATTTTTCCTGTGATACCTTACCCTCGTCATTGTAATCAAAGGTGGTGTATTTTGTAAGCACTGCATCACTTGTGTATGCAGAGTACTTTATGTTCTGAGATTCATCATTGTATTCATACATAAAGTATTCAATAAGCTTGTCAGCAGAATCATATCTTTCAATTTTTGTCAGCAGATCAGCCTCATTATAGAATGATAGCGAATAGCCGGTGCATTTGTTGTCTGCATCATACATCGTAGACTTTTTAAGCTTACCGTCTTCATATTCACTCACTGTTTTCTGTTCAACAGAATTCTCATTATTGTATTTGTATGATTCTACAGTGTTGCTCTGACCGTCGGGAGATATATTTTCTTTCTGAATCAGCTGGTTTGTTTCAGAATAAGTCATCACTGAGTGTGAAACCTTTTCATCATCATCCCATATGAAATTTTCAACCAGATTGCCTTTTGAATCATAATAATTTATATTGAGATTTCCGTCACTGTCAGTGTCTGTTTTTGTAATAAGGTTGCCCTGAGAAATCGGTGTTGATTTGTCGATGGCTGTGAAAACCTTGTCACTGTTGTCAGTTGTCTGTTCTTCAGACGGCTTCTTGTTGCATGCACACAGAAACAGTGTAAGAAAAACAGTAGAAAAAACAAGCAATGCGATTGTTTTCTGCAAAAATATCACCTCGTTGAAGATTAAAGAAGGGCGGCGGCAGCCTTGTCAATGAAAATATGTACATTATCGTGCTTCTGAAGAATTGAAGCAGGGCAGGCAGGTGAAACTTCACCCTTGATCATATCGTGAATTGCCTGTGCCTTAGCGTTACCCTCGGCAATAAGGATGATTTCCTTTGCGTTGATTATAGACTGAACACCCATTGTGATTGCTTCTCTGGGTACATCATTTTCACTTTCAAAATAAATCTTGTTTGCTTCAATTGTACTGTCAGTAAGCTTAACCTTGTATGTTCCTTCTGTGAATTTGTCAGAGGGCTCATTAAAGCCTATGTGACCGTTTCTGCCGATACCGAGTACCTGAATGTCAATGCCGCCTGCATTCTTTATGGATTCATCATATGAAGCACAGTATTCTTCTGCATTTTCGGGATTGCCGTTGGGGACGTGAACATTCTCTTCATTTATGTCAATATGGTTGAAAAGGTTTTCGTGCATAAATGTATAGTAGCTGTTCTTGTCTGAAGCAGGAATTGAGCAGTATTCGTCAAGATTGAATGTTTTAACATCCTTGAAAGAAATTTCACCGTTGATGTATGAAGCGATGAGCTTTTTGTAAGTGGCAACGGGAGAAGCACCTGTTGCGAGACCGAGTATAGCATCAGGCTTGCTTTTTACCTTGTTGATTATTATTTCTGATGCTGCAGCAGCAATTTCATCTGTGTTGTTAAAAATTCTGATATCCATTTTTGTTTCAACTCCAAGTTTATATATTTAATTGATATTAACATAAGAATATTTTTTTTTCAACAACTTTTATGTAAATAAAAAAAGAATTTCATTATTTTGTAAGTATTATTTCATTTATTGCTTTATTAAAGATTGAAGAATTTTGGTGTAAGTCAGTTTTATGACAATAAAAAGGGAAAAATTTACAAAAATACTATTGACAATAATTGCTATAAGTGGTAATATATGGTAGGATTTGGGAAAGAAATCAAATGTATGGTAAAAAACAAGGGTTAAAAACCGTATACAGAAAGGACAATTAAAATGACGAATCAACCTAAAGTTCTGCTTGCTCAGGAAAGAAATGAATTTACAGTGACATGTGCAAAAACACTTGAAAAACACGGTATGAATGTGCTGATGACTGTAAAAGACGGCAACAGTGTTATAACAAATATCGAGAAGTTTCTGCCTGATGTGGTGATTATGGATGCTTTTATGCCTTCACTTGATGCTCTGGGTGTTCTTAAAAAACTGTCTGTGATGCAGCTTATAAAACGCCCTCTGATATGTGTGCTGTCAGGCGTGTCAAATTCCGACTTTGAACATCAGATACTCTCTGAAGGTGCCGATTATTACTTCATAAGACCCGTTGACGCAGTTGTTGTAGCAGAAAGAGTAATGTTTCTGCTTTCGGTCAGAAGCGAACATAGTAATATTCCGTCAGTTCAGCGTAATGAGACAGATCTTGAAATTGTTGTCTCTGAGATAATGCATCAGATCGGAGTTCCTGCACATATCAAGGGTTATCAGTATTTAAGAGAAGCAATTATTCTTTCAATCAACAACACGGAAATGATGAATTCTGTGACAAAACTGCTTTATCCCACTGTTGCCAAGACATTTTCCACAACGGCTTCAAGAGTTGAGAGAGCTATAAGACACGCTATTGAGGTTGCATGGGACAGAGGAGATGTTGATGTGCTCAGCTCATATTTCGGCTACACAATTCAGAACACAAGAGGTAAGCCCACTAACAGTGAGTTTATTGCAATGATAAGTGACAAGCTCCGTCTGAAAATGAAAATTTCATAACAGAAAAAAGACAGAAGAATCAAAACTTCTGTCTTTTTTGTTGCAATGCTTTGAGAAATGTATTAAAATGGTTTACGGAGGTGTTTCCGTATGAAAAAAGTTGAATTCAGAAATGTTGACATCAATAACGGCTTCTGGAAAAGCAGAATTGATATGGTAAGTGATGTCAGTGTGTATAATGTATATAAGAGATTTAGTGAAACAGGCAGATTTGATGCACTCAGATGTAACTGGAAAAAAGGTGACCCGAATGAACCGCATATTTTCTGGGATTCTGATATAGCAAAATGGATTGAAAGTGTTGCATTTATTCTTGAAAAAAAGAAATCAGACGAGCTTGAAAGGCTTGTTGACGATGCTGTTGAAAAAATAGCTGCCAATCAGGAAGAATGCGGATATTTCAATTCCTGTTATCAGGTACACGATAAGCCCAGATGGTCAGACAGAACCGACCACGAGCTTTATTGTGCAGGTCATCTTCTTGAGGCAGCTGTTGCTTATTTCAGAGCAACAGGCAAAAGACAGCTTCTTGATGTGATGGAAAAGTATCTTGACTATATATACAAGGTCTTTATTCAGGATAAGTCGGCATCATTTATTACTCCCGGACACGAAGAAATTGAGCTTGCTCTCATTAAGCTTTATGAACTTACAGGCAACAAAAAATATCTTGAGATGTGCTCATTTTTTATTGATAACAGAGGAACTCCCGACGATAATGAATACAACGGCGTTGCTCATAAATATTCACAGAGTCATATTCCTGTAAGAGAACAGAAAACAGCAGAAGGTCACTGTGTCAGAGCCTGCTATCTTTATACTGGTATGGCTGATCTTGCAAGACATACGGGTGATGAAGAGCTTCTTGATTCCTGCAGAAGCATATTTGACGATATTGCAACACGCAAAATGTATATTACAGGCGGTATAGGCTCTGCAGGCAGAGGTGAAGCATTTACAGTCCCTTATGATTTACCTGACCTTACTGCATATTCAGAAAGCTGTGCTGCACTGTCACTTGCCTGGTTTGCACAGAGAATGCTTCTTATTGAAAATAATTCCGTATATTCTGATGTCATAGAGCGTGTGTTTTATAATAATGCACTTTCATCAGTTTCTCTTGACGGAAAGGCTTTTTTCTATGTCAACCCTCTTGCAATAAGAACACATCTTCTTAACAGAAACACATCTCAGGTAGATACAAGTGAGCATCTTCCGATTACTCAGCGAAAAGAAGTATTTGACTGCTCCTGCTGTCCTCCCAACATCACCCGTTTTATTGCATCGGTTGGCGACTTTATCTATACATATAATAAAGACACTGTTTTTGTTCATCAGTATATTGACAGCACGGCAGAAACAGACGGCTTTTCACTCACTCAGAAAACAGATTATCCCAATAACGGCAGGGTAGAGCTGACTGCGAAGGGAGTAAAGAATATTGCTCTGAGAATCCCTTCATGGTGTAATAAATACATAATCACGGTTGACGGCAAGGTGATTGAAGCAACACCCGACAGGGGTTATGTGCATCTTGAGAATATTACAGATGACAGTGTTATTGTCCTTGATATGGATGTTTCACCGTTTATCGTATATCCATCATCAAAAATCAGGGATTATATCGGCAGAGTAGCAGTGCAGAGAGGTCCTGTCGTATATTGTGCTGAGGGTGTCAGTAACAGTTTCCCGATTATGACCTTCCGTCTTGATACTAATACTGAGTTTAAAGAGGAATTCTGTGAGAAATGCGGCTCGTATTCATTGACGGCTGACGGTATTATTCCCAAAGAATCAGATGAGCTTTATTCACGTACAGCCGAAGAATATACACCTGCCAAAATCAGACTTATTCCTTATTATGCTTTTGCAAATCACGGTGAAAGTGATATGGAGGTTTTTTTAAGATATTATTAAAATTCAATTAAAGTATTCATCATCTATTGAAATACACGGAATTTTATGGTATACTTTTTACACTATTTTGTAAGCACTGTGCTTATACGGAGGTAAACAAAAATGAAAATGACAAAGAAAGTTCTCGCAGTCCTTATGGCTTGTGTTCTTGCTTTCGGTGCACTCAGCTGTGCAGCATTTGCAAAGACAAGTGAAGAAGCTGACACACATCTTCAGTTTGATGAAAACGGTGAGTTCAAGATTCTTCAGTTCGCAGATATGCAGGACGGTTGGCCTATGAAGTCAATTACTAAGGATCTTATGAGAAAATGTATCGAAACTCAGAATCCCGACCTTATTGTGCTTTCAGGTGATAATATCAACTCAACAGCAGGTGAGTCAGCTTTTATGTACAAGCTTGCTATTGCTGAGTATATGGATATTTTTGAAGAATACGGTATTCCTGTAGCATCTGTTTTCGGTAACCACGATGCTGAAGGCGATATTACACGTGCTCAGCAGATGGAAGTATATGAACAGTATGATTGCTTTGTCGGCTGCGCAGGTGAGGAATTCAATAATGATACCTGTGGTACATACTATGTTCCCGTTTACTCATCAACAGATGCAAATGATATGGTATTCAATCTCTGGATGATCGATTCAGGTGACTACAACACAGAGAACGACCTGGGCGGCTATGCTGCAGTTACAAAGGCTCAGATTGAATGGTATGTTAAAACTGAAAAAGCTCTTGCTGCTGCAAACGGCGGTGAAGTTGTTCCTTCAATCCTTTTCCAGCACATCGTAGTACCCGAAATTTTTGATGCACTCGTTCCCGCAGACGCAGAAACAGGTACATGTACAAACGGTTCCAAGTATTATAAGCTTCCCGAAGGCGCAAAGGGTAAGCTTCCCGAATATCCCTGTCCTCCCGATTACAACAATGGTGAATTTGACGCTCTTTATGAAAACGGCAAGGTTCTCGGTATTTTCTTCGGTCACGACCATCTCAACACATATGAGGTTGAGTACAAGGGCATTATGCTCTGCAATACTCCCGGTGTAGGCTTTGCTTCATACAACGGTGCTGACAACGGCGCAAGAGTTATTACTATCAATGAAAACAACACTGATACATTTGAAACAGAGGTTATCAGATATGTTGACCTCTTCGCAGATGATGCTGCTGCAATGGCTCTCTTTGAGCTCAATTCAGAGTCAACAGATGTATGGACAAAGATTGTTGCTTTCTTCAAGTATCTTGTTTTTGCAGTTGTATCAAAACTGCCCGTAGCTCTGTAATTTTATAGAATTTGTATAAAAGGTCCGGCTTAAATGTCGGACCTTTCTTCTTTTTGCCGTTGTTTTGTCTATTGTATCGGCAATATTTTAATGATATAATTTATACATAAATTTTTATGAGGTAGTATATGAAAGTAGATATTTATGATTTTGATAAAACAATGGTTCCCTTTGACAGCGGCTCACTTTTCTGGCTGTACTGTCTTGTACATTATCCGTGGATAATAATCTGTGGTCCTTATCAGTTCGTTGCTGCTGTCCTTTGGCTGATAGGTGTGCTTGATCTTACAAAAGTAAAGGGACCGTTCTTTTCTTTTATAAACCTTATTCCGGTAGAAAAGGCTGTAAAAAAATTCTGGGATAAGTATGAGTGTAAGGTCTTTGACTGGGCAAAAAAAGAGAACAGAGAACGTTTCTCTGTTGTAATCAGTGCAAGTCCAGATTTTCTTATTGATGAGATAGGCAGAAGACTGCACTTTGATGAGCTTATCTGCACCGTTCACGATAAAAGAGGTAATATCGTCGGAGCAAACTGTCACGACAAAGAAAAGGTAAGGCTTTTCCGTGAAATGTATCCTGATGCACAGGTAGTTGATGTGTATTCAGACAGTATTGAAAATGATAAATTTATATTTTCATTGGGAGAGAACTGCTATAATACTGTAAACGGAGAAAGAATAAAGTTTGATTTCAAAGAAAAGTACGGTATCTCTCCCTGCGAAGTTGCATATGATTAAAGTCAGCATAGTCTGACTTTTTTTCATTTCTGGAAATTATATTTTTGAAAACCGAATAATACATATTTATGGCACATATTGTATGTTTCTGTATAAATAGTGACAAAATGCACAATATGACAAGAGTCAATACGATGTTTTTTTTATGTATTTAACTGTTGACAGAATTATACATTATGATTATAATTTATTTATCACAGAATGCCGTGGTATAGCTGCGTCAGTTTTGTGGCGCATACATAAAAATTATAGCTGTGTATGTGGAAAATAGTGGAGGTTTTTTCTATGAAACTCAGAAAAATTCTTGCTGTTGTTCTTGCTCTCATGATGGTACTTTCATTTGCTGCTTGTACAAAGAATCCTGCAAATGAAAACACATCAGATGTTGACACAAGCAACGTTGACAGCAACAACACTTTCGCTAAAGAAGGTGTTATCAAAATCGGCGGTATCGGACCCCTTACAGGTGATGCTGCTCTTTACGGCAACGCTGTTCTTTACGGCGCTCAGCTCGCAGTAAATGAAATCAACGCAGCCGGCGGTATCAACGGCTACAAAGTTGAGTACAAGATGGAAGACGACGTGCACGATGCTGAAAAGTCAGTTAATGCTTACGGCGCTCTCAAGGACTGGGGTATGCAGATGCTTATGGGTACTGTTACATCAGTTCCCTGTACAGCAGTTTCAAACGAAGTTGCTAATGACAATATGTTTATGCTCACTCCTTCAGGCTCAGCTGTTGAATGTCTTCAGGCAGGCGACACACTCTTCAGAGTTTGTTTCTCAGACCCCAACCAGGGTATTGCTTCTGCTGACTACATTGCTAACAACAACGTAGCTAAGAAGGTTGGTATCATCTTCAATTCTTCAGACGTTTACTCATCAGGTATCAAAGATAAGTTCGTTGAAGAAGCAGGCGTAAAGGGTCTTGAAATTGTTGCAACAGAAGCTTTCACAAATGATAGCGCAACAGATTTCACAGCTCAGCTTACAAATATCAAGGCTAAGGGTGCAGAACTTGTGTTCCTTCCCATCTACACAGCTCCCGCTGCTCTTATTCTCCAGCAGGCAGACACAATGGGCTTCGCTCCCATCTTCTTCGGCTGTGACGGTCTCGACGGTATCCTTTCAGTTGAGAACTTCGATGCTAAGCTCGCAGAAGGCGTAATGCTTCTTACTCCCTTCGTAGCAAACGCAACAGATGCTGCTACAGTTAACTTTGTTAAGGGCTTCAAGGCTATTGCTGATGAAAAGTACCTCAACCAGTTTGCTGCTGACGCATACGATGCAATCTTTGCTATCAAGGCTGCTGCTGAAAAGGCAAACGTTACTCCTGAAATGTCAGTTTCAGATACAGGTAACGCAATGAAGACAGCTATGACAGAAATTTCAATCGACGGTGTTACTGGTGCAGGTATCACATGGGCTGCTGACGGCGAACCTTCAAAGGAACCCAAGGCTGTTAAGATTGAAAACGGCGTTTACGTTGCTCCCTGATTTTAACTTAAATTAAATCAACACGGGTATGCCGTAGTTATACGGCATACCTATGTTTGAGTTTTACGTGGTTTTTCCGTTTTTCTTTACGGATGATAAAACAAGAGCTTTGAAACAGAGTATCCGTTCTCTGTTATTTACAGATGCCCTGTTTCAGGGCTTTTGTGGCTATTTCAAACATTATTATTTCCACAAAGGAGTGGGGTACGGATGAAATTTTTATCTCAGCTGATTTCAGGTATCAGCTTGGGCAGTATCTATTCACTTATTGCCCTCGGTTATACCATGGTTTATGGTATTGCCAAAATGCTTAACTTCGCACACGGTGATGTTATTATGGTTGGTGCGTTCGTTATTTACACTGTCTGCGTTACTGCAGGGCTTCCCACGATTCTCGGTGTTCTTATTGCAATTGTATTCTGTACATTGCTTGGTGTCACAATTGAGAGATTTGCGTACAAGCCTTTGAGACAGGCAACATCACTTGCTGTTCTTATTACAGCTATCGGTGTCAGTTATCTTCTTCAGAATCTTGCACTTCTCATTTTCGGCTCAGACACAAAGTCATTCACATCAGTTGTCACACTTGAACCTGTGTCACTTGCAGGCGGTGAGCTTATAATTGCAGGTGAAACAATTGTTACTATCATTGTTTCGGTTGTTATAATGGTTGCGCTTGTTATTTTTGTTAACAAGACAAAGCCCGGCAAGGCAATGCTTGCTGTATCAGAAGACAAAGGTGCTGCTCAGCTTATGGGTATAAATGTGAACGGCACAATTGCTCTTACATTCGCAATCGGCTCAGCACTCGCTGCAGTTGCTGGTGCTCTTCTTTGCTCAACATACCCTGCACTCAGCCCATATACAGGCGCAATGCCCGGTATCAAGGCATTCGTTGCTGCTGTTTTCGGCGGTATCGGCTCTATTCCCGGTGCAATGATAGGCGGTATCATTCTCGGTGTAATTGAAAATCTCAGCAAAGGCTATATCTCATCTCAGCTTTCAGATGCTATTGTTTTTGCTGTACTTATAATCGTACTTCTTGTCAGACCTACAGGTATTATGGGCAAGAAGCTTAATGAGAAAGTGTGAGGTGTTTGTGATGGCTAAAAAGAATAATACATCTCCTCTTACTAAAAAGAAAGCAGTAATAAAGCCTGTTACAAAGAAGAATCTTATAACATATGTAATGGTAATTGCAGTGTTTACTCTTTTCCAGACTCTTTCTGCAACAGGTAACCTCAAGTATGCACACAAGGCACTTCTTGTTCCCGTGTGTACCAGCATTATAATGGCTGTTTCACTTAACCTTGTTGTCGGTGTTCTCGGCGAGCTCAGCCTCGGTCACGCAGGCTTTATGTGTGTCGGTGCTTATTCAGGCTCATTTTTCTCGGTTCTTATGGAGGATGTTATCACTGCAGACTGGTTAAGATTTACTCTTGCATTCATTGTCGCTGCTGTATGCGCTTCAATTGCAGGTATTCTTATCGGAATTCCCGTTCTCCGTCTTAAGGGTGACTATCTTGCTATTGTTACACTTGCATTCGGTGAAATCATAAAAACTGTTGTAAATGCTCTTTATATTGGTAAGGATGCAGAAGGTTTCCACGTAGCACTCGATTCATCAAGCATCAATATGCTTCCTGACGGCTTCTTCATTATGAAGGGACCTCAGGGCATCACCGGTACTCCCAAGAATTCATCATTTGTTGTCGGTTTTATTCTTATAATGATAACACTGTTCATTGTAACAAATCTTATGGATTCAAGAACAGGCAGAGCTATTATGTCTATCCGTGACAACAGAATTGCTGCTGAATCAGTTGGTATTGATGTCACAAAGTATAAGCTTATGGTATTCACAATATCTGCAGCAATTGCAGGTTGTGCCGGCGTGCTTTACTCACACAATATTTCAACACTTACAGCATCTACAAATAACTTCGGTTACAATATGTCAATTCTTGTTCTTGTTTATGTTGTTCTCGGCGGACTTGGCAACATCAGAGGCTCTATTATTTCTGCAACTATTCTTTATGCACTTCCCGAACTTCTCAGAGGCTTCAGTGAATACAGAATGCTCATTTATGCAATCATTCTTATATTTATGATGATTTTCAATAACGGTACATTCTTTGTTCAGTTCAGAAAGAACCTTGTTTATAAGGTCAAGACTGTATTCAGCAAAAAATCAGCAGAGAAGGGGGTTAATTGATATGTCATTACTTGAAGTAAAAAACCTCGGTATTACATTCGGTGGTCTTCACGCTGTTGATAATTTCAACCTTACACTTGAAAAGGGCGCTCTTTATGGTCTTATAGGCCCCAACGGTGCAGGTAAGACTACTGTATTTAACCTTCTTACAGGTGTTTATAAGCCCACAACAGGAACATTCTTCCTTGACGGCAAAGAGCTCAAAGGTAAGAAGCCTGCAGAAATCAATAAAGCAGGTATTGCACGTACTTTCCAGAATATCCGTCTTTTCAAGAATCTTTCTGTTATAGATAATGTTAAAGTCGGTCTTCATAACGGTATGAAGTATTCAACCGTAACAGGCATATTCAGACTTCCCGGTTATTTCAAGACTGAGAAGAAAATGGATGAAAAGGCTATGGAGCTTCTCAAGGTTTTCGAGCTTGATGAACACGCAGACACTCTTGCAGCTAACCTTCCTTACGGTAAACAGAGAAAGCTTGAGATTGCGAGAGCAATTGCTACCAATCCGAAGCTTCTTCTTCTTGATGAACCTGCTGCAGGTATGAATCCCAACGAAACAAAAGAGCTTATGGATACTATCCGTTTTGTCAGAGACCATTTTGACCTGACTGTTCTTGTTATCGAGCACGATATGAGTCTTGTTTCAGGTATTTGTGAAGAAATCACAGTTCTCAATTTCGGTACTGAGCTTGCTAAGGGTAAAACTGATGAAGTTCTCAAGAACCCCGAAGTTGTCAAGGCTTATCTGGGTCAGTAAGGAGGAAATATTATGGCAATGCTTGAAGTTCGTGACCTTAACGTTTATTTCGGTGTTATTCAGGCTATAAAAAATATATCATTTGATGTTGATGCAGGCGAGGTTGTAGCTCTCATCGGTGCAAACGGTGCAGGTAAGACAACAACACTTCATACTGTTACAGGTCTTCTTCCTGCTGCAAGCGGTAAGATTACTCTTGACGGCAAAGACCTTTCTAAAGTGCCTGCCCACAAAATTGTTTCAATGGGTATGGCTCATGTACCTGAAGGAAGACGAGTTTTTGCTTCTCTTTCTGTTTATGATAACCTTAAAATGGGTGCATATACAAGAAAAGATAAGAAAGAAATTGAAGATTCTCTCGAAATGGTATTCGAAGCATTCCCCAGACTGAAAGAAAGACGCAATCAGGTTGCAGGTACTCTTTCAGGCGGTGAGCAGCAGATGCTCGCAATGGGCAGAGCCCTTATGAGTAAGCCCAGAATTATTCTTATGGATGAGCCTTCAATGGGTCTTTCACCTCTTTATGTTACTGAAATTTTTGAGATTATCAAGAAAATCAAGAGTGAAGGCACAACAGTTCTTCTTGTTGAGCAGAACGCAAATATGGCACTTCAGGTTGCTGACAGAGCTTATGTTCTTGAAACAGGCAGAATTATTATGGACGGTAAGGCTAGTGAACTTATGAATGACGAGAGAGTCCGTAAGGCATATCTCGGCGCATAAAAAATCAGGAGTCGTTCGGTGAACGGCTCCTTTTTTTACATTATAATATAGTCAGCGGGGCAATTTTTGCCATAAGTTTTTTAGTTCCTACTGTATCAAATGCTATTTCCAGCAGCATATCATTGCCCATTTTGTTTGTTGACAGAATCATACCGTCACCGAATTTTTTGTGATTCACACGCATACCGACAGAGTAGTCAGGTAGTGCAGATGCAGGCTTTGCCGATGATACACTGCCGAATGATGATGAATAAGACGGCTTTGACGGTGCCTGTGCTGCCGGCTGACGTGTATTCTGCGTAAATACGCTCTGAGGCTGTTGAGGCTTCTTTATGTTCGTCAGCTCAGCAGGTATTTCACCCAGGAAGCAGGACGGCGGATTGTATGCTGTCTGACCGTAGAGCATTCTTGTCTTTGCATTTGAAAGAATCAGTTTTTCCTTTGCTCTTGTTATGCCGACATAAGCAAGTCGTCTCTCTTCTTCCATATCACTCTGCGAATACATCGACTGCATGCCGGGGAAAATACCGTTTTCCATTCCGGGAATATATACGACAGGGAATTCAAGTCCCTTTGCTGAATGCAGTGTCATAAGTACAACTGCATCACTGTCGTCATTATAGTTGTCAATGTCAGACATAAGGGCAACATCTTCAAGGAATGAGTCAAGGGTAGGCTCATCTGGGTTTTCCTGAATATAACGCTGAATGTTGGCTCCGAGTTCGTTAACGTTTGCCATTCTGTCTTCAAAAGTATCTCTGTCTTTTTCAAGATGCTCAACATAATTGATTTTATTGAGAAGTGTGTCAAAAAGCTCTGAGGGCTCCACACTGTCCTTCAATTCGTGAAGTGAATCAATCATCATTGTGAATTCATTGAGCTTTCCTGCGGCTCTTGAGAGAACAGGGTAGTCATTTACATTGCTTATTACCTCATAAAGACTTATGCCCAGTGCGTCAGCAATTCTTGCAGCATTATTTATCGTGCTCTCACCGATACCACGCTTGGGCTCATTTATAATTCTTCTGAGCCTGATTGTGTCATTGGGATTGCATATAACAGAAAGATAAGCAACAATGTCTTTAACTTCTTTTCTCTCGTAGAATCTGTGACCGCCGATGATTCTGTAGGGGATACCTGACCTTACGAGTGAACGCTCTATTGTTGCAGACTGTGCATTCATTCTGTAGAGCACTGCGTGGTCACTCCACGGACGGCCCTTTGCAGAGGAGTCCATAATTGATGATGCAATAAACATTCCTTCGCTTATGTCGTCCGAAACGGTATTGATTATGATTTTTTCACCCTCGCCGTTATCAGTCCAGAGAGTTTTTCCTTTTCTTTCTGAGTTGTTTGCGATAACTGCATTTGCCGCATCAAGAATATTCTGAGTTGAGCGGTAGTTCTGCTCAAGTCTTATTGTTTTTGCGTTGTCATACTGAAACTCAAATTTAAGAATATTTTCTATTGTTGCGCCTCTGAATCGGTAAATACTCTGATCATCGTCACCGACAACGCATATATTTTTGTATCCTCCTGCAAGCAGAGAAGTGAGCTTGTACTGTGCATGGTTGGTATCCTGATATTCGTCTACCATAACATATCTGAATTTGTGCTGATAGTAGTCACGCACCTCTGGATGTTCAGAGAGCAATTTTACTGTGTTGACGATTATGTCATCAAAGTCCATTGCATCGGCATTTTTCAGCAGCTCCTGATATTTTGCGTATGCCTTGCCTATAACAGCCTTTCTCGGGTCAGCCTGATTTTCTGCAAGATAAACAGCAGGAGTGATAAGTGAGTCCTTTGCTCTGCTGATTTCTTTCATAATTGACTTGTGGTCAATATATTTGTCATCAAAATTGAGAAGTCTCTGACATTCCTTTATAACACGCTTTGAGTCGTCTGTATCATAAATAGTGAAATGTGATGAATACCCGAGTCGCTCACCGTCACGTCTGAGAATTCTTACACAGCAGGAGTGGAATGTGCTTGCCCAGATGCTGTTGCCTTTGTCTTCACCGAGCATACGCACAAGTCGTTCCTTCAGCTCTTTTGCTGCTTTGTTGGTGAATGTGATTGCAAGAATTTCCCACGGATTTGCGGCATTGTATGCCATTATTCTGTGTGCTTCATCACGAAGTGTGTCATCACCATCATAATATCTTTGCATTATATCATAGTCTTCTTTATCTACGGGAAATCTGAAATTCTCTTTCCCGTAAGCGTTGCCGTAGCTGATGAGATATGCGATTCTGTTTACAAGAACAGTTGTCTTTCCGCTACCGGCACCTGCAAGTATGAGAAGAGGACCGTCAGTTGTGGTGACAGCCTCAAATTGCCGTGAATTCATTCTGCCGAACTCTTTTTTTATTATTTTGTCTCTCAGAATTTTTACTTCATTTATATTCATAATCTTTTCCTTATGTGTTTTTTAAGTATGATTTGTATATTATCTCTGCAGAATTATAACATTCTTTAAGGCAGATATTTATTTCTTTGTACAGTTGAGCGTTGTTATCTTTAGATTTTGTTTCAACGCAGATCTTTCTTATTTCAATATAATTTTCTGTGATGTCAGCGCACTTCGGTATTGCTGTGAGAGAACAGACCATATTATCGCATCGTTTAATTGCTGAAATCAGGTCTGATATTAGATTTCTGTCTGCAGATGACAAATTGAAAATATCTGTTATTTTTATTTTTTTACACAATACAGTTATTGAATGATGAAGCTTCAGCAAAGTACACATAACTGCAAAAATATCTTCCCGTTCCAACGGTGTGAAATATGTTTTTTCAAGCTTTAGGAGCGTGTTTCTGATTATTACGCCGTCAAATTCTTCAGTCGCTACCGTTTCACCGTTTATCAGCTTAAATAGAGATTCGGCATTTTCAGCTGCTGAATGTGAAATTTGTGATAAAATCATAAGAAATTCATTCTTTTTCTGTTTCTTCACCGTATCACCCGAAGCTTAGTAATATAACAGTAATCAGATAGCTGAGAAATCCGCAACCGGGAAAGGTCAGCACCCAGGTTAGCACCATTTCTTTTGCAATACTCCAATCAACACCTGAAATCCTTTTTTCTGCCCCAACGCCCATAATAGCAGTTGTTTTTGTTTGCGTTGTGCTCACGGGGAGACCTGAAACCGTAGACAGAAGAAGTGAAATTCCGCCTGCAAGGTCTGCGCTGAATCCCTGATATTTTTTTAGCTTTACCATATCAGAGCCCAATGCCTTTATTATTCTCATACCGCCTGCAGAAGTGCCTGCAGCCATAAGTGCTGATGTGTAAAAAATCAGTATAACAGGGATTCCGATGCTCTGTTCATAAGTGTCCGATGTGTTCAGTGTAAGCAGAAAAATACCGATGAATTTCTGCCCGTCCTGAGCGCCGTGCATAAAAGCCATAAATGCAGCCGACAGATTCTGCAGATGTCTGAAATAACCGTCGGTCCTCAGTCTGTTTTTGTTTCTGATGATAATACTAACGATTTTTACTGTTATGTAGCCCAGAAAAAAACCTGTCACTGCAGATATAGAAAGTCCTGAGAGAACTTTTATCCACTCTGTTTTGTTTATTGCACTGATTGATTTGCTTACTGCAAGTGCTGAGCCTGAAACAGCGGCAACAAGAGCGTGGCTTTCACTTGTCGGTATGCCGAAAAACCAAGCAGTCACTGCCCACAGGATAATTGAAATAAATGCGGCACAAACTGCAAGCAGTGTCGTGCTTTCATCACAGTTGAATGATGCAATATTCACTATGGAGGACACTACTTTTCCGCTGAGCTCTGACATAATAAAAACACCGAAAAAATTCATCACTGCTGCAAGAATAACAGCCTTTTTCGGTGTTAATGATTTTGTGGATATGCACGTTGCGATGGCAGTGGGAGCATCTGTCCAGCCGTTAACGATTATAACACCTGAAATCAATAAAAAAGCTGATATTGATAACGGATTGTCAGATATCGGAAAAACGGTCTGCAGATGCAAATAAAATCAGTCCTCGGGAAGCTCAGCCTGTATTTTACCGTTAGCTGTTTCGAAAGGAATTCTTAGTGTTCCCTTAAAACCGGTAAGCTCCTTGCAGATTTCTTCATTTTCTGCGAGTATGTCAGCAAGAATGGAGTTGAGCTTATCAGAGAAAGTCTGAATACCTGAAGATATATCAAGAACTCTCGAAAGTGTTTTTGCCGTTGCATTGTCAGCATCGTCAGCCATTTTGTCAATTTTTTCGCAGGTTTCGTTGATAAGTAGGTCTGCATAGCGACGAACATCCATCATTGCAGTGCCCACTTTTTCTTCTGCAGAACGGTCAGCAAGGATTGCATTCTGCAATTTTTCATCATATTCAATTTTTATGCTGTCAATTTCTGCTTTATGACTTTCATTCAGAGCTTCGATTTCATTCTCATGCTCCTTCTGTATACCTGCAAGCTTTTCCTCAGCATCTTTTAATTTTTCCTGAAGCTCGGCATTTGTTTTTTCAGCATTTTCAAAAGCTGTTTTGTAAAGCTCAGTTTCGGCAAGCATCTTGCCTATGTAGGCAATAACATCATCTCTGTTAAAACCGCCGAATGTAGCTTTTCTGAACACATAATCTGAAGGCATAAAAATGCTCCTTACAATAATATTTATTACATTATAACACTATTTATTTTTGAGTTCAAGCAAAAAATCAACATTGATAAAATATTATTGATTTTTAGAAGAATATGTTGTATAATTTTTTATGGAGGTAATATTATGGGTAAATCAGCAAAAACATTTATCAAAGCAGCAGCCGGAATTACAGCAACCTGTCTTGTTGCAGGTGAAGTTGTTTATGAGAGAATACTTAACAGGCGTTATACTTCTTCTAAAAACAATTGCCGTGTTATTGAGCCTGATGTTCTGAAATATTACGGCAGTCCTGAGAATCAGGCTGACCCTGATTCCTGGTTTGTTTCAATGAATCCTGAAGATACTTATCTGGTGGGCTCACTGGGCAGGAAAATGCACGCAAATATATTTATGCAGACTGAGCATACCGATAAATGGGCTATTGTGATTCACGGTTACACAAGCAGTCCCAGAGGAATGGCACCACAGGGCAGATATTTCTATAAGAAGGGCTTTAATGTCCTTATGCCTACTCTTGTCAGCTTCGGTAAGGATGAAAGCAAATACTGCTCTATGGGTTATTATGACAGATATTATATCAAGGATTGGGTAAATTATATTATCTCAATGAATCCCGATGCCAAGATTGCATTGCTCGGTGTTTCTATGGGCAGTGCCACAACAATGCTCGTTACCGGTGAACAGGATCTGCCTTCAAATGTCAGATGTGCTGTTGCTGACTGTGGTTACACCTCCTGTTGGGATGAGTTTTCAACACAGTGCAAGGTAATGTATAATGTACCGTCTTTCCCCGTTATGAATTTTGTAAATACAGTTTCAAAATTAAGAGGCAATTTTGATTTCAAGAAGTGTTCACCTATTGATGCTGTTTCAAAATCCGTCACGCCTACACTGTTCATTCACGGTGAAAATGATACATTTGTTCCTTATTGGATGATGGGCAAGCTTTTTGATGCCTGCACAGCAGAGAAAGAAAAACTTTCCGTACCCGATGCAACTCACGCAAATTCCTGCGATGTGCACCCTGAAATCTATTATCCCGCCGTTGACAAATTTGTTGACAGATATATAAAATAAATTAAACTCCCGATACAGTTGGCTTTTCTGTATCGGGAGCATTTTTTTAATCAAAAGCAGTGCTAATGTTCTTTATTCTGAAATTTGTTATTTCTCTTTCAAGCGTATGCCGTCTGAGGCTGAGCACAAGACCTATTGCAATATAAATACACAGATTTGATGAGCCGCCGGCACTCAGGAAGGGAAGTGTAATGCCGATAACGGGCAACAGCTGAAGACACATTCCTATGTTGACTATGACCTGTGAAGCAATCATTGCCGCAACACCTGTGCAAAGAAGTAAAACAGTGTTGTCTTTTGAGTCTGTGCCTATTTTCATTATTTTTATCACAATCAACACAAACATAATCAGTGTCAGAATACAGCCAACAAGCCCCAATTCCTCACCTATGAGTGAAAATATCATATCATTTTCAATTTCAGGTACAATGTCAGAATAACGCCCTTTGAAGAGTCCCTGACCGAAAATTCCGCCGTTGAGTATTGCATTTAGTCCTTGCTGTTGCTGATAAATGATGTCAGGATATTCATCAGGCTTGAACAACGCATATATTCTGTCTTTCTGAATACTTGAGAAAACAAAATTCCATATAAACGGTGTGGCAGCGGCAACAAGCAGTGCACCAACTGCGAAATATCTCATCTTTACGCCTGCTATAAACATCATAATTATGAATATGAAGATGAAAATAAGTGCGCTTCCCATATCGCCTGTTATAAGAACAAGAAATGCAGGTATGGCAGCGTGAACGCAAAGAAGAATAAGTGTTTTTAAAGATTCAAGATTATCTCTGACATTGTCAAGATGAACCGAAAATGTGATTATAAAGCCGATTTTCACAAGCTCTGAGGGCTGAAAATAGATTCCCAGGTCACCGAGCTTTATCCAGGTTTTAACATCAGGTCTTGACGGAGGGCCGACACCTACGCCTGGTATAAAAAGCAAAAGCATCAGCAACAGGCACACACCTGCAATTATCGGCCACAGTCTTACAATAAAGTTGTAGTCAATAACGGATATAATAAGAGCCATAACAACGCCTGCAATTACTGCTATCATCATAACCTTCGCATCTCTTGAAAACTCGGCACCTCCGCTGCTTGTTGCACTTGAAACAAGCAGAATACCAAGTGCAGAAATAAGAGAACATAAAAATAATAAAATTTTATCTGTTTCCTTGATAAAGCTGTTTATTTGTGATATAATTCTTTTCATAGATTTAACTTCCTGAATGTAGTTAAATATATTATAGCGTTTAACAGTATTTTTTTCAAGTATATTTTATAAAGGCAGTATATCTTATGAAGCTGTATTTTTCATCGTGTGAAAAGGACACATTAAAAATAGCTGAAGAATTCGCAGGTAATCTCAGAGCCGGTGATGTGGTGGCTTTCCGTGGCGGTATGGGAATGGGAAAGACCGTTTTTGTGCGTGGTTGTGCCGATGTTCTCGGCATTGATAATGAAATCAGCAGTCCGACTTTTTCCATTGTCAATGATTACGGCGGAAAAATAAATGTTTATCACTTTGATATGTACAGGGTAGAGAGCTGGGATTCTCTTTATTCAACAGGTTTTTTTGATTATCTGAATGAAAACAGTATTCTTTTTATTGAATGGAGTGAGAATATAGAAAATGTTCTCCCCGATAACACAATAACGGTCTGTTTTTCAAGAACTGATTCAGAGAATGAGAGAATTATTGAAATTGACGGAGGTGACGGCAGATGGTAATTCTGGGTATTGAAAGCTCGGCTGTGTCAGCATCGGCAGCAGTTGTCCGTGACGGTAAATTACTTTCAGAGGTATTTCTCAATGTCGGTCTGACTCATTCTGTCACACTTCTTCCTGCCATAAAGAAGGTAATTGATGGCTCAGGTATCTCAATTTCCGATATTGACGCAGTTGCCGTTTCAAACGGTCCCGGCTCCTTCACGGGTGTCCGTATCGGCGTCTCAACTGCCAAAGGTATTGCAGAGCCCGATTCAAAAAAATGTGTTCCCGTTTCAACTCTTGAAGCTATAGCTTACCCTCTTTCAGGCAGCGACTGCATTGCAGTATCTGTTATGGATGCAAGATGCAATCAGGTTTATTGTGCGGTTTTTGAGTGTAATGCTCAAGGTGTCAGCAGAATTACTGCAGATGATGCCGTTTCACTGGACAGCCTTGCAGAAACTCTTTTGCAGTTCAGCGGAAAACGAATTATTCTTATTGGTGACGGTGCAGATATTTCATACAGATATCTTGCTGACAAAGTTGACGGCATTTCCGTGGCATCATCGCTTATAAAGTATCAGAGAGCTTCAAGCGTAGCCCTGCTCGCAGAAAAGAAGCTTGAAATAAACGATTCGGTCACAACACCATCGGAGCTTGTGCCGTCTTACTTGAGACTTTCTCAGGCAGAGAGAGAGCTTAAAAAGAAAAAGGAGAGTTGATAATATGAAAATTGCAATCGGTTCAGACCACGCAGGCTTCCCCCTTAAGGAAGAAATCAGAATGTATCTCGAAGAAAAGGGTGTGGAATATGTAGACTGCGGTGTTTACGAAGCAACATCAGCAGATTACCCCCTTCAGGCAAAAGCAACCTGTGAGAAGATTGTTTCAGGTGAATGTGTAAGAGGTATTCTTTGCTGCGGTACAGGCATAGGCATTTCAATGGCTGCAAACAAGGTGAAAGGTATCCGTGCAGCTTGCTGTTCAGATTACTTCAGCGCAAAATACACAAGACTTCATAACGATGCGAATGTTCTCTGCCTTGGGGCAAGAGTTATCGGCGCAGGTTCAGCTCTTGAACTTGTAGATGTTTTCCTCAATACAGAGTTTGAGGGTGGCAGACATCAGAGGAGAGTAGACCTCATTACAGCTATCGAAAACGAATAATAAAAGAGCATAACAAAAAAGCCGTATCCTCAGATACGGCTTGATTTTGTTCATTTGAAAGAATGAATTAAACGGCTCTTGTTACCTTACCTGAACGAAGGCAACGGCTGCATACATGAATTCTCTTGGGTGTACCGTTTACAACAGCCTTAACTTTCATAACATTGGGCTTCCAGGTTCTGTTGGTTCTTCTGTGTGAGTGAGAAACCTTGATACCGAAAGCAACGTCTTTTCCGCAGATATCACATTTTGCCATGCGGAATGCACCTCCCTTTTACACGGATGAGAATACAGCTAAACGCCGAATACCTCATCTTGTAATTATAACTTTATTTTACGCAGTATATAGTAACAGATTTGTTTGTCAAATGCAAGTCTTTTTCTTAAAAAAATCAACTTTTTTGCAAAAAAAATTATCAGGACTTTATTATATTAAAAAAAATAGTAAAATTTAAAAAATCTATTGCAAAATTATTTGCAATGATATATAATAATACCGAACATTTGTACAATATCTTTGAGAGGATGACTATAATGGCAGACAGACAGAAAGCTCTGGAAACAGCTCTTTCACAGATTGAAAAAAAATACGGTAAAGGCGCAGTTATGCGTCTTGGCGAAAGCACTGCAATGAATGTTGAGGCAATTCCTACAGGCTCACTTACTCTCGACGATGCAACAGGCATCGGCGGACTTCCCAAGGGCAGAATTGTTGAAATATACGGTCCTGAATCATCAGGTAAAACCACACTTGCACTTCATGTTGTAGCCGAAGCACAGAAGATGGGCGGCGAAGCAGCATTCGTTGATGCTGAGCACGCACTTGACCCTGTTTACGCTGCTGCTTTGGGTGTTGATGTTGATTCACTTCTTGTCGCTCAGCCCGATAACGGTGAACAGGCTCTTGAAATTACAGAGGCTCTTGCACGCTCCGGTGCTATTGATATAATTATTGTTGACTCAGTTGCTGCTCTTGTTCCAAAGGCTGAAATTGAGGGTGATATGGGTGACTCACATGTCGGTCTTCACGCAAGACTTATGTCACAGGCTCTGCGTAAGCTTACAGGTGCCATTGCAAAGTCAAATACTCTTGTTATCTTCATCAATCAGCTTCGTGAAAAGGTTGGTGTCATTTACGGTAATCCTGAGGTTACAACAGGCGGCCGTGCTCTTAAGTTCTATTCAACAATCAGAATCGATGTCAGAAAGTCAGAGCAGATAAAGGGCACAGGCAGTGAGATTCTCGGCTCAAGAACAAAGTGTAAGGTTGTTAAGAACAAGGTTGCTCCGCCCTTCAAGACTGCTGAATTTGATATTATGTACGGCACAGGTATATCAAAGACAGGTGAAATGGTTGATATCGGTGTTATGTATAATGTTATTCAGAAGAGTGGTGCCTGGTTCTCATACGGTGATATGAGACTCGGTCAGGGCAGAGAAAATGTTAAGGCTTATTTTGAGCAGAATCCCGAATTCGCTGCTGAAATTGAGGCAAAAATCCGTCAGGCTATGAAGGGTGCCGAAGACGAAAAAAATGCATCTAAGCCTGCTGTAAAAGCTGCTGCAGGCCCCCGTTCCGTTGAGGCTGCAAGAGCAAGACTTGATGTAACTGTTGACGACGATGACGATTAACATTGAACCTGCAAAGGGTGGCAAGCTGTCACTTTTTGCAGACGGTGAATATGTGTTGACGGTTGACCCCGATACGTGGTATTCACTCGATTATACAGACGGTTGTGAAATTGATGATGAGGAATTTGAGAAGCTCAGATTTCTCATCGATTCACGAAAAGCATATTCTCAGGCTCTCAGATTTCTTACTCTGAGGGCTCATTCGGCTAATGAGCTGTTTGTCAAGCTTTCAAAAAAACATTCACCGCAATGCTGTGAGTATGCAATAGATAAATGCCGTGAACTTGGCTTCATTGACGATGAAGATTTTGCTCTTAGATACGCTCAGGAGCTGTATGAAAAGAAAAACTACGGTCCCTCACGCATAAGAACGGAACTTTTTGCTAAAGGAATAGACCGTGACACAACAGATAATGCAATATCTCAGATTGAATTTGATTATTCTGACGCTATAGTCAGCATAATAGATAAAAAATATTCTTCCTGTCTTGATGATGAAAAAGGCAGAAGACGAATGATTGCCGGTCTTATGCGTGCAGGTTACAGTTATTCTGACATCAGGGCGGCACTGAAAGATTTAGATTTACCGGAGGATTGTTAATATGAGCTTCAATGTTGGTTTTATTTCTTTGGGGTGTCCCAAAAATCAGGTTGATGCAGAACTGATGCTCAGCAAAATTGAAAAAGCAGGCTACAACATTGTTGATGTGGCTTATGAGGCTGATGTTGTTGTCATCAACACCTGTGGATTTATTGAAGATGCAAAAAAAGAAGCCATAGACAATATTCTTGAAATGGCAGAGCTCAAAAAAGAGGGTAGTATCTCTAAAATTCTTGTTACAGGCTGCCTTGCTGAGCGTTATAAAGATGAAATTATCAAAGAAATTCCTGAAGTTGACGGTGTTATCGGTCTTGGTGCAAATGCAGATATCGTTGATGCTGTGCGTTCAGTAATGAACGGTGAAAAGGTCGGTATATATCCCGAAAAAGAAAAAATGCCCCTTGGCGGTGAGCGTCTGCTTACAACACCTCAGCATTGGGCTTACCTTAAGATTGCTGACGGCTGCTCCAATTGTTGTACCTACTGTGCAATTCCGTCAATAAGAGGCGGCTTCCGTTCACGCCCTATGGAAGAGATTGTTTCTGAGGCTTCTAAACTTGCTTCTGACGGCACAAAAGAAATTATTATAATCGCTCAGGACACAACCCGTTACGGTCTTGATCTTTACGGTGAGCTTAAATTGCCAGAGCTTCTCAGAAAGCTTGATGAAATTGACGGTATTGAATGGATAAGAATGCTTTATTGCTATCCTGACAGAATTACTGATGAGCTTCTTGACACAATGGCAAACAGCAAAAAGGTTCTGCATTATATTGATATTCCTCTTCAGCACGCTGACGGAAGAGTTCTTAAAGCTATGAACAGAACAGGTGACAGAGATTCTCTTGAAGCTCTTGTTGATAAAATCAGAGAAAAGATGCCCGATGTTGTGCTCAGAACAACATTTATCACAGGTTTTCCCGGTGAAGATGAAGAAGCATTCAACAATCTTTCAGAGTTTGTTGACGATATAATGTTTGACAGACTCGGTTGTTTTGCATATTCTGCAGAGGATGGTACTCCTGCTGCTGACTTTGATAATCAGGTTGACGAAGAGGTCAGAAAACACAGAGCTGATGTTATTATGGAACAGCAGTTTGATATTTTTCAGTTCAGGCAGAAGAAGCTTATAGGCACAACTATCAGATGTATTGTTGAAGGGTATGATGCCTATACAGACAGTTATTTCGGCAGAACTTGGAAAGATGCTCCTGAAATTGATTCCGTTGTTTACTTCACAGGTAAGGGAGATTATAATGAGGGTGATATGGTTGATGTTGAAATTTTTGACATCAATGAATATGACCTTATGGGAGAGATTGTTTAATGAAAATTGATCTTAATTTACCGAACAAGCTGACAATTATCAGAATTGTTCTTACACCGGTATTTTTGTTTCTGTTTTTTGCGAATTCTATTCCTTTTAACTATTTAATTGCGCTTGTTGTATTTTCCGTTGCCGCTATAACAGATTTTGCTGACGGCAAAATTGCCAGAAGCCGTAACATTATCACGAATTTCGGCAAGATTGCAGACCCAATTGCAGATAAGATACTCACAACAACAATACTTCTGTGCTTTATGCAGCTGAATCTTTGCAGTGTCTGGGTAATTCTTATAATTCTCACCAGAGAATTCTCTGTTTCGGCAATAAGAATTATTTCTGCCTCACAGGGCTCCGTAGTGCCTGCAAATATTTACGGTAAGGTTAAAACAGTGATGCAGATGGTTTTTTCTATACTGATTCTTCTGCTTGTTGCTCTGCAGAGTGCAATGAATTTTACAGTACCTTATTTTGAAATCATTTCAGGCGTTATGATGTGGATTCTTGCCGCTGTAACACTTGTTTCAGGACTTATATATATCAAGGACAGTGCAAAAATTATTGATTTCTCTAAGTGATATCTGATTATACAGGTATCTGTTGTTTTTCGGTGAATATATGAATACTTATTTTAATGAAATTACATCAAAACCTGTCAACCAAGAAGACAGCGGTATTGTTTATAAAATCCCTGCAGGCGCATTTTGCGGAAATGGTGATTTAGGTGTTGTTTTTGACAATGATGATAAAGACCTTGTTATTCATTTGTCTAAATGTGATTTCTGGAAGTTATCTTCAGGTGCACACGGTGACGGCGGTATAAAAGCAGTCGGCAGTATACGTATTGATAATATAGACCTGAATGACTATAACATAAAGGAATATTATGACAGAGGTCTGCTTAGCTGCAAATTCGGAAAAACTGAGATGGAATTCTTTGTTGCTCCCGAAAATATCATATATCTTGAAATAAAATCACCTGACACAGGTGATTTTCCGTCTGTTGATATAGAAATCCCCGATACGTGTAATTCAAGAAATTTTGAATTCACAGATATGGGGCTCAGGTGGCATCTCAGAAAGTTTGACGGCAGGGAAGTTGACAGTGAAACTGCAGTTGCTGTCTGTTGTCGCCGACTTGATACATCACGGAATGACGGCATTAAGACTGTCCGTTATTGCATTTCTGTTGTTACAAATTATGACGCTGAACAGTATGTAAGCCGTGGCATTGATATGGTCGTGCATTCTGATTATGATAGAGATAAGAAACGCACAGAACAGAAGTGGAAGGCGTTTTTCTCCGCATCGCAGATTTCAATTCCTGATAAAGAAATTGAGAAGTATTATAATTCAAGCTTATATCATCTTGCTTGCTGTATGGGGAATAAAAAATTTCCTCCGGGGCTTTTCGGTAATTTTGTAACTGATGACTTCTTTCCCTGGGCTGGTGACTATCATCTCAATTACAATTATGAAGCACCATATTACTGCATTTTTTCATCAAATCATCCCGAATTGTTTGACGGATATATGACACCTGTCAATGATATGCTTGACAACGGAAAGTCCTTTGCAAAACTTTTTGACTGTAAAGGTGTTGCCTTTCCCGTAAGCTTCGGTCCGAAAGCTCTTGACCTTTACACTCAGAAAGTCTGCAAGGAACACGGAATACTCTTCCTCGGTCAGAAAAGCCACGCTGCATATACCTGTGTCATTCCTGCAATGCATTGGTATTCTACCTATGATAAGGAATATGCACTCAGGGAATATTATGATTTCGTGTATGAAACAGCTCAGTTCTGGGAAGATTATCTTGTTAAAGAAAAAGGTAAGTATGTTATAAAAAACGATGCTGTTCACGAAATCCCGTATTACCGTGGTGAGAAGTTTAATTATTTCACTCATAAAAATCAGATTGAAGCCGTCAATGCAATAAATTCTTTGGGGCTTGTGAAATTGCTTTTTAAGACAATCTATGATATGTCCGTTGAACTCGGAGTTCACGCCGAAAAATATGAGCTCTGGAGAGAAATCAATGCGAATCTCAGCGATTTCCCGACTTTTATCAAGCACGGCAAGCGTTGTTTCAGATACTCAAAAAGAGGTATCAGGTGGAGAAATGACAACACTGTCGGTCTGCAGCATATTTATCCTGCATCGCAGATTGGTCTTGCATCAGGTCAGAAAATGCTGAAAATTGCCCGTAATACATATTTTATAAACGACAGAACTCTTGATGACAACGGCTCTAATTCATATCTGCCCGGTGGTGCCCGTATAGGCGTTTCTCCCGATTTCCTTATTGACGGTATCAAGCGTAATATTGATGCTTTCGGTCTTCCGAATCTGCTTTTCCGTCATCACGGCGGAGGCATTGAGCATCTTACAACCGTTCCTGCAACTGTCAATGAGATGCTTATGCAGAGCCATGAAAAGATTATCAGACTTTTCCCCTGCTGGAATATGAAGAATGATGCCTCTTTCAGGAATCTCAGGGCAGACGGAGCTTTTCTTGTTTCATCAGAGCTTAAAAACGGTCAAATAATTTCTTTATCTGTTAAGAGTCTTCAGGGCAGAGAATGTACTGTTCAATGTGCAGATGTGAAGAGTGTTATAAGAGCTTCTGATAAGAAAAAAATTAAGTTTTCTGAAGATCACAGTATTATCACCTTTAAAACTGAAAAGAATACAGAATACAAGCTTATATAAAAATAACCGATGGAAAAGTTCCATCGGTTATTATCTTTATTTTATCGTTCCGCCGCCGAGTACCTTATCGCCTTCATAAAGCACGACAGACTGTCCTTTTGCAGGAGCTCTCTGAGGCTCGTCAAATGTGATTTTTACAGTTGTGCTGTCAATCTGCATTACAGATGCAACAGCACCTTTGTGAGCATATCTGATTTTTGCCGTACACCTGAGCACACCGTCAATCTTTTTTACAGCCATAAAATTAAATTTATCTGCTGTTATTTCTGTTGTGAATAATTCATCGTTTGATGAAAGCACAACTGTGTTATCTGCAACATTTTTTTCTTTGACATAAGCAGGCGCACCCAACGCAATTCCAAGACCCTTTCTCTGACCTATGGTGTAGTTTATTATACCGTTGTGAGTGCCGAGAATTTTTCCGTCCGTGTTTATAAAGTTTCCGTGAGGGTAAGACTTTTTTGTGACTCTTGAAATAAATGAAGCGTAGTCATTGCCTGAAATAAAGCAGGTGTCTTGACTGTCTTTTTTGTGTGCATTTACAAAGCCGTTTTCTTCTGCAAGCTTACGTGCTTCTTCTTTTGTCAATGCCGATAACGGGAAAACTGCTTTTGTCAGCTGTTTCTGTGACAGCGAATAGAGAAAATAGCTCTGATCCTTCTTCTCATCATCTGCTTTTTTTATGAAATATCTGCCGTCCTCACAGTCAATTTTTGCATAGTGACCTGTTGCAAAAACATCACAGCCGTATTCATCGGCAAGTGAACTGAGCAATGCAAATTTTATATGTTTATTACATTCCACACAAGGGTTGGGAGTGCCGCCTTTTTCGTATGTATTGATGAAATTATCAATAACGTGCTTTCTGAATTTTTCAGATGCGTCAACAGCTATAAACGGAATGCCGAGCTTGTCGCATACAGCTTTAGCGTCTCTGATATCCTTTTCGCTGTCAATTACATCAAAGCCGAAAATCTCATCGTTTTTGTCAAACATTCTGAATGTAACACCGATGCAGTCATATCCTTGATTTTTCATAAGCAGGGCAGTGACAGAGCTGTCAATGCCGCCGCTCATTGCAATTAAAGCCTTTGCCATATCAACCCAACTCTATCATTTTATTGATGCAACGGACTGCTTTGTTTATTGTGTCTTCGCTGAGAATTATTTCTTCACCGCCGTTACCGATGACAGTGTTGTATACATCAGTAATTGTAGTAAGCTTCATATCGTTGCAGATGAGGTTCTTTGACATAACATAGAATTTCTTATCAGGACACATTATCTGAAGATGCTGAACAATGCTGTTCTCTGTGCCTATTATGAATTCCTTCGCATCAGATGTCTTTGCAAAGTTCATTATGTCTGCGGTTGACCCTGCAAAATCAGCAAGAGCCGTAACCTCTTTCTTGCACTCAGGATGCACAAGAAGAAGTGCTTCGGGGTGTTTTTCTTTTGCAGCAATTGCTTCTTCTTTTGTAATTGCTGCGTGAACTGGGCAGCCTCCGTCAAGAAGCTTTATGTTTTTTTCGGGGCAGTTTTCTTTTACATATGAGCCAAGATTGCAGTCAGGTATAAATAGAATGTCTTTTTCAGGCATATTGTTTACAATCTTAACTGCCGATGATGATGTCACACAAACATCGCATACAGTTTTAAGCTCTGTTGTTGTGTTTATGTATGCAACAACAGCGTGGTTTTTATATTCAGATTCGCATATTTCCTCTATATATTCCTTAGAAAACTGCTCTGCCATAGGACAGCCTGCATCGGGGTTTGCAAGATAAACGGTTTTTTCGGGAGAAAGCAGCTTTGCAGTCTCTGCCATAAAACGGACACCGCACATAATAAGTGTTTTATTCGGCACCTTTGATGCCTTGACACTCAGTGCATATGAGTCACCTGCAAAGTCTGCAACCTCAAGAACATCCTCACTCTGATAGCTGTGGGCAAGAATGCAGATGTCCTTTTCCTTTTTCAGTCTGATAATTTCCTGCTGTATATCTTTTAACATATTAAAATGTCCTTTCAGTATTTTATTAAATTATATAATCACTGAATCGGGATGTCAACTGTAAATTTCAGTAATCCTCGAGGCTTAGGAATTCATATCCCATACCTCTTACCGTGTCAATTATGTCACCCAGAGCCTGCGCATTATCAGATGAAACAGCGTGCAGAAGTATAACTGCACCGGGATGAATTCTTGATACAACAGTGTCGTGTGCATATGCGGCACCTTTCTGATTTTCAGTGTCCCAGTCAGCATAGGCAAGTGACCAGAAAACACTTGTGTAACCCAGAGAGCCCAGAAGGTCAAGTGCACAGTCTGAATATTCACCCTTGGGGAACCTGAAATAGGGTGCCGAATAGCCGTAATTAGTTCTGATATAGTCATCAAAAGCCTTGACTTCCTGCATCATCTGAGTTCTCGAAAGCTCATCCATTGACGGATGATTTTCTGTATGATTGCCGACTATATGTCCTTCATTTATCATTCTTGCAATAATTTCGGGAGAAGTTTCCATTTCGTGCACTGTACAGAAAAACGCTGCAGGAACATTTTTTTCTTTGAGTGTGTCAAGAATCATATCAGTGAATCCGTTGTCATAGCCAACATCAAATGTCAGATAAACAACCTTTTCTTCAGACTGCATATCAAGTGTAATTGCATCAAAACCACCGTTCTCAAAATATTTCTGATTATTGATTGAGATATCGTTTGCCTTTTCATCTTTTGCAACACCGTATGCGTGAGCAATTTTAGTGGTTGATAAACCTTTTGTATTGTCAGGGTCTGTTACGGTGAAATCAACGGTTTCAAGAGGTTCAAAACCTGTCAGAGTCTTGCTTGTGCCTGTTTTTTTGCCGTACTCTATGGCAGAGACCTTTGATGCTTTTTTATTTGCAGTCGTTTCTTCATCACTTACGAGTTCTGATAAAAATTCTCTTGTGTCCTTTTCACCTGATTGATTGAGAGATGCGTTGTTATCTGTGCTGTTACAACCGGTTATACTTAATAAAAGAATACATAATGTAAGTAAAATAACTATAATCTTTTTCAATATTATCACCCATTGATATCATACCATATTTTTTGAAAAAGTAAACAATAATTTGTGTGGCATCAAGTCACATATATTATTTATGTACAGACGCCAAAGCGTCTGCTTACATCATACTCTGAATTCCGTCAAGCACACCGTTGATTGTTTTCATTGCCTTGTTTGCAGTTTTCTTCATCTGTCTTTTTGTTGAATTTTTGCTCATAACAGCACTTCCGATAACTGCAGCTGCACCGCCTGCCGCCATTATTGCACCGATAGTTGTTGTCATTGATTTTTTATTCATTACAAATTCAGTCCTTTCATATATTCGTGTTTTTATCTTGTCCTTTTTGTTAAAAAATATCCTTAAGTTATGTTGCAAATCAGATAAAAAAATGATATGATATACTATAAATGAAAAAAGGAGTTAGATGTTTTGAAAAAACTTTATGAGAAAATATTTTCAATAGCATTTTTCAGAAAGCTGACTGAAATACCTGTTGTGGGAAAATTTCTGACATATGAGATGCTTTCATATCTGTTTTTCGGTGTCTCCACAACTGTTGTGAATCTATTTGTTTTCTTTGTATGTGATAAGCTTTTCGGTAACGGCAGTATAGCTGATTTTGATTTGTTCGGTTATTCATTCAGTGTCACATTTGCTGATGTCTCAACTCTTATTGCGTGGATTGTTGCAGTTATGTTTGCCTATGTCACCAATAAACTCTGGGTATTTGAGAGTAAAAGCACAGCACCGTCTGTTGTGATAAGAGAGCTTATTTCTTTCTTCGGTGCAAGAATTGTTTCTTTTGTTGTCTTTGAGTCTCTCGGTTTTATGCTCACAAGAAATATTCTTCTTATAATCGGAGTTTTCAATTCTGAGGATGCCTGCAAGTGGATTGCAAAGCTTCTTATGGCAATAATTGTTGTTATCTTTAACTATGTTATGAGTAAGCTCATTATTTTCAGAAAAAAGAAAGAATGCTAATGTAAGGTAAAGGTGAAATATATGAATCTTAAAGAAATAGACGGCAACGGTACCGTTGAAGGCTTTGTGCTTGTAAAAAGCTGTGACAAGAAAACGGCAAAGAACGGCTCCTGTTTTCTTGATTTGCATATAGCTGACAAAGGCGGCGAGATTAATGCTAAAATGTGGGATTTCCGTGAAGGCGGTTTTCTGCCTGAAAACAACAGCATTGTTAAGGTAAGAGGTGTTATTTCTGAGTTCAACGGCACACCGCAGCTGCGTATTGATAGAATCAGGGCAAAATGGGATTCAGATGTTGTTGATATGGCTGACATTATTCCGTCTGCTGATTATACGGGTGAGTATATGATGCTTTCTATCAGAGAAAAAGTGTCAGCGTTCACCAATTCATCGCTCAGAAATCTTGTAATTGCTGTTCTTGATGAATATGGTGAAAAGATGATTGATTGTCCCGCAGCATTCAGACTTCATCATGCAATCAGAGGCGGTCTGCTTATGCACACTCTTTCAATCGTTAAAATGTGTGAATGTGTTGCGTCAATTTATCCCACAGTTGACAGAGAGCTGCTTATTTCGGGCGCAGTGCTTCACGATGTATGTAAGACAGATGAGTTTGTTATTTCTCAGTCAGGTCTTGTTGACGGATATACTCCCGAAGGCACTCTTGTAGGGCATCTTGTAATGGGTGCAATGATGATTGACAGAATTGCAAGAGAAAAGGGAATAGACAAAGACACGGCAATGCTTCTTGAGCATATGTTGATTTCACATCACGGTGAGCCTGAATTCGGTGCTGCAGTGAGACCTCTTTTTCTTGAAGCAGAGATTCTTTCTGAGCTTGACTCACTGGATGCAAATATTTATGAAATAGAAAACTGTCTTGCTGATGTGGCACCGCATGAATTCAGTAACCGTCAGTGGGCATTGCATGACAGAAAATTCTATAATCACGGACGCAAAGCTCCTGAAACAAAAGTAAATCTTGATTAAGAGGTAATGATAATGGATTGGACTGAAATTAAGGTAACAGTACCCGTTGAACGTGTTAACGAGACAGGCTCTATTGTTTCAATGACAGTTCCTTACGGTATATATATAGAAGATTATTCCGATATGGAAGGTGAAGTGCTTGAAATTGCCCATATAGACCTGATTGACGAAGAGCTTCTTGCAAAAGACAGGTCAAAGGGTGTAGTGCATGTGTATATTTCTCCCGAAGAGAATCCAAATGAATCTATGTCTTTTATAAAAGAGCGTCTTGATGCTGAGAATATACCATATGAAATAGACAGTGTTATCTGTAAAAATGCAGACTGGGAGAATAACTGGAAAAAGTATTTCAAACCAATGCCCGTAGGTGAAAGACTTCTTATTCAGCCCATATGGAAAGACACTGTTGATGCAGGTGACAGAGTTGTGCTCAATCTTGAGCCCGGTCTCGCATTCGGCTCAGGTACTCACGAGACAACCAGACTCTGCCTTGAAGCCATTGAGAAGCATATTACTCCCGGCAGTAAAATGCTTGATATCGGCTGCGGAAGCGGTATTCTTTCAATTTCATCTCTTCTTCTTGGTGCAGGTGAGGCAACAGGTGTAGATATTGATAAGCTCGCAGTCAAGACGGCTATGGAGAATGCTGAAAGAAACGGTTTTGATTCAAGCAGATATACTCTTTATCACGGCAATCTTACAGATAAGGTCAGCGGTAAATTTGATGTCATTGCTGCAAATATTGTTGCTGATGCAATCATAATGCTTTCGAAGGGCGTAGACGAATTTATGAATGATGACAGTGTTTATATTGTCTCAGGTATTATAGATATCCGTGAGCAGGAGGTTGTCACTGCACTCGATAATTACGGCTTCAGAATAACTGCAAGACACGAAGACGGCGGCTGGCTCTGTTTTGAATGTATGAAAAAATAAATATCTGTTATCGGCAGATGTTTCTGCCGATTTTTCTTTTTTCCTTAAAATTACAGTCAAGCAAACACGATAGTTAAAAAAATTCCGATAATAATGCACAGTTTTACAGCCACATTATTTGTGTGATCAAGTTCTGTGGAGGTGCATTATGAAAAAACTTATAAAAAGAACAGATATTATTCTCTCTGTATTCTGTATTCTGTTTTTTGCCTTTATGTTTTCAGGTGATTATATTTTACCCGATAAAGTGGTGTTTTATGACGGTCAGCAGTCAGTGAGAATAATGAGTGTGTTTACAGCTGAAAAAAATAAATCAGTTGAAATTGAAAATGTTGAAAATAACAGCAATGAATCGGCAAAAATTTCATTATTCGGTGTTTTACCTGTTGCAACTGTTTCGGCAACGGAAACAACAAGGCAATATGTGTATGTGGGCGGCAATCTTGTTGGTATAAGACTTTACACTGACGGTATTCTTGTTGTTGGTACAGACAGTGTTGATTCACCGGACGGAGTTATATCACCTGCAGAAGAGTGCGGCATAAAGAAGGGTGATATTTTAACTGCTGTGGGTGAAAAAAAGATTGATTCGGTATCAGGTTTTATAGGTTATATAAATGCTTCTGAAGGTGACAGCATCAGTGTAACCGTAATGCGAGACGGGAAGGAGCTCAAAGTGAGTCTAAAACCTGCATTCTCCGTTACCGAGAATAAATACAGATGCGGACTCTGGCTCAGGGACAGTACTGCAGGAATCGGTACTATGACCTTTGCAGACCCGACTGAAAAGGTTATTGCATCATTGGGTCATGCGATCTGTGACAGTGAAACAGGCAGTATTCTTCCCGTTGGTGAGGGCGATATTCTCTGTGCCGATATAAACGGCTGCATAAAGGGCACAAAAGGTGCAACAGGACAGATTAAGGGTAATTTTGCATCTGAAACAATAGGTGAGCTGTCAGCCAATAATGAATATGGAGTATACGGCACATACTCATACGCATCTTTTGATGAAGATATGCTGTATCCTGTGGCATCTCAGACTGAAATCAGAACAGGTAAGGCGCAGATTATATCAACAGTAACACCTGACGGAGCCGAGTTCTATGATGCTGAAATTGAGAGAATAACATATAGTGAGGATAAAGCAGTGCGTTCAATGGTTATAAAAATCACTGATGAGGAGCTTATCGGCATAACAGGTGGCATTATTCAGGGGATGAGTGGTAGCCCGATTATTCAGAACGGTATGCTTATAGGTGCTGTTACTCACGTGTTTCTTAATGATCCGACAAGAGGCTATGGAATATTTGCAGAAACAATGATTTCGGTGGGTAAAACGGTATCTGAAGAGAAAAACTCAAGATAACAGCAGATAATCTGCTGTTTTTTTGCTATATTGGAAATTGTGTTTGAAAAGGTCGAGTCAATACTGCTCTCGTTTTCTTGTTGACATTTTTATTCTATAATGTTATCATTTATTTATAATATAAACGGAGGTTAACTCAATGTCCTGTGATACCAAGATTAAATATGAACAACCCTTTGAAAAAGGCACTATGGGGTCTGAAAACTATCGTATTCCTGCCATACTTACACTTGAAAACGGTGCCGTTATTGCAGGTGCCGATATGCGTTATGCGCATGGTGCTGACTCCCCGAATAATCTTGATACTCTTATTGCTGTATCTGATGACGGATATACCGGCTGGTCTTATAAAACAGTCAATTATTTCGATGATTATGCTGACGGTGAAACAGCAAAAGCAAGTGCATCGTTTATAGACAGTGCAATTGTTCAGACAAAAACAGGCAGAATCATAATTATCAACGATGTCTGGACTGCAGACGGAGGATATATGACCTGTAAGAAGGGAACAGGCTTTACGGAAAAGGACGGCAAAAAGCATCTGCTTCTCACAAAAGGCTCATGTTCTGATGATCTCGACAGCTTTGAGTATTATATTGGTGATTTTGATAACGGCTTTGCTCCCGTTCTGAGACTTTCTGATGACGTTTTTGACGGTTTTACCGTTGATGCTGAATTCCGTCTTTACAAAAACGGAACAGCTTTATATCAGCAGCAGGTAGGCTCAGATAAAAAAATTCATCAGTGCGTTTTCTATGAGCAGTCATATTTTTCTGCATACAGAACTTGTTATCTGTGGCTCAGATACAGTGATGACAACGGTAAAAGCTGGAGTGCACCGTCATTGATTTCTGCTGATGTGAAGAAAGAAAACGAAGGCTTTCTAGGTATCGGCCCCGGCAGAGGTGCCGTAACACAGATAGATGGCAACGAAAGAATTCTCTTCTGTGTATATGATAATAACGGTATAAAAGGCTTCAGTGAGAATGTATCCACAATTTATTCAGACGATAACGGTATCAGCTGGAAGAGAGGCAATCCCACAAAGAAACGCCTTGCCGTCGGAAAAACAAGTGAGGCTCAGATAATAACTCTCCCTGACGGCAAACTTCGTATATATGCACGAAACGGCTTCAGATATGCCGTGTATGCTGATAGCTCAGACGGCGGCGTAAACTGGTCAACATTCAGATGTGACAGAAATCTGCCCGCAAACGGTAACTGTATGGTGTCATTTATTAACACTGACAGATTTATTGACGGCAAGCCTGTCATTCTCGGCTCTTTTGTCTCAGACCCCAACAAGCGTGCTGACGGTGTTATCGCAGTCGGTACTGTCAATACCGACAACACGGTTAATTGGGTTTATAAATACCATGTCAACAGCGGATTTTTTGCTTATTCTTGCCTGACTCAGCTTTCTGACGGTAATTTCGGTTATCTTTATGAAGATGAGCCCTCACACATTGCGTATATGATTTTGACATTGTCGGAATCAGGTACACTCTCTGAAATTAACGGTAAGAATTCAGGCTATGTATATGTGCCCACAGCAGCAGAAAAAATAAAGAATAAGTTTTATGGTATTATTTCTTCTTTGCTTGATGTTCTGAAGCTTATGTAACGGTGATGATATGAAATATAAGATTTTTGCAAATCATGCTCACGTTTTTCCTGCTGAGTCAAGGCCTCAGGGGACAATTGAAAAACTGCTGGAGCTTATGGAAGAGTGTGAAATTGAAAAAGCTGTCTGTTTTGCTCCGTTTCACGGGCATTATGAATATTTCGGCTTAAAAGGGGAGCCTAACGAGTTTCTTGCTGAGAAGCTTGCTGTACATAATAATCTTTACGGCTTCGGTACGGTAGATACAGATAAAGACGATATTGAAGAGCAGATTGAAAAAATTGTTTCTTACGGCTTCAAGGGTATTAAGCTCCACCCTGCGTATCAGGAATTTAATCTCTTGTCAGATAAGGCAAGACGAATTTATAAAAAAGCAGAGGAGCACGGCTTATTTCTCTCATTTCATACAGGTGTTCATTGGCACAGAATTGCTGATTACAATATGCTGATGTATGATGAAATTGCATATGATTATCCGTCACTGCGTTTCAGTATGGAGCATCTCGGAGGGTATCATTTCTTCCGTGAAGGTCTTGCCGTAATGCTTAACAATTCCCGTAATGATGTAAGAAATACATTCGCAGGCTGGACAAGTATTGCAATGGGTGAAGACGGTCTTTTTGATAATTGGAGCCATTCGGATGAAGAGCTCAGAACACTTATTTATCAGACAGACCACGAAAATCATATTTTCGGTCTTGATTTTCCTTATAACGGTGTTGATTACACTAAAAAAGCCATTGACAGAATTCTTAATCTCAATATTCCCGAGGATGCAAAAGAAAAAATTCTCGGTCTGAATCTTGCGAGAGAGCTCGGCGTTGAGTTATAATGAATAAAATAACAAAACACTTCCGATAATTATGTCGGAGGTGTTTTTATGTTTGCACACAGCAGACTGAATTGTGTATATAATCTGAAAGGACGGTATTTCAGAAGCTTTCTTGTTGCCGTGTCAGAGTATCTCAGTTTATTACTGATGCTTCTGAGTGTGTTGTCAAGTGTGTATCTGCTTATTTTTGATACATCATTACTGGACAAACTCGGCATTTTTTCAAATGTATATATTCACATTTCAGTGTGTCTTTTTGCTGTTATTGAGAATATTGCACTATTGTTTATATATGTTTATTCAAGGCTCTATTCAAAATATTACTTTACATTCCGTAAACAAATCAGATTCAGATTTGTTGTTCTTTCAAAAGCACTTGCGCTATATTTCAGTCTGGCTTTACGGAAAATGATTCTTTTTGTTTTGTTTTCATTGCCTTCTGCAGCTTTTCTGTTCTGTATTTTTTATCTTTCTGTGAATGGGATTTCTTTATATTTATTATATATCCTGTCAGCAGGCTTTTCAGTCTTATTTGTTTCATCACTTCTTGCATATTTTTCGTATATTCAGAAGTATTATCTTTCTGATATTCTGATTTGCGAAAACAATCATAACAGTATAAAGCATATAATTTCAGATTCTGCACAGCTGATGAACGGCAAATGCTTAAAACTGTTTTTGCTTAAAACTCTGAATCTGCCGAAGCGTGCCGTGAGTTTGTTTATTCTGCCTGCGTTGTATTTTCTTCCTGTGTGTAAAGCTTTGGAGACAGATTATGCACTCATAAAAGAAAATCCGTATATGCAGGGAAGTGCACATACGGAAAAGGCTGTTGTGTTCTATTTTAAGCCGATAAAAGAAAACTGAATTACTTCATTGTTTCCTGCTTGACTTTATGGTCGATTACGTGCCTTGAGTCAAGCTCGTTTCTAATGTCATCAACTGTTATACCCATTTCAACCATAAGAACAAGAATATGGTATGCAAGGTCAGAGATTTCATAAATTGTTTCTTCATTTGAGTGTTTTGCTGCGCCGATAATAACCTCAGTGCATTCTTCGCCGACCTTTTTCATAATCTTATCAAGACCCTTTGAGAAAAGGTATGTTGTGTATGAGCCTTCCTTCATCTGTGTTTTTCTGCCTTTGATAAGGTCATACAGGGCATCAATTGAGAAGTCTGTTTTGCTGTTGTCTTTATACAAAAGATTGAAGAAGCAGCTTTGGGCTCCCGTATGACAAGCAGGGCCGTCTTTGATGACCTTCACCACGAGTGCGTCCTTGTCGCAGTCTGTTTTTACAGAAACAATGTGCTGTCTGTTTCCGCTTGTTTCACCTTTTCTCCATAGCTTTTGTCTTGAGCGTGAATAGAAGCAGGTCATTTTTTCATTTAATGTTATTTCAAGGCTTTCCTTATTCATATATGCCACTGTCAGCACTTCACCTGTGTAAAAATCCTGAACAACAGCGGGAATAAGTCCTTTTTCATCAAATTTCAGTTCTGATATAATTTCCTTATACATTTTTTTACTCCTTATATTCTCATTTCAATATTCTGACTTATGAGATATTTTTTCAGGTCGTTTATTCTGACTTCACCAAAATGGAAGATTGAAGCTGCAAGACCTGCATCAACACCTGGAACCTGATTGAAAAGTGTTCTGAAGTGTTCCATACAGCCTGCACCACCGGATGCAATAACAGGAACGGACACAACATCGCATATTGCTTTGAGCATTTCAATATCAAAGCCGTTTTTTACGCCGTCTGTGTTAATAGAGTTGACAACAATTTCACCTGCTCCGTTTGCAGTGCACTTCTTTGCCCAATCAATGGCATCAAGCCCTGTATCTTCTCTGCCGCCCTTTGCGAAAATGCGGAACTGACCGTCTACACGCTTTACATCCATTGATAGCACAACACACTGGTCACCGTATTTCTTGGCAGCTTCACCGATAAGTGATGGATTTCTTATGGCTCCCGAATTGACACTTACCTTATCTGCACCGCTTTTGAGCACTCTGTCAAAGTCGTCAACGGAATTTATGTTGCCGCCTACAGTCAGAGGAATGAAGATATTGCTTGCAACTCTCTGCAGAACATCAGAAAACAGCCCTCTGCCTTCAAAGCTTGCTGTTATATCATAAAAAACTAGCTCATCAGCACCGCTGTCATTATAATATTTTGCAAGCACAACAGGGTCTTCAACATCCTGAATGCCTTCAAAATTAACACCTTTTACAACTCTGCCGTTCCTGATATCAAGGCAGGGAATAATTCTTTTTGTTATCATTATTTATCACCGGAATATGCCAAAACTTCTTTTAAGTCGATTTTGTTTTCATAAATTGCCTTGCCGATAATTGCACCGTAACAATCAAACTCACAAAGAGCTTTGATATCGGTCATTGATGAAATACCGCCTGATGCAATAACATTAAGGTTTGCTATTTTTTTGAGTTCTCTGTACGCATCAACATTTGTACCGCTGAGCTTGCCGTCTTTTGAAATATCGGTATAAATTACAGTCTCAACACCGTTATCTCTGAGCTTATTGCAGAATTCAAATGAATCCACTTTTGTAACTTCAAGCCAGCCGTTAACTGCAACAAAGCCGTCTTTTGCATCTACACCTACAGCAATGTGACAGCCGAATTTTTTTACCATATCGCAGAGAAAAGGGAAGTTGTTGATAGCAGCTGTGCCGAGAATTACCCTGGCAATGCCGTTTTCAACATATCTTCTGATTTTTTCTTCACTTCTGATACCGCCGCCTGTCTGAATGAAGAGGTTTGTTTCTCTTGCTATCTGACAGATAACATCACTGTTTGCATCACTGCCGTCCTTTGCTGCATCAAGGTCAACGACGTGCAGATGCTTTGCTCCCATACTTTCAAACATTTTTGCAGTCTCAACGGGGGAGTCACCGTAAGTTTTCATTTTATTGTAATCACCCTCGGTAAGTCTCACAACCTTGCCGTAACGAAGATCAATTGCAGGAAAAATTTTCATTTATACTACCTCATTAAATGCTCTGAGCATATCAAGACCGACTTTTCCGCTTTTCTCAGGGTGGAACTGTGCACCGTAAACATTTCTGAAGTTAACAAGACCGGGAACGGTTGTGCCGTATTCAGAGTATGCCACCAGTGAATCATCGCAGTTCTTTGCATAGAAGGAGTGTACATAATACACATAATCTCCTTCATTTGTGTAACGGAGCATAGGATTATTTTTATCCTTTATAATAAGTCTGTTCCAGCCGATATGGGGAACTTTCAGTTCAGAAGGAATATCAGGTGTCAGCGGACACACTTCGCCTTTTATGTAACCCAGTCCTTCGTGTTCACCGTATTCATAGCTTTTTTCAAAAAGCATTTGCATTCCTAAGCAAATACCGAGTAAAGGTTTCCCTTTTGTTACTTCTTCGTTCAGTACAGGTACAAGACCTGTGTCAATAAGCTTCTGTTTTGCGTCGGAAAAGGCACCCACACCGGGTAGAATGATTCTGTCTGCTTTCTTTATTGTTTCAGCATCGGATGTGACAACAGCTTCTATCCCGAGGTGTTCGAGTGAGCCCACAAGAGAAAAAAGATTGCCTACACCGTAGTTGATAATTGCTATCATTTATAAAACGCCTTTCGTAGATGGAATTTCATCCTTGAATTTTTCATCAATTGATACTGCTGCTTTCAGCGCTCTTGCAAGTGCTTTGAAAGAGCCTTCAATTATATGGTGTGAATTTGTGCCGTCAAGCTGCTTCAGATGAAGATTTATTCCGGCACATCTTGTGAACGACATCATAAATTCTTCAACAAGCTCTGTGTCAAAATCACCGACTTTTTCTGTGGGAAGCAGCAGCTTATAGTTAAGATAAGCTCTGCCTGAAAGGTCAACTGCACAAAGAATCAGCGTTTCATCCATAGGGAGTATAATATGACCGTATCTGACAATTCCCTTTGCATCACCGACACACTCCTTAAGTGCTGTACCCAGTACGATACCGATATCTTCAGCCGAATGGTGATAGTCAACCTGTGTATCACCCTTGCAGTTAACATCAAGATCAAATCTCGAGTGCTTTGCAAAAAGAGTGAGCATATGGTCAAGGAAGCCGCAGCCGGTATCAATTACCGATTTGCCTGTTCCGTCAATATTAAGTGACAGTTTTATGTCTGTTTCTGCTGTTTTTCTTTCCAGACTGAATGTTCTCATAATATCATCCTTTCAGAATTTCATCGGTAGCATCAATGAGTGCAGTCATCTGTTCTTTTGAGCCGATGGTGATTCTAACATAGTCTTTTATTCTTTCTTTGCTGAAATATCTTACAACAATGCTTCTTTTTCTCAGTTCATTGAAGTATTCTTCACCCGAAAGTGTATTGTGCTTTGCAAAAATAAAGTTTGCTTTTGAATCTGGTATTGTGAAGCCCCGCTTTTCAAGCTCTTTAACAGTATATTCTCTGTTTTCAATGATTTCGGCAATACATCTGTCAAAATATTCAGTATCAAGAACTGATTCCTTTCCTGCTATTATGGAAAGTCTGTTCAGATTGTAAGGATTGAATGAAAATTTCATTTTGCACATATCTGCAATCAGCTCAGGACTGGAAATAGCAAAACCGATTCTTGCACCAGCAAGATTTCTTGATTTTGAAAATGTTCTTGAAACAATGAGATTGTCATACTTATCAACAAGAGAAACAGCACTTTCAGCACCGAAATCAACATAAGCTTCATCAATAAGTACTACAGAATTCTTGTTTGATTCCAGAATTCTTTCAATATCATTCAGTGAAAGAGCAAGTCCGGTCGGAGCATTGGGATTTGCAATGAAAATGGGCTTGTTTTTACCGATGTAATCTTCCACGCCGATTGATAAATCATCCCTTAACGGGATAATCTCGGGATTTAAACCGAAAAGCTCGCAGAAGACGGGATAAAAGCCGTATGTAATATCTGCAAAACAAGGCTCATTGTCTTTATCACAGAAAGCCTCGAAAGCAAAAGCCAGAATTTCATCAGAGCCGTTACCCATAAGCACCTGATTTGCATTTACACCGAATACTTCGGCAATGGCATCGATAACATCTTTTGTGTCAGGGTCGGAGTAAAGATTGAGTCGGGAAATTTCTTCTCTGTTCAGAGCTTCAATCACTTTAGGTGAAGGAGGAAAAGGGCTCTCATTTGTGTTGAGTTTTATTAAATTACTCACTTTCGGCTGTTCACCGGGAGTATAAGGTTCTATATTTGAAAACCTATCTGATAAAAATCGTGACATTTATAACACTTCTTAAAATTTATTGAATCTTATTCCTATTGATTTGCCGTGAGCCTGCAAGCCTTCACGGTTTGCGAAGTCCTCAACTCTTTCGTGACATTTTTCAAGAGCTGATTCCGAATAGTAAATGAATGAGGATTTTTTGATAAAATCATCAACGGAAAGAGGTGAAGAAAATCTTGCAGTACCGCTTGTGGGAAGTGTATGGTTAGGGCCTGCGAAATAATCACCGAGTGCTTCAGGGACATTTTTACCAAGGAAAATACTGCCGGCATTCTTTATAAGAGGAAGAATTTCAAAGGGGTTGTCAACACACACTTCAAGATGCTCGGGAGCAATCTCATTGCTGAGTTTAACAGCAGTTTCAATAGAATCAACTATAAAAATCTTACCGTTGTTGTCGATTGATTCTCTAGCAATATCCTCACGGGGAAGAAGCTTCAGCTGTCTTTCAATTTCATCTGCAACTTTTTTTGCAAAATCCATATCTGTTGTCACAAGAACGGAGCTTGCCATTCTGTCGTGCTCAGCCTGTGAAAGAAGGTCTGCTGCAACATTTGACGGGTCACAGGTCGGCTCTGCGATAACGAGAATTTCACTGGGACCTGCAATCATATCAATACTTACTTTTCCGTAAACCTGTTTCTTTGCTGTAGCAACGAAGATATTACCGGGGCCGACGATTTTGTCAACCTTAGGTACGCTTTCCGTTCCGTATGCAAGAGCTGCAACAGCCTGTGCACCGCCGAGTTTAAATATTTTTGTAACGCCTGCGATTTTTGCTGCTGTGAGAATTGCAGGGTTGATTTTTCCGTCAGCAGATGGGGGAGTGACCATAACAATTTCTTTTACTCCCGCTATTTTTGCAGGAACGGCATCCATAAGCACAGTGCTGGGGTATGCCGCTGTGCCGCCGGGAACATAAAGACCTGCTTTTTCAACGGGTGTTATTTTCTGACCGAGAACAATACCGTCCTCTTTTGTGAGAACAAAATCGTTTCTTATCTGTTTTGAATGAAATTCAGCGATGTTATCGTGTGCCTGTCTTAGTGTTTCAATAAAGTAATCATCTGTCTGTGAAAAAGCTTCTTCAATTTCAGCCTCTGACACAAGAAGAGTGTCAAGCTTACATTTGTCAAACTTTTCACAGTATTCAAAAAGTGCTTTGTCGCCGTTTGTCTTGACATTTTCTATAATACCTTCAACAATTCTCTCTATTTCTTCGTTTTTCTTTTCATCCTCACGGGTGAAAACAGTGAAATCTTTTACTGTTGATGTGTCAATAATTTTTATCATTTCTTTAATTCCTCGCTGAATTTTGTGACTATTTTATTTATCTCTTCCGTCTTGAATTTATAGCTTGCTTTGTTTGCAATAAGTCTTGCACTGATGGGAAGAATCTCTGTCAGAACACCGAGATTGTTTTCTTTGAGAGTTGTTCCTGTTTCTACGATGTCAACTATAACATCAGACAAATCAAGAATGGGAGCGAGCTCTATTGAGCCGTTTAGCTTGATTATTTCTATATCTCTGTTGATGCTCTTATAATATGTTTTTGCAATGTTGACAAACTTTGTTGCAACTCTCAGTGCAACATCAGGATTGTCTCTGAAGTCGTTTTTACCTGCAACACACATTTTGCATTTGCCTATATCAAGGTCAAGAAGCTCATATACATCGGGCTCATATTCAAGAAGAATATCTTTGCCCACAATACCTATATCAGCTGCACCGTGTTCAACATATATACTTACATCTGACGGTTTTACAAGAAAATAGCTGATTCCGTTTTCTTCACTTGTGAAAACAAGCTGACGGGAATCTGAGTGCATTTCATCACAGTCATAACCGACCTTTGCAAAAATATCAAAAACCTTGTTGCCGAGTCTGCCTTTGGGGAGTGCTACACTTATCATAATGTTACCTCCTTCGGCTCATTTTCTTCAAAAGAATAAATTCGGGCATTCTGAACGTCTGAGGGATAATCTGTTACTGTGGTATAGGAACAGCCTTTCTCATCAAGCTTGTTGCAGAATTCAGTCAATGCTTCAATATCTGTTTTATCGCCATATATAATATAAACATCGGTTGTGTTCTTATCTTTGATATGCAGCTTTCTGTCAAGAGCATCAAAGTAAATAGCAAAGCCCATGGCATTTGTTTTGTTTTTACCCATTTTGCTCATAAGCATATCATATCTGCCGCCTGACAGAACATCTCTCGGAATACCGTGTACATAACCGTGCATAAGGATACCGTTGTAATATCCGGGGTCATCTGTGACAGACAAATCAATTTTTATGTGCTTTTCAAGTCCTGATTTTACGAGGAGACTGTATATACTTTTTATCTCGTTGACAGCCTCCTGCATTTTTAAGTTAAGTGAATTAGCCTCTGCAGAGATAATTGCATTTTCATTAGAAGGCTTTGATGTCATTACATCAACGGCAGTGTTTACGGGACTTCTCGGCAGTGCATTATTCTCTGCAATCTTAACAAGGTCGTGAGCATTTTTCTCTTTGAGAAGCTTGTGAAGCTCATTTCTGAGTGTGGCGTCATTTGTCAGACAATCAAGAAGACCTTCCGTGTAACCCATATGGGATATTTCGAGGATTGCATCTTTGTCAAGCTCAAGAAGACTTTTTATTGCAAGAGTAATGATTTCTACCGTCTGAAAAAGGTCAATCCTTCCGAGCACTTCAAGACCTACCTGTGAAATTTCCTTGAATTCGTGAACATCCTTTGACTCACGGTATACATTTTCTGTGTAATAGAGCTTCTGTCTGTCAGTTGTTGCGTCAGCATTTTTTACAATGCTGAGTGTCACATCAGGCTTGAGAGCCATAAGCTTACCGTTAAGGTCTGTGAATGTAATGATTCTGTTTCCCACAAGGAAATCCTTATTTTTTGCGTAGAAATCATAAGATTCAAACTTGCTCATTCTGAATTTCTTGAATCCTCTGTCCTCATAAAGCTTACGCAGTTTTAACACCGTAAGCTCATCTTTGTATAAAAAATTGAAATTGTCTGCCAAATAAATCACCTGCTAATCAGAACAGTCCTTCGATTGTTCCGTCCTCATGAATATCAATTTTAAGTGCGCTGGGTGCTTTGGGAAGTCCCGGCATTGTGAGTATGTCACCTGTCATAACTGTTACAAAGCCTGCACCTGAATAGAGTCTTACATCTCTGACCGTAATTTTGAAGTTTTCGGGTTTTCCGAGCTTTGTCTGGTCATCAGAAAGTGAATACTGTGTTTTTGCAATACAGACGGGGAGCTTGTCTCTGTCGAGTCTTTCAATCTCTTTGATTGATTTTTCAGCGTTTGCAGTGTAAATTACACCGTCTGCTCTGTAAATTTCCTTTGCTATTGTTTCAATCTTTTCTTTGATTGATTTTTCTGCGTTATAGATATGACGGAAGCTGTTGTCTGCCTCATTTTCATCAATTGTATCACACACAAGCTGAGCGAGTTCAGCAGCACCTTCGCCACCCTTTGCAAAGCCTTCTGATACACAGGCAACTGCACCCATCTTTTTGCAGTATGCTTTAACGAATTCAATTTCAGCATCTGTGTCAGCATAGAACTTATTGATTGCAACAACAACAGGTACACCGTATTTTCTCATATTTTCAATATGTGCACCGAGGTTGACAATACCTTTCTCAAGTGCTTCAAGGTTTTCATTTGATGTTTCAGCCTTGGGAACACCGCCGTTATACTTGAGAGCACGGCAAGTTGCAACAAGAACAATACAGGAGGGAGTGAGTCCTGCAGCACGGCACTTGATATCAAGGAATTTTTCAGCACCCAGGTCTGAACCGAATCCTGCTTCTGTGATAGTGTAGTCAGCAAGCTTGAGAGCAAGCTTTGTAGCTCTGACTGAGTTACAGCCGTGTGCAATATTTGCAAAGGGTCCACCGTGAATGATTGCGGGGGTATTTTCAAGAGTCTGAACAAGGTTAGGATTGATTGCATCCTTCATAAGCAGTGTCATAGCGCCTGCACAGCCGAGTTCTTTACAGTAAACGGGTTCGCCTGCATAATTATAAGCCACAAGAATATTCTCAAATCTTTCTTTAAGATCCTTAAGGTCCTTTGCAAGGCAGAGTATAGCCATAATTTCACTTGCAACCGTAATGTTAAAGCCGTCTTCACGGGGTACACCGCAGACTTTACCGCCAAGCCCCACGACTATGTTACGCAGTGCTCTGTCGTTCATATCCATACATCTCTTGAAGAGGATTCTTCTTTGGTCAATACCAAGCTCGTTACCTTGCTGAATGTGATTATCAATAATTGCGCAAAGAAGGTTGTTTGCAGCCGTAATTGCGTGCATATCACCGGTAAAATGAAGATTGATGTCTTCCATAGGAACAACCTGTGAGTAGCCGCCGCCTGCAGCACCGCCTTTGATACCGAAAACGGGACCGAGTGAAGGCTCACGAAGTGCAATAATTGCCTTTTTGCCGATTACATTCATAGCCTGACCGAGACCGACTGTTACGGTAGTTTTTCCTTCGCCTGCAGGTGTGGGATTTATAGCAGTAACGAGAATAAGCTTACCGTCTTTGTTGTTTTCTGTCTTTCTGAACAGATCATCATTGAGCTTTGCTTTGTATTTGCCGTAATAATCAAGATAGTCTTCATCAATACCGAGCTTTGCGGCTACTTCTTTTATTGGAAGCATTTTGCTGGACTGTGCTATTTCTACATCTGTAAGCATTAGATCATCTCCGTATTTTTATCATAAATTTATTCATTATATTATAGTATCTGTGTGTGTATTTATTATTCCATAATGGAATAATGTGTAAATTATTTTATTTATTTTAAAATAAATAATAATACCGTATGTTTTTTTATACATACGGTATTGTGATGTTGATTAAATCTCGATTATTATTTTATTTTCACCCTTGCTAACACCGACAGATATTGTAACTGCCTGAGAACCGGCGATGCTTTCATATGATGACTTGCATTTTGCTTCAATTCTTTTCGGAGCAGAAGGGGAGTAAATAATGGCTTTTTTTCTTGAACCTGTTTCGCAGTTGAATTTCAGCGTAAATGTGTTGTTGTGTCTGTTGAATTCATATTTTGTTATCTGCCCCGGAACTGCAACGGGCACAGGTCTTGCGATGATTTTCATTATTTTTTCATCAATCAGCTCTTTCCAGAAGCACCAGTATGTCTGTGACCATCTGTTATTGTCGAAATATTCAAGAAGATGCTCAAGATGTGGGTATTCTTCACTTCCCGGAACCATTCCGCCCCATTCACCGACGATTAGAGGCACACCGAGTCTCTTCTGTGTTTTTGCGTGCTCATCAAAAATAGCATCAACACGGTTATTGCCCGCAGTGTTTGTGTAAACAGAGTCTACAGTTATATCATACCCGTGAGGAGCGAAAGCAAGATTCTCTTCTGCTGTTCCGTCATCATATCTGAGTCTGGGAGTTGAACAGGGAATGCTTGTGTTTGAGTAATAACAAGCTTCCATAATTATTATTCCGTCTTTTGTGACTTCTCTAATAGCAGATGCTATTTTTTTTAGGAACGGATAGTATTTATCCACATCGAAGTTTTTGATTATCAGATCACCGCCGGATGTGAAGCTTCTTATGATATCTTTTCTGTCCGTTACGGAAAGAACTTCATTCACAACGTTGCCGTTGAACAGGCTTTTTGCAATTCTTTTCTTGTCGACTTTATTAGAAAGAATTGTTTTTGCACCTTCTGAGATGATTTTTCTGAAAACTTTTCCGCCGCTTGTTCCCGGGAACGGCTCATTGAGAATGTCATAACCGAAAATGTTATTCTTATCTTTGTAATAGAGAACAATGTGTTTCCACATATCGGCAAAATAATCCTGAAGCCCTTTGCCGGCAACAGGTGTGTTTGCCCAAAAGTTGTCAAACGCTCTGTGTACTGCTTTATCTATAAAATATCCTTCAGCCCAAATTAGCACGGGCTTTCTTCTCTTATATGAATCGGTTACCGTTGCCCAGTCAGGCATACCGTGAAAGCAATCCTGATGAATATCAAGATATACATAAATGCCGTATTTTTCACAAAGATCTATGTATTTACCCATAAAGTCAAGGTATTCGTTATTGTATTTTCCCGGCAAAGGCTCTATAGCATTCCACACAAGACCGAATCTTATAAGGTTTACACCACTTGCAGCAAGCTTACTGAACATTTCTTCATCCCAGTTAACTCTGTAATAGTCCATTTTGCCGGTTGTTTCATCAAAATATCCCTTATTAACAAGATTTACACCGTTGAATATTCTTTCTCTGCCTGATTCATCAATAAATGAAGTTCCTTTAACGGTAATACGTTCCATATCATTCATCTCCAAAGATAGATATATATCTATTTTAACATAAAAAATAATGTTGTCAATATCAATCTGTCCTGCATATATATCAAAAAAATCTGCGCCAATTTATGACGCAGACAAAAAATTATGCTTTATTCTTTTTTATCACTTCGGCAAGGTCGAAGTCATTTACCTTGATAAGTAAGGGGTTATCTGATTTTTTAAGTGCATTGAGTATTGCGCTGACAATAAAGAATGCAATAACTCCTGCTGTGATACCGCAAAGCATACCGCCGAGAACATCTGTTGCGTAATGAACCATAAGGTAAAGTCTTGAACAACCGATAAGAACTGAATAAACGGGGAAAATCCATTTGATTTTCTTGTTTTTTACCGTAAGGAACAGAGCTGTACCTATTTCAAATGCACCTGTTGTGTGGCCGCTGGGGAAGCTTCTGTAAAGGGATTCTGCGTGAGCACCTGCTTCTGTGTACCACTGCCAGTACTGAGCATTGTCAATGAGTGATTGGAACGGTCTGGGTCTTAACACAAAAGGTTTCATTAAAACGTTTGTGATAAGAGTGCCTGTGATAATTGCAAGGACAAGTGTAAAACCTATTTTTCTTGTTTTTTTGAAAAGACAGAGAATAACACCGACCAATGCAAGGGGAATGATGAACTCTGAATCACCGAGATGAGTGAATGCACTTACAATCGGTGTAAGCCATTCTGTATGTATTTTGCCGAAAAATTCAAAAACAGAAAAATCGAAATTTGCAAAAGTTGTGTCAAGCCAGACGGCAAAAGCTGACGGAACAACTGCTTCTGATAATGGAATCATCAATGTAGCCTCCTATATAATTTTATTTAATTATATCACATAATTCATTTTTTTCAATACGAAATTTCTATAAAATATTGTATAATTTATTGACTTTTCAAAATGAAAGCGTATAATTATACACATAAATTTCAGAAAGGATGATTAACATGGCTAATTACTTTCAGCCCGAGATAGAGTGCGCATCCCGTGAAGATATGCTTGCTGTTCAGAATAAAAAGCTCGTGGCACAGGTTAAACATGTTTATGAAAATGTAAAATATTATCGTGATCTTATGGATGAAAAGGGGGTCACTCCTGATGATATCAAAGGTGTTGATGACCTCCATAAGCTTCCTTTTCTTTCAAAATCTGATCTCCGCGATGCGTATCCCTATGGTCTTCTCGGTACAGATCTTAAAAATTGCGTAAGAATTCATTCAACAAGCGGAACAACAGGAAAAAGAGTTGTTGCTTTCTATACAAAAAATGATATTGACCTCTGGGAAGATTGCTGCGCCAGAGCGATTGTTGCTGCAGGTGGCTCTGAAGAAGATATTTGTCAGGTTGCTTACGGTTACGGTCTTTTTACAGGTGGTTTTGGTCTTAATGGCGGTTCTCAGAAAGTCGGTTGTCTTACACTTCCAATGTCATCAGGTAATACAGAAAGACAGATTCAGTTTATGCAGGATCTCCATTCAACAATTATCTGCTGTACACCTTCTTATGCAGCATACATTGGTGAAACACTCAAAGAAATGGGGCTTACTCCCGATGATATAGACCTTAAGGCTGGTATTTTCGGTGCTGAGCCCTGGACTGAAGAAATGCGCCGTGATATTGAAAAATCTCTCGGCATCAAAGCCTATGATATTTACGGTCTTACGGAATCAACAGGTCCGGGTGTTGCATTTGAATGCTCAGAACAAACAGGTATGCATGTCAATGAAGACCATTTTATCCCGGAAATTATAGATCCTGATACAGGAGAAGTGCTTCCTCTGGGGGAAAAGGGTGAACTTGTTTTCACAAGTCTTGATAAGGAGGGCTTCCCCCTTCTCAGATACAGAACAAGAGACATCTGTGTTCTTTCTCGTAAAAAATGTTCATGCGGAAGAACCCTTATCAAAATGGCTAAGCCTATGGGCAGAAGTGATGATATGCTTATTATCAGAGGTGTCAATGTCTTCCCGTCACAGATTGAAACGGTTCTTCTTAATGAAGGTTACTCACCAAATTATATGATTGAAGTTGACAGAAAGAACAATGTTGATACTCTCGATGTTTTTGTTGAGCTTAATCCTGAGCAGTTTACAGATACCGTTAAGGGTGTTGCTTCAAAAGAAAAAGAACTTGCACTGGCAATCACTCAGATGCTGGGCATCAGACCTTCAGTGCATCTTGTTGCTCCCAAGTCTATTGCCAGAAGTGAAGGCAAAGCAGTACGTGTTGTTGACAAGCGTAAGCTTCACGATTGATTTATTTAAGAAAAGGAGAATTTTGCAATGAGCGTTAAACAGATTTCCGTTTTTATTGAAAATAAAACAGGTAAGCTTGCTGAAGTTACCAGATATATTGCTGATAACAACATCAATATGAAGGCTCTTTCAGTTGCAGATACACACGATTTTGGTATTCTCAGAATTATCTGTGAAAATCACGATTCTGCTGTGAATGCACTCAGAGACGGTGGCTATGTTGTTGCTGAAACAGATGTTGTTGCAGTTGAAATTACAGATAAGCCCGGTAGCCTTGCAGCTATTCTTGAAGCTCTTTCTGAGTCAGACATTGCAGTTGAATATACATATGCTTTTCTGTCCGTAAAGAATGCAGGCCACGCATATATGATATTCCGTGTGGATGATAACGGTAAGGCTAAAGCAGCTCTCGGTGATAAGTTCAATGTAATTACTGACGCATCACTTTTCTGATTTACTGAAAAAATAAAGCTCTCACATCTTAACCGATGTGGGAGCTTATTGTTTTATATGGCATCTTCTGCATCATTCAGAGCTTTAAGCAGTGATGACAGCTCAGTATTTGTTGGTGCATCTGTCTGATTCAGCTGCTGATACGTTATGTTCTGTTTTGCAAGACTTTCTGCAAATGCAATATTTTCTTCTTCGTCTTTGCAGCGCAGATATTCAAGCTCAATCATTGTTTTTACAGCGTGAATGCCTTTTTCGTCAAGCTGTGACATTTTATCAAGCAGTTGTTCTGATGCTTCAGAAACAACCACCGGATAAACACCGTTAATCATTCTGATATCCAGTGCTTTACACATTTTTACTACAGTTGTGAATGCGGTTCCGCTAACGCCGTTCTTCAGAGAGCTGACAATTGTTGTCTGCGGAATTCCGAGCTCTTCGGAAAACCTTCTTGTGCTTGAGTATTTTAGCTTGATGTTTCTTTTTATAAGCTGTGTAAGTTCATCCATAATTTTTACCACCTTAATTTAAAAATTTTCTGAAGTTATCGGGAGTTATCTGTATTGTAATAATTTCAAACGGCTTGAAATTATATTCAGATGTCGTTTCTTCTGCGTTTTCTGTCATATCGCATACTGTGAATTCACCGATTCTTCTGAGTGTTCCTCTTTTACCATTCTGTTCTGACAGTCTGATTATGATATTCTTTCCGTCTTCAGAAAGCTTCATTGCCTGCAGATACAGCTCACCGAAATCTGCATTCAGAGACTCTTCGGCTTTTATCAGGGGAATATTGTATTCAAACGCTGTCTTATTTATTTTTGCGTCAGTATGGTTACCGGTATGGGGAAAAATCATATAACAGAATTCGTGATGACCGATGTCAGAGGTTGTGTCAGGTCTTTCTGTTGCTCTGAGCAGTGAAAGAGAGAAAGACTGAGAGTCGACACCCACACCGTATTTTCCGTTGTTTATCACAGCGATGCCGGCATCTGTTTCTGATATATCACACCATTTGTGGTGACACACCTCGAAGCGTGCCTTCTGCCAGGTTGTGTTTTTGTGCATTTCTCGCTTAATAAAGCCTGCAGAAGTGTCGCATACAAGCTCACGGGACAGAATATCAGGTGCAAACTCAACTTTTGCGAGTCTGTGCTTTTCATTCCAGTCGACAATATTTTCTACTTCAATTGCACGTGACCTTCTGAAAAGCCTTATAATCATTGTCCAGTTGCTTTTTTCTGTTGTAAGAGTTGTTGCAAATTCAGCAGCTTCACCGTTAACTGTTATCAGTGTAAGGGGACTTGCTATATTCAGCTTGTCCTCTTTTTTTGCGTAATCGGGCAGAATATCCCACGCATCATATGTGCCGGGATAGTCGTGATAAAAATGAAGCTTGTTGAATTCATCACGTATCCATTCCCGCTCAAGCTCTTTGTCATATATCGATGCAAAACTTCCGTCACTGTTAAATTCAATTATATAGTACGGTGTTTCAACCTTTTTGCTGACATCTATCCAGCTGTTGTCTGAGTCTGTTTTTTTGATAATTCCGTTTGACAGTGCTTTTAAATCAGGGATTGCATAAAAACCTTTCCTGCCCAGTCTTGTTATATCACCGTTATCGTCTTCAATAAATGTGATATTATTTCTGTCGTAATTCAGAGAGTTGAAATAAGTTTCACATTGTTTATTTGTGATTTCATCAAGTGCTTTGTCAGCTTCTTCATAATCAGCAACGGCATCTCTGTATACGGGAGTAATATGGCTTCCTGGCAGAATATCGTGAAACTGATTTATAAGCAGTTTTTTATAAATATCACGTATTTCATCAGCAGGGTAGGGTGTGCCCTTGAACATTCTGATAACAGACAGCATTTCAGCGTTTCTCAGCTTGAATTCAAGCATTCTGTTGTATCTTTTTATTTCTGATTTTGTTGTGAATGTTCCTCTGTGCATCTCAAGGTACAGTTCACCGTCCCAGGTCTGAAGGTCTGCATTGTCATTAAAATTATCTTTAAGAAAATCGTGTGCAGTGATGTGTCTTGTCTGAGGAATTGCTGAGAACTTATTAAATCTGTGCATAAGCTCAATCATTTCTTCGGTTACACCGCTTCCTCCGTCACCGTAGCCGAACATCTGAAGTGTTTCTGTTCCCGATTCCTTGTCCTGGAATGCGTCCCAGTTTTCCTGAATCTGTGAAGGCATATTCCACGAAATGAAATGGGTGGGAGGAACACAGGCATACACTTCTGAGCCGTCTATTCCTTTCCAGATGAAGTTATTATAAGGAAATCTGTTTGTGTCATTCCATGTTGACATTTTGTTTGACACAAAATATTTTACGCCTGATTTTTTTAATATCTGAGGCAGAATCCAGCTGTTACCGAAGACGTCAGGCAGCCAGCAGGAGTCAACAGTGATACCGAACTTTTCTTTGTAATACTTCTGTCCGTAGAGGCATTGTCTTATAAGACTCTCTGCTGAGGGCACATTGCAGTCAGGCTCAACATACATCGCACCGACGGGCTCAAACTGTCCGTTTCTGATTTTTTCTTTCAGCTCTTCAAATACCTCAGGATAATATTTCTCAACAGTTTCGTAAGTATATGCCTGAGTGTGGGCGTACCTGAAATCAGGATATCTGTCCATAAGACGCATCTGAATGAGAACAGTTCTCAGGTTTTTCTGCACAGCGTGAATTCTGCGCCAATAATATGCAATGTCTAGATGTGAGTGTGCAATAAGAGCTACTTTGCCGTTACTGCCGAAACGCTTATCGGCATATATCTTGTTTTCGATGTGTTCTTTTGCTTTTATAATATCTTCCTGACGGATGTTTTCAAAGTCAATATGGTCAAGTGCTTCATTAAGCTCCTTGTTTATGTGCACTCGCAGATCTTCATTAAAGCTGTCACTTTTTGCAATATCAAGCAATAATTCAAGGTCATAAACAAGAGACTGCACATCCTTATTTATAACGCAAAGATAACCGCCATCAAAAATCTGTCTGCAGCCTCTTACCGATAATGATTCGGGGTTGCGTTCATCATCAGGCTTTGATCTGTTATAGGCTATTATTTCAAAATGAAGCTCATTTGTGTCTGTATAGCCCGTAAGAATCAGATTATCTCTGTTCGGGTCAATGCCGCCGACATATCTTCCGTTGACCTTTACAATCATTTCTGCTGCAGTTTTCAATGAGAATCTGAGTTCTTTGCCATTATATTTTTCGGGCACTGTAACAAATGCTTCAATGAATGCTGTTCCGTCAGGTGTGAAATACATATCGCCTTTGTTAAGCTTTCTCGGAGTTTCGTCATAAAACTCAAACTGCATTTCACTTGTCTGTCGTGCTTCACGTATTGTGAATGTTGTAATTTCTGTTTTATCTTCGTAAATATATCTTTTCAGCCAGCCGAAACGAAGGTCTGTATAGTCTTCAGGACGCATACTTCGTCTGACAACTTTTATATGTGCCATATTTTTTTCTCCTTACGTGTCCCAGAAGAAGGGCTTTTGTCTTGTTGCAATCAGAGTGACCTCATGACCGAGGTCATTTTTTATCTGTTGCTCAATCCACCTTATGCACCTGTCGAGTATTTTGCACTTTGAGCATTCGCCACGGACGGCAACATTTACAGTATTTTCTTCCATTGAAAGAAAAACAATCTCGCCCCCATCACCTTGTATTTTCGGACGGATTACATCCTCAATATATTGTTTCATTGATATCACTTCCTGTAACTACATAATAATATTTTTGCATATGAATGTCAATGTTTTTCTGTATATTATTGTGATTTTGTATGATTTATTGTCAATATGTCATAACACAGACAACCTTGCATAAGGATATTAAAGGGGGCTGATTTTGAATAAAAATGAATTTGACGATGTAATAAATTATCTGCCTGTCAGCATAAAAAAAATTCTGTTGCATATAAATGAAAATATGAAGTGTAATACATATGAAATAAGACTCAGAGTAAACAAACCTGTTGTTTTGTCAGGCAGTTACGGAACTGTATTTGTTCTGCCTGACAGCTCACTTGTTCAGATTCTGACTGCTGATGCTGTGTGTATTGATAAAAACATTCTTAATGAGACTGTTGCAAGGCTGTGCGATTACTCTGTATATGCCCATCAGTCGGACATTGCTGACGGTTTTGTGACATTTGGGGGCGGACATCGTGCAGGCTTCTGCGGTACTGCTGTATATAATAACGGAATTATTACATCTCTCCGGAAAATTGATTCTGTCAATATCCGTATAGCACGAAATGTTTCATTCCCGATAAAACGTTTATTCCGAGGGCTGAGTGCAGAGAGTTTTAACGGTATTCTTGTTGCAGGACCACCCTGCAGTGGTAAAACCACGTTTCTGAAAAGCTTTGCCTCAGAATGTTCATCTTCATTTGATACGGGATATATGAAAACTGTTATCATAGATGAAAGATTTGAGCTTGGGGAGCATATCGGTGTTAATTGCGATATTGTATCAGGTATGACCAAACTTCACGGTATAGTTCACGCAACAAGGGTGCTTTCACCCGAGCTTATAGTGTGTGATGAAGTTTGTCTTGAGAAAGAAGCCCTTGAAATTCTCAGTTGCTGCAGAACGGGTGTTAAGTTTGCAGTCAGTGTTCATTCCGAATCACAGGTTTCGTTGTTTCGCCGTCCTGTCTCTGAAATCCTGCTTTCATCAGGTTTTTTTGATTATATAGTTTTTTTGGATAAGAAAAATATATCCGATAATGTCAGAATTTATAATACGGAGGAAATTAAAAATGAATGTTTTTGCAACGATAATGATACTCTTTAGCTCCTTTGCCATAGCTTTTTTTATCATAAAAAAGGAGATAAAGCATTGTACTGTACTCGAGGAATCTATAAAGCTTATAAATCTTATAAAAAACAGAGCAGCGTTCTATTCAGAACCGTTGCCTGATATTGTAGACGGAATTTCTGCAAACGATAATAAATATCTTAAAGAGTTCCGTTCTTGTTTCTCTGAAAATCAGGACTTGCCTGCAGATATACCTGAACGGTGGAAGACAGCCGTAGAATTGTATTTCGGTCAGTATCTTGAAACTTATGAGTGTGATATTCTCATTCATTTCGGGGAAGAGCTGTGTACCTGTAACAGAAGCGAAATAGAAAAAATATATGACAATGCTGAGCAGGCACTTTATGAATTCATCAACACGGCAAGACAAAAACGAAATACAAACGCTAAATCTACAGCGGCAATATCAGTATCAGTCGGTGTAATGATAGTGCTTATGCTCATATGACGGAGGGTATATGAATGTTGATATGCTTTTCAGGATTGCAGCAGTCGGAATAATTGTTGCTGTTCTGAATCAGGTGCTTGTAAGATCAGGTCGTGATGAATACACAATGATAACCACTCTTGCAGGGCTTATAATTGTGCTGATGGCTATAATACCTCACCTGAGAGAAATGTTTGACTATATAAAGTCTGTTTTTGATTTATGATCAGGCTGTTCGGTATTGCAGTTATCACCTCATTTACATATCTATATGTCAGAAAATATAATCCCGAATATGCACTTGCGGCTGAGCTTGCAGGCGTTGTTATCGTGCTTTTTTCAGCATTTCCTTTTGTAAAGGATGTAATAGATTTCTTCTTTGATATGTCGTCATATTCAGGTGTTGATAAAAGTTATGTCGGCGTAATAGTGAAAACAGTCGGCATTGCTTTTGTTTCGCAATTTGCAGGTGACATCTGCCGTGACTCAGGACAGGGTGTAATGGCATCAAAAATTGAGCTGGCAGGCAAGCTTATGATGGCATCTCTTGCTCTTCCGATTGCTAAAGCTTTGCTCGAAACTGCATTGAAAATGATAGGAGTATAAAATGAAATGTAAAGTGTTTGTGGTTGTCGTGGTGTTGGCTTGTGTAATGTGTTTCAGCTTTACAGCAAATGCAGAGTCTGAAAGCGTGGCAAGTAATTCACTTTACAATAATGATTTCAAACTGAGTCAGGATGTTGTTGAAATACTCGAATCCATTGGTTTTGAGGAAATATCATCGGAAAGTATACTGAATATGTCTGTTGCAGATGTGCTGCGTTCAATTGCCGATATATTCAGGGGCAGTCTTAAAAAACCGTTATCTTCGTTATGTGTTCTGACTGGGTTGATAATCGTTTGTGCCGTTGGTGTCGGGCTGCTCGGTACAAGAAGCGGAATGGGGGATTATCTCGGTTCTGTTGTTACAATGTGTATTGTCCTCGTTGCTTTTTCAGGCTCTGTGAGTTGTATTGATGCAACTGTGGATTCTATGTATTCTTCAGGTATTCTTATGAAGACACTGATTCCTGCTGTTGCTGCATTTTCGGCTTTTTCAGGGAATCCTTCACTGGCAGTAAGTTATAATGCAGTATCAATGTATTGTGCGCAGATTATTACATATTTCTGCAGTGATGCTCTGACTCCCGTTATGTGTGTTTTCTCTGCATTGTCTGTCTGCACGGGAATAAACAGATATTTTAATATTTCTCCACTTCTTGCATCGGTGAAAAGGCTGGTGAATGTTCTTCTCGGGCTGCTCGGAACAGTTTACACGGGTATTCTTGCACTTAAAGATGTTCTTGCTGTTGGGATAGACAAAGTTGCCGTTAAAGGCATCAAATTCGTAATCGGTTCTGCCGTGCCTGTTGTCGGCAGTGCTCTTAGTGAAGGCTTGTCATCAATAATAGCATCAGTTTCACTGATGAGGAATACATACGGAACAATCGGAATAATAGTTGTAACAGCAGTGACATTACCTGCAGTGTGTGAGCTTATTCTGTGGTCGTGCACATTTATGTTATCTTCATATGTTGCTGATGCACTCGGTATTGGTAACGTTGCAGAGATTATCAACTGCATACGGTATACAGTCTCCATAATGCTTTCTGTGCTTCTTTTTGCAGTTTATATGCTGATTATTTCATCGGCTATGATAATTCTTCTTACAGGTAAATAGGGTGACAGAATGGATAGCTTGAAAGAATGGGCAGCAATAATCTGCAGTGTTTCTGTCGGCAGTGTTTTTACCGTTTTTGTTATACCGGACGGAAAAATGAAAAAGTTTGCAGAAACAGTGGTTTCATTTGTTTTTTTACTTCTTGTAATTTCACTTGTTGCAGATGTTGATATAGATAAAGTTCAGAAACAGTCAGCAGATTATTATTTTTCAGATGAGATACAGGAGTATAATTCAGCTGATTTTTATTCTCAGAGTGCAAAAGAGTTCACAGAAAACTTTGTTTGCAACGAAATTTCTGATATATGTAGTGAGAAATTCACGGTAAAAGCAGATATTTTTTGTGATGATGATAATGTTTTTGTGCTTGACTGCATAACTATTACCATAGACAAAAAAGATGCAACGAAAGTGAATGAAATTAAAAACAAGGTGAGTCTCAGTGCAGGGATAGTGCCTGAGGTGGTGATTCTGAGATGAATACAGAAAAAATTGCAGAAAAATTCAGGAATGATAAGAAGCTTATTCTGATAATTATTATCGGTCTTGTCGGTGTGCTTGTATTGTTGTTTTCAGGTTCGTCGGATGATACTGAGAATACGGCACAGAGTGAAGAGAATAATTTTAGGTCCAATGCTTCTCTGACTGTTCTGTCAGCTAATGAAACAGAGAAAATCCTTGCTGAAAAAGTTGAAAATCTTGTTTCACAGCTTTACGGAGCCGGGGAAGTGACAGCTGAAGTCTCTGTCAGCTCATCGTGTGAGTACATATATGCCGAGAATGTGAATTCAGAAATTGATTCACAGTATTCTTCTTCGGAAGACCGTGAGTTTGTTATTTATTCAGACGATGCCGAGAACGGACTGCTTATATGTATAAAAAATCCTGAAATTCTCGGTGTTGCAGTTATCTGTCAGGGTGCTGAAAGCTCAGTTGTCAGAGCTGAAGTAACCGAGCTTGTTACAAGTCTGTTCGGAATCGGTTCCGATAAAGTCTATGTCGGCAAAAAAATATAAACAATAAAAGGAGAAATTTTTATGAAGATTTCGGTAAAAAAAAGACACGCTATGCTTGCAACTCTTGTTCTTGTTCTGGGTGTGGCAGTTCTTGCAAACTGGTATTATACCAAGCCTGACGGAGCATTGCCTGCAGACAGTCTCTCGGATGTTGACACAAGTAATGTCAGCGCAGGCAACCTCGGTGATGCAATATATGCAAATTCGGATTCATCTGAAAATGAGTATTTTGCTTCGGCAAAGCTCTCCCGTGACGAAACATATGACGAAGCGGTTGCCACATTGAAAGAAATAGTTGAGAATACTGATATTGATGAACAGTCGGTAAAAGAAGCATCTGCATCAATAAATTTGCTTACACAGAGAAAGATTATTCAGGCTGATATTGAAAACCTTATTGAAGCTAAAACGGGCGGAAAATGTGTTGCAGTCATAAATGACGATTCTGCTGATATCATTGTCAGTGGTGAGCTGCTTTCCGATACTGTGGTATTGCAGATTAAGGATATTGTCATTGAAAATACCGGATTTTCAGCAGAAAAAATTTCAATTATTGGCACAAAGTAGTTGTTTATTTTTTTTATTTGTGTTAGAATAAAATAAAATATTTAAAATATTATCACGCCTTCGGTATCCGAGGGCTGATTGGCGTATACGGAGGTATGTTTATGACACGAAAAGAGGCCAGAGAACAGGCATTCATTATGATTTTTGAAAAAGAGTTCAACAGCGAGTATTCACTTGATGAAATAATTGAAACTGCAAGGGATGCCGAGCTGTTTGAGGCTGACGATTTTGCAAAAGGCCTTGCTGATAAAACTCTTACAAATCTGGACAAGCTTGATGAAATCATCACATCACATCTTAAAGAAGGATGGAGAATTTCAAGAATTTCAAAAGTTTCGCTTGCTATACTGAGACTTGCAATCTGTGAATTGACATACTTTTCCGATATTCCTGTTTCGGTTACAATCAATGAAGCAGTTGAGCTTGCAAAAACTTATGCGGCAGATAAGGATTCTGCATTTGTTAACGGTCTTCTTGCAAGTGTAAGCCGTGACACAGAAAATAAGGATGAAGAATAAATTTTTAGGTATAGACACCAGTAATTATACATCTTCCTGTGCAGTTTATGATGCTGATTGCAATCAGATGTATTCTCTTAAAAAACTGCTGCCGGTTGCATCAGGTCAGTTGGGACTTCGTCAGTCAGATGCAGTTTTTCATCATACAAAAAATCTGCCTGCATTGTTATCTGAGTTGTGCAAAAATCATTCTGACGGTATAAAGACTGTCAGTGTGTCACTTTCACCAAGAGATGCAGAAGGGTCATATATGCCTTGTTTTCTTGTCGGTGAGGGATATGCAAATGTGCTTTCATCTGCGTTTGATGCTAAGCTTTACGGTTTTTCTCATCAGGCAGGTCATGTTGCTGCAGCACTGTGGGGGGCAGACCGTACGGACCTTACAGAAAAGGAGTTTCTTGCTTTTCACGTATCGGGAGGTACTACAGATATGCTTTATGTAAAGCCCTCTGCAGAAAAGGTTTTTGAAATTGATATGCTCGGCACATCACTTGACCTGAAAGCAGGTCAGGCAGTAGACAGAGTGGGCGTTATGCTTGGTCTCGGTTTCCCCGCAGGTCCTGAGCTTGACAGACTCGCTTGTCTGAGTGATAGAGATTTCAGAATAAAGCCTTTTATGAAAGACGGTTGCTGCAGTTTTTCAGGCGTTGAGAATAAATGCCGTCAGATGCTCAGAAACGGTGAAAGCAATCAGGATATTGCAAAATACTGTATAGATTACATCTGCACAGCAATAAGACTGATGACACAATCTGCACTTCTTGCTGTAGGTGATGTTCCGGTGATTTATGCGGGCGGTGTAATGTCAAATAGTTTAATCAACCGTGCATTGACACAGGAGTTTTCAGGAGTATTTGCTCCACCTCAGTTTTCATCTGACAATGCTGCAGGCACAGCATTTCTCGGATATATCAAGGAGACAAGAAAATGGTAACAGATACAGCATTGACTGTTTCTCAGCTTAATACTTATATAAAAATGATGTTTGATTCAGACAGAAGACTCAGTAAAATCTGTCTTGTGGGTGAAATATCAAACTTTGTCAATCACTATAAAACAGGTCATTGCTATTTTTCCCTTAAGGACGATAAATCAGCAATTAAAGCTGTTATGTTTGCCGGCAATGCTTCGAATCTTAAATTTGTGCCCGAAAACGGAATGCGTGTTTTTGTCACAGGCAGAGTTTCTGTGTTTGAGCGTGACGGGAATTATCAGATATATGTTAATTCTATGGAGCCTGAGGGTGTCGGAGCACTGATGATCGCTTTTGAACAGCTGAAAAGAAAGCTCGAAGCAGAGGGATTGTTTGACGATGAACGAAAGAAGCCTGTTCCGCAGTTTCCTGAAAAAATCGGTGTGATAACATCACCTGTAGGTGCTGCGCTTCAGGATATTATCAATGTTCTTTCACGTCGTTACCCGTTGGCGCAGTTGATTTTCTGTCCTGTTGCAGTACAAGGTGTAAATTGTGCCCGAGAAAATATTCAGGCAATTAAAAATCTTAATCAACGCAATGATATTGATGTTATTATCCTCGGCAGAGGGGGCGGCTCAATTGAAGACCTCTGGGGATATAATGATGAGCAGCTTGCAAGAGCAGTAGCTGCTTCAGATATCCCTATAATAACAGGTATCGGACACGAAACAGATTTCACGCTCTGTGATTTTGTTTCGGACCTCAGAGCCCCCACGCCGTCAGCTGCAGCAGAGCTTTCTGTTTCCGATATTCAGGAGCTTATGCAGTATACGGATTCACTTGTTTTCAGAATGGATAATGCAGCAGATTCTTATATAAAGTTAAATACAGAGCTGCTTGAAGGCTATAAGTACAGAAAGAATCTTTTTGAGCCGTCTGCAGTTATGAGTAAAATGACAGATGAAATCAACAATCTTAAATTAAGAATGGATGTTGCTGCCGATAAAGTTCTGACAGACAGTGAGCATACTGTTGACGTTCTGTCAAGAAAGCTTCAGCTGCTGAATCCTCTTGCTATGATTAAAAAGGGTTTTGTGCCTGTCTATTCAGATAATAAAAGAATTATCAGTATTTCAGAAGTCAGTACAGGCGATAATATTTCTGTACGTCTTGCTGACGGCAGACTGATTTGTGATGTTTCAGATATAATTACGGAGAATTGATTATGAAAAAAATGAATTTTGAAGATGCTGTAAAAAAGCTTGAACAGCTTGTGCTGAAGCTTGAAAAAGGTGAAATGACACTTGATGAGACAATTGCCTGTTACGATGAGGCAACAAAGCTGTCAGGTTATTGTGAAGCATTGCTGAATAATGCAAAGCTCAGAATTGAGGAGCTCAAGAAGGGAAGCGATGACAGTGAATAATATCCTTGCAGAGCATCTTGCTGCTGTTGAAGAATCAATTATGTCTTTTGTGCCTGAGTGCGGCACTGCATACAAGCTTATTGAGAATGCAATGAAGTATTCTCTTGAGTCGGGCGGTAAGCGTGTAAGACCTATGCTTGTTCTTGAATTCTGCAGAATCTGCGGCGGAGATACACAAAAGGCGTTGCCTTTTGCTGCGGCTGTGGAGTTTATTCATACTTACTCACTTGTTCACGATGACCTTCCTTGTATGGATAATGATGATATGCGAAGAGGAAAGCCGTCATCTCATATTAAGTTTGGTGAAGCAAATGCACTTCTTGCAGGTGATTCACTTCTCACGCACGCTTTTTCTGCACTGGCTTCATCAAAGCTTGAGTCTGAGCATATTGTCAGTGCCGTTAAAGAGCTGTCACATTATGCAGGTGTCAACGGAATGATCGGCGGTCAGGTGATTGACCTTGAGGGTGAAAATAAAAATCTTGGCATTGATGAGCTTTATCTTATGGATAAACTGAAGACTGCTGCACTCATTACCTGTGCCTGTGTTCTCGGTTGTATTGCCGGCAACAGATATGATATTATCCCCTCTGCAATTAAATTTGCAGAAAATCTCGGCATCGCATTTCAGATTGTTGATGATGTACTTGACTATCTTGAAGGTGAAGACAACAGTGACATAGTTTCAGGTAAATCAACTTATGTTTCATTGCTTGGCATAGAGAATGCCCGTAAAATGGCTTCAGAATATACTGATGCAGCTCTCGGGGCTCTTGATGAAACAGACGCTGATACAGCTGTTTTAAGAGAATTCGCAGTTTCACTGCTTAAAAGAAATATTTAATTCGGTGAATGATATGGATGATGTAAAAGGTTTGCTTGAGAATATCAGAAAACCGTCAGATATAAAAAAGATACCTGCAGATAAGCTTCCTGTTCTCGCTGATGAAATAAGAGACACTCTTATCAGAACAGTGTCTGAGACAGGCGGACATCTTGCTTCAAACCTGGGTGTTGTTGAGCTTACAATTGCTTTGCACAAGGTTTTTAATTCGCCTCATGATAAGATTGTATGGGATGTGGGACATCAGGTTTATGTTCATAAAATGCTTACGGGCAGATATGACAGAATCGGCACTTTGCGTCAGCACGGCGGGCTCTCAGGCTTTTCAAACCCTGATGAAAGTGAACACGATATATTTTTCAGCGGTCACAGCAGCACATCTGTCTCCGCAGCTTACGGTATTGCACAGGCAAACAAAATTAAAGGCAACAAAAATTACGCAATTGCCGTAATCGGTGACGGTGCATTTACAGGCGGTATGGTTTATGAAGCTCTTAACAATGCCGGCAGAGAAAAGTCCAGACTTATTGTTATTCTTAATGATAATGATATGTCAATTTCTAAGAATGTGGGCTCTTTGGCGAAGCATCTTGCAGTTATCAAGGCAAGACCGTCATATTTCAGAATGAAAGCTAAAACTGAGCAGATTATCAATCGTATACCGTTAATCGGCGTGAGGCTTTCAAATGCTATATTCAGACTTAAAACAGGTATCAAAAGACTTTTCTATAAATCAAGTACAATGTTTGAGGACCTCGGATTCAGATATATGGGGCCTGTTGACGGTCATAACATTGAAATTCTTGTTGATGCACTTGAGGGTGCAAAATCAGCAAATTATCCGATTCTCCTTCATATTAAGACAACAAAAGGCAAAGGCTATGATTACGCAGAGCTTGAGCCTAGTGTTTTTCACGGTATATCCAAATTTGATATGGATACCGGTGAATTCCGTTCTTCGGGAACAAATTTTTCTAATGAATTCGGAAGCCTTATGTGTAATTTCGCAGGCAATGACAGACGTGTGTGCGCAATTACTGCGGCGATGTCACTCGGTACCGGGCTTGATAATTTTGAAAAGCTGTTCCCGTCTAGATTTTTTGACGTAGGTATAGCTGAAGAACACGCTGTAACCTTCTGTTCAGGTCTTGCCAAGGGTGGTATGCTGCCCGTGTTTGCAGTTTATTCGGCATTCCTGCAGAGAAGCTATGACCAGCTTGTTCACGATGCGGCGTTGCAGAAGCTGAAAATTATTCTTGCAATAGACAGAGCAGGTTTTGTTACCGGTGACGGTGAAACACATCACGGACTGCTTGATGTGCCGTTTCTCAACACAATTCCCGGTATTACTGTTTATTCACCGACATTATACAGTGAGATGCGTAATGCTTTTGTAAAGGCACTCTATCACGAGGATTCCGTTGTTGCAGTCAGAATGTTTAAAGGTGCTGAGCCCGAATTGCCCGATGATTTTGTTCCGTCATACGAATTATTCGATATTTACGGAAACGGTAATGCCGAAATTGCAATTGTTACCTACGGCAGACTTTTTGCAGAGGCTGCTTATGCTGCTACAGAGCTCAACCGAAGCGGTATACCGGTAAAGGTTGTCAAGCTTAATAAAATAAAACCTGTACCTTGTGAAGCAGTAAATAATGTTATTAACTGTACAAATATTTTCTTTTATGAAGAAAGTGAAATGAGCGGCGGTGTAGGTGAGATATTCAATATGCTCCTTACCAATAACGGATATAAAAATAATTATCAACTCATTGCTGTTGAAGATAAATTTGTCCGTCATTCTACAGTTGAACAGCTTCTTGAGGATCACGGATTTGACAGAAAATCAATTGAAAAGAGAATCAGAGAGGTGACGGGCAATGGGTGATAAAAGCAGACTTGATTCACGGATATTTGAGCTCGGACTTACTGAAAGCCGTGAGAAAGCAAAAGCATTTATAATGGCTGGTCAGGTTTATGTCAATGGTATGAAAGCGTCAAAAGCCGGTATAACCGTATCTGAAAAAGATATTATTGAGGTTCGGGGCAGCAGTGAATTTGTCAGCCGTGGAGGCTATAAGCTTAAAAAGGCTATGAGTTCTTTTCCTGTTACGCTTGAACAGAAAATATGTATGGATGTCGGTGCTTCTACAGGTGGCTTCACTGACTGTATGCTTCAGAACGGTGCCACAAAGGTTTACAGTGTGGATGTCGGCTACGGACAGCTTGCCTGGAAACTCAGAAGTGATCCGAGAGTTGTAAATCTTGAGAGGACAAACATTCGATATGTCACTCAGGAGCAGGTGCCTGACAGAATAGATTTTTTCTCTGTTGATGTTTCATTTATTTCTCTGTGTCTTGTTTTGCCTGCTGTTAAAAAGCTGCTTTCAGATAACGGTGAAGGTGTCTGTCTTATAAAGCCTCAGTTTGAAGCAGGTAAAGAGAAGGTCGGCAAAAAAGGCGTTGTGCGTGATAAGAATGTTCACATTGAAGTGATTGATAAGATATATAATTTTGCAACTGAAAACGGCTTTACTGTTCTGGGACTTGATTTCTCTCCTATAAAAGGTCCTGAAGGCAATATTGAATATCTGATTTACTTGCGAAACGGCAGTTATGAAAATGCTTCTGTAGATATCGGCTCAGTTGTAGAGGCATCACATACTCAGCTTGATAAATAGGGAGATTGCTATGAAAGTTGTTATAATGCCTAATTTAACAAGAGAAAACGCATATGAGATTACAGTCAGACTTTGCGAATCACTGAAAATACTTGGTATTCCGTACAGTTTTCTTCCTGAAACAGACGGTGCTGACAGTCTTCCTGAGGGTAAAGTGATAACTGCCGATGAGCTAACGGAATGTGCAGATGTTCTTATCGCAATCGGTGGAGACGGTACAATGATGAGAGCTGCTATGACAGCACTTCATTATGAAATACCAGTGCTTGGCATAAACGCCGGCAATCTTGCTTATCTTATGGGCCTTGAAGCGGACGAGATGATTCTTCTTAATAAGCTTATTACTGAAGATTATCTTGTTGAAGAACGTCTTGTACTTGAAGTTGATATTTTTGATTCAGATAATAAGCATACCTGCAAAGACTATAGTATAAATGAGGTTGTTTTTGCACGAGGTGCCGAGATTAAGCTCAACAGATTTGATCTGTATTGTGATAACCGTTTCATAAACAGATATAATTCAGACGGATTGATTGTTTCTACTCCTACAGGCTCTACAGCCTATAATCTTGCCGCAGGAGGGCCGATTGTTGACCCCAGAATAGAGTGTATAATTCTTTCTCCCATATGTCCTCATTCATTGGTTGAAAGAACTGTCATTTTCAGCAGTGATTCACTGTTCAGGGTTGAAAGTGCCGAAGATACTCTTCAATCTTTTGTGTCGTGTGACGGCAGAGACAGCGTGGTTTTCGGTCCCGGTTACAAAGCTGTAATTAAAAAGGCAGATAAAAAAGCAAGATTTATCCGTCTTAAAGATGATACATTTATGGAAATACTACATAAAAAAATGAAAAGAAAATAACAGGTGGGTGTGATATGAAAAAGGAAAGGCATGCAAGAATTCTTGAACTTATTGATAAGTATAATATAAGTACTCAGGAAGAACTGCTTGAAAAACTTCTTGACTGCGGTGTTGAGGTGACACAGGCTACAGTGTCAAGAGATATAAAGGAATTGCGACTTGTCAAGCATCCTGCATCTGACGGGCAGTATAAATATTCACTTGCAAACAGTGCAGATGAAAAATATATGAAGTATTATGCTATTTTTGCTGAGTCTGTCACTTCCACAGATTATGCACAGAATATCTGTCTTCTCAAATGCCATCCCGGCACAGCTCAGGCAGCCTGTGCAGCAATTGATGCTTTAGGTATTTCAGAAGTGCTTGGAACAATAGCAGGTGATGATACAATATTTATTCTTTGCAAAACTGAGCGTGCAGCTCTGAATACAAAGCGTGAGATAGAAACATTACTCAGACACAAGGATTGATTTAATATGCTTTCTAATCTGAAAATTGAAAACATTGCTATTATTGAAAGCGCTTCAATAGATTTTACTGATAAATTTAACTGTATGACAGGTGAAACAGGTGCAGGTAAATCAATTGTCATTGACTCAATAAATGCAGTTTTAGGAGAAAAAACATCACGTGAACTCATCAGAACCGGTGAAAGCAAAGCAACCGTGTCTGCATTTTTCACTGATGTGTCAGACAGAACGCAAAATCTTCTTGAGGAACTCGGTATTGTACCTGAATCAGATAATACATTACATATAAGTCGTGTTATGACAAAAGACGGACGAAATGTCTGCCGTGTCAATGGCACAAATGTAACTGTTTCAATGCTGAAGACTATAGGTCTTAGTCTTATCAATATTCACGGTCAGTCAGACAATCAGGAGCTAATGCAGTCTGATACGTATTACACTTTTATAGATGCTGTTGCTGATAACAGAAAGCTTATTGATGATTATCTTGTTCTTTTTAATGAGATGCAGACAATCAAGGAAAAAATCCGTAAGTTATCTGTTGATGATGCTTTAAAAGCACGGCGGACAGACCTGCTGATGTATCAGATTGACGAGCTGAAAAAAGCTGAACTCAGATGTGGTGAGAAAGAAGAGCTTGTTGCACGTAAGAAGCTTATAAATAATTCACAGAAGCTTGCAGGTGCACTTAATGAAGCTTATTCTGCAATAAACGGCGGCGATGAATACAGTGGTGCTGTGTCAATGCTTTTTGATGCCGCAAGAGCACTCAGCGAAGTAGCTCAGTATTTACCTGAGGCTGAGACTATAGCTGAGTCTGTCAATGATATTGCATATACAATTGAATCTTACAGTTCAGATATCAACAGCTTTATGGATGAATCTAGATTTGATGAAAGAGAGCTTGCTGATATTGAAGAAAGACTTGATCTTATATACAGATTGTCAAAAAAATACGGCGAAACTGAAGAAGAAATGCTTCTTTTTCTTGACAAAGCCGAAGAAGAGTTGCATAATATAACATATTCTGATGAATTGCTTGAAAAGCTCAATGCACAACTTGAAGTGTGCAAGCAATCAGCGTATGAAAAAGCATATGCTCTTTCTCAGTCAAGAAAAAATGCAGCATTGGATTTTTCAGAAAAAATTCAGAATGAGCTTGCATTTCTTGATATGCCTGAAACGACATTTTCAGTTTCTTTTACAGAAACACCATTTACAGAAACAGGTATTGATGAAATTGAGTTTCTCATTTCTGCAAATCGTGGAGAGGAACCTAAGCCTCTTGCTAAAATTGCGTCAGGCGGTGAGCTTTCACGAATTATGCTTGCTATAAAGAGTGTATTTGCAGATAAAGACGGAACTGACACTTTGATATTTGATGAAATCGATTCAGGTGTCAGCGGCAGAGCAGCAGGTAAAATTGCGCTGAAGCTCAATCAGGTATCTCAGAACAGACAGGTTCTGTGCATAACACATCTTCCGTCAATTGCTGCGTTTGCAGATAATCATATGCTCATTTCAAAAGCTGTCAGAGGTGACAAAACGTTTACTTCTGTCACACCGCTTGATGAAAAGGGCAGAATAGCCGAGATTGCAAGAATTATCGGCGGTAATGAGAATGACAACATTCATCTTGAATCAGCAGGTCAGCTTCTGACTGAGGCGAAGAAATATAAATGAGGTGTTTTTATGAAAATCGGTGTTTGCGGTGGTTTTGACAGGATAGCTGCTGCTGCGGAGTATGGATTTGATTACATAGAAACAAATTTCTGCTCCCTTGCTGTTTCTGATGTTGATAAATATTGTCAGTTCAATGAAGAATTGATAAATCACGGTATAAAGTGTGAGGCTGCAAACTGTTTTTTGCCCGGCGAAATGAAAATTACCGGCCCTGATGTTAATTACAAAACGATTGAGGCGTACCTCAGAACAGGTTTTTCAAGAGCAGAAGAAACAGGTATAAAGATTGTTGTTATGGGATCAGGCGGAGCAAGAAGTGTTCCTGACGGATTTTTATATAATGAAGCAGTCAATCAGCTTATTTATTTTGTGTCTGAGTTTGTTTCACCCATTGCTGCAGAGCATAATATAGACTTTGTTTTTGAGCCCTTATGCAAAGCAGAGTCAAATATAATCAATACCGTCAAAGAGGGGGCAATGCTCGCATCTGCCGTTAATCGAAAAAATGTCGGTACTCTCGGTGACTTGTATCATATGTATGTTGAGGGTGACACATATGATGATATCCGTCAGCTAAAAGGCGTATTCAGGCACGCACATATATCAAATCCAGTTTCTGATAAACCTGATATGAAGCGTATATATATGAAGAATCCTGATGAATATGACTATAAAGGATTTTTTGATGCACTTAAATATGTCGGTTGTGAACGTGTTTCAATTGAGGCAAATACTGTTGATTTTGTAAATGATGCCCGTGAAGCCGTTAAAATAATGAATATGTATAAATAATTTCGGAGGATATACAAATGAACATTTATGACGAACTTGTTGCAAGAGGACTTATTGCACAGGTTACAGACGAAGACGAAATCAAAGACCTTGTAAATAACGGCAAAGCTGTATTTTATATAGGTTTTGACCCCACTGCAGACAGCCTTCATGTAGGTCACTTTATGGCACTTTGCCTTATGAAAAGACTTCAGATGGCAGGTAACAGACCTATCGCACTCATTGGCGGCGGTACTGCTATGATCGGTGACCCGTCAGGCAGAACTGATATGCGTCAGGTTATGACAAAAGAAACAATTCAGCACAATTGTGAATGCTTCAAGAAGCAGATGGAGCGTTTCATTGAGTTCGGTGAAGGCAAGGCTCAGATGGTTAATAATGCTGACTGGCTTATGGATCTGAATTATATCGATGTTCTTCGTGAGGTCGGTGCTTGTTTCTCAGTCAATAATATGCTTCGTGCTGAATGCTATAAGCAGAGAATGGAAAAGGGACTTTCTTTCCTTGAATTCAACTATATGATTATGCAGAGCTATGATTTCTATCATCTCTACCAGAATTACGGCTGTAATATGCAGTTTGGCGGCGATGACCAGTGGTCAAATATGCTCGGCGGTACAGAGCTTATCAGAAAGAAGCTCGGCAAAGATGCTTATGCTATGACAATCACTCTTCTTCTTAACTCAGAAGGCAAGAAGATGGGTAAAACTGCTAAGGGTGCAGTATGGCTTGATCCCAACAAGACTTCTCCCTATGAATTTTATCAGTACTGGAGAAATGTTGATGACGGTGATGTTCTTAAGTGTATCCGTATGCTGACATTCCTTCCTCTCGAAGAAATTGATGCTATGGATTCTTGGCAGGGAAGTGAACTCAACAAAGCAAAGGAAATTCTTGCTTTTGAGCTTACTAAGCTTGTTCACGGTGAAGAAGAGGCAACAAAAGCTCAGGAAACTGCAAAATCTCTCTTTGGTGCAAAGACTAATGTTGATACTATGCCTACATTTGAGCTTGCGGCTGATGATTTTGTTGATGACGCAATTGCTGTTAACGAAGTTCTTGTTAAAGCAGGCATCGCAAAGTCAAAGGGTGAGGGCAGACGCCTTATAGAGCAGGGCGGTGTTTCTGTTGACGATGTTAAACCCACATCTCCTGTTGCAGTGATTTCAAAGGCTGATTTTGACAAGGGCTATGTTGTAGTCAAAAAAGGTAAAAAGATATTTATAAAGGTTGTTATAAAATAAGAAAAAATCGGTGAGCTTTCAACCTCACCGATTTTGCTTTATTAAGACATTGTTCAGATTATTTCTTTAGCACGCATATATTCTATTATGATATCAGCACACTTGTCATAAGACAGAGCAGATGTGTTAAGGCAAATATCATAATTTGTCATATCATCACGATTCGCACCTGTGAAATAATTGTAATGATTTGTTCTTTTTTTATCAACCTTATCTATTCTGTTTTCTGCTTCTTTATGTGATATAGAAAGTCTTTTTGATTCTGTGTTTATTCTGTCATTTTTATCAGCACAGATAAAGACTTTCACAATATTCTTATCTTTGAGTACAAAATCTGCACATCTGCCGATAACTATGTAGCTTTCTTTTTCTGCAAGCTCTCTGAGAACCTTTGCCTGATAATTAAACAGATTTTCCTGAGATGTAAAATCATGACTTGAGGGTGGAATAAGCTTGCCGTCATAAATATATTTTGTGAATTTGAAAATGGGGTTTGAATTCAGTTCCTCGTCAGAACGGGCAAAAAGATCAAGGCTTATGCCGCTGTCTTCTGATGCCAGCTGAAGAATATCCTGACCGTAAAGCTTTATTCCCAGTTTTTTTTCAAGTGCTTCACCGACATAACTGCCGCCGCTTCCGCATTCTCTTGAAATTGTGATAACAAAATTACTCATAATTTCACTCTCCTTGAAATTCTTTCATATTTATTATATCAACATATATTGGATATTGCAATAGAATAATTTGAAAATTGTATAAAATAATAACACCGTTCCTTGATACAGGAACGGTGATTTTCTTACTGCTGGCCCATAAGTGAGGACATCATAGAGCTTTTTTTCTTTTGCTTTTTCGGTTTATATTTGGGAGGATTCTCAAGTCTCATTCTTGATGATCTTGAGCTTTTAAGAATTTTACTGACTCTGATGAAAGGCTCAACAAGTGTGTCACTTGCGTTGTCAAGAATCTTCTGGTGCATATCATTGTCAAGCTCATAAGATGCGAGCATTGTTACCACAATAATATCCTGAACTTCATTTGAGCCGTCTTCATAGATTTCATTGAGTATTGCAAAGAGTTTTTTGAGCTTCTGAGGATTGTTCTCCTTGATTGTTGCGTATACTCTGGGGTTTACAACATTCATAAAGAAATCTTCGCAAAGGAACTCTCCATATTGTTCAATATTCTGCTTGTAGAGGTCTTTAAGCTCCGGATAGAGAGTCGCAAGTCTTATAGCAAGAGTTGCTGAGTCGTAAAGAAGATTTCCGTTTTTTACTGCTGAACGTGAAACTGTAGCCTGAGCTTTGATCTGCTGCTGTCTTTTTGCTATCTGCTTGGGGCTGAATGCTTCAGTCAGATTCTCTGCAATTTCATTTGAAATTGATTTAACATCCTTCTTGTCATATTCATCAACAATAAGAAGATAGCTGGCTGTCAGTGTGTAGTCACTGTCATCGTCTGATTTTGCATCGGGAGATGCAGTGAGAAGTCTGATTTTATTGTCATTGAAAAGAACTCTGATTTTTCCTTTTTCACCTGAAAATGAAAGATAATTTGAATTATCTCTTGTGAAAACCGGGGTAGTGTTCTTTTCAATATCTGACGGAATATCTGCGCTGAAGCCAAGATTCTGTGCAACAGGCAGAATATCTGTATACAGCAAATCAAAAACTGTTGTTAAATCTATCATTATATTCTTCCTTTCGCTGATTAGCCGTTAAGTGCGGCAAAATTAGCTTTGTTTGATTTGTAAAGATTTTTGAAAACCTCATACTGCTTGTCATAAATCGGCTTGTTATTCAGCTGAGGATGATATGTTTTTATAACAGGGATGAGCTTCTTAGCTTCGCCCACATTGTTTATCATGCCGAGACCGCAAGCAACAATAACAGCAGCACCTACAGCACCGACATTCTGAGGACTGTCAACTGTCTCAACCGTTTTACCTGTAATGTCAGCAAGAATCTGACAGGTTACAGCAGACAGAGCACCGCCGCCTACAAATCGGATTCTCTGTGAAGTTCTTACTTTCTTTTCCTGTGCTTCAAGGAACCAACGAAGATGCATACATACACCTTCAATAACAGCTCTGAGAAGCTCGGATTTTCCTGTTTCAAGGCTGAGGTTAAAGAACATACCTCTTGAATTGGGGTCTTCAAAGGGACATCTGTTGCCGTGAAGCCACGGTGTGAAAACTACACCGTTTGCACCTGCGGGAACTTTATCAATAACCTCTGACATATAGTCATAAAGACTTGTGTATTCTGCTTCATAAGAATCAGTAACCTTTTCTTTTTTGAGGTAGATACCGACTTCATCAAGACAAAGATGATCCTTTGCCCATTCAAGACATTTACCTGCTGTTTCAAGCTCTGCAAAGTAAACATATTTTGCGGGGTCAGCACCGACAATTGCGGCAATCATCGCAGTTGCATCAACAATGCTCTTCTCAACAACTGTTCCAACCCAACCTGATGTGCCTGAATAGATGTGAGTGTCGCCCATTTCAACAGAACCTGCACCTACGCCGATAAGAGAAGCATCGCTGCCGCCTCCGAATACAGCAATACCGGGCACAAGATGAAGCTCTTCTGCGGCCTTCTCATTGAGCTCCCCGATTTTATCGGTACATTCCTTAATTTCAGGCATATGTTCAAATTTAACACCGAGCATATCGGTCATTTCTTTGCTCCAGCAGTTTTTACCCTTTCTTATGTCATAAAGAAGTGTGGCAAATGCTGAGTCACGTGTCATATTAAAGTTACCTGTCATACGGGTAATAAGATAGTCTTTAACATCAAGCCATTTGTATACTTCCTTGAATTTTTCAGGTTCATGAGCTTCAACCCACTTATATTTCCATACCGGGTCTTTTACAGAAGCAGCAACAGCACCTGTAATCTGAAGAGATTTAAGAAGCTTGGGAATATTTGCGCCTGCAATCTGAGGCCCGTGAGCAATACCTTTTTTGAGCTCTTCCTTTGCTCTCTGGTCCATATAGCTCATAGCTCTTCTGACATAATTTCCGTTTTTGTCAACAAGAACAAGGCCCTGTGCCTGAGAACAGAATGAGATACCGTTGATCATATCTGCAGAAACAGCTGCTTTTTCAAGTGCAACTTTTGTTGTGTCACACATTGCATCCCACCATTCGTCGGGATTCTGTTCTGCACCGCCGTCAGGGAAAACATAAAGCTCATAACCCTGTGATGCTGCGCCGAGAAGAGTGATTTTTTCAGAGAGTTCAAAAACACATGTTTTAACACCGGTTGTGCCTATATCATATGTCAATGCGTATTTTTTATCCATAAAAATTTTCCTCCGTTCACATTGTTCTTCTGCCTTCAATAGCTCTTGAAAGTGTAATTTCATCTGCGTACTGAATATCAGTTCCTACAGGGAGACCAAAGGCAATTCTTGAGATTTTGATGTTGAAAGGTTTTATCAGTTTTGACAGATACATTGCCGTCGCTTCACCTTCAATATCAGAATCTGTTGCAATTATGATTTCTTTTACTTCATCAGAATTCATACGGGCAAGCAGTTCTTTTATTGTAAGCTGTTCAGGACCGATACCGTCAAGAGGCGAGATTGCACCGTGCAGAACATGATATACACCGTGAAATTCTTTTGTTTTTTCTATTGCAATAAGACTTTGTGAGTCTTCTACAATACAAACAACAGAATGATCACGCTTATCATTTTTGCATATGGGGCACAATTCATCCTCGGTAAGATTTGCGCACAGTGAACATTTATGTATTTTCTTGCACGCATCGGTTATTGCTTCTGCAATTGTGTCTGATTCGTTTTTCGGTAAGCCGAGAATATAAAATGCAATTCTCTGTGCAGTTTTTCTGCCTATTCCCGGCATTCTTTCAAACTGTTCAATCAGTTTCTGAAGAGGGGCTGCATTATACTGCATATCAGAACATACCGCCCATTCCGGGGATATTAAGACCGCCTGTGAGCTTGCCCATTTCTGATTCCATTGTTGCGTCTGCTTTTCTCATTGCCTCATTAAGTGATGCAAGAAGAAGGTCTTCGAGCATATCTATGTCATCGGGATCAACGATTTCAGGCTGCATTTTGATTGCTTTGATTTCGTGCTTGCCGTTGACGGTAACTTCAATTGCTCCGCCGCCGGCTGATGCTGTAAACTCTGACTCCTCAACTGCAGCCTGAGTTTTTGCCATCTCTTCCTGCATTTTCTGAAGTCTTGCCATCATATTTCCGCCTTGATTTGCGTTGGGAATTCTTGCTTTCATTGTGTTTTCCTCCGTTTTATCCTAATCTTACGGTCATATCACTCTGACCGCTGACATTTCGTATAACATCAGTAAGCTCATTTTTTACCATATTAAAAATCATAGGTAAAACCTGTTTATAGCCGTATATTGTGACAACATTGCCGTTTACTTCTGCTCTTGTGTCAATCAGATGACCAATAAGCGGTGGACATTTGTTTTCTGCCGCTATAACACAATTTGTCCAGAATTTTTTCAAATCTTTTATTGATGAATTCTGTGAGGCAGACTGGGTCGGCTCATTGTCAAATAGCGGTGTAGCTGAATCAGTAACAGGCTCTGCATCAAAAACCGGCGCATTACCGGTGTCGGCAGGCTCAGCATCAAATGCAGGCATTTCATCAAATACAGGCTGTTCATCCTGTGAATAGTATGAAATATCATTATATTCGTCAGGGGGGGCATCGAATGCGGGACCGTCGAAAGACTCTGCATCATAGGGGGAGTCGGGTAACGGAATTTCATCATCATATTCTGCGCTGTCATCATCAAAAACGAGATTTGAGATAATACTTTCTTTTGTATCATTCTCGGTTTTTTCAACAGTGTTTACAATACTTTCAGTCACTGCACTCGCTTTTTCAACAGGCTTTGATGTTATTATTGTTGTACCGTTTTCAAAATTTGCAATTTTCTTTTCAAGTGCAGCAATTCTTGAAAAAAGAGCACTTATATCAGTAGATGCTTCAGGTGAACAGATTTTGATTATTGCCATTTCTGTCTCTACACGTCTGTTTTGAGTTACCTTGATTGAAGCAATTGTTGCTGAAAGAATATTCATTATGCTGAGAATTTCTTCAACCGTAAATTTCTCAGATAAATTACGCAGTTCGAGAAGCTCTTCATTTGTGGAAACCAATATATCTTCAGGTCTGTCTACGGACTTTATAATAAGAAGACTTCTGAAGTGATTTGTAAGCTCAGTGCAGAGTCTTTCTGTGTCACAGGAAGAGTTGTGAAGCTTATCAATTATAGATAAAGCCTTTGATGTGTCTTTATTTCTGAATGCGTCTGACAGAGCAAACAGATAGTCCTTACTCATAATTCCGGCAGCATCAGATACAATAGCTTCCGTTACATTTTCTGATATACTCAGACATCTGTCAAAAATTGACAAGGCATCACGCATACCGCCGTCAGCAATTCTTGCAATCAGTGTTGCTGCCGTATCATCAATGTGAACATTTTCTTTTTCTGCAACATATTTCAGGCGTGAGACAATGGATTCTACAGAAATTCTTCTGAAATCAAATCTCTGACAGCGGGAGAGTATTGTAGAAGGCAGCTTCTGGACTTCTGTTGTTGCAAGTATAAAAACAATATGCTCAGGCGGCTCTTCAAGAGTTTTCAGAAGTGCGTTGAATGCTTCAATTGTAAGCATATGTACTTCATCAATTATATAAACTCTGTATTTTGCCTGAGCAGGTGTAAAAGCTGATTCTTCACGCAGAGTTCTGATATCGTCGATACCACGGTTGCTTGCTGCATCTATTTCTACTACATCAAGAACTGAGCCTTCATCTATGCCTTTACATATTTCACACTCACAGCAGGGGTTGCCGTCAATAGGGTTGAGGCAGTTTATAGCCTTTGAAAGTATTTTGGCGCACGAAGTCTTGCCCGTACCTCTTGACCCTGTAAAAAGGTAAGCATGGGCAAGTCTTGTTTCTCTGACTTCATTTTTGAGTGTTTCTGTTATGTGTGGTTGTCCCGCAACATCACTGAAAGTTTGCGGACGCCATTTTCTGTATAATACTCTATACAATTGTATATAGCCTCCGAAAAAATTATGAAAAAAAGTCCAACCTCGGTCACACGGCGTGCAGGCGAACTGTATCGCACGGGCAGACCGCTTAATGCTGCTCGGTTCCCCGCCTGACATGGTTCACAGCGCTCCGTCGCACAGGACCAACACGCCGCATGACAGAAATTGGACTTTTAATTACGTTTGTTATTATAATATATTTTTTCAATAAAGGCAATAGGTAAAATGAAAAAATTTATAAAATATGTAACTCCGGTTTCACGGAGTTCAGAAGTTTTCGTTGTTGTTCTTTTTGTTCTGGTTCTTGTTGTTTTCGTTATTCTTATTGTTCTGAGCGTTGTTCTGGTTATTATTCTGATTGTTCTGATTATTTTTGTTCTGATTCTTTGCGTTTTCATTCTTTGACATAAGAAACACTACCTTTCGTTTGTTGTGTTTTTAGTTTATGTATTTCATTTTTTAATTATTCATAAATATTTATTTGTGATAAAAATTGTTTTTTGTATTGTTTTTTTTTAAGCATTATGATAGAATGATGTAGAAAATATTTAAGTAAGGTGATAAAATGAGTAAACTCAATGATATCAAACTGCTTCATAAGCTTTTTGGTACAACTCCCGGAAAAGGCGTACAGCCAAAAGAAGCATTTGCTTACAGTGTTGCCGGCTTTGGTCAGAACTTTATCTGTACTATCATCGGTTCCTACATAACCGTGTTTATGACAGATGCTCTTCTCTTCGGTGCTGACGGCGTTACGGTAGGCACAATGAACGGTGCAATCGCTGTTGCAATTCTTATGCTTGCTGCACGAGTTTTTGATGCATTTAATGACCCGATAATGGGCTCTGTAGTTGACAAAACACGAACAAAATGGGGTAAATGTCGTCCTTATCTCAAGTGGATGGCTATCCCTATCGGAATTATGACAATCCTTTGTTTTCTGCCTGTTTTCAGTGCTGAGAATGTTTATAACGGCACACAGACAACACAGACATTTATTACTATTGCCGTAATCTATATTGTATGGAGTGTTGTTTACACAATTGCTGACGTTCCGTATTGGGGACTTTCAACCTGTCTTACAAATGATACTGTAACAAGAGGTAATATTCTTACTGTTGCCCGTATGTTCTGTACTGTAGGTGCGGGTATTGTTACAATTTTCATTCCTATGATTACAGGTGCAGTTACTGCTCAGTATAAATATACTGATTCTGCTGAAGATCTCGCTCTTATAGCTCAGCATAAGGCAGACGCAATTTCAAATATGGTCGCAAATCAGGGCATTTCTGCTGAAGCTGCCGCTCAGACATTTGTCGGAACAGTCAAACAGGGTATGGAAATTGCAAATGCTGACACTCTTAAATGGGTATATTTCATAAGTGCTGTTGTTCTTGTTGTGGCTGCAATGCCTATGTTCTTCTACGGCTTTAAGAACACAAAAGAGCGTTTCACTTCAGATGAAAATCCTCCCTCATTCGGTCACAACCTCAAGCTTCTTTTTAAGAATAAGGAACTTCTTCTTATCGTTCTTTCAGGTGTACTCGGCGGTGCAAGAATGGTTTATTCTTACACAGGCGGTCTCTATTTTGCAAAATACATTCTTCAGAATGAAGGTCTTTACGGTATTATTACACTTCTTGTTGTTCCCGGCGGACTTGTTGCATCAATTCTTGTTCCCTGGATGTCAAAGAAATTTACAAAGAAGTGGTCATACATTGCTGTTCATATCTTCGGCGGTATAGTTATGACTGTTATGTATTTCGTCGGATATGATGCTCCCTGGAAGATGATTATCTGCGCAATCGGTCTTGTTCTTCTCGGTATTCCTCAGGGTGTTAATAA
>CALEII010000067.1 GCA_937876205.1 uncultured Clostridia bacterium
TTCTCTTTGTTCTCTGTCTTGTATGAATGTCACAGCAGAGAACATTCTTTGTATAGCCGAGAATTGCCTTTGCATTGTTAGCGAAGATGATTTCACATTCTGCACCGCAGTCACGGATGAGTTCTTCGTAATATGCAACATAATCCATACCTGTGAATCTGTGCTTTACATAGCCGAAAAGCTCACGGTACTTTTCAAGAGAAAGGACGTCTGTATAGGGGTTGACACCCTTTTCATCAACAGCATCAAGACTGATAAGGTGATTACCCACTTCGTCTGATGGATAGGAAAGCATAAGAACAACTTTTTTAACGCCCTTTGCAATACCTCTGAGACAGATAGCAAAACGGTTACGGCTGAGAATGGGGAAGATAACACCCACTGTTTCACCGCCGAATTTTGCTTTTACATCTTCAGCAATATCGTCAACAGTTGCGTAGTTGCCCTGTGCTCTTGCTACGATAGCTTCTGTCATTGCTACGATATCACGGTCGTGGAACTCGAATCCCGCATCCTCTGATGCTTCAAGAACGGAATTTGCAACGATTTCTACAATATCGTCACCGCTTCTGATGATGGGAGCTCTGACGCCACGGGATACGGTACCTATTGTACGACTCATATTGAACATCTCCTTTTAGAGAAAAAATATACTGAAATTTTCTGACACTATATTATATAATATCATTTCGTGTTTTTCAATATTATTTTTAACAATTATACGTTAAAATTTCAGTTATATTTTGGCAGATAATCGCCGTGAGCTTCAATAAGGTCATCGACCATCTTTTTGATTGTGTCAATATCAAGCTCGCTTCCTGTATGAGGATCGAGCATTGCTGCCTGATAGATGTGTTCCTTCTTGCGTGTTGCAGCAGCTTCAATTGTGAGAAGCTGAACATTGATGTTTGTCATATTCATTGCGGCACACTGAACGGGAAGTGCACCAACGTGGCAGGGATGAACACCGTAGCCGTCAACAAGACAGGGTACTTCAACGCAGGCATTTTCGGGAAGATTTGTGATAAGGTGACCTGTGTTGAGAACATTTCCGCCGATTTTATAAGGAGCACCCGTAACGATTGACTCCATAATTCTTGAAGCATACTCATTTGAACGCTCGTGCTCCTTTACGCCGTTCTGAAGCATCTCTTCATATTCCTTTTTCCAGCCTTCTATCTGGTTTACGCAACGGCGCGGATATTCGTCAAGAGGAATATTGTATCTTTCAATAAGCTCGGGGTATTTGCTCTTAATGTAGAACATATTGTACTCTGCATTGTGTTCGCTTGACTCTGTGCAGTAGTAGCCGAAATGCTTTATGTATTCAAGACGGACCTTGTTGCAGTAGTCGGGGTCAGCAATCTTGGCATCAATTCTTGACTTGATTTCGGGGTAAAGGTCATTGCCGTATTTATCCTTGATTTCAAGAAGCCATGCCATATGGTTGATACCTGCGATAAGCTCTTTTCTGCCATCAACTCTGTCACCCATATCAAGGTCATAAAGCAAGTCACGTGAACACACCTGAACGCTGTGGCACAGACCGACTGTCTTGATGGGAGTGTATCTCTGCATATAGCCTGAAAGCATAGCCATAGGATTTGTGTAGTTGAGGAAAAGCGCATCGGGACAAACCTCTGCCATATCCATAGCAAAATCGTGCATAACGGGGATTGTTCTGAGTGCTCTCATAATACCGCCGATGCCGAGAGTGTCACCGATTGTCTGACGAAGACCGTATTTCTTGGGTACCTCGAAGTCGATTATTGTGCAAGGGTCATAAAGACCGACCTGGATTGCATTGACAACAAAATCTGCACCTCTGAGGGCATCTTTTCTCTGCTCAACACCGAGATAACACTCAATTTTACCGTAACCGCCCTTTGTGACTCGCATTGCTTCAAGGATGACACGGCTTTCTTCAAGACGCTTTGCATCAATATCGTAAAGTGCAAAAGTGCTGTCTCTGAGAGCTTCTGCACACATACAGTCGCCAATAACGCTTCTTGCAAAAACGGTGCTTCCCGCACCCATAAATGTTATTTTCATAAAAATTGCCTCCTTGGCTTTTTTACAATTGTATCACAATAATTTATTTATAGTCAATTGTGCATATTATAACAAAAACACCTGCTGTTTTTGGCAGGTGTGAAAATTCATTTTGTGTGCTTTAATGTTTTATCAATCAGAGCTTTAATTTCAACACATTCGCATCCGAAGACCTGTGTTCTGAGCCTGCCGTTTAACGGTTTTGTCCAGCATTCATCAATTTTTTCAATGCCGTTCATCATTCCGATAACAGAACCGACGGTAGCGGCATTGCAGTCTGTGTCAAAACCGCACTGTGCTGCTATACATATTGATTTCCCGAAGTCATTTTCTCCGCAAAGGAGTGCAGTCGTGACTATAAGTGCATTTGAAATTGTGTGACACCAATGATGAGAACTGTGGTGGTCATATTTTGTGTGAATGAATGTATACAGCTCATCAAAACTTGCACCGTTTTCGTACTTTTCAATAATCTCCGAAACCTCTTTAAAGAGTCTTGATGTTGACGGAATCTGTGAAAGACCACCGAGAATTGCTTCCTTTGCATTGTCACAGACGGCGGCGCAGGCAATCATTGCGGCTGCCCACATTTCACCGTAAATGCCGTTTCTGATGTGAGAGACACGGGCATCCCGGAATGCCATCTCTGCGGCTTTTTCGGGGTCTCCTGGATTGATATATCCGAAATAGTCACCACGTATCTGTGCACCTATCCACTCACGGAAAGGGTTTCTGACAACGGCAGTATCCGGTGCCTTGTAGCCGAGAAAAGCATTTACATATGCGGCTCTTTCAGCAGTATAATATGCTGTGACAGGCTGTGAAACAATCCAAGTGGAAAGCACATTTTCGCTTGTGAAATCCCTGCCGTGTTTTTCAATTATCTGTTGATAAAGTACAGGATAGTTTGTGTCATCGTCAACAGGGGCGCAGTCAATCGTATCGGGATAGCACTTGCCCTTGAAGCCGTATTTGTACTTGTTTATTATGTCATCTGTAAGGTCAGCATCTGTTATGTAACGGTGCATAGGATAATTGCCCGTGTCCTTCAGAAACGGAATCAATTCATCTCTTATGCCCTCAATGGGTTTGCCTAAAAGACATCCTGCAATTCTGCCGTACCAGGCACCTGATATTTTCTTCTGAAGGTTGGTGATTTCCTTTTTTTCAGACCATAAAGATGAGTTGCACAGTGCTTTGATTTCAGAAAGCTCTGACGGTTCGTTGTAAGGAAAATCAACTTTTTGCGGCAGATTCGGAATCATTTCGCCGACAGTATCGGCAAGCTTTTCCTTGAATTCACCCTTGGGCATATTTTTTATTGTAAAGAGTAAATCTTTGTATTGTTCGATTTCAAGCCCTTCGTCAAGACACTGTTCATATTCATTGTTAAGCTCGTTTGCATAGTCAACAAACAAACCGGAATCAAGCGGTGCAGGGATGAATTTTTTCATAAAGATACTTCCTTTGTATTGTTTAGTGTTTAAAACAATTATTATACTGCTTCACCCATTTAAGCACAGCCTTACGGTCGTATTTTTTCGGCATTGCTGATGTGACAGCAGTTGCTCTGACGAGTTCGAGCCCCATTCTGACAACCTTTTTCAGAACAACAGTGTTGTTTATAAGTCCTTTGAGCTTTGTGACGATGTCTGCAGGCTTCATTCCGCCGAGCATTGCCGCAAGGTTTGTGGAATCTGCACCGATTGTCATATCATCGGCATTGAGAATACCTGTTCTGAATATGTAATCAAGCTCGTGACCATCAAGACGGGTAAGCATAAGCTTTACGCAGGCAAGAGGTGCAAGACCGCTGCCGATTTTTTTGTAAAACTCGGTCTGATAATTCCAGAGCGTTTCTGCACTGAATGCATTGTCTGTGTCTGCAATGACGGCATCTGCAAGGATTCTTGCAGCCTTGAAGCTGTTTGCGATGCCTGAACCGATAATGGGCACTGTCATAAATGCGCTGTCACCGATTGCGGCATAACCGTCTGCTACCATAACGCCGAGAGGCTGACGGACGGGGATATTGACAAACTGACCACCACGGAGAATTTCTGTGCCGATGCTGTCATTATTCTTACGCAGTGTTGCCATAGTTCTGTCAACCTCAGCCATATCAAAGGGCTTGAATCTGCCGATAAGCACATCTGTATGCTCTTCTTCCGTTGCAACCCATGTGATGCCCAGCTTGTTTTCGTGAAGCATAAGCACCTTGAAGGCGTTTATGTCGTCAACCTCTGCTGTTTTGTTCCAGAATGCTCTGTAAACATAGAACTGCTCGTATTCAATGGAATTGTTCTGAATTCCGAGCCAGTGGGGAAGTGATTTTCTCACGGGGGAATTCATACCTGCAGCATCAATGACAAGGTCTCCCAGAATCTCACCGGCAGCTGTCTTTATGCCCACAATTCTGTTGCCGAAAAGCACGGCACCTGTGATTTCGCAGTTATAAACGAACTTTACACCTGCTTTTTCGGCGTGCTCTATAATATAATTGTATATATCTCTACGTTCCATCTGAATTTCAAGCTGGTCAACGGGTGTGTTCTGATGAAGTGCAGTCTCCATTGCGGGACCGTAGAAGGTCATATCGTGCTTGAGATTCCACAGTGATTTGTCGGGCAGATCAAGTCCGAGAGCCGTGAAACCTTTTTTGTCGAAAATATCGGTCCAGTCGTGGCCCATATTTTCTCTTGAATTCTTCTCATAAACGGTTACATCGTAGCCGTGCTTTGCAAGAAGCATACCTGCAGTTATACCGCCGTGACCGCCGCCGGCAACGATAATCTTATTGCCCATAAGAATTCTCCTTTATGGTAATATTAAAGTAAATCGTCAAAAAATCTGATGTTTGAGGGTACGGGTTTTCTTTCGTCTGCCTGTTCCATTTTGATAACTTCAACGATTCTGTCATTTATGGGAGTGGGAACGCCGCATTTTCTGCCCCATTCACACACAACGCCGTTGATTGCATCAACCTCACAGGGCTTACCGTTTCTGATATCCTGAAGCATTGAGGGAACAATTCCTCTGTGCTTCTTCATTGCAATGGGAACAAGAAGTGTTGCGAATGCACGCTTTACGGGATTTGTATAATAGAAAAGCTTTGTGATGTCTTTGCCCTGAACGGGTACAAATTCAGCACCTGCGGCGTGACCGACATCAATACATTCTTTCATACAACGGACTGCAATTTTTCTTGCATCTGCGTTTTCGGAAACATCGCCGAATGTACCGCCCACAACAGTTCCGAGGCCTGAGTATGTTGCGTTGATAAGAAGCTTTGACCAACGGGCACCGATAAGATTTGTCTCTTCATAAACAGGACACATAAGCTCAAGAATATCTTTAACCATATTGAACTGCTCGTCTGTGATGCCCTTCATCTTGCCCATATGGAAAGAGAGACTGTCGGGCTCACTTGTGAGAACGCAGACACCGGGCTCTGTGAGCTCTGCACCCCATTCAACGGTACAGCCCATTGTGTGCTCTTCACCAACAATTTCAGCAATGCCGGGCTCGGGAATGCCGTTCTGAAGGGTAACGATTACACCTGTTTCTGTCATATATTCTTTAAGGAAAGTGACAACTTCCTTGTTGAGAAGCTGTTTTGTCATAAGGAAAATAACATCGTATTTCTTTGTCATTTCATCGGGAGTGAGAGCTGTTACGGGCACTGTCATATCAACTGTACCTTTTATGACGGCTCCTTTTTCCTTTAATGCTGCAATGTGAGCCTTATTTCTGTTGATAAGGTCAATCTGACCGCCGTTTTTTGTGATGTAAGCGCCGAGAACTGTGCCGAGAGAGCCGGCACCGTAGATTGCACAAGTGATATTATTCATTGTAAACACCTTCTAACTGTTTTTATTTAAAAATACCATATAAATGAAAGAATTGCAACAAAAAGTCCTTACAATAAATTTGAATTTTTTTGAAATTTTGACATATGAGTTCGAGTCTCTCTGAATTATACACAAAAAACAAAAGAAGACATCGGATGATGTCTTCTTTTGTTTGTCAATGGGCTACAAAAAAGATATTTTTGCCGTTTTCGCGGATGACTTTGAACTCTCACATATAAATCTAGATAATCCGCGAAGCGAATACCTTTACTTCTTCACTATTCACTATTACTTATTACCTAATCGACAAGTTTCGAAAGAGAA
>CALEII010000068.1 GCA_937876205.1 uncultured Clostridia bacterium
CATCTCCGCCGCTGAAAACCTCGGTATGATGACAATACAATGGGATGTGGAACCATTGGCAACAGTTGGAAACGGCTGTATATAGGGCTTTTTAAGTATAAATATTCCAAACAAATACAACAAGTCAGTAAAAAAACACAAGATAATGACAAAAAAATAAAGCTCATACGGTAACGCAAAATTGTAATAAAACATTTATCATTGAAACTATCATTTTTTGTACCAATTACAACTGCACCTTATTTGGTACATTACATATTGAAAAGCGTGTTAAAAAATGCTATGATTATAGCATATATTTCAATAGGAGTTTTTGATATGGATGCATTAGAGCCTAAGAAATTAGCATTGATACGAATTTTACAGATATTAGAAAAACATAGTGATTACGATCATCCTCTCACTCAGGATGATATTGCTGTTTTACTGGAACATGATTACGGCATTGTAATCGAACGTAAAGCCATCAGCAGAAATATTTCATTACTGAAGGAAGCCGGTTTTGAAATCGAATCAGGCCGTAACGGAAGTTATCTGAATGAGCGTGAGTTCGAAGACAGTGAACTTCATATGCTGATTGACGGAGTGTTAAGCAGCAAATATATTACAGCTAAACACTCCAAAGATTTGATTGAAAAGCTATGCGGGCTGGCAAATAAATACTTCCGTGCCCATGTAAAAAACATCCATTCAGTCAGTGACTGGAGCAAAACAGATAATCAGGCGCTTTTCTACAATATTGAGCTGATCGATGAGGCTATTGAGAGAGGCAGACAAATCAATTTCGATTATAACAAGTACGGCATTGATAAAAAATTACACAAAACCACAACGCACCATGCCAGTCCCTATCAACTGCTTCTTCATAACCAGCGTTATTATCTTATGGCACTGAATGAACGGTGGCACGATATGGCATATTATCGTGTTGATCATATCACAAATCTGACTGTCACTGATGAAATATTGACACCTCTGAGAAGTGTGGCAGGCTTTGAGAATGGAATCAACTATAGAGAACTTGCCACATCACTTCCCTATCTGTTCAATGATAAACTGGAATGGATAACCTTTTATGCCGAAGAATCAATCATTGACCATGTTGTGGATTGGTTCAGAAGCAATGCAAAAATAGAAAAGACAGGTGATAAACTTAAAATTACAGTCAAAGCAAGCCCCAATGCTATGGAATTCTGGACTATGCAGTATTTAAACTATGTTGAGGTCGTTGCACCTGCAGAACTCAGAAACCGGATAAAAGATAATTTAAAAAATGCAATAATCAAATATAATAATATTCAGAACCTGTAAAAAAACAGATATTTTAATCGTTTTGCACCAAAAACGGGACATTGAATATTGCATAATACAGATACAATTATTGTTCATGATTCTTTAGCCATATTCTAAGAATAAAGGACTGAATCTGAAGAATATAAAAATTGTTGGAGGTTTTATCAATGAAAGAAATCTGGGTATTATCAACAAGAACATCATTGCCGTATAAGTGCGTTTTAAAAGCAGATTTAAAAACAATTTTCACTGCATTTGAAACATTCTCTGATGCACGGAAAGCCATGCGAGAAACAATTAAAGGCTTTGCATTTTCAGAAAACTCTATGTTTGACGGCGAAGGACGAATTACAGCTCTTGATGAATACATAGATGAGATGTACGATTTTGATGAAGATGATTTTAGTGACGAGGAATCTGCAAAAGATCTGTTTTCAAAAATTCAGGAATCTTTATATACAATTTTCAATGGCGAAGACACTGTCCCGGAATTGAAAAAAGGCGAATTCACCGATTCCGATTGTATGGTTGCGTTTAAATATGATGGAAAATCAATCATTTTACATGGAGTTTTTGATGGTCCGTTAAACGGCTACGAACCATATATCGCAACAAATGCCTTTTCGATGAAAGAAGAAAAGGATTATTACATTCATATTGATGATCTGTTCGGACAAGAGTATTCGTCTGAACTTTACATTGATCTGAAAAAGGTTAAATTGAACTGAACATAAAAACGCCCCGACTATTTTTCACTGAATAGTCGGGGTTATTTTTTTACATAATCAAATAGTTTATACGTTTCTTTGCATCGTCAGTCATACAAAACTGAACATATAATCTGATGTCACCTTTCCGATTTTTATTATTTTTACTGTTTAATATTTTTCCGTATGTCCACATAAAAATATCAATTTCTTTGTAATTAAACTTTTTCAATTGGTACTTTTCCCTGAATTTGTCATATACTTCAAGAAAGTTATCATAGTATCCTAAAGATGCCTGTGTAAAATTGGTAAATCCATCTTTCATATTATAACGGTACAACAAGCCGGCTACATAACTGTCAAAAATAGGAAAATGCGCAGGATTGAGCCTGTTGCAAAATTTGGTTGCAAAAGAATATATGTTGTTATCAACAGCATTTTTATTTTTGTCAACAGCAGCTATTTTGTTAACACAATCAACTATTTCCTTCGGTTCTTCTGCATTTTTTGATTTTATCTAACAACGCAACATCCGGCAATAATAGCTGCTGAATATTTCTTGCTGTGCGCAAAGGACTTTGCAGACGTGTGTGATATATACTGTCCAACAACAGTACAGCTGTTTCAACAGAATAAATATTAGCAGCATCTATACTTTTGAATACAGAATCAAGCAGCAGTTCACCCCGTCTGATTTCACTGAAATCAAGACCGAATCCTGCGTTCTGATCATTCCTTGAAATATTTAAACATTCACTGATTTCTTCATTTGAAATATTATTAGGTTCTTTCCACCATGAATTTACTTCATTTACCAATATACAATTATTTAATTTGTTTGTTTCTATAAGAAAAAATATTTATTTTCTGTATCATTCAAAGTTTTATTTTCACTCATAACAGATACCTTCATTTCATAACAGATTTGCTTTGTGTATATTCCGACAATTTTTGGTTAAAGCCCATTTGTCTACATGTGATTTTTCTTTATATCCCCAATCTTCTTCTACATTTGCAGCGATCTTCATGAATCCGTTTTTCTCAAGAACTTTTCCTGATGCCGGATTGTCTGAAATATGACTTGCAATAATTGTTTCAATCTCGGTTTCTTTAAACAGGTATTGTGTTAACAATCTGACAGTTTCTGTAGCAATACCCTTTCCCCAGCAATACTCTGCCAATCGATATCCTATTGTAACTTTAGCATTACTGGGATCGTAATTATATATTTCTGCAATTCCACAAAACCTAGTACCGTTTTCTTTTTGATATATCCCCAATAATAAAGCGTTTTTAGTTTCAAATTCAACTGTGTTACAATAACGGATTACTTCAAGCTTGTCTTCATATTTCTGCTCGATAAGAAATGTTGGAAGAAAACGATATACTTTTTCATTTTGTGTCATCTGCAACAATGCAAGTGCGTCACTTTCATCCATTTTTTTAAGAATGATATTATTGTTTTCAATATATGGAAAATTGCCAAACAAGCTCATTTTTCTGTCCCTTCACTCTGCCACTCTCACAAGTTCTTCCCAGACTTTAACCATTGCGTATGTATCAAGTTCGCAATATCTGAGAAGATTGTGTCGGGTAGTTTTTTGTTCGTCTTTCGGCATATCCTTGATTTTCGGGAATATGCTCATTGCTTCATTACCGTTGTGAATCTGATCAAGATTGTGATAATCAAGAGTAGGATCATCCGGAAATATTGCCGGAAGAACACTTTTTATTGAGAAACTGCCACCCATTGCCTTATTGTAGTAATTTCCTGACTGGAAAGGAACCAGCAAGTCTTTTATATTGCTCTGAATATTCAATAAATGCTCCGCAAGATCCGGGAATGCAATAGCAAGTTCCTTGATTCTTCCACACTCAAATCCCTTATTATATGCCATAACACAGACATTCATCGGAATGTCCTCACAAAGTCTCTCAGCTATGGCACGACAAGGATCTTTACCGGATTGAGCAAGAAATTCTTTGTGCAGAAGAGGTCCGCCTTCATACTCAATATAGTGCAAAGAATACTGGAAAGGTATCTGCTGATATGGTTTCGTTCCCTCATATTCAGGTATAACCGGTTGCATTGTTTCGAAATCGAGAAAATATATCGGATACGAAAGTGTATCAAGAAAATCCCGTATGCCGTCTTTGTCAATATATGTGCCATGGTCAGATACATCATACATCATCTGACGTAATTGTTTAGCATTTGTAATGTTACCATCGGACAAAAGATCATCGTACGATATTCTGCCGTTCTGATAATGATACAATGCATCTTTAAAATGAATTCTGTAAAGATCAAAGACATTCGGAGACGGTAAATCTTTAGTGCAATAACCCCAGAATGCACATTCATACGGATCACGGCAATGCAAACCGATATCGGTATCTGGTTCGTCTTTTAAGGCATATATCTGCTTTGCCTCATTAAGTAATGATGGCACATTCTGAAATTCTTCTTCAACCTCTGACGACATATCTATTATCTGAAAGAGTTTTTGCACATCAAGTTCTTCACCCCGTACATAGTTACTGTTTATACAGACAAGATATGTTCCCGTAATGTTTATCCCGCAATGCTCCAGAACATACTTCTGATAGGCAATATCAACAGCGTAAATATGCGAAGCGTGAGTTGAACTTTTCACCTCATAAATTGCATATCCGTTGTTTTCCTTATGTAAAATGTCCACTGCACAGTAAAGACCGTTATAATCAAAAGACGCCTCGCAGATGTTTTCAACACCAGCGGCTACACATTGTTTGGTTAATTCCTTCATTTTGTCAAGGTCAAGCTTGCCATCTTCTTCGAATGCTGTTACCTCGGTAAAGTCACCGAACAACCCCATGGCAAGGTCACCAACTACATTTCCTTCTAAAAACCTCGCCTCCAACGATGGGTCAACAAGCTTTAATTCAGGTCTGTATTTGTTCAGCCACAATAATTTAGGGCACTGCCACACAAGACAGTATCTGGATTTTGAAAAGTAAAACATCAGAAAAACACCCCTTACATATTATTTTTATTGCTCCCGGATATTTCAGCAAATCATTTTTTTATTATACCATAACTCAACAATTTTTGCATTATTTTTTTTAATATAAATATCGGTGAATAATCGTGTACAGTACACTATATCCGTAGGACAACTTAAATAAAGAAAAGAGTTTTTTCTAACCCTGATAATCTTCCATTGTGCACATAATCTCTTCAAGAGGATAAAACGGTATATTTTCACGCAATGCATAGTTATGTGCATAGGAATTTCCGAATGCAACAATTTTTACATCAGGACTACCGGTAAAAGCTGATGGCTGAATGTTTTTTACACAGGGTGATATTATGACATATTGTAATTTTTTACAGTTTGCAAATGTCATTGTTTTTATGCGTTCAACTTTTGACGGAATAATAACTGAACTGAGATTTGTACCGCAAAAGGCATACTCACCTATATCTTTAACAGAGTCCGGCAGATTTATGACAGAAAGCGATGAGCAATCTTTAAACGCGAAAGCTTTTATCCTTTTCATGCCGGGCATAATTACACATTCTTGTAATTTTTTACTGTCGCAAAAACATCCGTATGATATTTCCTTACACACATCGTAAAACTCAATTTTTTCAAAATTACTTTTTTTAAAACAGAAATTATGCAATGCTGTTTTGCCAAGCCTGATTTCTCTTATATTGTCGGTAACTTCAATAAAATATGACGAATCCGGATCTAATTCTGCTGTTTCAAAAAAGGAGTATTCATAATTTTTCAACGGGAACGGCACAACAGAGTTTTCGATAAAATTCAACGGTTGAACCTGCCTGTAAACTCTTAGTTTTTCGATAATTGAAATCGGCAACCCCTGAAACATTGACGGAAGTGTAAGTTTTTCAAATTCTCCGACAACACCGACAAGACACGCATTTGTGTATCTATCAACAACTTCATCATTCACTAATTTTCTTTCCTTGCAGACATTATAAACAAACTTTCCGTCAGTTACAATTTCTCTGTTATATAGTTTTCTGTTCATATCACAGAACACCTCTTTTATACCGTTATTCTTGCAACCTTACCCCATGGCGGCTCAACTTCTTCATTATTGAGAAGCCAGAGCACGGGAATACCGAACGCCAGTTTTTCCTGAGGAAAGGGAGCAAAACCGTCTGTAAGAATTATTATACTTGCAGGTTTCTTATCCTGCATAAAATCATGAACATATTCAAATATTATCTGAAAATCTGTTCCGCCTCCGCCCTCAGGTCTGATTATGCGGAATTCTTCTTCATTCTCAAAGGGCTTTGGCTCGATAATTGCTGCATCAAAGAATCCGAGCCATCCCTGAAGCTTTCCGTCAAACTGATCAATGGCACCCTTGATTTCAGAATATGCAGCAGTTATCATTGTATCACTCATAGAGCCTGACGTATCAATCATAAAAAGAATGTCTTTGACAATTTCATCTTTTTCGTTGAAATCAGGAAGGAAAAACGGGCTGTCATCAAATCTTCTGTCAGGGGGTGAAAATGAATAATCTGAAACTTCTTCCTGAATAAAATCGGTAAGAATTGTTCTCCAGTCAATCTGAGGTTTTCTGAGTTGTTCAAGAATTCTCTGCGCAAAGAGAGGCAACAGTCCTCTGGAATTCGACGGGTCACGGATAGAAATTGACTCTGCCGCATCTTCAAAGCGTTTTACCCACACATCACGCAGAACTGAATCATCCTCGTACATTCCCCAGTGAGAATGATCATCCCATAACCCCGGCAACGGAGTATTTTCAGTTTTTTTATGCTTTGCTCTGCCCGACTCAAAACCGCCGGATTCTGAACATGAAGCATTACTGTTTCCGTTTTCTCCATCTGCTATACTTCCCGGCATAGGAATCGGTTTACCATTCGGAGTATTCAACATTTCATACACTTGTTCCGCAGTATATAAATGTCCTTCATTTCCGTCGGGAGCAATATGCATAGACTCTCCCGAGTTTTTCAGCGTTATGCTTTTTAACTGCATATTATTCTCAAGCAGAATGTTGGAATTGATTACTATATCTGCAGCAATGTTATAACGCTCATGTTCAAAATCTTTGCCGCGGAAACAATGTTGCAGAACAATATGCATAATTTCATGCATCATAACAAAATCAAGCTCGCTGTCAGACAGATTATCAAGAAAATCAGGTCCGAAAGCAATACGGAATCCGTCAGTATATGCAGTCGGGGCAGATTCATCAATTGTGTATGTCAGATGCATAAGAAGAAGGCCGTAAAAACCGTGATTGCACAGTATTCTCATTCTTGATGTCAGAAGTCTTTTTATGTAACCTCTGATTTTTTCGTCAGACAGAACCATTAAGCAACTTTCCTTTCGTCTGCAGCCATCGTGAAAATTCAGGAACAGCAAGAAGTTTTTCTTTAAAATCTTTTTCTATGTACATATAATCTTTCATAAGAACAGTTGAAAAATCAGGCGGCATTCTGTCTGCATAAGCAATCGAATTCGCAATTCTGGACATTTCTTTTTTATGCTCACGGGCATATGCCGTCATTGATGATATAAGGGCGTACATTGCATCTGTGTTTTTGGGAAGCACGGGCATTCTGCCGTCAAAAATATCTTCAATATCAGGAAGCTGATTATAAACTTTTGCCCATGTACGGAATTCAACAGCAACACCTGTTCCCACCAATCCTGCAATCATTGAATACATTTTATCAACATCGTTATTAACAAAATTCAGAATATTGCTTACCATTTCCCATGAACGGGGTGTTGCGAAAGCAAGGTCATCTGTTGAAGAGTCAAAATTCATAAGATATTTCTGTCTGAAAGATAAAAATCCGACTACTTTGTCGTTTATCCCGCTTCGTATTGCCCATTTTTTCCAGGAGCTGAAATTACCCTCAACTTCAATATGCAGAAGTCGGTTTGCCAGAGCCTTAGGCATTCTGAATGCAACAGATTTATCTGTCGTTCTGTTACCCGCCGCAATAACAATGCAGTTTTCAGGCAGTTTATGCTCACCGACTACCCTGTCAAGCGTTATCTGATATGCGGCAGCCTGAACAGACTGCGGAGCCGCAGATATTTCGTCAAGAAAAAGAATATTCACAATATCTTTACTGTCGTTCATCTGAAAAATCTGAGGTTTCAGCCACACTGCAAGTGTTTTGTCTGCATTTGCTGTTGGTATGCCGCGCAGGTCAATGGGATTAAACAGAAGCAGACGAACATCGGTAACAACAGTTTTCTTGCCGGTTTCTTCTTCAATTTCCTTTGCAAGCTGTCTTATCGCCTGCGATTTACCGACACCGGGAGGGCCCCAGAGCATAACAGACGGCAATGTTTTTAATGGGAGATTATTGTTTATCACCGTGCAATAAGCCTGAGAAAGACTATCTATCAGTTTGTTAACATTCATAGACGGAATGTCCGCAAGTTTTATTTCACTCATTTTTTGTCAACTCCTAATTTTTTATCTATCTTTTCAAGTTTTTTGCTGAATTCTTCAATTCTGTCAACATAATCCTCTTTTTTCAGCAGTTCGTTTTTAACATCTTTTTCTTTGACAGTAAGCTCTGTGCGGGTCTGTTTAAGCTTTTCGAGATACATCGGTAAATTCTGCAGAAAATTATCAATTCTTATAAGACCACCGACTTCTGTATCACCCAGTTCAACATAGTATCTTCCGTTTTTTTCAAGCCAGACAAACGGTTTTTCCTTTGACATATTGGCAGGCAGAATAATTCTGAATCCGTCATAATCGGTAAGATATTTTTCACAAGTCATAAGAACATAATCCTTAACTGCATCAAAAATTACAGCTCGTATAAGCTTTCTCTCTTCTTTGTCATATTCCCTGTGATAAGAATTATAATAATTTATATCTTTCTCGCATTTTTCAATAAGATTGTTCTGATGACTGATTCTGCCGGGCAGCTCTTCAAGCTGTTTTTCAAGACGGATATGCGTTTCTATTGCCTTTTTCTGCAAAGAAAGATATCGTGTAAGCTCATTTGCAGTTTCAACTCTTTCCTTAATCAACGGGTCACCTACTGCAAGTGCCTTAACTTCTGCATAATCGAGAACCGTATTTTCAATATCAGCCCCGCTTCTTTCTGTCAGAGAGCCCGACAGTAAGCCTGAGATAAATCTCTGTTTTGTTTCAAGCAGCTGCCAGGAATATGCATCAAAACTTCCCTCTGTGATATATCGATAAACATATGCCTTTTTATTTTCGTTACCCTGACGGAGAATTCTGCCCTCCCGCTGAGTCATATCGGCAGGCCGCCAGGGTACATCAAGGTGATGCGCAGCTATAAGCTTATTCTGCACGTTCACACCGATACCAAGTTTGAATGTTGAACCTATAAGAACACGGATTTCACCGTTCCGGACACGGGAGAAAAGCTTTGTTCTTGCAGTTTCTGTTGCTGCATCATGAATAAAAGCTATTTCTTCTGCAGGAATTCCCATTCCCACAAGAATATTTTTCAGTTCATCATATACATTGAAGCTGTTTTTAGGGGTTGATGTGTCGCAGAATACAAGCTGAGTGCATCTGTCGGCAATAGTTTTCTGATATATATCAAAAACATTTTCAGCACATCTTGCAACTTTTGAATCATATGTAAAAGTTGCATAAGGGTCTACAAGACGCAGGTCAAGTGCTGCCTTTCTGCCGTCTGTTGTAATTTTCAGCATATTATCTTCAGTTCTGCTGACACCGCCTGTACGGACTGATTCTGCACGGACCGAAATTTCATCAAGATATCTTGCAAAATCACTTGTTTTTGAAACAAGAGCATCGTTGTAACCGTCAAAATCAGGCAGACCTGCGCTTGAATCAACCTGATGAAAATCGGCGATTGAAGACAACAGTGCAGTAAGTTCGGGCAGATTGTGAAACTTTGCAAACCGTGTTGCAAGACGGTAACTGTTTGTATCAACATCAATTTCAAATTCGGTTACGGCTTCAGCAAACATACCTACCCATGCATCAAAGTTATTCAGATCAACAAGACCGAGTTCACCGCTCTGCAGATACTGCTGCATAACAAAAGCATCGGTAATGGAGTTTGTTATAGGGGTTCCTGTTGCCATAACTACTCCGCCGCCGTCATTCTGTCTTTGAACAAGATGAACCTTATCGAGCATATCTCTGCACTTTTTTGAACCTTTTTTATTGATTCCGAGAACATTGGTTATTTTCGTTTCAATGGGAACATTTTTAAAATTATGAGCTTCATCAACAAAAAGCCGTGTTATGCCCAACTCATCAAAATAAACTGTGTTATACATATCCTCCATAGCAGATGCAAGTTCAGCGAGTGCTTTATTAATTGCATCTGTCTTTTTTTTAAGCATTGAAGTTGCTTTGTTGGAATCATTTGCAAGTTCACTTATCTTTTCCTTTGTTCTCAGGAGATCTTCCATATAAAAATCTTTTGAAAGAGGAATCTGCTCAAAGCAACTGTAAGCCATTATAATTCCGTCATACTCTTCATCGCGTATTCTTTCAAGCATCTCCAAACGCTTTGATGGGGTAAAATTTTTCGGTTCAACACAAAGCACTTTTGCTGACGGATACATCGATCTGAAGATTGATTCCCATTGACCGACTATATTATTCGGCACAACATAAAGATTTTTATAAGAAAGCCCCATTCTTTTAAGCTCCATACCTGCGGCAATCATTATGTATGTTTTGCCTGAGCCCACATCGTGTGCAAGAAGCGTATTCGGTGTAAAAAGAATACGAGCAACTGCATTTTTCTGATACGGATAAAGCTGAATAATCTGTGACATCGACGGGAAATTCAGAAAAGAGCCGTCAAATATTCTTCTTCTGACACAACTGAAATTGTTTTCAAATATAATTTCAAGCCTTTCTTTTCTGCCATCATCCTTCCACACCCAGTTCTGAAATTCCTTTATCAGCTTCTGCTGTTTTTCAATGGCAAGCATAGTTTCTGTCTGATTGACAACTCTTTTCTTGCCCGATTCATTTTTAAGACAAACAATTTCATCGGTAACGGCAATATTTTTCATATTCAGAGTGCGTTCAAGAATATGTAAAGCATCTATCCTCGGTGTACCGTAAGTTACAGTTGAAGCAACATTTGTACGGCAGTAATAATTATTTTTACAACAGACCTCCCATGTGCCTGTGAGTTCATCGTGTTTTGTTGCAGGAAAACGACCTTTACTCATTTTCAGAATATGCTCAATAAAATCATCGATGATATCCACAGGTACCCAGGGGGACCCGAGAGTAATATAAATATCATCTGTTGCAACAGGAGCGGGAAGAACTTTTTCAATGGCTGTGATGTTTGCCTGAAAATAACCACGGTAAGTTTTGTTTGCAGCACATGCAGCTTTCCACTTGCGCATAAGATTGCCCGAAAGATATTCTTCTGCCGTTTCCCAGCCTTTGTAAAAGCATTCATCCCATGTTTCGGGATTCTGATATATAGAGCCTTTCAGAGTGCTTATAACAGTTTTATAATCTTCACCAGTAATGGCTGAAATATATTCAATATCAACTTTCGCAAGATTTGACAGTGACATTATCAAAGCGTCGGGAATGCTCTCTGTATGGACTCCCTGTGTACGGATATCAGAAATAAATACATTTTCCCAGTCGAGAGGAAGATCCATGGATGTTACTTCCCTGATATGCGCTTCACGGCGTTCTTTCTCTTCCTTTTTTCTCTTTTCTTTCTCTATTTTCTCTTTTCTTTTCCGTTCTTCATATTCCTTTTTTCTTATCTCTTCTCTTGCACACATAAGTTTTGATATAACATCTGTCATTTCAGAAGAAGATACATTAACTCCGTCATTCTGCAACTGTTCAAGAAATACATCAAAAATTGAAAGCTGTACTGATTCTATGATATGCTCCTGTTGCTCTTTATTATTTTTCGCACTCATTTTTGCACCTCCGATTGTTTTTATGATAATATTATAAAGAATTATATGTCCCATTTTCGGAACATAAAAAGACGGAGCAGAAATTCTGCCCCGTCTTGAGTTTTATGTTATTCAATTACTGTGAGTATAGCAGTATTCAGAATTGACTGTTTTTTCCCAATCGCAACCGGGATAACTGCATTTGTGTAACACACAATACTGACTGTCTTCCACAGCGGGTTCTTCGCAGTTGTTTTCATTGCAATTATGGTCTGTACAGTAAATGTACTTCAGACCGCCGTCTTTTCTTAAATTATCACACTTGATACATCTGCAGTTGACACAGTATGTTTCAAAATCGCCCACGGGCAGTTCACCGCACCAATAACACATATCTGGTTCATTGACCTGAACTGTTGTCTGCGCCTGAGTTGTTGTGTCTGCATTGTCGGGTGAATAATCGTTCTGAACATCGGCATTCACCGTCTGTGTTGTGTTGACAACATCTTCTGCATTGTTGTTTGCGGTGGTTGTCGGATTGCTTACAATCACATCATTCCCGCCGCAAGCTGTAAAGCAAAGCGCCATTGACAACACCGTAACTGCACATAAAATCATTCTGACTGTTTTTCTTGTTTTCATTTTAAAACCTCCGTTTGATTTGGTAAAAATACAATAACACAACAGATGCACAAAAAACGGGACATGTATTCGCATACACATCCCGTTAATTAAACATTAAATCAATTCAAACTTTTCCGTTTCCGGGTTAAACAAATATCCCTTGTAGTTAAAATATGTTTCAGGATGTTTGGAATCTGTACCGGAATTACCGATAATAATCATAAATTCATTATCATTGTTCTTAAGATTTTCAAAACACTTACAATGCGTTTTCATCACATCAACGATATATTCAAGGCATTTTTCATCCTCGCCCGTTGCTCTTTTTTTCATAGGAAGATAACCTATCACAACACGCAGGTCGCAACAGATATGAGCAAGTTTGACAACCTCGTCCATCCAAAGGTTGTTTTTATTTTCGTGTTCAACTGCAATTTTCAGATCCCATGCATAAGGTATGATGGGCGGATTTTCTTTATTCTCAATTGAATCATAATGTGAATCATAACCAATTGCATCAATGCGATAATACTCCTTCATTGATATCAAACCATATTTTTTCATCTGTTCACAGATTTTCTCTGTAACAATCTCTGTATACGGTGTTTTTGATTGATACAGAACTGTCGCTCTGTTGTCGAGAGTGATTTTGTTAAAATCCTCAAAGAACTTTTTTGCTGTTACTTTTTCTGCCATAACAATTCTCCTTTAAAATACTTCAAGTACATCTGAATACTTATTTATCCTGTTTAAATATGCCGGATGATATGTCCAAAAAACTTTAGTATCAGGAATTGATAGTATATCAGTAATATCACTGACAGGTTGCGACTTTATCGGTTTAAACTTTTTCATCATTGCTAAATCTGAAATTCCAAAAGCGGAACAAAACGACCGGATATATTTCCATTTCGGACCAATAATCAGAAGAACAATATCAGGCTTAATCAATTCAATCTCACGCTGAAGGACTGACTTATTATCTTCTCCGTATTGTGCACTGATTTTTTCCGCATTATCTTCTGAAATCAGCACCTGTTTACGTTCCTTGAGCTGATGAAATTTGTCAAGATTATTCCACAAGACATTATAACCCTTATCAGCAATTCTTCGATAAAAATTCCAGAACGGAGACGCAAGAACCCCTTCATTAAAACCTTCAACATGTTCTTTTTTCATCTGAACTGTCTGGAATTTTCTGATCCATTCCTGTGTCTTTAATGAATTACAATCCCTGCATTCCTGCCCGACATACATTACCAAAGGTTTCTTACTGTTTATAAAGTCATCGGGGAATCCCATACGGAACATTGCCGAATATTCCGGATTTTTTTCGAGTTCATTACCTAAATCCCACGCATCATAGATTTCTTTCAGTTTCAATTCGATACTGTTTAATTCAATCATAACACACAACACCTTTCTTTGATCTTCTAATCGTTAGGAAACGGGAACTTAGTCCACTTTTTTCAATAATCAGAAAGATAATATATTAATACTCTTCTTTCTAGTTTCAATATAATGTATCAAATATATTTCATCAAGTTGCATTATAATTCTCAATAGCTGTTGCAAGGTCTTCTTTTATCTGCTCTGCGAGGCTCTGTGGGGATATAATTCTTGTGTGAAGTGCGTACTGTAGTCCCCAGCGGCGCATTGCTTTTTCGTTTACCGTTACACGGACTGTGATTTCGTCTTCCGTTTCGTCTGAAAACTCAACATCTTTTCCGAACCAGTCAAGAACATCGCCCACTATATATTTTTTTGCCCTGAAAATAACAGGAATGCTCTCTCCCGAAAACATATATACATGCTCTGCCATATGCTTCGGCAGATAAAATCCGTTTTCAAGACCTTTGACCTGTTTTGTTGATTTTACAGGAGTCTGGAGCATTTTTATATCCGTAATACGGTCAAGACGGAAGTGTGAAACATTATCATATTTATCATAATTGCATATAAGATAATATCTGCCGTTTGTGGCTGCTATCTGATAAGGATTTACTATGTATTCCTTGATTTTTCCGTCTGCAGTTTTCTCGGGGTGAAGCTTTTTGTCTGTGCCGTATCTGTTATAGTTGAATGAGACCTGTCTGCCACGGCTGATTGCTTCATCGAGAACATCAATAGTATAGAAAAGCTGACGGTTTGTAAGGGAGTTATCAGGCATAGTTCTGATATGCTTTACCTTTGACTCAAAATACCTGCTTGAAAGCCCCTCAAGCTTTTCAACAAGTTCCTTGCACTGACTGTAAGGAATATGCTTTGAAAAAAGCAGACTGTCAATGAGAAGCCTCAGTTCGCTGTCGCTGAAATCACGGACAAGATAGAAATCTGACCATATATAGCTCTCCTCAAGCTCCCCTGTTGCTTTGTTGGGAACCATACGGATTGCTTCACTGTATTCGATTTCATAACCGAGTTCAATAAGGTCAAGGATATTTCGTCTGACGGATTTTCTGTCGGCTGACATATTATACTCAGTTTTGAGAATATCAACTATTTCTTTCTGAGAAAGTCTGTGATCCTCGTCAGTATACTTTTTCAGAATATCAAGAATGTTGAGAATAAGTTGTTTTTTAGGCTGTTTTGCAGACATATGAATCACCCCGTAAATATATTATCACTTTCACACACATAATACAACACCCGATGAGAAAAAATCTTCCCATCGGGTATGATTTATTACCATTTCGGAAACAAATCCCCGCACCAGTCAATATCATAATTTGCATTTTCAGAATTGTCAATTTCAACTCTTGCTTCACCGTTTGAATTGCAACTGTGTTTCCACACGACCGTTTTGCCGTCAGCATCGGTCAGACTTTCTTCAATCAGAGTGTTCGAGGAATCATATTTGTATTGATAAACTACGGTTCTGCCGTCTGGTGCCGTAACAATATGTTTGATAAGATTGTTGTTTTCATCAAAAAAATTTTCGGTACAAGATTTTTTACCGTCATCATAACAAACAATCTCTTTTGTAAGATTTCCGCTTGCGTCATACTCATATTCCTCTGAATGATAATTTTGTTCACTTGATATTTCGTGTTTTATCAGTTTTCCGTTATTTGCAGCATACTGCCAGAATTCTCTTTTGTAATTTAAAATAATCTTCTCAATAATGCGATCTTCACTGTCATACATAAACTCAAAAATCTCATTGTCAAATTCATCATAAAAGAATACTGTTGTAACCAGATCGCCATATTGATTTATATACTCCTGCTTGATTTTTCTCCCCTTTGAATCATACTCATAAGAATACTCCCTTTTGAACATAGAACCAGAATATGATACTGTATTCTTTTTTTCCAGCCCGTTTTCATAAACTAAATCCATAATAGTCTGTTTATTATCAGCATCAGCATAGATTCTTTTGATAACATTACCGTCTGCATCATAAAAATATTCAGTATCTCTATCAGCATAAATACCATTGGTATGTGTACACTTTTTATGTGTCATTCTACCTGATGAATCATAAATATAGTCATAAATCTGCTTATGTCCGGCTGAAAATACAATTTCTTTTTTCACCGGTTTTTTGTCATTGCTGTATGTATAATTGATAGTGCACATCGCTTTACCCCTGATTTCCTGCTTCAGATTACCGTCAAAATCATAGACGAATTTGTTTTCGTACGAAGCAATATTTTTATCATTATACGATTCTTCAATATATTCCGAAACAAGTCTTTTTTCTGAATCGTAACAATATTTCGTCTTTATACTGTACTCATAATAGCTTGCCAGCCTTTCAGACAAATTGCCTTTTGCATCATACTGATATCTGATTTCAACACAATCATATCCCTCATTTGTAAAAAACTCGGCTGTTACTCTGCCATTATTATCCCTTTTTATAAGATGTTTTACATTTATCATTTTGATCACTCCCGTTTTGTTGTGATTACATAATACAATAATGGGTGAGACATTTTCGGGACATAATGATCGTTATTACAGGTTTGAGATCTAAATTTTGGCAAATTACTCTTTATTATCTTTGAAAAAGATATAAGTAATGGTATTAGACAAATAAATCTAAATATTTTATCTTAAGAATGCATATATTATTATTGACAATATCACGATACCGTGATATACTATAATCAAAAGGAGTGATTTTTTAATGCCAGTATTATCAAGATTTTACGGAATTATTATACGTATGTATTTTCAGCAGTCCGAACACAATCCGCCGCACTTTCATGCAATTTACGGTGAGCATATGGCTGCTATCAGCATTAACGACGGCACTGTTTTAGAAGGAGAACTTCCCAATAAAGCACTTGAAATGGTTCTTGAATGGAACTCAATTCATAAAGAATCTCTTCTAAAGATTTGGGAAACACAGGAGTTCATCTCTCTTTCTCCTCTTGAATAAAGGAGGTTTTTTGTATGTTTCATAAAGTAAAAAATGTAACCGCTCTGCCCGATTATAAGCTCAGTGTTCAGTTTGCCGAAGGTATAACTAAGATTTATGATATTGCACAACTTTTTGATAAATACAGTTTCTTTTTACCCTTAAAAGAATCGCCTGAACTTTTCAGTTCTGTAATCGTTGATCAGGGCGGTTACGGTATCATATGGAATGATGATATTGATATTTCCTGTGACGAACTCTGGGCAAATGGTGAAGAAATTGAAACACCATTTGACGGTCTTATGGCTCTCAGCGACGCAACATTTCTTTGGAATCTGAATGAAAGTACTCTCCGCAAGGCTATCGCCTACGGTAAGCTCGTAAACGGCGTTGATGTATGCAAATTCGGCAAACAATGGGTTGTTTCCATGTCGGCTATGAAAAGGGAATATGGAGAACCGGTAAGAATCTGAAACATAATATCTAAAATAAGCAATCACAAACAACAATGCAAGAGAAACAATCTCTTGCATTGTTGTTTGTTTAATTAATCTTAACACCGTTATCAGCATATAAATTTTAAGAGGTGTTTATATGAAGATTTTATCTGTAAATTAAAGTCGGTAATTATTACGATGGCTGTTATACTTTTAGTTGTATTCGGCATTTTTATGACTGCACACACGCTGTCTGATGCTGTTTCGTGTGAGGCAAGGATGATACCGATTTACAATGTTGAGACTGCTGAAAAGAAAGTGGCAATTACATTCAACTGTGCTGTGG